>NZ_JAODMK010000047.1 GCF_025465545.1 Naasia sp. | reverse complement strand
CTCGTGCTGGGCGAACTTCATCGCCTTGCGTAGCGCGACGTAGTGGTGCTGCACCGTAGCCGGGGCCAGTCCCTCGGCCGTCATCTCGGCCAGCCAGGACCGCACGTCGGCGCGCGTGAGGGTGCCGACCTTGCGCCCGCCGAACCGAGGCAGCACCCGGTGGTCGGAGATGCGGCGGTAGCCGATGTGTCCTGGGTTCGAGCCCCACGGGCACACAGCGCGCGGCGGCCCGCTGGCAGCTCTCGAACTCTCAGGCGCGAGGAGCGTCCTCCGGAAGCGCCGGCTGGTGGGACAGCGCGAGATCAGGGTCGCCGTATATCGTGAGGACCTCAGCGATGACCACTTTGTATCGGCCGATCCAGCGGTCGTGGAGCTTCTTGGCCTCGCGGTGCACCCCCATTCCGATCAACTCGGTGAGGGCCTCCCGGGTGGACCAGTAGTAGACCTCGCCGTGCAGCCCGGTCTCGGCGTTGTGCCACTCCTCCTCGCCGAGGAAGCCGTCGATCAGCCGGGCCCGTGCCGCGATGTCGTCGTTGCGCTCGTGGAATTCCGCGTCGTACTCCTTCGACTCGAAGATGAAGGTGGAACTGAACATGCGTCCTCCGTCTGGTGACGTGTCTCGTTGGGTTGCCACCGCCTGGTGGGGCGGCGCTGTCATTCGATGAGCTGAGGCAAGGGGGCGTTCCGCGTCGGCTCGTCAGTCTGCCGGCGGCGGTCGCCTCCCCGTTGTGCCGCTGCGCCCGCGACCACGACGAGGACGATCGCGGCCACCTGGATCAGCGAGGGCTGCTGGTGCAGCACGATCAGGCCGAGGACCACTCCGATCGCGGGCTCGAGAGCCATCAGGGTCCCGAAGGCGGTCGCTGTCATGTGACGCAGTGCGAGCATCTCGAGCGCGAACGGCAGCACCGGCAGCAGGAGTGCGAGCCCAGCCGCCACAGCGAGCGCGCCCCAGGTGAGATGCCCGGCCGCTTGAGGGATACCGACGAAGGCAGCCGTCACGGCGGCGACGGGAATCGTGAGGGCCAGAGCCGTGATCCCCGTGAAGCTGTCCCCGACCCGCTGGGTGAGCAGGATGTAGACGCCCCAGCCGATCGCGGCCAGTCCGGCGAATGCGACGCCGAGGAGGTCGATCTCGCCCCGCCAGGGCTCGGTGAGGAGGACGACACCGACCAGCGCCAGAGCCGGCCAGGCCAACGCGCGGCGATTGCCGGTCCGGATCGCCGCAACGGTCAAGGGACCGAGGAACTCGATCGACACCGCCGTACCGAGGGGAATGCGCTCGATCGCGGCGAGGAAGGAGACCGTCATCAGGCCGGTTGCGGCGCCCAGACCAAGGAGCGCGGGCACGTCACGCCTGCGCAGAGAGCGAAGCGACGGACGTGCCAGCACCAGGAAGATGAGCGCCCCCATGGTCAACCTCAGCCAGGCGGTGCCTGCCGGCCCGACCTGCGCGATGAGCCCCACCGACAGCGCCGATCCCAGTTGCACCGAGAGCATCGCGGCCACGGCGAGCGCCCACGGAGGAACGGTGGTCGCTCGGCGCTCCGCTCGGCTCATCGGCGGGCCCTGGACGAGCGCGACGTGCGGATCGCGTCGACGTGGCGGACGAGCACGTCACGCCTCCGCTGCGTCGACGGCCGAGATGAGGCGACGGACGACCTGGACGTCTGGTCCCAGTCCGCGGAGTTCCCCCGCGAGGTGCTCCGTTGCCGCCAGCAGGGCCATATCGGTCATCGGGTGCAGCGCGTCGAGGATGAACAGCGCCGCGGTGGTGCCTGCACCGAGCTGCGTGCGGCGCCCCTGGCGCCAATTCCAGCGCCGGCAGGTCACGCCGGCCTCGTCGCACCAGACGACTTCACCCTCCTCAGGATGCTCGTTCACCTCGGCGCCGCCGGCGATGGTGTCGAAGACTTCGGTCCCGACGGCACGGAGAAGGCGCGGAGGGCCCACATAGCGCGTGAGATCCTCCCCGCCCACCGGAATGTGATGGAGCACCGAGATGGCGTTGTAGAGGTCCGTCACCCGGTTCACGCGGGGCAGGCCCTCGACCCCTCGGCGCATCAGCGCCTCGAGGCTGTTGCGTGTCCTCTGCGGCTTGGCGCCGAACTGGCGGTACGCCTCCCGCCATGCTGCGACGTGCGGGAGCTCCTCGACGGGCCGTTCTCGCAGAGCCTTCCGGGCCGCCGCTTCCGCGGCCTCGACGAGGGCGCTGCTCCCCCGGTCGCCGCCTCCGGGGGCGAGCCCGTCGACGGCGAGCAGCATCGCCCGATAGTCGGGCCGGAGCTCGAACACCGCCCTGTGCACCTGGGCGCCATCGAGGAACGCCTGCAGTGCGCCGGAATCAGGCATGGGAAACCTCCGCACGAGTTCCGGAGCCGACGGCAGGCTCGAAGACGGCGAGCGAGAACCGCGCCAGCCGCGCATCGAGGTTGGCGTAGGAGTGCGCCACATCGCCGGAGAAGGTCACGGCGTCGCCCGCGTCGAGAGTCACGGATCGGTCTCCGACCTCGACGGTGATGGTTCCCTCCTGCACCTGCAGGAGCTCCTTCGTGCCCAGGGCGTGGGCTTCGCTCGCATGACGATCGTTGGGGCCCAGGGTCCAATCCCAGAGCTCGAGGACATCGGGCGACTCTGTTCCCGCCACGAGCAGACCACGTCCGCCGAACTGCCCGCTCCACAGCGCGGCTCCCTCAGCTCGGCGGGTGACCTTGAGCGGCCTGGGACGCGGCGCCTCGACGAGAGCCGGCAGCCCTACCCCCAATGCGTCGCCGATCCTCAGAAGGGTTCCCACGCTCGGGTTCGCGGCCCCCTGCTCCACGTTGATGAGCATCCGCCTGCTCACGCCGGCGGCGTCGGCCAGCTGTTCGAGGCTCCAGCGGCGGGACTGTCGTTCCTGGCGGACGCGGCCTCCGATGGCCGACGCGAGGACCGACGTGTTCTCATCCATCAGTGCAGGATAGTGCACCATGCGTGCAGCAAGCGATCGGGCTGCTGCCGTGGCGTGCCAGGCCGCACTGCGGCCCGACGGCAACGGCACACCGCTGCGTTGCGGCCGGACGGTTGCGGCTGACGCCGCCTCGGGCAGGACGGGCAGGCAGGACGGGCAGACAAGTCTGCCGGCGTCGCCGGCGTCGCGGAGCTCCTGGACCCATTCCTCGGCCGCAGGGGAAAGGTAGAAGCCCGGCGGCCCGGTGCAGGTTCGACCACCCCACTGCCGTGGCAGGCGCGCCAGCCACTGAAACCGCGGTCAGGATCTGGCAGGCAGCCTCTCGGCCGGATGCTCGATCAGCCACTGCCGTGCGAGCTCGCCGAGCCTCGTCCACCACACCATGGCCGGGACTCTACCGCCGGGCACGAGCCACGGGTACACGCCGGGGAAGGGACCTCGGCCACCCGGAGTCGGCGCCGCGGCAGTGCCCCTGGTCGCGTCAGAAGGTCGACTGGGTCTGATACCGCGACAGCACCGAAGGCGCCGCGAGGAGCTCGCGGAGGTTCGACGCGCCCTCCGCTGTCGCACGCCAGGCGCGATAGGCGTCGTCGTGCTCGATCGACTCCCAGTGCTCCACGACGGTGACGTGCGCCGGGTCGGCCACATCCTCGAGCACCTCGACGCCGAGACAGCCGTCGAAGGCGCGGGTGACGCTGAGGATCGCGGCGAGCCCTGCGGGCGCCTGTTCCCTCGCGTCCGCGCGAAGGTGCAGGTCGAGGAACGCGGTGACCGCCATGATCTCTCCTTCTTCAGCACTTCGCCGCCCCATCCTAGGCCTCCGCTCCTCCGACGGCCGCAACCGTCCGGCCGAACGGCAACGGCATGCGGTTGCGTTGTGGCCGGACGGTTGCGTTCCTCGGGCGGCGGTGCCGCTCAGGCGCTGCGCTCGAGGGCTGCCAGGTCGGTGACGACCGCATCCAGGTGGCCGAGCACCGCCTCCGTCATCTGGCGCGTCCCATCGGCGGTCGATCGGTCGGGGGCCGCCGAGTGGAAGTTGAGCGCCATCGCGCAGGCGGCGAGGCGACCCTGGATGGGGCCGTGCAGGAGCTCGTCCAGCTGGGCCCGCGCCCGGTCCTCGTCGTCCCTCGCGGACTCCTCCAGCCGGGCGGACGCGTCCTCGATGCGCCGGATCGACCGCACGACCGCCGCGTTGGCCACGGTGACGCCCACCGCAGCCGAGATCACGGCCGCCGAGTACGTCAGGCCGAGCGGGAGCACGAGGAGCAGCAGCATCCCGAACGGCGTGATGCCCGGCCCTGCGAGGAGGAGCAGCACGACGGATCCCGCCAGACCGGCGAGGAGGTAGCGGACGACGATCGGCCGGATCCGGCGGGCGCTGCCATGCAGCCGGGCGGCGCGGGAGACCACCGCGAGCACCAGTGCTGCTGCGGCGACCGCGACGAGCACCTCGGCCGCGAGGGCGTCGCGCTCGGCGTCGAGCGTGATCGGGATGAGCACGGCGAGGAGTGCCGCGGCCGCGAGCGCAGACCACAGCACCGGGCGGGTCAGCTCGAAGACGAGTGCGGAGGACAGCGGCGGCTCGGATCGCGGTGCAGGCAGGTAGGGCGGCTCCACGTGTCCGGAGAGCCGGTCGACCGCCCAGTTCACGTGATCGGCGATGTCGGCGAGCCGGCTGCCGATCTGCTGCATCTCCTCGGCGTCGCCCTGGCGGAGTCCGGGCAGCGTGCGCCGGATGTCATCGACGACCGGGGAGACCGTCGCACTGATCGCCCAGATGACCCGGGAGCGGATCTCCTCGCTGCTGCGCTCGGCGAGGGCCCGCGCCGAGTCCCGGCGTCGTCGGGCGGCGCCGAGCTCGGCCAGCAGCAGGCGGCGGTGCTGGACCTGAGCGAGCACGTAGGCGGTGAGCGGCATCCACACCCAGGCCACCGCGAGCCAGAACAGGATCCGGTAGCCGAGGTCCGCGGTGCCGCCGGCCAGCAGGACGAGTCCCCCGCCGAGCAGGCCGCGCGTCACGCCGATGACCCCGGACAGGAGGAAGCTCGCCCAGATCGGGAGGGTCGCCCCGCGTCGCTTCAGCAGGAGAGCCACCGGAACCCCGAGCAGACCCGCGACCACGTGCTGAGCGACTCCGGACAGCAGGATCAGCCGTCCGTCCGCTGTGCCGGCCGCGACCTCTTGGAGCGCGACGAGGAGGACGCTCGGCACGAAGGTCATCCACCAGTGCGGCAGGTTCAGCGTCCACTCGCTGCCGAG
This sequence comes from Naasia sp., assembly GCF_025465545.1. Lineage (GTDB taxonomy): Bacteria > Actinomycetota > Actinomycetes > Actinomycetales > Microbacteriaceae > Naasia. The sequence continues at coordinate 38,603 of NZ_JAODMK010000047.1, read as the reverse complement.
CGACGCCCGCAGGCCGAGGACGCCGGTGCCTCCGAACCCCGGGGTGCGGCTAGCGGACGACGACACGGCCCTGCTGCCAGATGCGCACGGCCTCCACGCGGGGGTTGGAGCGCTCGCTGATCTCCACGCCGAGCGCACCGTAGAGGCGGGTGAGCATCGTCTCGGCGGCCCGGATCGTGGTTCCCCGGTGCTCGGCGAGGACCCGGGTGGAGGCACCGCTCGCCAGCATCCGCAGCACCTCAGCCTGCGCGCGAGTGATGGTGATGACCGCCGCGTCGTCGGCCCCGGGGATGTGCCGGTCGCCTGCGCCGCCCGCGATCGACGAGCGCACGGCCTCGGCCAGGTCCTCGACCTGTCGAAGCGCCGACTTCACGAGGTAGACGGCGCTCCGCGGGATGGCCGCCGGGTTGTCCACTGCGAGCTGCGGCGAGCGATGCGCTGTGAGCACCACAAGTCCCACCCACGGGTACTCCTGGCCCACCCTCCTGAGCAGGGATACGCCGGACACTCCCCCGCCGAAGTCGAGGTCGCTGATCAGCGCGTGCGGGTCCTCCGACTCCACCAGCGCCCACGCCTCCTCCACGGTCTGGGCGGGGAACACCTCGAAGCCCTGCGCGGCGAGCCCGCCGGTGACGAGCGACACCGTGAAGGCGTCGTCGTCGGCCACGACGACGCGCATGGGTCGCGAGACCGCCTCGGTGCCACTCACCGCACGCGCTCCGCCGCATCGAGGGTCTCGCGAACGGCGGACAGGAGCTCGGGGATGCTGAACGGCTTCGCCAGGAAGCGGGCAGCATCCTCACGTCCCCACTCGCGGTTCTCGGCGTCGAATCCGCTCGCCACGATGACGGGCAGGCCGGGATGGCGGTCGAGGAGGTAGTCGAGGGTGGCCGATCCGCCCATGACGGGCATCATCACGTCCATGACGACGAGGTCGACGGGCGCTCCCTGACCCTCGAGGACCTCGATGGCGACCTTGCCGTTCTCCGCCTCGAGGGCACGATAGCCGGCGCTCTCCAGTGCCTGGCGGAGGATCATCCGCACCGGATCCTCGTCGTCGACGACGAGGATGAGCTCGCCGCGGCCTCCCGCCTGCTCGGGCGCCTCGGCGGGCGGGGCGGCCGGTGTCTCGCCCAGCGACGAGGACGGCAGCGAGACCGTGAACCGAGACCCGGCCCCGGGACGGCTCTGCACCTCGATGACTCCGCCGTGGCCGCGGACGATGGACACCGATGTGGAGAGCCCGAGTCCTGTGCCCTTGCCCTGGTCCTTCGTCGTGTAGAACGGCTCGAAGACCCGGGAGAGGGTCTCCTCGTCCATCCCCGTTCCGGTGTCGATGACGGCGAACACGACCCGATCCCCGTCGTCCGATGGGCGGTTGGCGGCGTGGATGGTGAGATTGCCGCCCGATGGCATGGCGTCGACGGCGTTCGTGATGAGGTTGATCAGCACCTGCAGCAGCTGCGTGCGGTCCCCCATGACCGGCAGGAGCGGGCCATCCACCTTCGAGACGACGGTCACCGACTTCGGGACGGTGTCGCGACAGAAGGCGAGGAGGTCCTCCACCACGGACTCCGCGTCCACCGGACGACGCTGTCCTTCCTCGCCCCGGGCGAAGGAGAGCACCTGGCGGATCATGTCCGCACCGCGCTTGGCTCCCTTCTCCACGGAGACGAGGAGCTGGCGGCGCCGCTCGTCGCGCTCGTCCGCGCTCAGGAGCTGCGCCGCGATCAGGATCGGCGTGAGCACGTTGTTGAGGTCGTGCGCGATCCCGCCGGCGAGCGTGCCGAGGCTCTCCATCCGCTGCACCCGGTAGCGGCGCTCCTCCGCCGCGCGGAACTCGGTGATGTCGGAGTCGACGGCGAAGATCGAGACCGGCCGGCCCTCGTCGTCCCGCACCAGCTGCCACCGGCAGTCGAGCAGGATGGTGCGCCCGTCGCGGGTGAGCTTTTGCAGCTCGCCCTCCCAGTACCCGGCGCGCAGCACCTCGGCGGTGCGGATGTCGAAGATGGTCGGGTCGGCATAGAGGAGGTCGCGAACGGACTGGCCGACGATCTCCTCGGCGGGCCAGCCGAACATCTCCTCAGCGCCGTGGTTCCAGTAGGTGATGCGATGGTCGAGATCGCGCATCATGATGGCGTCCCGGGCGGCGTCGAGGAGGGCCGCCTGAGAGCGGAGGCGCTCGGTGGTCTCCTGCAGCCGCAGTCGGGTCTGCTGATCCTCGGTCACGTCGTGCAGCTGCAGCGCCAGACCGTCGCCCGTGGGATAGGCGGTGGCCTCGAACCACGCGTCGAGCGGGGCGTAGAACTCCCGGGTGCGAGTGACGACGCGCTCGGTCATCGTGCGCCGGTATGCCTCTCCGAAGCTGCTGTCGACCGCGTCGGGGAAGAGCTCCCACAGGGTGTGGCCCAGAAGCTCCTCGACGGTGGTCCGAAGGTACTTCGAGCCCGTCTCGTTGGCGTAGAGGAACCGCCACGCGGAGTCGAAGAAGAACACCCCGGACGCGATCTGGCTGAGGGTGAGCTGCAGGCGCTCCTGGAGGGTCTGCCGGTGGCGCTCGCCCTCCACCACCTCGGTCACGTCGTAGAACGCGCCTTGGATCCGCACGATGCGGCCGGCCTCGTTGCGCACGGCCTCGCCGATGGAGCGCACGTGCCGCTGGGCGCCATCCGGCATGGTGAGAGTCCGGCTGACGTCGATCGGCTCGCCCGTGGCGATGCAGGCCTCGATTGCGTCGACCATCCGGTCGAACTGCGAGGCCGAGTACGTCATCAGCGCCTCGGTGTATGGCCGCCCGGAAGGCACGCTGAACCCGAGCACCTGCTGGAAGTCGTCGGAGGTGTGCAGCACCCGTGTCTCGGCGTCGATCGTCCACGCGTCGAACCTGGCGAGACGTCCCGCGATCCGCATGAGCCCCGCACTCCGCTCCGCCTGCTCGGCGGCCTCCTCGAGCCCCGTCACCTCGCGCACCGTCACGACGACCACGATGACCTCGCCGTCGAGGTCGCGCAGCGGCAGCTGGGTGACCTCCACCCGGAAGGGATGTCCGTCCTTGGCCGTGCCCCTGGCACGGAAGCGGCGCGTGCGTCCGGCGAGAGCGGCGGCCAGATGGACGGAGAAGTCCTCTCTGTCCTCGCTGCTGATGAGGCCCGCCGCGCTGCCGTCCGCCAGCTCGGCGGCGGTGTAGCCGGTGATCTCCTCGAAGCGGGGATTGCAGCGCAGGAGCTCGCCCGTGGCCTCGAGGGCGAACACTCCGTCGGGGTGGTCGTGGTAGAGGGCGTCGAACTGCGAGGCCCGCAGGCTGACCGCCGCCTCCCGGACGTCGCTCACGTCCGCACCTTCGGCGGCGCGGGGAACAGCTCATCCAGCAGCTGGGTGAGCGTGCTCAGCTCGATCGGCTTGCCGAGGAAGCGAAGGCCCTGCTGCTGCACCGCTTCGGGCGGGTCGATGGTGCCGCTCATGATGACGATCGACGGCGGGTGAGGGCGCGCGAGCGCGGCGGCGATCCGATCGCCGAGCGGAGACCCGGGCATGGCGGCGTCCATCATGCACAGGTCCGCCTCCGCCAGCTGCGCCAGGAAAGATCGCGTGTCCCCCGCCTCGAGCGCCCGGTGCCCGCGCTGCTCGATGGCCATCCGCAGGACCATGCGCACGAGCGTGTCGTCGTCGGCGATCAGGACCGTTGCCATGCCGGACCGTTCCCGTCGTCCCGCACGCCAGGTGCCCCTGCTCGCTTGTCCTCGCCCACACTGCACCCCGACCGACGTCGCTACCGTTCGGAAGCGGGTGCTGTACCCCCGGATCTCCCCGCTGTTCGGTTTACGAATATGCCAGGAGTCGGTTCCCGCCACAACTTCCCGGAGGGGGTAGACGCGGCCGGGAAGGTGTGCGGCGGGGCTGCGCCTCGGACTGCGACTCAGGCCGCTGCCGACTCTTCGCGCACCTCGACGCCCTGCCGGTAGGCGGCGAGCGCGTCGTCGGGCGACGAGAACGGCCCGAAGCGCGGGAAGTCGGGCGTGCACGGGTAGAGGAACACGCCCGAGGTCTCAGTCCGCACGAGGGCGTGCACGTCGTCAGAGAATCCGTTCGGAGCGACGCTGATGAGCAACTCGCTCGGAGTGTCGGTCGCGACCAGGATCAGCTCTCCCGCCGGAAGGCTCGATCGAACGGGGCCGTCGTCGTCCGGCCACTCGAAGGAGTCCAGAAGGCTTCCGGGCACCGGGGCGCGGCCCGAGGCGGCGTCCGCAGCGAGATCGTGGTCGCGGAGCCATTCCTCGCCGACGACATCCGCCGGCGACACGTCGGCGGCGCGGTGTCGACCGATCAGGTCGCGGGCCATCGCCTGTGCGCGGAGTGCGGCGTCGCGATCGCCCTCGGTGGCGCTGATGATCGAGCCCTTCATGAGGATGTGCCAGGACTTGGCGAACTCCTCGGGCTCCTGCAGCCCGGCCTCGTCGGCGAGCGTCGCGACCAGCTGACGGATGTGGACGAGGTGGCCGACGCTCGCCTGGCCGAGCGGGTGCTCCCTGCCCATCTGCACCAGGACGTTGATGAAGGTGCACGCCTCGAAGTCGTCGCGCTGGAACCAGTCGTCGAAGACCTCGAAGATGGCGAGCAGGCGGCCCTCGGGCGTGACGCCGCGCTCCCGAGCACCCGACTCCACCATGCCGACGGTCCACTCCCGGTCGCGCCGCTCGAGGCACGCGACGCCCACCTCGTCGAGGGACGCGAACTCGGCTTCGAAGTCCTCCCGGCTCACGCCGGCGGCCGCCTCGATCTCCTCGATGGTCACGGTCGCGAAGCTGTTCCGGGTGATGATCGGGTAGGCGGCGGCGATGATGCGTTCCTGCAGGTCGGTCAAGAGTTCCCCTTACAACGAGCCGGCTGATCGGTCGCTAGGTTCGCGTCCTGGTCGTCCAGCTGACATTTCATCTTGAGCCGCCCAGGAGCGAAACGCCGAGAAGTCGCGCGCCCGATGTCGCCGGTGGTGTTCGCCTAGCGAACGTTCTGCGAGGTCCACGGCGCGCCGCGACGGCCCCGTCCTACCGCCTCGGGAGCGCTCCCGCACGAGGCGCCGCGGCGCTACTGGAGCGAGGAGCGACCGAGGGCGCGTGCCAGCTTGGACTCGGAGCCGGAGGGAACCGCGCCTGCAGCCAGGAGTTCGGCCTCGATCGAATCCAGCAGCGCCGCCCTCGCCTGACGGTCGCTCGGGGCCGCGTCCATCAGCTCCGCCTCCCACTCCCGCCAGCTGCGGACGGTGCCGGTGTTCAGGTCGGTCGCGGTGACCCGGTCGTCGGCGATCTCCGCGAGGCCGGCGCCCGCATCGTCGAGCAGGATGGTCGTCGCCCGCTCGGTCACCAGTTGCGCCACCTCGCGGAGGTCCTGGCCGCCGAGGAGCTCCGCGACGAGGGCGTGCAGGGCGGACGGGAGCGTGTCCGCGAGCGGCGCGTGGTGCTCGGTGCGGCCGTCATCACCGGGTGTCTTGAGGTGCCAGCCCGCGTCGTGACCCCCCTCCCGCCGGCGCAGGGTCATCCGCGAGCGGCCGAGCGCGCCGTCAGGAGTGTCGAAGTACGTTGCGCGAAGGGTGAATCGGTCCTGCCGCACGGCGGCGGCCAGGGCGCCCAGCTCGGGGATCGGAGCGTCCTCCGGAACGTCGTACTTGCGCTCCGTCTCCGTGCTGGCCGTGACCGGGTCGTCCATGCTTCGAGCGTACGACCCGATGCTCGCCGTGTATCCGGCGTGTTACATCTCGGCCCCGCGGCACCCGCACCCCCGATCTCCTCCCTATGCTTCCGCCGGGGGTCGAAATGGAAGAGGACGTTCTCGCTGCGGTTCGGGGAACCCGGCAGGAGGTGCGGCCGCGCCGTGGGCTGTGGCCTCGAGGCTGGGCGCAGCTCAGTGCGCTCATCATTCCGCTCTTCGGCGCGCTCTACTGGATGACGGTGCCGAGCGGCCCCTGGCCGGCGGTGCTGGCGGTGCACGTCGCGGTCTCGGTGGTGATCGTGGGCGCACTGCAGTGGCTGCGGCGAGCCGGAGTGTGGCTCTCGCCGGACGGCGTGCGGGAGCGCGCCTACTTCGGCCGGGAAGTCTTCACGCCGGTGGAGCGGATCGCCTCGGTCCTGGTGGTGCCGCTCGCGCAGTCGGGGGACGTCGCACACCAGCTGTTCCTGCTCGACGAAGCCGGTCACACGCTCCTGCGCATGCGCGGTCAGCTGTGGCGCCTCGCCGATCTCACGCAGGTGGCGGAGTTCTTCGCCGTGCCCGCCCGGTGGGTGGAGCCGCCGATGTCCTGGGCGGAGCTGCGAGCGGCGTACGGGGCCAAGCTCTCCCGCTGGGAGCGGCACCCGAATCTGACGACTGCGCTGGTCGGGGTGGGCGTTCTCGCCCTGGTCGGCCCGACCCTCTGGGCGATCACCGTCGCTCTGAACTGACCGGTCCTCGTCAGACCTCGAGGCCCGGGGGGTCGTGCTCTGGTCCGCCCTGGGTGAGCTGATCGATGCGCCGGCGTATCGACACGACGATGTCGGCGTTGTCCGGTTCGGCGATGGTCGAAGCGTGCGAGGAGATCACGATCTGGCTGGTGGGCCCCAGCAGGAACCGCGAGATGCCCGGGTCACCGGTGGCCTGCACGGTGCGCAGTTCCACCTCGTCGGACGTCTGATGCTTGGCGAGCACGGAGGCGAAGTCGAGCAGCGCGTGAGCCGCCTCATCCCCGGTGAGGACCTGGTCGCCGGCAAAGCTGATGCGCATCATCCCCCTATCAGGCACCGTCCGGCTCCAAACGTCAACGGGGTGCCCGGTCCGACCGAACGCGCTAGGGCTCGGACTGGGGCTCCTCTAGCCTCGGAGGGGCGCCCGGGGGCGCCGGGCGGGAAGGGGCAGGCATGGACAGGCACGGCTTCGACGGGATCGATCTGGCCTCGCTGCGCGCGGTGGGCGGCCTGAAGTGGTCGATGTTCCCGGGGCGGATCGGCGCGTTCGTCGCGGAGATGGACTTCGGCGTCGCTCCCGCCATCGCCGACGCGCTGCACGGGGCCGTGGACCGGGGGCTGTTCGGCTATCTTCCGCCCGCGGTCTCGCGAGAGCTGTCGGACGCGACGTCCGCCTGGCAGCGGGACGCCTACGGCTGGGATGTGCCGGCCGAGCGGGTGCATCCGGTCGCCGATGTTCTCGCCGGCCTGGTCGCGGCGATCGAGCGGTACTCGCCCGCCGGCTCGCCGGTGATCCTGCCGACCCCCTCGTACATGCCGTTCCTCCGGGTGCCCGGGACGCTCGGCCGGTCGATCCTCGAGGTGCCGATGAGCGCAGAGGCAGGCCACTACGGGCTGGACCTGGCGGGACTCGAGCGGGCCTTCCAGGCGGGCGGGCACCTGCTCATCCTCTGCAATCCGTACAACCCCGTCGGCCGCGTCTTCTCGCGCAAGGAGCTGGTCGCCATCAGCGAGGTCGTGTCCCGCAACGGGGGCCGGGTGTTCGCCGACGAGATCCACTCGCCGATGGTCTACGCACCCTCCGTGCACATCCCGTACGCGAGCATCTCCCCCGAGGCGGCCGCGCACACCTTGACGGCGACGTCCGCCTCGAAGGCCTGGAACCTGCCCGGACTCAAGTGCGCGCAGGTGATCCTGACGAGCGACGCGGACGCCGAGGTCTGGGAGCAGTTCGGCTACAGCTACGAGCACGGTGCGAGCAATCTGGGCGTGATCGCGAACACGGCCGCCTACACCGATGGCCGGGGCTGGCTCGACGAGGTGCGCGAGTACAACGACGGCAACCGGATCGCGCTCGCGGAGCTGCTCGCCGAGCATCTGCCGGAGGTGCGGTACACGCCGCCCGAGGGCACCTACATCGGCTGGCTCGACGCGCGCGCGCTGGGCGTCGGCGACAGCCCGGCCGAGTTCTTCCGGGACGAGGCCGGCGTGGCGATGACCGACGGCGCCGCCTGCGGAGCGCCGGGGGTCGGGTTCCTTCGCCTGATCTTCGCCACTCCCCGGCCGATCCTCGAGCAGGCGGTCGCGCAGATGGGCGCCGCCCTCGACCGCCGCTCGGCGGCCACCGGCTGACCTCCCCGCGCATCCCGCGCCGCCGACAGACGCAACCGTCCGGCCAAGAGGCAACCGCACGCGGTTGCGGTTCGGCCGGACGGATGCGGATGTCGGCAGCGGCGAGCGCGCAACCCCGGATCGGCCCGTCCAGCGGCGCATACGGTTGACCGGTGATCGAGTTCGACGGGGCCGCCGCGCTCTATGCGGCCTTCGGGCTCGCAACCCTCGCGGCCGCGCTGCTGCCGCGCCTGCTCGGCAGGGTCCCCATCTCGATGCCGATGGTGTTCCTGGCGGCCGGGATGCTGGCCTTCGCGGTGCTCCCCGACCTGCCGGACCCCGACCCCATGGCCCACAGCGAGACCACGCTGCACCTGACCGAGGTGTGCGTGCTCGTCTCCCTCATGGGCGCCGGCCTCGCACTCAACCGGAAGGTCGGCTGGCGCCGCTGGTCGTCCACCTGGCGGCTGCTCGCGATCAGCATGCCGCTGTCGATGCTCGCCGTCGGCCTTCTCGGCTGGACCGTCCTCGGCCTCGGCGCGGCCGGCGCGGTTCTGCTCGGGGCCGCGCTCGCCCCCACCGATCCGGTGCTCGCCACGGAGGTTCAGGTGAGCGAGCCGGTCAGCTCCCCGGACGCGGCCGACGACGAGGCGCGCTTCGCCCTCACTTCGGAGGCGGGCCTCAACGACGGCCTGGCCTTCCCGTTCACGTATGCGGCGATCGCGATCAGCCTGGTCGGGGTCGCTCCCTCGGCCTGGCTGCCGCACTGGCTCGCCGTGGACCTCGCCTGGCGCCTCACGGTCGGCGTCGGGATCGGCGTGCTCGTCGGCTGGCTGCTCGGCCGGCTCTTCTTCTCCTCCCTGTCCGACCGGCTGCAGTTCACCGAGCGCGCCGAGGGATTCGTGGCCCTCGCCGTCACCTTCCTGGCCTATGGCGTGGCCGAGCTGCTCGAGGGCTACGGCTTCGTGGCCGTGTTCGTCAGCGCCTGCACCGTGCGCGCAATGGAGCGGGAGCACGGCTACCACGGCGTCCTGCACAAGTTCGTGGAGCAGATCGAGCGGCTGCTGACGGTCGCCGTGCTCGTTCTGCTGGGCGGAGCGGTCTCCCGCGGCCTCTTCGCGGAGGTGGGCTGGCCCGAGATCGGCGTCGCCCTGGCCTTCCTGCTCGTCATCCGTCCGCTCGCCGGTTGGATCGGCCTGACACCGGGCAAGACCGGGCCGCGGGAGCGCGCCGTGATCGCCTTCTTCGGGGTCCGCGGCGTCGGCTCGCTCTTCTACGTCGCCTACGCGGTCGCCCACGGCGACTTCGAGGACCCGGGGCGCATCTGGGCGGTGGTGGGCCTCGTGGTGGTGGGCTCGATCCTGATCCATGGCATCGCGGCGACTCCGGTGATGGCGCTGCTCGACCGTGCCCGCCTCACCCGGAGCCGGCGGAACGGCGGCGGCGACGCGGACGTCCTCACGACTCCCGTGTGAGTCGCGGCGGCGCCAGCCGTATCGGAGCCTGCCCCGTCAGGCGACGAACCGGGCCCGAGCCTCCGCGAGCGAGGCGACCCGGAGGTGCACACCGGGGCGGCCCGATTCGGTGAGCTCGTACTGACCGTCGATCAGTTCCACGAAGCCGAGCAGCCCCGCGGCGTCCGACCCGTCCACGGCGATGTTGACGAGGCGCCACTGATCCTTGCCGACGTGCTGCGCCTCGATGTCTGCCAGCCGCTGCGGATAGCTCAGGTTGAGCGTCATCTCGTCCGTCCCCTCAAGTGATACATCCGACGATACGAACGAGCACCGACGTCGGAGGAGAGGATTGACTTCCGCGGGGGCGCGGAGTAGCGAGCCGAGGGGGCGTCAGGCCGCAGGGACGTAGCGGATGCCCCAGCCGGCCAACCACTGCTCGCCCGGCTCCAGCCAGCGCAGCCCCTCGCCGCGGTTCAGGGCATCCGCGGGTGCCGTCATCGGCTCCATCGCGACCGCGAACTCGTCGCCCGAGAGCCCCGTGAAGCTCGGGTGCGTGTAGACCTGCACGAAGGCGAAGCTCTGGTCCCCCCACAGCTCGAGCGTGTTCCCCGCGGGATCCGCCAGACGGTGCCGGTGCATCCCGTCCTCGAGGGCGAGGTCCGTGTACGCGGTGTTGAGGGAGACGTCGGCGAGGCGCCTGCCGGCGCGGAGGTCACGGTCGGTCCCCGCCACCGAGGCGGTGCCGGTGGGGATGAAGGTCTCGTCGAGGGGGTAGTAGGTCTCCCCGCTGACGGTCACCGTGAGCTGGTCGGAGGGGGTGTCGCCGACACGCAGGTAGGGGTGGGCGCCGATCGCGACCGGCGCGGTGCCGGTGCCCGCGTTGACGATGCCGTGGGTCACCCTGAGGCCGTCGTCGACGAGCTCGTAGCGCACCGACGTCTCCAGGGTGAACGGGTAGCCATGCTGAGGGAAGATCGGCGCGGCCAGGGTCACGGCGTGCGCCGACCTGTCGGTGACCCGATAGCCGGTATTGCGGAGCAGGCCGTGGGTGGCGTTGCCGGTGGACGGCTCCGTGATGTCGAGCTGCTGCTGCTGCCCGTCGAGCACCCAGGCTCCGCGGCGGACCCGGTTCGGCCATGGCACGAGCACGATGCCCTGCCCGTAGGGCGGAGCGAGGTCCGCAGGGTACTCGTGCACGAGCTGGACTCCCCCCACACCGAGCTGGCGCAGCGATGCGGCGAGCTCGGTGACGGTCGCCGTGACCGTGCCGTTCGCGCCGTCCAGGACGAGGGAGAACTGTTCACCGGTGCGGAGCATCCTCCGACTCTAGTGAGGCGCCGCGTAGGCTGACGCCGTGCCCGCCGTCGACCTCAACTGCGATCTGGGCGAGGGCGTGGGCGACGACGCGGCACTGTTTCCGCTGATCACCAGCGTGAACGTCGCCTGCGGCTTCCACGCGGGCGACCAGGCCTCCATGCGTGAGGCGTGCCGGGCGGCGCTGGCATTCGGCATCACCGTGGGGGCGCACCCGTCGTACCGGGACCGCCAGGGCTTCGGCCGGCGCGACCTCGACGTCTCGGCCGCGCAGCTCGAGGCAGAGGTGCGCGAGCAGGTGCAGGCGCTGCGCCGCGCCGCGGATGCGGAGGGAGCGACGATCTCCTACCTCAAGCCGCACGGCGCTCTGTACAACCGGCTCGTCGTCGACGACGAGCGTGCCGAGGCGGTCGCGGCGGCCGCCGCGGCCGAGGGCCTCTCCCTGCTCGGGCCGGCCGGCAGCGCTCTAGCCCGTGCCGCGGACCGGCGCCGGCTCGGCTTCTTCCGTGAGGCGTTCGCGGACCGGGCGTACCTTGCCGACGGCCGCCTCGCCCCTCGGTCGCTTCCCGGCGCCGTGATCACCGACCCGGCCGTCGTCGCGGCGCGCGCCGTGCGGATGGTGCTGGAGGGCGAGGTGGCCACCGTCGACGGCGGTGTGCGGAGAATCGAAGCCGACTCGATCTGCCTGCACGGGGACACCGAGGGTGCGCCCGCGATCGCGCGGGCCGTCCGGACCGCCCTCCGATCTGCGGGCGTCGTCCTCTCGCCGTTCCGATGAGGATCCTGCCGTTCGGGGACGCTGCGCTGCTCGCCGAATGTGCGGACCTCGCCGAGGTGAGGGCTCGGCTCGCGGCACTTCGCTCCTCGATGCCGCCCGGCGTCGTCGACGTCGTGCCCGCGCTGCGCACCCTGCTGGTGCGCGTGGATCCGACCATCCTCGGTCTGCACGACGCCGAGCGCTGGCTCGCAAGGTCCGCCCCGGCGGAGCCCGAGGCGCGGGCGGGGGAGCTCGTCCGCATCGCCGTCCGGTACGCGGGGCCCGACCTCGCGGAGACCGCCGGCCTGCTCGGGCTCACGGCGGAGAGCCTCGTCCGCCGGCACACGGAGGCGGAGTGGGAGTGCGCCTTCATCGGCTTCGCGCCCGGCTTCGCCTACCTCGTCTCCGACGACTTCCCCTTCGACGTGCCGCGGCACGCCACCTCCCGCCCGCAGGTGCCCGCCGGGTCGGTCGCGCTCGCCGGCCGCTTCGGCGGCGTCTACCCGCGCTCCTCCCCCGGCGGCTGGCGGCTGATCGGCAGCACAGAGGCGACGCTCTGGGACGAGAGCCGGGAGCATCCCGCCCTGCTGCCGCCGGGCACCCGCGTCCGGTTCGAGGCGGTGTGATGCCGTCGCTCACCGTTCTCCGGCCCGGCGCCCTGGCGACCGTGCAGGACCTGGGGCGCCCAGGCCTCGCCGCGCTCGGCGTCGGGCCGTCCGGGGCGTTCGACCGTCGGGGTCACCTGCTCGCCAACCGGCTGGTCGGCAATCCGGCCGACGCCGCGGGGCTGGAGCTGCTGCTCGGCGGCGCCGCCCTGCGCGCCGAGAGCCCGCTCTGGATGGCGGTGACCGGGGCCTGGGGCCCGGTGACGGCCGACGGCTGGCCGGTCGAGCCGCACACGGCCGTCCTGGTCCCCGCGGGGGCCGTCCTCGAGTTCGGGGCCCCCGAGTCGGGCCTGCGCTACAGCCTCGCCGTCCGCGGCGGCATCGATGTGCCGCCCGTGCTCGGGTCCCGATCCTGGGACACGCTCGCCCGGCTGGGGCCGTCGCCGCTGACGGGGGGCCAGCAGCTGCCGGTCGGGGGACCCCCGCACACCGACGTGCCCGCGGTCGACCTCGTCCCGGTCGGCCCTCCCCCGAGCGGAACGCTCCGGCTCGAGATCCTGCCGGGACCTCGCCGGGACTGGTTCGAGGACGCGGCGTGGGGGCTGCTGACGGCAGCCGAGTGGCGAGTGTCCGCTCGCTCCGACCGGACGGGGGTGCGACTGGAGGGCCCGGAGCTCCGGCGCAGCAGGCACGAGGAGCTGCCGAGCGAGGGCATGGTGGCCGGTGCTGTTCAGGTCTCCCCCGACGGCATCCCCACGGTGCTGGGCGTGGACGCGCCCGTCACGGGCGGCTACCCGGTGATCGCGGTGCTGGCCCTGGGCGAACTCGACCGGCTCGCCCAGGCGAGGCCGGGACAGCGGGTGGTGCTCGCCCGAGCGTTCCGCCGCGGCTAGGCCGGTCGCTCCGCCATCTGCACCACGTTCGACACCAGCATGGCGCGGGTCATCGGTCCCACCCCGCCCGGGTTGGGCGAGAGCCAGCCGGCGACGTCCTCGACGCCGGGCGCGACGTCTCCGGTGAGGGTGGGCTTGCCCGTCTCGTGGTTCACCACCCGCGTCACTCCCACGTCGAGCACGGCTGCGCCCGGCTTGATCCAGTCAGGCTGCACGAGGTGCGGCATGCCGACGGCGACGACGACCACGTCGCCCCGGCGGACCTCCCCGGCGAGGTCCAGGGTGCGCGAGTGGGTCAGGGTCACCGTCGCATCGATGCCCTTGCGGGTGAGCAGCAGGCCGAGTGGGCGACCGACGGTGAGCCCGCGCCCGACGACCACGACGTGCTTGCCGGGCAGTTCGTAGCCGTGCCGGTGCAGCAGCTCGACGATGCCGTTCGGCGTGCACGGCAGCGGCGAGGTCAGCTCGCCGCCCACCCCGAGCACGAGCCGCCCGAGGTTCATCGGATGCAGCCCGTCGGCGTCCTTCGCCGGGTCCATGAGCTCCAGCGCCGCGTTCTCCGCCATTCCGGCAGGCAGCGGGAGCTGCACGATGTAGCCGGTGACGGCAGGATCGGCGTTGAGCTCGGCGATCGCGGCATGCACCTGCTTCTCGGTGGCGTCGGCGGGCAGGTCCGCCCGGATCGACTCCACGCCCACCTCGGCGCAGTCCCGGTGCTTGCCCGCCACGTAGGCACGCGAGGCCGGGTCGTCGCCGACCAGGAGGGTGCCGAGTCCGGGACGGATCCCGCGCGCCCGGAGGACGTCGACGCGCTCCCGCAGCTCCGCCTTGATGGCGGTGGCCGTCGCGGTGCCGTCCAGGCGCACCGCGGTCACAGCGTCACCGACGGTGCGAGCTCGGCGTGGACGAGGGGCTGACCGCTCGGCCCGAGACCGGCATACAGCGGAAAGCGGTCCGCGAGGGAGCGCACCCGGCCGCGCAGCTCGGCGAGGTCCGGACCGGGACGCAGCGCGAGGGCGATCACTTCGGCCACCTCGGTGAACTCGGCGTCGCCGAAGCCGCGCGTGGCGAGCGCCGGCGTGCCGATGCGGACCCCCGAGGTGACCATGGGAGGACGCGGGTCGAAGGGCACCGAGTTGCGGTTCACCGTGATGCCGACCTCGTGGAGTACGTCCTCGGCCTGCTTGCCGTCGACCTCGGAGTTGCGCAGGTCGACGAGCACGAGGTGCACATCGGTCCCGCCGGTGAGGACGCCGATGCCGGCCGCCGAGGCGTCCTCGGCGGAGAGTCGCTCGGCGAGGATCTGGGCGCCCCGGATGGTGCGCTCCTGGCGGTCCCGGAACTCGGGCTCGCCGGCGAGCTTGAACGCCGTGGCCTTCGCCGCGATGACGTGCATCAGCGGGCCGCCCTGCTGCCCGGGGAACACGGCCGAGTTGAGCTTCTTGAACAGCTCCTCCTCGTTGCTGAGGATGAAGCCGGAGCGGGGCCCGCCGATCGTCTTGTGCACGGTCGAGGAGACGACGTGGGCGTGCGGCAGGGGAGACGGGTGCAGGCCCGCGGCGACGAGTCCGGCGAAGTGCGCCATGTCCACCCAGAGCATCGCGCCCACCTCGTCCGCGATCGCCCGGAAGGCGGCGAAGTCGAGCTGCCGGGAGTAGGCGGACCAGCCGGCGATGATCACCCGCGGGCGGTGCTCGATCGCCTTCTGGCGGACCACGTCCATGTCGATTCGGAACGTCTCGGGATCGACCCCGTATGACACGGCCTGGTACAGCCGCCCGGAGAAGTTGAGCTTCATGCCGTGGGTGAGGTGGCCGCCGTGCGCCAGCTCCAGACCGAGGATGGTGTCGCCCGGGCTCGCGATGGCGTGCAGCACCGCGGCGTTGGCGCTGGCGCCGGAGTGCGGCTGGACGTTGGCGAAGTCTGCGCCGAACAGCTCCTTGGCGCGGGCGATCGCGAGGTTCTCCGCGATGTCCACGAACTCGCAGCCGCCGTAGTAGCGGCGGCCCGGATAGCCCTCGGCGTACTTGTTCGTGAGCACCGAGCCCTGCGCCTCGAGGACGGCGCGGGGAACGAAGTTCTCGCTCGCGATCATCTCGAGCGTGGACTGCTGGCGGTCGAGCTCCTGGGCCAGGACGGCGGCGATCTCGGGATCGACGACGGAGAGCGGCGCGGTGAGCGTGGGGGACGGGTCGGACATGTTGGACTCCTCAGCTGACGGTGGAATGGAGTCGGAGCCCAGGCGTACGGTCCCGTCCAAGTCAGTCGTTCCCCGGTGGTTGCCCACCCTGGGGAGCTCGAGGCTCCCTCACGCCAGTCGCGACCCCGCCAGTTTACCCGTCAGCGACGACGAGGCGGCGGGCGTTCCTGGCGATCGTCCCGAGAGCGACGGCGCTGAGAGCGGTGAGGAGCACGAGCACGGCCGCACACGCGGCCAGCCCCGGATACCCGACGAGCGCGAGGACGGGCCCGGCGAGGCCGCCGCCGACGGCGCCGGTCGCGTTCATGACGAGGTCGGTCCTGCCCTGGATCCTGGTGCGCTGCGCCCCCGTGGCGAGGTCGCTGACGAGTGCCGAGCCGGCCACGGTGGATGCGCTCCAGCCGAGACCGAGCAGCACCAGGCCGAGCGTGACGAGCGAGGTCTGCTCGCTGCCGAGCGCCACGAGGAGCAGCGCCAGCGCAAGGATGCCCTGCCCGATCAGCACCGTCCCGATCCGGCCCACACGGTCCGCGAGCATGCCGAACACCGGGGACAGTGCGAACATGCCCGCGACATGCAGGCTGATCGTGAAGCCGATGATGGTGAGGGACGCCCCGTGGTGGGTGAGGTGCACCGGAGTCATCGACATCACCGACACCATCACCGCGTGGCTGGCGGCGACCGCGCCGATGGCGAAGAAGAGCGCCCGGCGCCCGGCCGATGAGCCGGCGGCCACCTGCCGGGGCACGGCGGGTCGTGCGGAGGCGAGCAGGTAGGGGTCCGGACGCAGGCCGACCAGGTAGGTGGCGGTGGCGGCGAGCTGGAAGGCGAGCGCGATCACGAAGGACCCGGTGAGAGGCGGCATGCCGAGTGCCGCAGCGATGCCCTGCCCCGGCCCGAACAGGTTCGGGCCGACGACGGCGCCGACAGTCGCGGACCAGACGACGACGGAGAGGTCCCGCCCGCGGCGTTCCGGCGGCGCCAGGTCGGTCGCCGCGAACCTGCTCTGCAGGTTGACCGCCGCTCCCGCACCGAGCAGGGCGAAGCCGAGGAGGAGCAGCGGGAAGATGCGGCCGGAGGCGGCGACCACCGTCATGACGGCCCCGAGAGCGGAGGCGAGCACCCCGAGGGTGAGCGCCATCCGGCGACCGGCGCGCGCGGCGAGCCGGGCGAGCGGGATCGCCGCGGCCGCGGCACCGAGCGTGCTCAGGGTTGCGCTCGCGCCCGCCCAGGCCTCGCTGCCGGAGACGTCGGCCGCGAGGACCGACCCGATCGACAGGGTCGCGCCGATGCCGACACCGCCGAAGACCTGCCCGACGACGAGCACCCGGACCGTTCGCCGCTGCACCGCGGCCAGGTCGACCTGGACCGAGGACCGGCTCCCTCCTGCGGACATCGGTGGGCGGCTACAGCCTTCCGGGTTCGGGCCGGCGCGGCCGGACGAAGGAGGAGGCGAGCCTGCTCGAGGTGGCGCGCACCAGCAGGGACCGCGGCGCGAGGACGGCCCGGATCCGGGCAAGACGACCGCGGCTGGAGCTCATCCGCGCGAGCAGCGACCGCACGAGCACCCCATCCACCCCGTCGCCTCGTCGCTCGGGACGATCGAAGCGCTCCCGCTCCACCGCGGCGAGGAGCCGGTCGATGTCGGTGCGGTCCGTGTCCGACGCTCCGATCGTGTCCCCGAGCCGGCCCGCGAAGGACCGCGGGGTGAGGGCTCCCTGCTCGAGGAAGCCGAGGTCGAGAGCGGTGTCCTGGAGCTCGTCCCAGGCGCGCCCTGCCGGCACCCGACCGGATGCGCCCACCCGGCGACGCCGCCGGAGGACCCTGGCCCCGGCCGGCGACAGCAGCACCAGAGCGGTGGCGCCGCCGATCAGGAGTCCGCCGAGCGGCGGGCCGCCCGAACCGCCTGCTGCGGCGGCCGCGGCGGCCTCCTCCTCGCGGGTGCGCTCCGGCGTGGTCGACGCGGACGGCGATGCGGTCGGCTCGGGCGTGTTGTCGCTGGGGATGTCGCCCGCCCGGAAGCGGGGCACGTCGCCTCGTCCCGGGGTCGGCTCGAACCTGGTCCAGCCGACCCCCTCGAAGTACAGCTCCGGCCAGGCGTGCAGGTCGTGGGTCGTCACCTCGAAGACGCCCGCCTCGCCGATCCGGCGGTCCCCCGGCTGGTAGCCGACGGCGATGCGCGCGGGGATGCCGAGGTCCCGCGCCAGCACCGCCATCGCGGAGGCGAAGTGCACGCAGTAGCCGGTCTTGGCCTCGAGGAAGGTCGCGAGCACGTCGAAGCTGTCGCCGTCCGCGGCCCGGGCCGGCGTCTCCTCGTCGTACTCGAACTGGGTGCTGCGCAGATAGGCCTGCAGGGCGACCGCCTGGTCGTACGGGGTCTCAGCGTCGGCGGTGACCGTCGCCGCGGTGTCCGAGATGATCGCGGGGAGGTCGTCGGGAAGCGCCAGGTAGCGCTCGAACCCGGGCGGCACGTCCCCCGCGGCTCGAAGCTGGTCGACGGTGGGGTCCAGCTGGAGGCTGCTGATGGCGTACTCGCCGACCGTGCTGGCCTGCTTGAGCGACCCGACGGTGAGCGACTCCGGCTGCCACACCCACTCGGCGCCGAGCCCCTCGATCGACGTGGCCGGGTAGGGCACCGGAAGCCAGCGCCGCTGCCCGGATGCGTCGCTGACCCGCGTGACGACCTCGTCCCGCTGCACGTCATCAGCGAGCCCGTGAGGCGACGGGAAGTCGGCCAGCCCACGGTAGTCGGCCCGGCCCCCGTCCGGCAGGGCCGGGGTCCAATCGTCGCCGCTGAGATCGTCGATCGTGACGACGCGGAGATAGACCGGACGGGAGGCGGTGGTGCGGTAGGTCAGCGCGACCAGGTCGGCGCCCTGGCGCAGGTGCTCCCCCAGCCGGAGGAGGGGATCGGCGCCGGGCGAGAAGACGGGGCGCAGAGTGCTCGCCGACGCGGGGCTTCGGTCGAGCATCGCGGGCACGAACGCCTGGACGAGCAGGGCGCCGACGACCGCGGTGGCGGCCAGCGCAGCGGCACTGGAGGCGGGCGGCCGAGCCAGGTCGCGGCGACGGTCGAGCCAGACGAGCAGCAGGAAGGCGAGGACGCTTCCGGTGACACCGAGCAGGTCGTCGCCGCGGTCCACCGCCCGGCCGGGCACGATGGCCAGGACGAGCAGCGGAACGCCTGCGAGCCAGGGCAGCCGGGCCCCGGCCACGAGGCCGTCGATGACGACCGCGAGCAGCGCGACACCGCCGGCGACCATCAGTCGCAGGCCGTCGGTGGACGTGGCGGGAGGGGTGTCGAGGTAGATCTGGCGCAGGGCGGCGCGGATCAGCCCCTCCAGCGCCGGGAAGGTGCGCTCCGTCGGCAGGATGGCCCAGGCGAGGGTGCCGGGCACCCAGAGCAGGAGCAGAGCGACGACCGTCGCGACCAGTCCGGCCAGTGGCGCGAGTCCCGCGATGCGCCGGATCGCGCGGACCCCCGCCGAGGCGGCGAGCGCCAGGACGCTGACGAACAGCGCGGTCCACCACCAGGAGTCGCCCTGGATGAGCGTGCGCAGCGAGCCCGCCGCCACGATCGTCGCGAGCAGCGCGGCGGCGGTGATCCCCCAGGTCGAGCGCCCCTCGACGGGCCGGCCCCTGGTGCCGCTCATGCCGCCCTGCCCGCCGCCGACGCCTGCCGCCAGGCGTCCGCCATGTCCTCCGTGGCCGACGCGGAGACGCATCGCCAGCCCGCGAACCACACTTCATCGGGCACGCTCCGCCCCCGGTCGCCCACCAGCACCAGTGCGGCGGTGGAGGCGCGGGACTTGTGGCCCGCCAGTTCGCGGAGCTCCTGGTCGGGAACCGCCCCGAGCACCGCATACACGGGAGCGGGCGCCGCCGTCAGCGCATCGCCGAGCCGGTCGAGGTAGCCGGCGGCGATCGAGCGACCGGCGCGCCGGTCTACCGTGGCGAGCGACAGCAGCGCCTCCCGGGGCGTGCGATCCACGTCCGCCATCCCTGTGCCGCTCGGCGCGGTCTCGAGGAGGGACACCCCGACGCCGCTGTCGGACAGATGCACGAGCAGGGACGCGGTGAAGGACACCGCCCACTCGAACGCGTCGAGGGAGGGGTAGCTCTCCCGGCGGGTGTCGAGCACCAGCAGGGCGCGCGATTCGTCCTGGCTCTGCGCCTGGCGCACCATCAGCTCGCCCCGGTGTGCCGTCGCGCGCCAGTTGACGTGCCGCAGCGCATCGCCCGCACGATATTCGCGGGGGACGACGTCGTCGTGGCCGTGCCCCGTCTTCCAGGCCGGGACCGACGCGTCGGCGATGCTCGTGCGTCCCGCAACCGCTCCCCCGAGCGGGACGATCCGCGGCAGGACCGTGAGCGGGGCGGGCTCGCCCACGAGCCGCTCGTGCAGGACCAGGCCGAAGGCATCCCCGTGCTCGACGACCATCGGGCCGATCCAGGCCACGCCCCGCTCTCCGGCGGTCAGCTGGTGACCGAGGCGGATGGAGGAGCCGGGGAAGCCGCGTCCGGCGAGGGAGGGCAGCGCCTGGAACTCGGGCGAGGGCATGCCCCGGGGCGTGAGGTCCCGCCACCACTGCGCGGGTGTGCGCAGCCATGCGGTGTTCGAGACCGTGAGCTGCACGGCGAGCCGGCCGCCGGACGGAACGACGTCCGGAGAGTTGCGCCTCTCGGCGACCAGGGAGGCGGCGCGCGACCGGACGGCGATGGCCGACGCCAGCACGAGCGCGCCGAGCACGAGCCCCACATAGAGCAGGTCCCGCCAGCCCACGCTGATCGCCACGATCACCGCCACCGCAGCGGCCGCGAGCACCACCCAGCCCCGTGCCGTCAGCCGGGGCAGGGCGAGGTCCAGGCGCCGACGGCGCGGAGCGGGGCGGGCGGTGCTCACGCCCGTGGGATCGGGGTCTCGGTGACGATCCCCCGGACGATCTCGGCCGCGGTGTCCGACTCGCTCGTGCCGCTCCGGCCGAGCGCCTGGCGGCTGGGGAGGATGCGGTGCGCGAGGACGGCCACAGCGAGGGACTCGAGGTCGTCGGGAAGCACGAAGTCCCTGCCCTCGAGCAGGGCGCGCGCCTTGGCGGCCCGCGCGAGCTGCAGCGTGGCCCGGGGGCTCGCGCCCAGGCGCAGGTCGGGGTGGGATCGGGTGGCGGTGATGATCGCGAGGAGGTACTGCTCCACGGCGGGCGAGAGGTAGATGGCGCGCGCCGCAGCGATCATCGCCTGGACCTCGTCCATGGAGACGACCGGCCGCACCGCGTCGAGGGGGCTGCTGGCCTCGCGGGAGCGCAGCATCGCGAGTTCCGCCTGCGGGTCCGGATAGCCCATGGAGACCGACGCCATGAAGCGATCCCGCTGCGCCTCGGGCAGCGCGTACGTTCCATCCATCTCGACCGGGTTCTGGGTGGCGACCACCATGAACGGATCGGGCAGGCGCCAGGTGCGGCCGTCGACCGTGACCTGCCCCTCCTCCATGCACTCGAGCAGGGCGGACTGCGTCTTGGGGGACGCCCGGTTGATCTCGTCGCCGATCACGAGGTTGGCGAACACCGCGCCGGGCTTGAACTCGAACTGTCCGCTGCCCTGGTCGTACACCGAGACTCCTGTGACGTCCGAGGGCAGCAGGTCGGGGGTGAACTGAATCCGGCTCACGGTGCCGCCGACCGATCGGGCGAGGGTCTTGGCGAGCATCGTCTTGCCGACACCGGGGACGTCCTCGATCAGGAGGTGCCCTTCGGCCAGGAGCACGGTCAGCGCCATGGCGCTGACCTCGGGCTTCCCGTCGATCACCGTCTCGAGCGATCGGAGGATGCGCCTGACGCCCTCCCGGACATCCGTCTCCACGGTCGTCATCTCGCCCTCCCGTCTGTTCGGGCGGCGAGCAGGAACAGCGCGCCGATCGCGGTGGCCAGGCCGAGCAGCACGAGATACGGCGCGAGCGTGGTGAGCAGCTCGGTGGCGAGCACCTGCTGGACCGACCGGCCGTCGCTGAAACGCACCGTGCCATCGGTCGACGGCGTCAGCGAATAGCTGCCGTAGCGCCCGGCGCCGAGCGAGAAGTGCAGCGTGACCCCGACGAAGACGAGGGCGGCGCTGACCGTCCACAGCACGGCGAGGATCCGCCGGGGCGGCCGCACCGGCGATTCCTCCGCGAGCCGGGCAGAGGGCTCGGCGACGACCTCGGGAGCAGGTCCCACGGCGTCCCCGCTCAGCACTCTCGCCCGCACGATGGGTCGCACCTCGCTGCCCGCATCGGCATGGCCGCGCTGGAACAGGGGATCGTACCGGGGATCGAGCGTCGGCGAGGTGCGGTCGGCGGGCGGAACCGTAGCCATGCGTCCTCACAGGAGTCGGGGTGCTACACGATAACCGACGCCGCTGACGCTTTCCTTGGGTTCTCGCGAAGAGAGAGGACCAGGAAGAGGACGGTGCCCACCGTCAGGATGCCGGCTCCGACCCACGGCAGCGTCTCGATGCCCCACCGGTCGAGAATCAGAGCGCCGACGAGGGACCCTCCACCGATCCCCACGTTGAACGCGGTCGTCATCCCCGCGGCGGCGAGGTCGCGGATCCGCTCGGACGCGAGATGCATCTGCCGCGTCTGGAGGAGGGGCGGCAGGCTGCCGAAGGCGACTCCCCAGGCCGCCATGGCGGCCACGCTGAGCCACTGCAGCTGCGGGGCGGCGGCGAGCGCGACCATGCTCGCGATGACCGCGCCTGCCGCGACCGCGATCGAGGACACCGGGTGCCGGGTGGCGACCAGGCCCGCGAGCACGAGCCCCAGCACCCCTGCCCCGCCGTAGACGAAGAGGAGGAGGCCGACCGCGTCGGGACCGAAGCCCATCGCCCCGGTGATGAACGGGGCGATGTAGGTGTAGAACACGTTCTGGCCGACCAGCACGAACACGATCGTCACGCAGAGGAGGAGGACCGGGGTCAACGAGGGGTCCCGTCGGGCCGGCAACGGGATCTCGCCCGTGGCGAGGGAGACCCCGTGGTCCACCGGGGGCAGTGCGCGCACCACAAGGCCGGCGAGGACGACCATGGCAACCGCGAGGCCGACGAAGGAGAGGCGCCAGCCGAGCAGATGCCCGAGGGCCGTGCTCACCGGTACTCCCAGCACGAACGCGGCGGTCGCTCCCGCTCCGCTGATGGCGATGGCGCGCGCCAGCTGCTCCTTGGGCACGAGGTGGGCGGCGTAGGCGCCCACCACCGCCCAGAACAGGCCGTGTGCGAGGCCGGCGAGGATGCGCGCCCCGACGAGGACCTCATAGGTGGGCGCGACTGCGGAGAACACGGTGGCTCCCGCGTTGACCAGGAGGACCAGCACGACCAGTCGCTTGCGGGACACCGACCGGGTGAGGGCGGCGAGCGGGGTCGTCGCGGCGACCACGGTGACGGCGAACACCGAGACGAGGAGCCCCGTCTGCGGCACCGAGACGCCGAGGTCGTGGGCCATCTCGGGAAGGAGGCCGGTGGGGAGGAACTCCCCCGTCACCGAGCAGAAGATCGCGCCGGCGAGGACCAGGAGCCCGAGCGTGGGGAAGGGCGCGGGGCGGGACTGCATGTCCTTCCCAGTGTAGGCACTGCCCATCCGGCCGTGAGGTCGCCAGTACGCTGGGCCGGTGACCCTGCTCGAGCCGAATCGCGACGAGATGGCCTCCCAGCACTGGGTGCTGTCCCTCTCCTGCCAGGACCAGCCGGGCATCGTGCATGCGGTGAGCGGGGCGATCGTCTCGGCTCGCGGCAACATCACGGAGTCGCAGCAGTTCTCGAGTGCGGATACGGGTCGCTTCTTCCTGCGTCTGCAGCTGCAGACGGACGCCGCACGGGAGGAGGTGCTGGCGGCCCTCCAGCCGGTCATCGCGCGCTTCGGGCTCTCCTGGCAGCTGGACCAGGTGGGCAGGCGCAAGCGCACCCTGGTGCTCGTGTCCACCGCCGGCCACTGTCTCAACGACCTGCTCTTCCGGCAGCGGTCCGGCCAGCTGCCGGTGGAGATCCCCCTCGTGCTCGGCAATCACGCGGTGCTCGGCGACCTCGCCGCGTTCTACGGAGTCGCGTTCGAGTCCCGCCGGATCACCGACGCCGACAGCAGGACGGACTTCGAGCGCCGAGTGCTGGAGGCGGTCGACGAGCACGACATCGAGCTGGTGGTGCTCGCCCGCTACATGCAGATCCTCTCCCCGGAGCTGTGCGAGAAGCTGCGCGGCAGGGCCGTGAACATCCACCACTCCTTCCTCCCCGGCTTCAAGGGGGCGAACCCCTACAAGCAGGCGCATGCCAGGGGTGTGAAGCTGATCGGGGCGACGGCCCATTTCGTGACGAGCGATCTGGACGAGGGCCCGATCATCGAGCAGAACGTGGTCCGGGTAGACCACGCGGCCACACCCGCCGAGCTGATGTCGATCGGCCAGGACGAGGAGTGCCGCACCCTTCGTCAGGCGGTGACCTGGCTGGCCGAGGACCGGGTGCTCCTCGACGGCGCTCGCACGATCATCTTCCGCTGACGGGCCAGACCCGGCGCACCGCCCAGTCCCCGTCGAGGAGCACGACCCCCGCGTCCGACCCGGGGCGGAGCAGGCGGCGGTCGCCCTCGCCGAGCAGCCGGCCCGGCACCGTCGTCAGCGCGGCCACTGCGTCGGCAGGATCGATGCCCGCCCGGATAGCGCCGCGCAGGGCCGCTGAGGTCGTCAGGGTGGAACCGGCCAGTGTCGCCGTCCCCGCCAGCGTCGCCCGGCCGGACCGCACCGTCACCTCGAGTCCGCCGAGCAGGTAGTCGCCATCCCCCGCGGCGGCACCGGCCATCGCGTCGGTGACGAGGGCGATCCGGCCCGGAGCGGCGGCGAAGAGGAGCCGGGCGAGGGCGGGGTGCACGTGTTCGCCGTCGAGGATCAGCTCGAGCACCGCCTCGCGGTCGTCGAGCGCGGCCGCCACCGGTCCGGGCGCGCGGTGGCCGAGGCCGGGCATCGCGTTCATGGCGTGCGTGAGGAAGCGGGCACCGCGCCGGAACGCCGCCCGGGTGAGGTCGTAGTCCGCCTCTGTATGGCCGACGCCGACGAGGACGCCCGCCTCGGCGAACCGCTGCACGGCGTCCAGCCCGCCTGGCAGCTCCGGCGCGAGGGTGACCGAGCGGAGGACCCCGCGCCCAGCCGACAGGAGCCGGTCCACCCGGTCGGCCGTCGGTTCGCACAGGGCCTCGAGCGCGTGCGCTCCCGCCCTGCTCGGAGACAGGAAGGGACCCTCGAGGTGCACCCCGAGGATTCCCTGCTCCCGCTCGGCGAGCGCCGCGAAGCGCAGCAGGGAGCGCTCCAACTCGTCGATCGGCGCGCTCACCAGGCTGGCGAGCGTGCCCGTCGTGCCCCGCTCGCGGTGTGCCGCGAGCACGGCGACGGCAGCGGCGTCGGCCGCCTCGTCGAAGCTCCGCCCGCCGCCGCCGTGCAGGTGCAGATCGAGAAGGCCAGGCACGAGGACCCCGCCGGTGGCGTCGATGCGCTCGCCCCGGTGTCCCTCCGGCGGGTCTCCGTCGCCCCCCGCTTCGATCCTGCCGTCGCGGAGGAGCAGCCAGCCGTCGCGGAAGCCGTGCGCGTCCAGCAGTCGGGCGCCGTGGACGAGCACCGCCCCGGCCGCGTTCGACGGCCCGCCGACCGCCGGCGGGGCGGTCATCGGCTCACCCTCGCGCGCATCCTGATCACAGGCGCTGCCAGTCCGGCTTGTTGGCGTACACGTACCGGTAGTAGTCGGCGTGGACCAGGCGCGAGCCGGCCGCCTCGTCGACGAGAACGGTGACACGGGGATGCAGCTGGATCACCGACCCGGGCAGGGACGCGGTGACGGGGCCCTCCACTGCCGCGGCGAGCGCATCGGCCTTCTCGTCGCCGAAGGCGAGCAGCACCAGGTGCCGGGCCTCCCGGATGGTGCCGAGCCCCTGGGTGATGCAGTGCCGAGGCACGTCGTCCACCGCGGCGAAGAAGCGCGCGTTGTCGCGTCGGGTCTGCTCGGTGAGGGTCTTGATCCGGGTCCGGGAGGCGAGCGAGGAGCCCGGCTCGTTGAAGCCGATGTGCCCGTCCGTGCCGATGCCCAGCAGCTGGAGATCCACTCCGCCCGCTGCGGCGATCGCTCGCTCGTAGTCCTCGCTGGCGGCTTCGATGGGCCCGTCGCCGGGGACGGCGACCTGGGCGGGCTCCAGTCCGAGCGGCGCTGTCACCTCTCGCTCGATCACCGAGTGGTAGCTCTGCGGGTGCTCCAGCGGCAGTCCCACGTACTCGTCGAGGGCGAACGCCCGGATGCGGGAGAGGTCGAGCCGGAGGCGGGTGAGCGCACGGTAGACGGGCAGCGGGGTGGACCCGGTGGCCACCCCGAGCACCGCGTCGGGCTTGCGCGCGACGAGCTCGGCGATGGCGCCCGCGGCGAGCATTCCGGCCGCCTCTCGGTCGGGCAGGATCACGACCTCCGCCATCAGCCGGCCGCTCCCTGTGCCGCTGCCGCTCCGACGAGCGCCGCACCGATCCCGGCCGCCGGGAACCCCTCAGGCAGCAGCCGAACCCGCGCGGACAGCTCGAGCGACGCGAGGAACGGCGAGACCTTCGCCCCGGCGTCGAGCGCCGCCTGCACGCCCTCGAGGAGCCGGGGACCGAGGGAGCTGACCCCGCCGCCGATGACGACGGCGTCGACGTCGACGGTGAGCACCAGCACCCGCACAGCAGAGGCGATGTGCTGGGTCAGCCGGTCCCGCACGGCGATGGCGTCCCGGTTCCCCTCGTCCGCCGCGTCGAAGAGCGCCTGCACCGGACGCGGCGAGGCAGTGGGCCACAGCCGGGCGATCGCCGAGCCGGAGGCCAGCGCCTCCAGGCAGCCGCGCTGACCGCAGCCGCACAGGGGGCCATGCGGATCGAGCGGGATGTGCCCGATCTCGCCCGCGCCACCGCGCGATCCCCGCCACAGCTGCCCGCGCAGGACCAGTCCGGCGGCCAGCCCGGTGCCCAGGTTGAGGTACGCCATCGACGGCGCCTCAGCCCCGTCGCGCACGGGCTGCAGCGAGTAGGCGCCGAGCGCCGCCGCGTTCACGTCGTTCTCCACCCGGGCGCTCACGCCGAGCCGGCTGGTCAGCTCCGTCCCGAGCTCCAGAGTCTCCACGCCCAGGTTCACCGCGTGCGTGACTCGGCCCGATGCGGAGTCGACCGCTCCCGGGACGCCGACCCCGAGCGAGCCGAACGCCCGGGCGGGGAGGTCCAGCTCAGCGGCGATCCGGGCGACCGCGTCGACCGTGGATTCCAGCACTGCACCGGCGCCGTGGCCGGTGGGCAGGCTGTGGCGGGCGAGGACCCTGCCCCCTGCGTCGATGGCGACGGCATCGGTGGTGGTGCCGCCGACGTCGACGCCCACCCGCACGCCTCCTCCACCCCGGTCGGGATCCGGCGAGGGGGCAGCGCTGGGAGGCGCGGCTGGCGTCATCGACCATCCCTTCCCGAAGCTTCAGAGGAGCCGGTCCGACGTGCCGGGCACGGGAACGTGGCGATTGTCAGCGTAGCGGCGGGCGCTCTCCCCCGTTCGCCGCAGGCGATCGAAACCACTTGGCACTCTCCTAGGACGAGTGCTAATCTCGTCGTAGTTGAGTCGATGAGACTCAACTACAGAATCTCCTCCCCCGCCGCTCCTGCGGCCCTCACGAAAGGAACCTCCATGGCGATGAACTTCGACCCGTTCCGTGAGCTCGACCGGCTCGCCGGCTCGCTGCTCGAGAACCGTGGGCCCCGGCTGATGCCGATGGACCTGTTCCGGGACGGGGACCACTACGTGCTGAGCGCCGACCTGCCGGGCATCGACCCGGGCTCGGTGGACATCGATGTCGACGGCCAGCTCCTCACCATCCGCGCTGAGCGCACGCTGGGCAACGGCGATGGCGTCAAGTGGCTCGCCCGGGAGCGCCAGGCCGGCTCCTTCCTGCGCCAGCTGAACCTCGGCCAGGGCATCGACACGGAGCGCATCTCCGCGACCTACGAGAATGGCGTGCTGAGCGTCACGATCCCGGTGTCCGAGCGGGCGAAGCCCCGCAAGATCGAGGTGGGCACCGGCTCCAGCAGCAACACCATCACGGTGGGAACGACGGGCCAGGCCTCCGGATCCTGATGCGGCACGAGAAAGCGCCCGTCCCCTCGAGGGGGCGGGCGCTTTCTCGTCGCGACTGGCGGACAGGGCGGGGGGAACCGAGCGGGCCGAAGGTCAGCCGAGGCGGGACTTGAGGTTCGCCGCCAGGGTGTCCAGGAACTCGTCCGTGGTCTGGTATGGCTGGTCCGGGCCCACCAGGAGGGCGAGGTCCTTGGTCATTGCGCCGGACTCCACGGTCCTGATGACCACATCCTCCAGAGTGGAGGTGAAGTCGATCAGGGCCTGGTTGCCGTCGAGCTTGCCGCGGTGCGCGAGGCCCCGAGTCCAGGCGTAGATCGAGGCGATCGGGTTGGTCGAGGTGGGCTTGCCCTGCTGCCACTGGCGGTAGTGCCGGGTGACGGTGCCGTGCGCGGCCTCCGCCTCGACGATCCTGCCGTCCGGCGTGGTGAGGACGCTCGTCATCAGGCCGAGGGAGCCGAAGCCCTGGGCCACGGTGTCGCTCTGCACGTCGCCGTCGTAGTTCTTGCAGGCCCAGACGTAGCCGCCCTCCCACTTGAGGGAGGCTGCCACCATGTCGTCGATCAGGCGGTGCTCGTAGGTGATGCCGGCGGCCGCGAACCTGTCCGCGAACTCGCTCTCGAACACCTCCTGGAAGATGTCCTTGAAGCGGCCGTCATACGCCTTGAGGATCGTGTTCTTCGTGGAGAGGTACACCGGGTAGCTGCGGTCGAGGCCGTAGTTGAGGCTGGCGCGGGCGAAGTCGCGGATGGAGTCGTCGAGGTTGTACATGGCCATCGCGACGCCGCTCGAGGGCGCCTGGAAGACCTCGAACGACTGCGGCTCGGATCCGTCGGCTGGGGTGAAGCTCACGGTGAGGGTGCCAGCACCCTCGAACCGGAAGTCGGTTGCCTTGTACTGGTCGCCGAACGCGTGGCGGCCGACGATGATCGGCTTGTTCCAGCCGGGCACGAGCCGCGGGATGTTCGAGATGATGATCGGCTCGCGGAAGATCACGCCGCCGAGGATGTTGCGGATGGTCCCGTTCGGGCTCCGCCACATCTTCTTGAGGCCGAACTCCTTGACGCGGGCCTCGTCCGGCGTGATGGTGGCGCACTTGACGCCGACGCCGTGCTTCTGGATGGCCTTCGCGGAGTCGATCGTGACCTGGTCGTCGGTCGCGTCGCGGTTCTCCATGCCGAGGTCGTAGTACTCGAGGTTCACGGCGAGGTAGGGGTGGATCAGCGTGTCCTTGATCCTCTGCCAGATGATCCGGGTCATCTCGTCGCCATCCAACTCGACGACGGTGCCCTCGACCTTGATCTTCTCGCCTGCTGCCACTTGTGCTCGCTCCTGCCGCGTCTCGCGCACCCCTGCGGATGCCTCGATCAGCTTAGCCGCCGGGCTGGATCCGTCGACGTCGAGCTGCTTCGCCCCCGTGCGCGCGCGGCCACTGCGGGATATCCTGAGCCATGGGAACGCTCGTCCTCGAGGAACTGAACGCCGGCAACGTCGTCGCGGCCAACTCGCTGACGCTCAAGCCCGGCCAGGAGCAGTTCGTCGCTCCCGTCTCGCACTCGATCTCCGAGGCGTATGTGAACCCCACGACCGCGTGGCCGCGGGTGGTGCTCGAGGACGGCGAGGTGGTCGGCTTCATCATGGGCAACTTCGACCCTGATGCCTCCCACGACGAGTTCCGCAGCTGCATCTGGCGCATCAATGTGGCCGCCGACGCTCAGGGGCACGGCGTCGGCAGGTTCGCCGTCCAGTCCCTCGCCGAGGAGGCCCGCGCTCGCGGCTTCGACCGCCTCACCGTGATGTGGGAGCCCGGCGAGAACGGGCCCGAGCAGTTCTTCCTGCGCCTGGGCTTCACCCCCGTGTCCGAGACCCAGTACGGCGAGGTCGTCGGCGCCCTCGCCCTCTGATGGCCGTCTTCGAGCGCGCGGGCGAGTACACCGAGCAGGTGCTCGACCTTGTGGCCCGGATCCCCCCGGGCCGGGTGCTGACCTATGGGGACGTCGCGTGGGTCTTCGGCAGACCGGGGGCACGGGCGGTCGGCATGGTGATGCGCTACCACGGGTCGTCGGTGCCGTGGTGGCGCGTCCTGCGCGCCGGCGGGCATCCGCCCACCGGCCACGCGGAGCGCGCCCGCGAGCACTACGAGGAGGAGGGCACGCCCCTCGTCGCCGCGGCCACCGACGCCGGCTACCGGGTGGACCTCGACGCCGCCCGCTGGCTGCCCTGACGGGGCCGCCCGCCGGGGATCAGACCAGCGACTCGCGCCATGCTGCATGCAGCGAGGCGAAGCGCCCGGTGCCGCCGATCAGCTGCTCGGGGGTGCCGTCCTCGACGACCCGGCCGCGCTCCATCACCAGCACGCGGTCGGCGATCGCGACCGTCGAGAGCCGGTGGGCGATGATCAGCGCCGTGCGGTCCGAGAGGAGGGTCTGCAGGGCATCCTGAACCGCCCGCTCGCTCGGGATGTCGAGGGACGCGGTCGCCTCGTCGAGGATCAGCACGGCCGGGTCGGCGAGGAACGCGCGCGCGAACGACAGCAGCTGCCGCTGGCCGGCCGAGACGCGCCCGCCGCGCTTGTTGACGTCGGTGTCGTAGCCCTGCGGGAGGTCCTCGATGAACGCGTGAGCGCCGACCGCCTTCGCGGCGCTCACGATCTCCTGCCGGGTCGCGTCGGGCTTGCCCAGCGCGATGTTGTCCGCGACCGAACCGGAGAAGAGGTAGGCCTCCTGGGTCACCATGACGATCGCCCGGCGGAGATGCGCGGGGGCCAGTTCCCGCAGGTCGAGCCCGTCGAGCAGGACCGCCCCCTCGGAGGGGTCGTAGAAGCGCGAGACGAGCTTGGCGAGGGTCGACTTGCCCGCGCCGGTCGATCCCACGAGCGCGATCGTCTGGCCTGCCGGGATGTCCAGGTCGAAGCGGGGCAGGATCACCGCGCCGCCCCGGTAGCCGAACTCCACTCCGTCGAAGCGCACCGCGCCCCGGGGCGTGTGGAGGTCGACCGGGTGGGCCGGGTCCGCGACCGATGGCCGCTCCTCGAGCACGCCCGAGATCTTCTCGAGCGCGGCCGAGGCGGACTGGTAGCCGTTGTAGAACATCGCGAGCTCCTGGAGCGGGTCGAAGAAGCGCCGGACGTAGAGCAGGATCGCGAGCAGCGCGCCGATGGCGAGCTCGCCGGAGGCCACGCGGAGGCCGCCGAACAGGAGCACGGTCGCCACCGTGACGTTGCCGATGAGCACGAGCCCCGGCTCGAAGGTGCCGAAGAGCCGGAATACTCCCGCGTTGGCCTGGCGGTAGTCCTCGGTGAGGCCCGCGAACTTCTCCCGGTTCTGCTCCTCCTTCCGGAACGCCTTCACGGCTCGGATGCCGGTCATCGTCTCGACGAACTGCACGATCAGCCGTGCCGACGCCGTTCGGGTTACCCGGAACTGGCGCTGCGAGCGAGTCTGGAACCAGCGCACCAGGAACCACAGCGGGATCACCGCGACCGCCAGCACCAGTCCGCTCTGGGGATCCAGGAGGACGAGGGCGAGCGCGGTGAAGAGGGTGTAGAAGACGCCGGAGACGAGGTTGCCGAGGCCCTCGTCGAGCAGCTCCCGGATCGAGTCGAGGTCGCTCGTCTGCCGGGCGATGATCCGCCCGGAGGTGTAGGACTCGTGGAAGTCGATGCTCAGCCCCTGGGTCTGGCGGAACACCTGGCGCCGCAGATCGAACAGCACCGCCTGGCTGATCCTCGCTTGGAGCACCCGGTACCAGCCGATGAGCAGGGACCCCATCACGATGCTGGCGAGGAAGCCTCCGCCGGCGAGCACGAGCGGCAGCCAGTCCCCCGCCGCGAGCGCAGGGACGCCCTGGTCGATTCCGACGGCCACCAGCGTGGGCCCGGCCACCTGCGCGGCCGTGCTCAGGATCACGACCGCGAGGGTCAGCGCCATCTGCTTGCGCAGGGGCCGGAGCAGGGTGAGGAGCAGCCGCTGCGACCGCTTGCGCATCGACCGGCTCTCGGTGCGGGAGAGGTCGTCCCGTTCCTCGCCGGTGACCCCGGACACGCTGGCGGTGCTCATGCGACCGCCCCTTCGGCGGGCTCGTCATCGAGGCTCGAGATGACGAATCGGTAGTGCTCGTTCTCTGCGAGCAGCTCGGAATGGCGCCCGACCGCGGTGATCCGGCCCCGCTCGAGCACCGCCACCCGGTCGGCGAGCATGACGGTGGAGGGCCGGTGCGCGACGACGAGTGCCGTCGTCGAGGAGAGCACCCGGCGGAGCGCGGCCTCCACGAGCTCCTCGGTCTCCACGTCGAGCGCGGAGAGCGGGTCGTCGAGCACCAGCACGGACGGCTTGGCCGCGACCGCGCGCGCGAGCGCCAGGCGCTGCCGCTGCCCGCCGGAGAGGCTCAGCCCCTCCTCGCCGATGACCGTGTCGACCCCCTGTGGAAGGTCGTACACGAAGGCCGCCTGGGCGATGCCGAGCGCTTCGTGCAGCACGTCGTCCCCTGCGTCGGGCGCCGCGCCGAGCAGCACATTGGCCCGAACCGTGTCCGAGAACAGGGTGGCGTCCTCGAAGGCCATGGCGAGGTGCCGGCGCAGCTCGCCGAGCCGGAGGTCGCGCACGTCCAGCCCGTCGAGGAGGATCGCTCCCCCGGTCACGTCGTAGAGCCGCGGCGGCAGCGCGGTGAGGGTCGACTTGCCCGAGCCGGTGAGACCGACGAGGGCCATGGTCTCGCCCGGCTCGATCATGAGGTCGATCCCGTCGAGCAGGTCGGGGATGCCGGCCGGCGCGTCCGGGTAGCGGAAGTGCACCCCGCGGAACTCCAGCCGTCCCTTCGGGTACGGCAGAGTGCGCGGCTCGATCGGGTCGGCGATCCGCACCGGCTCGTCCAGCACCTCGAAGAAGCGGTCCGTCGCGTTGCGCGCGTCGAGCGTGAAGGCGAGCAGGAAGCCGATCGACTCCAGCGGGAACCGAAGCACCGTGGCCGTCGCGAAGAAGGCGACGAGCGAGCCGGCCGTCACGTCGCCGCGGGCGGCGAGGACGACGCCGAGCACGAGGCAGAGCGCGAGGGTGGCGTCGGGAATCAGCGTGAGCCAGCGCCAGATGAACGCCGTGGCGCGGGCCTTCTGCATCTCGGTGCCGCGCAGCTCGTCGGCCTGTCGCTCGAACTTCTCGAGGGCATGGCCCCCGCGGCCGAAGGCCTTGAGCACCCTGATGCCGTGCACCGACTCCTCCACGGCGGTGGCGAGGTCGCCGGCCTGGTCCTGGCTGCGCCGGGCCGCCGTGCTGTAGCTGCGCTCGAAGCGCAGGCTGACGAACCAGATGGGGATGGAGCTCACGAGGAAGAGGGCGCCGAGGAGCGCATCGATGCGGAACAGGAGCGCCGCCCCGACCAGCACGGTGACGCCGTTGACGACGAGCAGGACGACTCCGAAGGCGAGCCAGCGGCGGATCAGGTTGAGGTCATGCACGGCCCGCGAGAGCAGCTGGCCGCTCGGCCACCGGTCATGGAAGGACACCGGCACCGCCTGGAGATGCGCGTAGAGCGCATTGCGCATCCGCGCCTCGACGTGCGTGTTGGGGGTGAGCACGAGGTACCGGCGAGTCAGGATCGCCCCCGCCTCCAGCACGCCCAGCCCGAGGATCCCGAAGGCGGCGGGCAGCACGGCGGACGCATCCCCTCGCTGCAGCGCGGAGTCCACGAGCACCTGCAGCAGCTGCGGGATGGCGAGCGCCACGAGGCCCGCGAGCAGACCGGCCGCCATCCCCGCGATGAGGCGGGGCAGTGCCGGCCGGACGAAGGGCCGCAGGCGCGCGAGGGCTCGGAGGGTGGAGGACCGGGCGCCGGAGTCGACAGACATGGGAATTCCTCGATGGCCGCGAGGGCCGGTGGTGCGGAGAGGGGAAGAGAGTCAGCCCTGGGGAGCGCGCGAGGCGGGAGCGGAGTGCAGGGAGGTCGCCGAGCGGCGGAACGCGAGGCCCATCCGGTCCTCCCTCATCAGCTCGTGCCGGTCGAGCCTTCCACGCTAGTTGGGCGGAGAGGGCTCGGCAAGGGGCGTGGTCAGCGCAGCCGCACGGAGAGGCAGGTGATGCCGCCCTCGAGCTTCTCGAACTCCGAGATGTCGACCGTGACGACCCGGTAGCCGAGCGACTCGAGCAGCGCCGCCGATCGCGGCGCGGAGGCCGCCATCAGCACGGTGCTGTCGTCGAGCACCACCACCTGGGCCCCGGCCGGCTCAGGCATCTCCCGGAAGGAGGGGAAGATCCGGGCATCGTCGACGGTCGCTGCGGACCCGATCACCGTGCCGTCGGGCAGGGCCGTGACCGCCGACTTGAGATGCAGGACGCGGCTCGTCGGCACGGGCACCACCCGGAACCCGAGGGGGACGATGGCGGTCCGCAGCTG
Source organism: Naasia sp. (assembly GCF_025465545.1). Lineage (GTDB taxonomy): Bacteria > Actinomycetota > Actinomycetes > Actinomycetales > Microbacteriaceae > Naasia. Next base: position 4,813 of record NZ_JAODMK010000047.1, on the reverse strand, counting down.
GCGGATGCCCTCGGCGTTCGTCCGCCCGCCGCGGCCCACGTACACCGTGGAGCCCACCTTGAGGACGTCGCCGCCGTCGAGCGTGCCGGGCTCCACGATGCGAGTCGCGCGGATGCCGAGGCTGCGCAGGATGTCCTCGACGCCGGGAAGCTCGTCGCGCCGATGCTCGGCACCCGGCCGGGTCAGCACGGCCAGCGAGCCGAAGAGCACGACGGTGTCCTCGACGAAGACGGAGTCGGCCAGCTCGTCGGCGACCGGCACCTCGAGGACCTCCCACCCCTCGTCGCGGAACGCGTCGACGTAGGCGGCCCACTGCTCGTCCGCCCTGGCGGTGTCGACGGGAACCCGCTCGAGGTGGCTCACCGCGCCCTGCTCGAGCGTGGCGGAGGGGAGCCGGACGAGCGCGGTCCTGCCGCGGCGCAGCACAGCGGGCCGGCTGTCGGCGACGCGGCGCCGCAGTGCGGGCGCGAGCGCGACCGCGGCCAGCGCCGTGCAGAGGACGAAGGTGAGGTTGACGCCGGCGAGGGTCGGGGCCACGCTGGCCAGCAGGTCCCCGCCGAGCGCGGATCCGGCCAGCACAGCACCTGCCGTCGTGCCGGCGACAGCCCCCAGCACCCCTGCGACGACGCCGACGGCGAGCGCGAGCGGGCGTGTCCGGAACCCGGTGAGGTAGCCCCCGGCCAGCAGCAGCAGGAACGAGACGAGAGTCGCCAAGCCGAAGAACGCGTTCGCGGCACCGAGCACGGTGGCGGCGAAGCTGTTGCCGACGAAGAAGAGGAAGACCGTGGCGGCGTGGGCGACGAGCGCCGTGACGGCGGCAGCGAGCGCCGCCGCGAGGAGCCGGCGGGACGGGGGCTGATTCACCCGACAACCCTACTGGCGGCCGCCATGCGAGCCGCCCAGGCCTCAGTGGTAGAAGTGCCGCTCCCCCGTGAAGTACATGGCAACGCCCGCCCGGCGCGCCGCCTCGATGACCTCGTCGTCCCGGACCGAGCCGCCCGGCTGCACGACCGCGCGCACTCCGGCTCGCAGGAGCACCTCCAGGCCGTCCGCGAAGGGGAAGAACGCATCGGATGCGGCGACGGAGCCACGGGCCCGGCCGCCTGCCCGGGACACGGCGAGATGGCAGGAGTCGACCCGGTTCACCTGCCCCATGCCGACGCCCACCGAGGCGCCCCCGTCGGCCAGCAGGATGGCGTTGGACTTGACGGCGCGGCAGGCCCGCCAGGCGAAATCGAGGTCGTCCCGGGTTGCCGCGTCGACCTCGTCGCCCGAGACGAGGCGCCACTGCGTGGAGTCCGACTGCGCGGAGTTCACCCCCTGATCGAAGCTGTCGGTCCTCTGCACCAGCACGCCGCCGCTGATCTGCCGGAACTCGCGCGGCTCACGGCGATAGTCCGCCGGGAGCCGCAGGATGCGCAGGTTCTTCTTCGTGCGGAGCTTCCTGAGGGCGTCCGGGTCGAAGTCGGGGGCGATCAGCACCTCGGTGAAGACGTCGGCGACCTGCTCGGCCATGCCGAGCGTCACGGTGCGGTTCGCCGCGATGACGCCGCCGAACGCGGACACCGGGTCGCACTCGTGGGCGCGGATGTGAGCGGACGCGATGGGGTCGACGGCCTTGGTGGACGCGACGGCGATGCCGCACGGGTTGGCGTGCTTGATGATCGCCACGGCGGGGCGCTCGAAGTCGAATGCGGCCCGCACGGCCGCGTCCGCGTCGACGTAGTTGTTGTAGCTCATCTCCTTGCCCTGCAGCTGCTCGGCCTGCGCGATGCCATGACCGCCCGACATCGTGTACAGCGAGGCGTCCTGGTGGGAGTTCTCGCCGTAGCGCAGCGAGCGCGCGAGGGTTGCCTCCACGCGCAGGATGGTGCCGGCCGATCCTGTCGCGGCGTCCATCCAGTCCGCCACCTGGCGGTCGTAGGCGGCCGTGTGCCCGAAGGCGACCGCAGCCAGCCTGCGGCGCTGCTCGAGGGTCGTGCCGCCCGCCGCGAGTGCGGCGAGGATCTCCGGGTAGCCGGCCGGGGACACGACGACGGCGACGTTGGCGTGGTTCTTGGCGGCCGCGCGGACCATCGCGGGCCCGCCGATGTCGATCTGCTCGATCACCTCGCTGGCGTCGGCCCCTGCCGCCACCGTCTCGGCGAAGGGGTAGAGGTTGAGGATCGCGAGGTCGAAGGACCGGATGCCCAGCTCGGTGAGCTGGCGCTCGTGGTCCTCGAGCCGCACATCGGCGAGGAGGCCCGCGTGGATGCCCGGGTGCAGCGTCTTCACGCGCCCATCGAGCGACTCCGGGAACCCGGTCACCTCGGCCACCTCGGTGACCGGCAGCCCTTCCGCGGCGATCAGCGCAGCCGTCGAGCCGGTGGAGACGATCTCGACCCCCGCTCCGACGAGTGCGCGCACGAGGTCCGGAAGGCCGGTCTTGTCACTCACCGACACGATCGCCCGGCGGATCGGGACGAGGTCGCGCTCGCGGTAGAGGCTGGGGTCGATGCGGGGTCCGCTCATGCGGTGATGTGCTCCTCGAGTCGGGTCGTGCCTTCGGCGATGTCCCGGATCACGTCGGCGAGCAGGGCGCGCTCGACGGCCTTGATCCGGGAGTGCAGGCTTGCTTCGGTGTCGCCCGGCAGGATCGGGACCCGCCGCTGGGCGAGCACCGGCCCGCTGTCGACGCCCTCGTCGACGACGATCACGCTGGCTCCCGTCTCGGCGACTCCGGAGGCGAGGGCGTCGCGCACGGCGTGGGCGCCGGGGAACTCCGGCAGGTACGCGGGGTGGGTGTTGAGCATCCGCGGCGACAGCGCGCCGACGACCGAGGCCGGCAGCAGGCGCATCAGGCCGCTGAGGACCACCAGATCGGGCTGCCACTGCTGGATGTGCTCGAGCAGGGCAGCGCCCCACTCCTCCCTACCGGGGTAGGAGCTGAACGGAACCGTGAACGACGGCACGCTGTGCGCCTCGGCGTAGCTGAGGCCGCCGGCGTCACGGTCGGCGCCGACCGCGACGACTCGGGCGGGAAAGTCCGCGTGCTCGGTCTGCTCGAGCAGCGCGCGCAGGTTCGACCCTCCGCCCGAGATGAGGACGACGAGGGAGAGCACCCCGAAAGCCTAGCGAAGCGCCTCCTCGTGAAGCGATCCTCGGAACGGTTCGCCGGCAGGCTCGCGACGACGAGCAGCGAGGAGGCCGAGGGTCGCACCGATGGCGACCTCGACGGCCGCGAGCAGACCGACGAGGAGCGGATCCGCCCCCACCTGGGACAGGCGGCCGGGTCCCGCCGCTCCCGATGCCCCGGCGGCCGCGACGGCGAGGGCGAGACCGGCGGCGGCGCCTGCTCCGCCGCCGACGGCGGCGAGAGCTCCGAGGGAGGGGGGAAGCAGAAGGGCCCGGTCCACCCGCTGTCGAAGCAGCGACCCGAGCACGAACGCGATGACGACCGGCACCAGGAGACCGAGGAACCCCCACGCGAAGTCGCCGGGCGGAACCGCCCCGAGGATCGGGAGTGCCGGCACGGGACCGACGGAGGTGCCGAGCGGGGAAACGGAGGAGCCGGCACCGAGCGCGAACCCGGGGCCCACGAGCCAGGCGGCGGCCCAGATCACGAGGTCCGGCAGGAGCGCCAGCTGGGCGACCGTGAGTGCGGCGCCGCCGAGCGGTCCGGCCTGCAGCGATTCGTAGAGCGAGATCACGGTGGAGTACCGCACGACGAGCAGGGCGGCGACGGCGACGGCAGCCACCGCGAGGATCGATGCGCCGGCACCGAGTCCGATCCGGACCGCCTCGCGGACGACGATGGGGATCCGCGGGAGGCGGCGCCCGGCCGGGGACTGGTCCGGGGAGGAACGGCGGCGCAGCAGCCAGCCGGCGGCGGCGCCTCCCGCGAACACCGCGGTCGGCAGCAGCACGCCCTGCCACCGCGACGGCTGCGCGGCGGTCGTCCCCGCCGTGAGGACCACGAGGAAAGCCAGGACCGCGAAGCAGCCGACCGCCGCCAGTGCGCCGAGGACCGGATGCTCGGTCCGGCTCAGCCGCGCCCCCGTTCGTGCGGCGAGCACTGCCGTGAGCAGCGCCCCGCCCAGCGCACCGATGCCCACCACGAACGGAGTCCCCGCCGCGGGGAGCCCGAGCGCACCGGCGACGCGGGCGTCGAGGACGAAGCGGATGTCGACGCCATGGCCGAGCAGCCAGGCGTCCGCAGCGACGCGGTAGAAGACGGGCCAGCCGATCTGCAGGTCGTACTGGAAGGCCCACAGCGCGGTCAGCGGCACGAGCAGCACGCCGATCCCGAGGCCGCCCACGAGGAGCGCCTCGAGCGCGGCGAAGAGGGCGGTGATGGGACGGTTCATGCGCTCCGGAGCCTAACCGCGCGGTCCCCCGGTGCCAGCGTGACGCCCCGCCGACCTGCCCACTTCTGCCGCAAGTCAGGCCTGAGTTGCGACAGAACTGGGCAGGTCAGCGGCCGATCAGAGGGTGGCGAAGACCTCGCGCATCAGGGCGGCGGTCTCGCTCGGCGTCTTGCCGACCCTCACGCCGGCGGCCTCGAGGGCCTCCTTCTTACCCTGGGCGGTGCCCGAGGAGCCGGAGACGATGGCGCCCGCGTGGCCCATCGTCTTGCCCTCCGGCGCGGTGAAGCCCGCGACGTAGGCCACGACCGGCTTCGTGACGGAAGCCCTGATGAACTCCGCCGCCCGCTCCTCGGCGTCGCCGCCGATCTCGCCGATCATCACGATCGCGTCGGTCTCCGGGTCGTCCTGGAACGCCTGGAGCGCGTCGATGTGCGTGGTGCCGATGACCGGGTCACCGCCGATGCCGA
>NZ_JAODMK010000035.1 GCF_025465545.1 Naasia sp. | reverse complement strand
AGCCGGCCGCCTCCGGGTGGGCGTCGATCACCCAGCGGAGCAGCCCGTCCCGCCGGTGGATCACCTTGAAGCCCGACTTGGCGCGCAGCTCCTCCTCGCGGGGCTCGGCGCCGTCGGGATCGAACCGGTCGGGAACCGCACGGCAGAGCGCCGCCAGATCCGGGAAGGACCGGAGGCGCGCTTCCTGCAACAGGTGCGTTTCGAGCCCCTCAAGGGCGTCCTGGCTCAGCATGTGCCGAACGGCTTCGAGCGCCTCGATAATCACGCGGGCGCCGTCGGGGCTGACATCTCCTGTGTCGAGAGCGGCCGACACGTGCGCGAACCGGCACGGCAGGGGTTCGCCGCTGAGGCTCTCCCGCGCGACGAGCTCGGCGCCGACCCGGCACCAGTCGGCGGCACGTGCGACAGGAACGTCTGCGGAACGTGCCACGAGGGCGGCCGCCGTGCGCTCCCCCATCCGCTTGGACAGCGGCTCGAGCGCGTCCCGGGTGGAGCGCTTGGCGATCTCTCCCGCCACCCTCGTCGCGACGGTCTCGGCCAGCCGCGTGACCCTCCCCGCCCGCTCGGCGAGCTCCAGGAGCGTGGCGTCGGTCGCGCCTCCGAGCAGCTGGCTGAGCGCCGCCTCGGGTTCACCCCACGGCAGCGTTGCGACCCGGCGAGCGAGGCCGTCGGCCTGCTCGAGGAGAGCATCGGTGGGGCGATTCATAGGGCAATTGTGACCCCCACCACCGACACCCACCGACAATAGGAAGCGCTGATCAGCCGCCCTGTTGGCAACTTTTCGAAGTCGCACCTGGGGAGGGCGAGCGCCCCTCGCATGGCCTCGATCTCGCCCGGTCCACGCGTGCCATGGGCGCTCGCAGTGAGCCCTTCAGCGCAGCGATTTGCGCATCTGCAGCTCCCTGCTGCGCGGGTCGAGGGGATACGGAATCGTGCGTCCGGTCTCCACGAACCCGCGCTTCGCATAGGCCCTTCGCGCGGCGGCATTGTCCTCGTGCACGTCGAGGAGGAGACCGCTCGCCATGGTGCTCGCCCACTCCTCGATCGCCGTGAGAAGGGCGTCCGTCACTCCTGCCGCCGCCCCTCGTGCCGCGGGCGCGACGTACACCCCGACGAGGTAGGGCTCGACGGCGCCGTCGAATATGCGGCAGGCCATCGTGCCGAGCCACCGCCCGTCGGCCGCGATCGCAACAAGGTTGATCCCCTGCTCCCCCCAGCCGCCGGCCGCACGCCGTCGCCAGAAGTCGTCGGCATGGTCCCGGGCGGAGTCGAGCGTCTCCAGATAGGCAAGCGGAGTGTCCGCGAGCATCTCCAGGCGAAGCGCCTTCACCTGCGGCCAGTCATCCTCCACCGTTGGCCTCACGAGGAAATCGAGCCGCGTCACCCTTCGACCCTATGGCGGCGGCAGCCCGTCTCGCCGGCTGCCGGACGCCCTCCCCGCCGAAAACCGGGGCTGCGGGGAGGCGCAACTCCCCGCCCCCTCGTCAGCCCGTCAGCACCCAGGCCGCAGCATCGGGAGGCAACTGCCCGGACACGAGCGGCGCAGAGCAGAGGACGATGCGCCCATCGGGGATCGGGACATCCTGATCCCCCATCGCGAGCGCGACGACGAACCCGCCGGACCGCCGGCACAGCAGGAGCCCACCCGGAGTGAGGCTCCACTCCGCCGGGTCGCCGGAGCGCAGCGTTCCGTCGCCGACGAGCGCCCGCCGCATCCGGATCGCCTGCCGGAACAGCGTCAGCATCGAGGCGCTGTCCTGCCCCTGTCCGTCCACGGCACACAGTCCCCACCCCTCCGGCTGCGGAAGCCACGGCCTAGCGCCGTCGCGGACGCCCGAGAACCCGTGGAACCCGTCGGCCGCGGCGGTCCAGGGCAGCGGCACCCGCACCCCGTCCCGCGACACCCTTGCTCGCTCCCACATCGGATCCCGCTTCGCCGCATCGGGCACGTCGACCCCCGGCAGCCCCAGCTCCTGCCCCTGGAAGACGTAGGCGCAGCCGGGGAAGCCGAGCATGGCGACCAGTGCCGCCCGCGCCCGCCACTCCCCCACCTGGCCGCCGCCGAACCGGGTGACGGCGCGCTGGACGTCGTGATTCTCCAGAGCCCACGTCGGCAGTGAGCCCGACTGCCGGCGCACCCGCTCCAGCTCCTCGGCGACCCGCAGCCAGGCGTCGGCGTCCCAGCCGATCCCCATGAAGGTGAACGCGAACGACTGGTGCAGCTCGTCCGGCCGGGTGAAGCGGGCGGCACGGTCGGGCGGCAGGTTCACCTCGCCGACCAGCAGCCGCGGGGGCGCGTACTCCTCGGCGACCCGGCGCCAGCGGCGATAGACGTCGTGCACCTCCTCCTGGTCACGAGCCAGCGGGTTGATGCGCAGGCCGTCCGCGCGCGGCGGGAGGTCGCCCATGTCCGGCAGCCCCTCCGCCTTGAACAGGCCGTGCGCCACATCGATCCGCACCCCGTCGACGCCCCGGTCGAGCCAGAAGCGGAGCACCTCCTCGAAGAAGTCGCCCACCGCCCGGTTGCGCCAGTTCCAGTCCGGCTGGGCCGGTGCGAAGAGGTGCAGGTACCAGTCGAGGTCCTCCGCGGAGTCGGGGACCGCCCGAGTCCAGGCGGACCCGCCGAAGACGCTCGGCCAGTCGTTCGGCGGGCCGCCATCCGACCCGCCGGGCGCGAAGTGGAACAGCGACCGCTCCTCGGAGCCCGGCCCGGCGGCGACCGCCGCCCGGAACAGCGGATGCTCGACCGATGCGTGATTCGGCACCAGGTCGACGATGATCCGCAGCCGCAGCTCGTGGGCGCCCGCGATCAGGTCTTCGAGGTCGCCGAGCGTGCCGAACAGCGGGTCGACGTCGCAGTAGTCGCTCACGTCGTAGCCCTGGTCGACCTGCGGCGAGGTCTGGAACGGGGTCAGCCAGACAGCGTCCACCCCGAGCGAGGCGAGGTAGGGCAGGCGGTCGATCACCCCCCGCAGGTCGCCGACCCCGTCGCCGTTCGAGTCCGCGAAGCTCCGCGGATAGACCTCGTAGACGACAGCGGTCTCCCACCACGGCGACCTGCCGTCAGGTGACATAGCCCTGCCGTCTCGCCTCGCGGAGCGCGCCGAGGTCGAAGGTCCAGACGTTGGTGCGGATCGGGTTGCCCGGCGGGTACTCGTCGTCCTCCTCGCCCTGGAAGGAGAAACCGGAGCGCTCGCTAACGGCTTTCGAGCCCGTGCTGTCGGTGCGGGGATTCGCCACGAGCAGCGCCCGGGTGCCGCGCTCCGCCGCGTCCCGGGTGA
>NZ_JAODMK010000023.1 GCF_025465545.1 Naasia sp. | reverse complement strand
GCAGGTAGCCGAGCCGCTCTCCGGCCTCCACCGCGGGACGGGTGAGGATGATCCGGCTCACCTCCTTGCGCTGCAGCGCCTGCACCGCCTTCGCCATGGCGAGGTAGGTCTTGCCGGTGCCGGCGGGCCCGATGCCGAAGACGATCGTGTTGCGGTCGATGGCGTCCACGTACTCGCGCTGGCCGAGCGTCTTCGGCCGGATCGCCTTGCCGCGCGCGGTGAGGATGGCCTGGCCCAGGAGTTCGGACGGCGAGGACCCCGGGTTGTCTTCGAGGATGCGGGCGGAGCTGCCCACGTCGACGGGACCGAGGTCCTGTCCGTTCCGGATCATCTGCAGGAGCTCCTCGATCAGTCGTCGTGCGGCATCGACGGAGGGCCGATCGCCGCGGAGGGACACCTCGTTGCCGCGTGCGAGCACCGAGACGCTGGGGAACCGGGATTCGATCTGCTTGAGGAACCGATCCTGGGGGCCGAGCAGGCGCACCATGGCGACCCCGTCGACCGCGATGCGCTCCTCCGCGCCCGATGCCCCGTCGAGCGGGGCGGGAATGCCGTCAACCCTGGCCAAGGGATCCTTCCGGTAGTGCGCCCGCGAGGACGTGCGCGTGGACGTGGAACACGGTCTGCCCGGCCCCCTCGCCCGTGTTGAAGACCAGGCGGAAGTCCCCGTCGCCGTGCTCCGCGGCCAGCTCTCCCGCCAGTGCCACCAGCTCGGCGAGCAGCCCCGGGTCTCCGGCGGCCAGCTCAGCCACGTTGCGGTACTCCTCGGTCTTGGGGATCACCAGCAGGTGCAGCGGCGCCTGCGGGGCGATGTCCCGGATCGCGAACAGGCGGTCGGTGTCGCGCACGATCTCGCCGGGAATGTCCCCGGAGAGGATGCGCGTGAAGATCGACGGCCCAGTCACAGCATCGATTCTACGTTCGCCCACTGTGTGCGGGGCCCGGGCTTGCCTCAGTCCCATCTCCCGAGGAGCACTCCCAGAGCGGCGATGGCGGCGGGACCGGCCGTCGACGTGCGCAGCACGGTGGGCCCCAGCCGCACCGGTCGCCCTCCCGCGGCGGTCAGCGCGGCCAGTTCACGCTCGGACAGGCCGCCTTCGGGACCGACCACGACGGCGAGGTCGCCCGTGACGCCGCGGACCGCGTCGGCGAGGCCCAGCTCGGCCGTCGGCTCCAGCACGAGGAGGGTGGTGGTCGCGGCGAGCGCCTCGATCTCCGTGCGGCCGGCGAGCGGCTCCACCTCGGGCAGCCAGGGCCGGAGCGACTGCTTGACCGCCTCGCGGGCGATGACCTGCCAGCGCTCCCGGCCCTTCTCCGCCTTGGGGCCGGTCCAGCGGGAGATGCTGCGCTCGGCCTGCCAGGGGATGATCCGGTCCACGCCGAGCTCCGTTGCGGCCTGCACGGCGAGCTCGTCCCGATCCCCCTTGGCGAGCGCCTGGACGAGGACGATCTCGGCCTCGGGTCGAGGAGTGGAGCCGATCCGGCCGATCCGGACCGAGACGGCCGAGGCGGAGGCGGTGTTGACGACGCCCCGCGCGACGGTGCCGCGACCGTCGCCGACCGAGACGGTCTCGCCCGAGCGGATCCGGCTCACCGACGAGGCATGCCGCGCCTCGGCACCCTCGACACGCACCAGCGAGCCCGGGGTGACGCCCTCGAGCGAATCGATCAGGTAGAAGTGCGCCATCCGCTCAGCCGAGGAAGCGGTCGCGGAGCTTGCCGAAGAGGCCCTGCTGGAAGTGCGACAGCTGCGGCTTCTGCGTGCGGTAGCGGCCCGCGAACTTCTCGATCAGCTCGCGCTCGTGCCGGTCGAGCTTGGTGGGCGTGACCACCTGCACGCCGATCTTGAGATCGCCGCGCCCCTGGCCGCGGAGCCGGGTGACGCCGCGTCCCTTGATGGTGAGCACGTCGGCGCTCTGCGTGCCGGGGCGGATCTCCAGCTCGACGTCCCCGTCGAGGGCCGCGACGTTGGCCACCGAGCCGAGGATGGCGTCCGTCATCGGGATCTCGAGCGTCGCGAGGAGGTCGTCGCCGCTGCGGCTGAACGTCTCGTGGTGCCGCACCTTCACCTCGAGATAGAGGTCACCGTTGGGGCCGCCGGCCGGGCCGATCTCGCCCTGACCGGGGAGCTGCAGCCGGAGTCCCGTCTCGACTCCCGCGGGGATGTCCACGGGCAGGGTGCGTCGCGCCCGAACCCGTCCCTGACCCTGGCAGGTGGCGCAGGGGCTCGGGATGACGGTGCCGTAGCCGCGGCAGGTTCCGCAGGGGCTCGAGGTCATCACGTTGCCGAGCAGCGAGCGCACGGTGCGCTGAATGGTGCCGCTGCCGCCGCAGATGTCGCAGGTGACCGGCGTCGTGCCGGGCTGGCAGCACGAGCCCTTGCAGGTCTCGCAGAGGACCGCCGTGTCGACCTCGACGTCGCGATGGGTGCCGAAGACGACGTCCTCGAGGTCCACCTCGAGCCGGAGCAGCGCGTCGCCGCCCCGCTCCCGCCGTGACCGCGGTCCCCCGCTGCGCTGGGCGCCGCCGAAGAAGGTCTCGAAGATGTCGCCGAAGCCGCCGAAGCCGGCGTCGCCTCCGCCGCGGCCGCCGAGGTCGTACTCCTGACGCTGCCGCGGATCGCTGAGCACGTCGTAGGCGTGCGTCACCAGCTTGAACCGGTCGGACGCGTCCGCCCCGGGATTCACGTCGGGGTGCAGTTCGCGGGCAAGGCGGCGATACGCCTTCTTGATGTCGTCGACGCTGGCGTCGCGAGCGACACCGAGCACTTCGTAATGATCAGCCACAGCGGAGGGAGAACCTTTCGGACGCGCGGATCGGCGCAGTCGAGAAGCGGAACGTCATCCCTCGCCCAGGAGGCGGGAGAGATAACGGGCGACGGCGCGCACGGCCGCCATGTTGTTCGAGTAATCCATTCTGGTGGGCCCGAGCACCCCCAGGCGGGCGAGTTCTCCAGACGAGGAACTGTAGCCCGTCGAGAGGACCGAGGCCTCGCCGAGTCCGAAGGCCGCGTTCTCCCGGCCGATGCTGACGGCGACGCCGTTCTGATCGTGCGCCATCTCGCTGAAGAGCTTGAGCAGCACGACCTGCTCCTCGATCGCGTCGAGCACGGGGTGGATGCTCCCCGGGAAGTCCTTCTCCGTGCGGGCCAGGTTTCCCGTGCCTGCGAGCACGAAGCGGTCCTGCCTGCCGGCGAGCGCCTGCTCGGTCAGTGACCGGGCCACCGGCTCGACGAGCGGCACCGACTCCGGGGCGAACGAGTCCGGCAGGGAGCGCAGCCGTTCCGCTGCCTCCGGCAGCGACGCGCCCCCGAGCGAGGCGTTGAGCTTCGTCCGGAGCTCGTCGAGGAAGTGCGCGTCGATGTCCTGCGGCATGTCGACCACGCGCTGCTCCACCCGTCCACCGTCGGTGATGAGCACGGTGAGCAGCCGCGCAGGGGCGAGCAGGACGACCTCGATGTGCCGGATCGTGGCACGGGACAGGGTCGGGTACTGCAGCAGGGCCACCTGCTGGGTGAGCTGGGAGAGCAGGCGCACCGTCCGCGAGAGCACGTCGTCGAGGTCGACGGACGAGCCGAGGAATGTCTCGATCGCCTGCTTCTGGGCGGCGCTCAGCGGTCGCAGATCGGAGAGCTGATCCACGAACACGCGGTAGCCCTTGTCGGTGGGCACCCGCCCCGACGAAGTGTGCGGAGCCGCGATCAGCTCCTCCTCCTCGAGCTGCGCCATGTCGTTGCGGATCGTGGCGGCGGAGACGCCGAAGCCGTACCGGTCGACGAGGGTCTTCGACCCCACCGGCTCACGGGAGGCGACGTAGTCCTGCACGATCACCCGGAGCACCTCGAGGCCACGCTCTGACACCATGGCGATCCCCTCCGCGGCAAGTCCTGGCACTCGCGCCGACTGAGTGCCAATTGTACCCCGAGCCAGTCATTTTTCCGCGATTGCAGGGACAATGCAGCGGGAGTATCTTGAGCCCGTGCCAGCGCGGATGCTCGCCAAAATCGAGCCTGCAGGCGTGATGCGCATCCCTTCGACGAAAGGCACCTCATGAGCAACTCGAACCTCCCGCCGCAAGGCCCGGCCGCCGGCGGGCCGCAGCAGCCCTACACGCCCGCGGCTCCTGCCGCCCCGCTCACCACGGCCGAGGACAAGCAGTGGGCCTCCGTCGCGCACTTCGGCGGCGTCGCCGTCCTCTTCTGGCTCGGCTGGGTTCCGCCGCTGATCACCTACCTGGTCTTCAAGGACCGTGGTCCTCGCACCAATGTGGAGAGCAAGGAGTCCCTGAACTTCCAGATCCTGGTGACCGCAGTCCTCGTGATCAATGCGATCATCGGCACGATCCTCTCGATCGTGACGTTCGGCCTCTGGGCACTGATCCAGCTGCTCATCCACTGGATCGTCGTGATCGTCGCGGTCGTGTTCTCCATCCTCGGCGGGGTCCGGGTCAACGCCGGCGGCACCTACCGCTACCCGGTGAACGTCCGCCTCATCAAGTAGGGCGGCCTCCGCTTCGATCGGCGCGTCGCACGGGCCGGGAACCGCGAGGTTCCCGGCCCGTGCGGTTTACTGGGGCTCCACTGAGAACCAGAAGGAATCCCATGAGCGCTACGCCGCCTCCTCCCCCGCCGGGCGCCTACCCGCCGGCCGCGCCGTTGTCCCCACATGACCAGCGCATGTGGTCGACGCTGACCCATGTCGGCGGCATCATCTTCGGCTTCCTCGCTCCGCTGATCACCTTCCTCGTGTTCAAGGACCGCGGCGCCTTCGTGGCGGAGCACACCAAGACGGCACTCAACTTCCAGCTCACGATGCTGATCGCCTATATCGTGTCGGGCCTCCTCTTCCTGGTGCTGATCGGCGTCGTGCTGTACTTCGTCGTGTTCGTGCTGGTGGTCGTCTTCGGGATTCTCGCCGCGATGAAGGCGAACGCGGGCGAGCCGTACTCGTACCCGCTCACCATCAAGTTCGTCAAGTAGAGGTCAGGTGAGCCGGCGCACCACGTCGTCGGCCAGGAGCCGCCCCCGCAGCGTCAGCGTCAGCCGACCGCGGAGGGCGGCTTCTGCGTCCACCAGGTCGTCGGCGATCAGTCCGGCGACGGCTGCCCGCGCCGGTGGGGGCAGCGTCGGGATCGCGATCCCCTCACGGATCCGGGTCCGGAGCAGCACGCGCTCGAGCTCCCGCGCCTCCGGTCCGAGCGTCTCGCGCCCCACCGCGGGGGAATCGCCGAGGAGCACCCGCTCCGCATACGCCGCCGGGTGGCGGGCATTCCACCAGCGGACTCCGCCGACGTGGCTGTGCGCCCCGGGTCCGACCCCCCACCAGTCCTCGCCGGTCCAGTAGGCCAGGTTGTGCCTCGAGCGCAGCCGTGGATCCGGCGTGCCGTCCGCCGCGCTCCGCGCCCAGTTGCTGACCTCGTACCAGGCGTAGCCCGCCGCGCCGAGCAGCTGGTCGGCCAGCTCGTACATGTCGGCCTGCAGGTCGTCGTCCGGCGCCGCCACCAGCCCGGAGCGGATCTGCCGGGCGAGCTTGGTGCCGTCCTCGACGATCAGGGCGTACGCCGACAGGTGGTCCGGGTCCTCGGCGAGGGCGGACTCGAGCGACGTCCGCCAGTCGCCGAGGCCCTCCCCCGGCGTGCCGTAGATCAGGTCCAGGCTCACATCGAGTCCGGCGTCGCGGGCCCAGCCGACGACGAGCGGGATGCGCGCAGGGTCGTGCGTTCGCTCCAGCGTCGCCAGCACCGACGGGACGGCCGACTGCATGCCGAAGGACACCCGGGTGAAGCCGGCATCGGCCAGCACGAGCAGGTAGTCGGCATCCACCGAGTCCGGGTTGGCTTCCGTCGTGATCTCCGCGCCGGGTGCGATGCCGAAGCCCGCGCGGACAGAGTCGAGCATCCGCACCAGGTCGGTCGCCGGCAGGAGGGTGGGGGTGCCCCCGCCGAAGAAGACGGAGGCGGCGGGGCGCTCGGGCAGTCCGGACCGCTCGAGCACCCGAGCGGCGAACGCGATCTCCGCGGCGGCGTGGGCAGGATAGTCGTCGCGCGAGACGCCGCGCAGCTCGGTCGCGGTGTAGGTGTTGAAGTCGCAGTAGCCGCAGCGCACCCGGCAGAACGGGACGTGCAGGTAGACCCCGAAGGCCCGGTCGCCCGCGCGGGGCGCGGCGCTTGCCGGCAGCAGCCCGTCCGCCGGCGCCGGGTCGGCGAGGGGCAGGGCGCTGGGCATCCCTCCATTCTCCCTGCTCCGCGGGGGCCCGGAGGCGGGCGGGTCCGGCTGGCGCTTCCGATGTGGAAGAGTCGAGCGGTGGCGAAATACGTGCTCTGGGACGTCGACGGAACCCTGCTCCTCAACGGTCCCCGGGCCGGCAGCCTCTACGACGAGGCGATCGAGCAGATCGCCGGCATCTCTCCCTCGGGTCCCAGACCGGCCGAGCACGGCAAGGTCGACGGGCAGATCATCGCCGAGCGCCTCGCGGAGCACGGGCTCTCCCCCGACCTGCACCACGCCGTCGCGGACCGGCTCGATGATCTCTCCGTTGAGCGGCACACGGGGGCGGACCGCCGCCAGCTCGCCCCCGGCGTGCACGAGGCGCTGGACGCCGTGCTCGCGGCGGGCTGGACGAACTGCCTGCTCACCGGCAACTCACCGCGGCGGGCCCGGGTGAAGCTCGAGGGCGCCGGTCTCGACCCGGCCCTGTTCGACTGGGAGCGGTCGTTCTTCGGCGATCAGGCGCGCGCCCGCAGCGAGCTCACCACTGCGGCGAGCGCCGCACTCCACGGCAGTCCGCGGGTGATCGTCGGGGACACCCCCAGCGACGATGCGGCGGCCGCCGCTGTCGGCATCCCGTTCCTGGCGGTCGCGACCGGGGTGTTCCCGGCCCGCGAACTCGAGCGGACGGGCGCCGTATTCGTGATGCCGGACCTCGTCACCGGTCTGCCGGACCTCCTGGCCTACCTGCGGCAGGCCTAGCGTCAGCCGTTCGGGGACCGGGTGGGGTGCAGCGCGGTGAGGAACCGCCGCGCGTAGCGCTTCTGAGTCGCCCGCAGCAGAGTGGTGGTCAGCCTGAAGCGCCCACTGCTCGGCGCCGAGATGGAGCGGATGGTCAGCCAGACGGAGCCGTCCTGCTCCCGCTCGACGTACTGCAGCTGCTCGGCCTTCGACGGGTGCCCGTGCCGGGTGCCGTAGGCGAAGCCGACCCGGTCCGGCTCGTCGATCGTGTAGACCACCTTCACCGGAGCCCGCACCTTGAACGGCCCGATGGGGAAGATCATGACCGCTGTCATCCCCGCGGAGACATAGGGGGTGCCATCGGGGGCGAAGAGGTCCTCGGCCGGCGGGTCCGCCGGACCGACCGGACGGCCGCTGCCGTCGAACTCGATGCCCTTGTAGGTGAGGTCCGCCGCCTCTCGGGAGATGTCCACCACGGGGATGCCGCTGTTGCGGTGCACGCCCCAGGTCATCAGGGTTCGCGAGGCGATCTCGAACCGGGTCGCGCCGCTGCCGATCCGGTGACTCTGCTGGAACGTGCGGAAGCCCTTCGGCGGGAACAGCACCACGTCGGGGTTCTGGGTGGCGCCGATCGACGCGTAGTTGAGGGAGGAGTCGGCGCCGAACGACGAGGAACGGCGAGGTCCCGTCACTCGGCGCCCTCCTGAGGGAGCTTCGCGGCCGCGAGGGCGGCGACGGAGCGCGACGGCGGCGTGCGGTGCATCCCTCGACGTTAGCTGGTCTCCCCCTGACAGCGCCGTGACGGGCTGGCGATCAACCCGGGGATCTCCCTCTAGCCTCGCCCCTATGGACGCGACTTTCCGGGCGGAGCTGTTCGAGTGGCGCGGGCCTGCGCCGTTCTACTGGCTCACGCTCCCGGACGACCTGCGCGACCAGGTTCGGGCCGATGCGCCGGTCACCACCTATGGCTGGGGTGCGATCCCCGTGCGCGCGCGCATCGGTGCCACGGAGTGGGAGACGTCTCTGCTGCCGAGGAACGGCGGCTATGTGCTTCCGGTGAAGAAGATCGTTCGAGACCGGGAGCGGGTCGGCGAGGGCGATGTCGTGGCTGTCGCGATGACGGTCGCCCCACGCCATGGTCGGGCGGCGAACGGCGACGGCCGGACTCTCTGACTCCGACCACGCTTCTCGCCCCACTCGCATCTGGGCCGAATGCAGGACCGCTACTTCTTCTTCGCCTCGGTGTCGCCGGAGAGCGCGGCGATGAACGCCTCCTGGGGCACTTCCACGCGGCCGACCATCTTCATGCGCTTCTTGCCCTCCTTCTGCTTCTCGAGCAGCTTGCGCTTGCGCGTGATGTCGCCGCCGTAGCACTTGGCGAGCACGTCCTTGCGCATGGCGCTGATGCTCTCGCGGGCGATGATGCGCGCACCGATGGCGGCCTGGATGGGCACCTCGAACTGCTGGCGCGGGATCAGCTTCTTCAGGCGCTCGGTCATCAGCACGCCGTAGGCGTAGGCCTTCTCGCGGTGCACGATCGCGCTGAAGGCGTCGACCTGCTCGCTCTGCAGCAGGATGTCGACCTTCACGAGGTCCGCCTCCTGGTCGCCCATCGGCTCGTAGTCCATGGAGGCGTAGCCCTGGGTGCGGCTCTTCAGGTGGTCGAAGAAGTCGAAGACGATCTCGCCGAGCGGCATCGAGTAGCGCAGCTCGACCCGGTCCTCGCTGAGATAGTCCATGCCGAGCAGCGTGCCCCGGCGGCCCTGGCAGAGCTCCATGATGGTGCCCACGTAGTCCTTGGGGGCCAGGATGGCGGTCTTCACGACCGGCTCACGGACGCTGGCGATCTTGCCGGTCGGGAATTCGCTCGGGTTGGTGACGGTGACGACCTTCTTGTCGTCGGTGTGCACCTCGTAGATCACGCTCGGCGCGGTCGTGATGATGTCGAGGCCGAACTCGCGCTCCAGCCGCTCGGTGATGATCTCCAGATGCAGCAGGCCGAGGAAGCCGCAGCGGAAGCCGAAGCCGAGGGCCACCGAGGTCTCGGGCTCGTAGACGAGCGCCGCATCCGACAGCTTGAGCTTGTCGAGGGCTTCGCGCAGGTCGGGATAGTCGGCACCGTCGATCGGATAGAGACCCGAGAAGACCATGGGCTTCGGCTCGGTGTAGCCGGCGAGCGCGACCTTCGCAGGCTTCTCCGCGCTGGTGACGGTGTCGCCGACCTTCGAGAGGCGCACGTCCTTGACGCCCGTGATGAGGTAGCCGACCTCGCCCACTCCGAGCCCGTTGGTGGGCGAGGGCTCCGGAGAGGAGACGCCGATCTCGAGCACCTCGTGCGCGGACCGGGTGGACATCATCTGGATGCGCTCGCGAGGCCTGAGCGAGCCGTCGATCATCCGCACGTAGGTGATCACGCCGCGGTAGCTGTCATAGACGGAGTCGAAGATCATCGCGCGCGCGGGAGCGTCGGCGTCGCCGGTGGGCGCGGGGATCTTCTGGACCACGCGGTCGAGCAGCTCCTCGACTCCGACGCCGGTCTTGCCGGAGACGCGCAGCACGTCGTCCGGCGAGCCGCCGATCAGATTCGCCAGCTCCTTGGCGTACTTCTCCGGCTCGGCCGCGGGGAGGTCGATCTTGTTGAGCACCGGGATGATCGACAGGTCGTTGTCGAGCGCCAGGTAGAGGTTGGCGAGCGTCTGGGCCTCGATGCCCTGAGCGGCATCGACGAGGAGGATCGCCCCTTCGCAGGCGGCGAGCGAGCGGGACACCTCGTAGGTGAAGTCGACGTGGCCGGGCGTGTCGATCATGTTGAGCGCGAAGGTCTCCCCCGCGTAGGCCCACGGCATCCGGACCGCCTGGCTCTTGATGGTGATTCCGCGCTCGCGCTCGATGTCCATGCGGTCGAGGTACTGCGCGCGCATGTCCCGGTCGGAGACGACGCCCGTGATCTGCAGCATGCGATCCGCGAGCGTCGACTTGCCGTGGTCGATGTGGGCGATGATGCAGAAGTTGCGGAGCGCCCCCGGCGGAGTGGCCGCAGGCGGATGCGAGTCGAATGCGCGGGGAGCCATGTCGGTTCAGTTTCCCATGCATCTCGTGCCGCTGCGTCGCCGGCGGGCCGCGCACCTCGCGGACGCTCCCGTACACTGCCCCGCATGCCGGTCCCCGACTTCATCCTCGCCCTCCGCGCCAAGGTCGGGACAGACCCGCTCTGGCTCGTCGGAGTCAGCGCGATCGTGCTCGACGGCGACCGGGTGCTGCTCGCTCAGCGGGCCGATACTGGCCGCTGGTCGACGGTCTCCGGGATCGTCGAGCCGGGCGAGCATCCGGCGGCCACCGCCGTGCGGGAGGTGTTGGAGGAGACCGGCGTCACCGCGGCGGTGGAGCGCCTCGCGGCGGTATCGGTCACCCGGCCGATCACCTATCCGAACGGCGACCGGACCCAGTTCACCGACCTCACCTTCCGCTGCCGCTACCTGGGCGGAGACGCCCGCGTCGCCGACGACGAGTCGCTCGCCGTGGCGTGGTTCCCGGTCGGTGCCCTGCCCGAGCTCGACGACGGCTCACGCAGGCGGATCGCCCGCGCGCTGTCGGACGATCCGGCGGCGGCGCTGGACCTCGAGGAGCTCTGAGGCGCGACGCCGAGCGCGCCTCCAGACGCCGAGTGCGCCCCGTGTCCGACCCGCGCTCGGCGTCACCGGGCGCACTCGGCGGGGGACGGCTCGGCGTCAGGGAGTCGGGGCTGGCAGGCGGCGGAGGCCTTCGAGCAGCACCTCGCGGGAGGCGGCCGCGCAGATCCGGATCCAGCCCTCCCCGCTCCGGCCGAACGCCGACCCGGGAGCGACCGACACCCGCTGTGTGAGAAGGAAGGACTCCGCCCAGGCGGCAACGTCACCGTCGCTCGCGTGCGAGACGTCGATCCACAGGTAGAACGCGCCGGTGGGCGGCAGATAGCGGATGCCCCGCTCGTCGAGGAGCGCCGTGGCCGCGTCGAGGTTGCCGCGGTAGTGCTCCGCCGCGACCTCGACGTGGCTCTGGTCGCCCTGGATCGCGGCGATCGCGGCGCGCTGGGCGGGGGTGTTGACGCAGGAGACGATCGCCTCCTGGTAGGTGCGCAGCACGGCCGCGAACGCGGGTGGCGTCACCAGGTAGCCGACCCGCGCGCCGGTCAGGGCGTAGGTCTTCGACACGGAGAACACGCTGAAGACGCGGTCGTGCCGGTCGAGGGCTGCGACACTCGTGTGCGTCCGACCGTAGGTGAACGACTCGTACACCTCGTCGCTGATCACCCACAGGTCGTGCCGGGTGGCGAAGTCGAGCAGTGTTGCGAGCACCTCGCGGGGGAACACGGCACCGAGCGGGTTGGACGGCGAGTTGATCATGAGCACGCGGGTGCGGTCGGTGACGAGACGCTCCAGCTCGTCGACGTCCGGCAGGAAGCCGCGCTCCACGGCCAGCACGTAGGGAACCGGCTCGGCGTGCAGCATCCGCGCGTTCATCGGGAAGGTCGTGTAGCCCGGGTCGGGCAGCAGGATCTCGTCGCCCGGCGCGAGGGTGAGGCTCATCGCCAGATGAAGGGCCTGGGTGGCGCCGGTCGTGGCCCAGATGCGCTCGAGGTCCACGTCGATGCCGTTGCGCTCCCGGAGCTTCTCGCGCACTGCCTGCCGGAACTCCGGGAGGCCCCCGTTGCCGGTGTAGTTCGTGTCATCGGCGAGCCAGGCGGCACTGCCGGCGGCCAGCACGTGCGGGGCGACCGCCACGTCCGGCTCCCCGATCGCGAGGCCCAGCACGTCGTCGAGCTGGACCGCGATCTCGTGGATGCGCCGGATTCCCGAGGGCGGAACGGAGGCGACCTGCGAGGCGAGAGAAGGCATCGCCCGTCAGCGTAGTCTCGCGGGATGGGCCCCTCGATCGTGCTCGTGCACGGAATCCGGACCTCGGCGACCATGTGGCGCGCGCAGGTCGACGCACTCGACGCGGCCGGCATTCCGAATCGCGCGGTGGACCTTCCCGGGCATGGCACGCGGCTCGGCGAGCGCTTCACTCTGGCAGGCGCGCTGGATGTCATCGATGAGGCGGTCGACGCGCTGGCCGGCCCGGTGCTCGTGTGCGGACTCTCGCTCGGCGGCTACCTGGGGCTGCACTGGGCGGCGGAGCGGGGCGCGGGCCGCATCGCCGGGATGGTGGCGGCCGCCTGCGGAACGACCCCTCGCGGTGCCGCCCTGGCGGGCTACCGCGGGATCGCCGCCGCGATCGGGCGGCTGCCGGATCGCGGAGCCGCCATCAACCAGTTCATGATCGACCGGTTCATCCCGATCCCCGGTCGCGAGGACGTGGTACGGGGCGGGGTCGCCCTCGATGTGATGGGCGACGGCCTGCGGGCGATGGCTGGGGTGCGACCGATCGAGGCGATCGGCCGGATCCGGGTGCCGCTCCTGCTCGTCAACGGGCAGTTCGACCATTTCCGGCTCGAGGAGCGTCGCTATCTACGCGCCGCGAAGGCCCGGCCGGGCATGCCCGAATCGTGGTCGGACCTGCTCGTGGTTCCGGGCGCATCGCATCTGGTGAGCCTGACCCGGCCGGACGAGTTCAGCCGGATCCTGCTCGGCATAGCGGCCGGCTTCTCCAGCGCCACCTGACCAGCGTCCGACGGTCCCGGCCGCTGGCGGTGAGGCCCCGCGTTTGGTAATGTCTTCTGTTGGCTTACGCGCCCATCGGCGGCGTGACGGCCGGCGGCTCCCGCGACGTGCGCGATGCGAATCCGCGGGCCCATCACCGGCTCTCCCCATTTCGAACAAGCAGAAGGTAACTCGTGGCAAACATCAAGTCGCAGCTCAAGCGCATCGGCACCAACAAGAAGGCGCACGACCGCAACAAGGCCGTCAAGAGCGAGCTCCGCACGGCGATCCGCGCCGCGCGCGCCGCCGCCACCATCGGCGACAAGGACAAGGCCCTCGCCGCGCTGACCCTCGCCACCAAGAAGCTGGACAAGGCGGCCTCGAAGGGCGTCATCCACAAGAACCAGGCCGCTAACCGCAAGTCGGCGATCGCCAAACAGGTCGCCGCGCTCTGAGCGTCGCTCCCGATCTTCAGAAGGCCCCGCTCCGGCGGGGCCTTCTGCATTTCTGCCGCGCCGCCGGAGATCGGTCGGCAGGAAGTCGGCGGGCCGCGTCCCGAAGTCGGCGGCGCGCGGGACACCGGTCCGTCATGCTTCGGACGTGACCGATGTGCTGCCTGCCACCGATGCCGTGACCCACTTCCGCACCCGCCTCCTGCACGAAACCGACCCGAGCGACGTCGCAGCGGCGCTGGCGACCGGCACCCCCGGGTTCGCCCTGATCGACAGCCGCGGCGCCGCGGCCTGGGCGCAGGGGCGCATCCCCGGCGCGGTGCACCTGCCGACCGCTCGCATCGCCCTCGAGGCGGCCGCGGCGCTGCCGGAGGGGTCTGCGGTCGTCGTCTACTGCTGGGGCCCCGGCTGCAACGGCGCCACCAAGGCGGCCCTGGCCCTCGCCGAGCTCGGCTACCCGGTCCGCGAGATGATCGGCGGCTTCGAATACTGGGCAAGGGAGGGCCTGGAGGTGGAGACCGACGCCGGTCTCGCCCGCCGCACCCCGGACCCCCTGACGAGCCCGTCCACCGTCCCGGCCTGCGACTGCTGAGAAACCCGATTACGTCGCCAGTCGATTCCGGGGCTCGCTAGCGACTGCGCAGCGAGGGGGCGGCGATGGGGATGCCGCGGTCTGGCGGGCGTTCACGGGCACGGCGTCCCCATCGCCGCCCCCTCGCGTCCCCGAGAACTACCGAGAGCCCCGAGAAGCGATCCCCACGACCATGCGCTCCAGCGCATACAGCGGGTCCCGGGCGGCGCCCTTGATGCGCTCGTCGGTGTCGGCGAGGAGCTCGAAGCAGGCGCCGAGGCCCTGTTCCGTCCAGCCTTCCACGTCGCGGCGGGCGCGGTCGACCTGCCACGGCGCCAGCCCCAGCTGGGAGGCGAGCTGCGCGGAGGAGCCGCGGGAGCCGAAGACCTTGGCCATGGTGCGCAGCTTCGACGCGAACGCGGCGACCATGGGAACGGGATCGGCTCCGCCGGTGAGGGCGTGGCGCAGGAGGGCGAGAGCCTCGCCGTGCCGGCCGGCGATGGCGGCGTCGGCGACCTTGAACGCGTTGGTCTCGATCCTGCCGCCGTAGTACTTGTCGACGACGTTCTCGGTGATCTCGTCGCTCGCGTCCGAGATGAGCTGGGCGCAGGCCGCCGCAAGCTCCGCGAGGTCATCGCCGAACGCGGCCAGGACGGCGCGGAGGGCGCCCGGCGTGATGCGCCGGCCCGCCCCTCGGAACTCGGCGACCGCGAAGTCGTGCTTGTCGGAGTCCCGCTTGAGTTCCGGGCAGGCGATCTCGATGGCTCCGCCGGTGCCGGCCCGGATGGCGTCGAGCAGCTTCTTGCCGCGCACCCCTCCCGCGTGCCGAAGCACGATGTAGGCGTCGTCGGCGGGCGCGTCGAGGTAGGAGATCGCCTCGTTCAGGAAGTCGTCGCTGCACTTCTCGACGGCCGTGACGCGGATCATCCGCGGCTCCCCGAAGAGCGACGGGCTGGCGAGGGTGATCAGCTCGCCGCGGGCATAGTCGGACGCGTCCAGGTCGGTCACTTCGAGACTCGGGTCCTCGGTGCTGAGGATGTCGCGGAGTCGGCGCGTGGCGCGGTCGGCGAGGAAGCCCTCGGTTCCGGACACGAGGATGACCGGCGCGGGCCGGATCTCGTTCCAGCCGAGCGCGGGGCGCGCGGGGGTGCGCGATCCTCGGGGAGCTGCCACTTGTTCACTCTAATTCCCGCCTCCGACCGCCGCGGGCGGTGCGCGCTCGGACCACACCAGCAGCCCGGCCGGGCCGGCGGCCACGAGCAGCGTTCCCTGCAGGTCGGTGCGGGCGACCCGCGTGCCGACGAAGGCGAGCAGCCGAAGGGCCTCCTCGGTGGGGTGGCCGTAGTCGTTGCCGGCTCCGACGGAGATGAGGCCGAGGCGGGCACGCAGCCGCTCGTACAGGGCGGCGCGCTGGTCGGCGGAGCCGTGGTGGGCCACTTTGACGACGTCGACCGGGCCGACGGATCCGGTGGCCAGGAGCCGCCGCTGCCCGTCCTCGCCCAGGTCCCCGAGGTAGAGGGAGCGGATCCCGTCCCCCTCGAAGCGGAGCACCACGCTGGCGTCGTTCCCGGGCTCGACCCGCGCATCCCGCCGCGGCCAGAGCACGGTCCAGGAGAGCCGGCCGAGTGTCCCCGTGTCGCCGGCTCGCGCATCGATCACCTGAGCCCCGCCCGCGGCGAGCCCGGTGACGAGGCGATCCGCGTCCGGTCCGTCCGAGAGCCCGGGAAGGAGCCGATCGGCCCGTCCTCGCAGCGCGAGGGCGGCGCCCACGTGGTCACGGTCGAAGTGGGTGAGCACGAGGAGGTCCACCCGGCCGATGGAGAGCCGGTCGAGACACCGGAGGAGCGCCTCCTCGTCGTCGCCGGTATCGATGAGGGCGACCTGCCCATCGCTGCGCACGAGGCTCGCGTCGCCCTGGCCGACGTCGCACGAGGCGAGCTGCCAGTCCGGGCTGCGGGCCCGCGCGATGACGGCGCCGCCGGCGAGGCCGCCGGTCACGACGAGCAGGACCGCCACCGTCGACGCGAGCAGCCCGCGCCTGTCGACGAGCAGCGCGATCGCCGCCGTTCCGACGAGTGCGGCGAACAGCACCGCGCCGATCCCGCCCTCCAGCCAGGGCAGGCGTCCGGCCGGGAGCTCGGCGAAGAAGCGCGCGACGGCCGCGATCCAGGCGGACGGCGCCCAGGCGAGCCACACGAGCGCCGCGCCGAGCGGCGGCAGGACCGGAAGCAGCAGGCAGGCGGCCAGGCCGAGCAGCGTCGCGACCGGGGCGGCCGGCTCTGCCAGGAGGTTCGCCGGCACGGCGTAGACGGGCACGCCGGGGTTGAGGAGCAGGAGCACGGGCTGGCAGGCCAGTTGCGCCGCCGTCGGCACGGCGATGGCGGCGGCAACCTGCCGGGGCAGCCAGGCGGCGAGCAGTTCCGCGAGCGGACGCGCGAGGACGAGCAGACCGGCCGTGGCGAGTGCGGACAGCGCGAAGCCGTAGCTGCGGGAGAGCCAGGGGTCGAAGGCGAGCAGCACGAGCACGGCGAGGCACAGGGTGGGGAGGCCGCCGCCCGGCCGGCCGCGGGCGAGGGCGACGAGAACCAGGAGGGCCATCGTGGTGGCGCGCAGCACGCTCGGCTGCGGCGTCACGAGCACGGTGAACGCGAGCAGGGCTGCGCCGGCGAGCACGATGCGCGCGCCCCTCGGCACCCCCGCAGCCGCCCCGCCGAGCATGACGACCGCGACCACGACGACGCAGTTCGCCCCTGACACGGCGGTGAGGTGGCTCAGCGAGCTCGACCTCATGGCGTCGTTGAGGTCCTCCCCCACCCCGCTGTCGTCGCCGATCGAGAGTCCGGGCAGGAGCACGCCGCCGTCGCCCGGGAGAGTCGAGGCCGCCGCGCTCAGCCCACTGCGCAGAGCGGCCGTCGCCGCCAGGATGCCGGAGGGTGGCGCGACCAGAGTCGGATTTCCGCGGAGGAACACGAGGTAGGCGACGTCGTCACCCGGTTCCGTGGGCTGCAGCGTCCCACGCCCCGAGATCCGCGCCCCGGGTCCCGCCGTCAAGGCACCGCCCGACGCGATGTCGCCGAACACCAGGACGGGCACGGAGCTGCTGACCCGGGTGCCGCTCCTGTCGAAGGAGCGCAGCGTGCCCGGAACGAGGAGCCGCGGGGGCCCGGCGGCGAGCGAGGAGGAGTGCGCGATGCCCTGAAGCTCGACCTCGAGCGCGCCGGGATGGCCGGCGAACGCCGTGAGCTCGGCGGGCGAGCGGACGGGGGCAGCCGCGGCGACCGCGACCGCGAGGACGCCGACCCCCACCGTGGCAAGGGCGACGCCGGCGAGGGCTCGGCCGAGCCGGCCGGGACTGCGCCCCGCGAGGAGCAGGACGATGACGGTCAGCAGGCCCGTGCACGCCGCGACCGGCCAGGCGAACTCGGGTGCGCCGATCAGCAGGGCGGCGGCGACCCAAGCGGCAGCGGCCGCGGGAGCGAGCCGCGCGTCGGCGGTCATGGCAGCACCAGATCGCGGATGCCGTCGACCGTCTTCTCGCCGATCCCGCTCACCTCGAGGAGGTCATCGGCGGAGGCGAACGGCCCGTTCTGCTGGCGCCACTGGACGATCCGCTCCGCGATGGCCGGACCGATGCGCGGGAGGGCGTCGAGCTCCTCCGCCGTCGCCGAGTTCAGGTCGATACGACCCCCCTCCCCTCCCCCGGCCTCGACGGCAGGCGCCTCGCCGATCGCCGGGACCCGCACCTGCTCTCCATCGGCCACCAGCCGCGCCAGGTTGACCCCCGCCTGGTCCGCCTCCTCGGTGAACCCCCCGGCCGCGGCCACGACGTCGACCACACGGGCGCCCTGAGACACCGGGTACAGGCCGGGCCGCCGAACCGCTCCCAGCACATGCACGAGCATCACCACGTCCGTCCGCGGTGCCGCTGCCCCCGTCCAGGAGGGGAGCGGCACTGCAGGCAGCACGGTTGTCGTGCCGGCCGAGGAGATCGCGGAGACGAGGACGGCGACCGCGGCTCCCGCGAGCACGAGCACAATGACGGCCCCGGCGCGGACCCGGCGCGAGAGGCGGCCGCCCTCTCCCGCGAGACGCGTCAGAGCACTTCCGCCGCCCTCCATGCCCGAACCGTAGGCCGGGCCGCGGGCAGAGGCGACCCTCGATGGGTCGATCGCGGAAGCCGACCGGGAATCGCTCCTTGGGGAGGAGGGCCGATGCAAGGTAGACCGATCTGTCTGGCTGCACGCGGGCGACGGGGGTAGCCTGGAAGGACGCAGGCGGAACCGACGGCGAACCGCGAACGCGGACCCGGAAGACCGCCTCGCCCGAGGTCCCCGGAGGGATCGGGGGAGACGGCGATGGCCATGACGCTTCACTCCTCGTCCCCGACGGTCCGTGGACGCCGCCGCGCCCTGTCCCGGCACCGACGCTCCCGCTCGGTCCGGCTTCCTTCCGGCTGGTCGGGCTTCCTGCACCTCGGCGTCCCCGGTCTCCTGCTCGTGCTGATCGGGGCCGGCGCGACCGCCGGATTCGTGCTCGCCCCGGACCATCCGGGGCCCCTCCCGGCGCCCCTGACGCTCGTCGCCGTCCTCCTCGCGATCCCGCTCGTCTTCGCCGTGGCACTCCAGGTGGGGCTCAGCCCCCTCGCCGCCGTCGTCGCCGCCGCCCTCGCGGTGCTCGCTCCGCCCGCGGTGCGCGCGTCATCGGTCGGGGTGCCGGAACACCTCGCCCTCCTCGGGCTGCTGGCCGCCGTGGTGCTGCTCGGTTTCGCCGGCGGCCGATGGGGCGCGATTCCGCTGGCTGCGCTCGGCGTCGGGATCGCCGCCGCGCTCGCCCCGATCGCCCTGGCCGCCGTGCCGTTCCTCGCCTGGCAGGCGAGACGCGTGCTCCGGCGCAGCCAGCGGACCTTCATGCTGCCCGTCGCGGGCGCCCTGCTGTTCGCCACGGTCGCGGTCGGCTGGGCGATCCTCGGGCTCGATGCGTCGGCCCAACCGGTGCACGGCACCGCGACCATCGGCACCTGGTTCGCGAGCAACCCGGTGGGCACCCTCCTCGGGGCGGCGGCGCTGGTGTTCGGACTGCTGACGCCGTCGCTGCGCCCGCTCGGCGGCCTCGCGGTCACCCTCCTCGTCTTGAGCATCTGGCCCGACGGTGACGAGGTCACCCGGTACACGGTGCTGCTCGCGCCCACCTTCGCGCTCCTCGTCGGTGCGGCGGTCGATCGGGCGGTCGCCGCCCTCGGTCGCGCGGAGCTGGTGCCTCGCCTGATCGGCATCGCGGCGGCGTCCGTGGTGGCCCTCGCACTCGCCACAGGGGTGACGGCGTCCGTGCTGGAGGTGCGGGAGCGGGCTGTCGCAGCGGATCGGTCGCCCACAGATCCCAGCTCTGCGACCCCCGGGACGTCCGGGAGCGCATCGCCGGCGGCGGCGCCACTGACGACGACTCCCGGGGAACGCGCGTCGCGGGCCTCCGCCGGGAGCCAGCTCGCGCGCAATCCCCGACTGACCCTTTCGGCAGACGCGAAGCACCTGCTCGAGGAGGGGTCGGTGGATCGGCGCATCTCCGTGGTGCTCGGTCAGCTGCTGTCCGAGCACGACCTGACGGTCGCCGACTTCCCGGCAGGCGACCCCCGGGACGCGTTCCGACGCCGGGTCCTGGTCTCGGAGATGGACGGGGAGCAGCTCGCCCCCGGCGGCGCCCCGATGACCACCCTCAGCACCTACCTGTCCGGCCTCGCCGGCACGTTCGCCGTCGAATCCGTCACCGTGGACGCGCACGGCGTCCTCGCCACCTTCCCCGTCACCGATCCCGGCCGGGCCGGGAACTGATCCTCCAGGAGCGCGTCATGCTGCACCGATCCAGAACCGTCCGCCTGGGCCTGCTCGCGGCCGTCGCCGCCGGCATCGCCCTCGTTCCGATGTCCCCCGCAACCGCTGCGAGCCCCGGCTACATCCGCGTCGGCCACCTCTCCCCCGACACGGCCGCGGCGGACATCACCCTGAGCGCCCTGGCCGGCGGCCAGGTGCTCTACTCCCTCACGGGCGTGGGGTACGGCGGAGTGTCCAAGTACATGACGCTCGATCCCGGAACCTACGCGCTCGCCATGGCGCCATCAGAGGACGGCAGCAACACACCCCTCGTGAACGCCGAGGTGGAGGTCGTCGCGGGCGGCGCCGAGACGATCGCGGCGATCGGCCCGAACGCCTCGATCCGCCTCACGACGATCTCCGACGACCTCAGCGCCCCGGCCGACGACAATGCCCGCGTCCGCGCCGTGCAGGCGTCGACCACCTCGGACACGGTGAGTGTCGCGACGGCGGACGGCACGACCCTCCTCGATGCGGCGGCCTTCGGTGAGGTGGGCGACTACACCGACGTCACGCCGGGATCGACCGACCTCACGCTGACCGGCGACGACGGCGACGCGTCTGCGAGCGTGGATCTCGAGGGTGGGGCGTCCCAGACCGTGTTCGTGCTCGACAACGCCGACGGCAAGCTCACCGCTCTGGCCGTGATCGACAGCGCGAGCGTCACCGAGACCCCGGTCGGTGGAGTCGCGACCGGCGGCGGAGCACTCGCCTCGTCCGTCCAGACCGGCATGCAGCTCGCCGCAGTCGGCACCGTCGTCGGCGTCATGCTCCTCGGCGGCGTGCTCGCCCTCGCGCTCCGCTCCCGCCGCCTCAGCCCTCGCCGCCACCGCGCCTGATCCGATGAGCCGCCACCCCGCGCTCTCCTCCCCCGGACGCCACCGCGCCCGGCGGGGGCCGGTGGGGACGGCCGTTCGGGTGCTCGCCCACTCGCCCGTACTCGCGGCGGGCGTGCTGGTGACGGTCGCCGTCACCGCAGCGGCCTTCGACACGACCTGGCAGCCGGTGGTCGGTGCTTCCGCGCTCGAGTTCCGGCTCGCCGCACTCTCCGCTCCGGCGGCTCCCCCCGCCCCCGCGATGGTCTCGTCCGGGGTGGGAGCGGCCGCAGGGCTTCAGGACCCCCTGCCCCTCGACTCCGGCGCGCCCGCCGCCGGCGTCCGGCCCACCCGACTCGTGATCCCCGCAATCGACGTGGACGTCGACCTCGTCTCGCTCCAGCGGGACACAGCGGGAGTGCTGCTGCCCCCCGCGGACCTCGACAGCGCCGGCTGGTACACCGCCAGCGCGGTTCCCGGCGCGGTGGGACCCGCCGTGCTCGCCGGGCACGTGGACGACACCGAGACGGCCGGCGTCTTCTCCCGGCTGCACGAGCTCCAGCCGGGCGACGCCATCGCCGTTGCACTGTCGGACGGCTCGTTCCGGGAGTACCGGGCGGACCGCGCGATCGACGTGGCCAAGGAGGACTTCCCCACGGAGCAGGTCTACGGCCCGACGCCCAATTCGCAGCTGCGTCTGATCACCTGCAACGGCCCCTACGACTACGGCGTGATGCACTACAGCAACAACCTCGTGGTCTTCGCCGAGCCGGTCGACTGAGCCCTTCGACGAACCGCGTTTCGCTGACCTGCCCAGTTCTGTCGCAACTTGGTGGTGAGTTGCGGCAGAAGTGGGCAGGTCAGCGTGGGCTAGGCCCGGGTCGCGATGTTCACCACACGAGGAGCACGGACGATCACGTTGACGATCTCGCGGGTGCCGATCGCGCGCTGCACTCCCGCGTCCGCGCGGGCGAGCTGCTCGAGCTCCTCGGCAGCGACGCGCGGGGACACGGTGAGGCGCCCGCGGACCTTGCCGTCCACCTGAAGCACCGCGGTCACCGTCTCCTCGACGAGCAGTGTCGGGTCGGCCTTGCGCCACCCGTACAGGGCGACGGACGGCGGGTAGCCGAGCACCTCCCACATCTCCTCCGCGGTGTAGGGAGCGAAGAGGCTGAGCGCGAGCGCCACCGTCTCGGCGGCCTCGCGGACGGCGGCGTCCGCGGGGCCGGCGCCGCTGTCGATCGCCTTGCGGACGGCGTTCACGAGCTCCATGATCCGCGCGACGACCACGTTGAATTTGAACGCCTCGATCATGCCGGGAGCATCGGCGAGGAAGCGGTGGGTGATGCGGCGCAGCGACTCGTCGCCCGTCTTCCACACCACCTCCGGCGCGCTCGTCACGTCCTGCGCGATGCGCAGCGCCCGGTTGAGGAAGCGCAGGGACCCGCCGGGTGAGACGTCCTTCCAGTCGATGTCCTCCTCAGGCGGGCCCGCGAAGGCCATCGTGAGGCGCACGGCGTCCACGCCGTACTGGTCCAGCTGGGACGAGAGGGTGACCAGGTTGCCCTTCGACTTGCTCATGGCGGCGCCGTCCATCTGCACCATGCCTTGGTTGAGCAGGGCGCTGAACGGTTCGGTGAAGGTCACGTAGCCCATGTCGAACAGGACCTTGGTGATGAAGCGCGCGTAGAGCAGGTGCAGGATCGCGTGGGTGACGCCGCCGACGTACTGGTCGACGGGGGCCCACTTCTCGGCCTCCTTGACGTCGAACGCCTGGGTGTCGTCGTTCGGTGAGAGGAAGCGCAGGAAGTACCAGGAGCTGTCGACGAAGGTGTCCATGGTGTCGGAGTCCCGGCGGAGGGTGCGGCCGTCCGCCCCCGTGGTCGTCACCCAGTCGGTTGCGGCGGCCAGCGGGGAGACCCCCTTGGGCTTGAGGTCGAGGCCCTCGGTGGGCGGCAGCACGATCGGCAGCTGATCCTGCGGCACCGGGATCTCGGTGCCGTCCTCGTCGTAGAGGATCGGGATGGGGGTGCCCCAGAAGCGCTGACGGGAGATCAGCCAATCGCGCAGGCGGTAGTTCTTCGCCGGACGGCCGAAACCCTGCTGCTCGAGGAAGGCGGTCATCCGGGCGATGGCGGCGCTCTTGCTCAGGCCGTCGAACTGGCCCGAGTTGATCAGCCGGCCCTCGCCGGCGAGGGCGGTGCCGGTGACCGCGGGGTTCATCTCGTCGAGCTCGGGCAGGGTGCCGTCCTCGGGGATGATCCGGATGGCGCCGGTCACGGCCTGGGTGGTGTCGACGACGACCCGCACGGGCAGGTCGAAGGCGCGGGCGAAGTCGAGGTCGCGCTGGTCGTGGGCGGGGACCGCCATGATCGCGCCCTGGCCGTAGTCGCTGAGCACGTAGTCGGCGGCCCAGATGGGCAGCCGCTCACCGTTGACCGGGTTGATCGCATAGCGGCCGGTGAAGACGCCGGTCTTCTCCCGGTCGGTCGCGAGCCGTTCGATCTCGGTGCTGCGCTGGGTGCGCACCAGGTAGTCCTCGAACGCCGCCCGCACCGAGGGCTCTGCGCCCGCCACCAGGTCGGCGGCGAGGTCGGAGTCGGGCGCGACGACCATGAACGTCGCGCCGAACAGGGTGTCGGGGCGGGTGGTGTAGACGGCGATCTTCTCGTCGCGACCCTCCACGGCGAAGTCGACGTCCGCTCCCGTCGAGCGGCCGATCCAGTTGCGCTGCATGCTGAGGACCTTGGACGGCCAGGAGCCCTCGAGCTGGTTGAGGTCGTCGAGCAGCCGGTCCGCGTAGGCGGTGATGCGGAAGTACCACTGGGTGAGCTTCTTCTTGACCACGACGGCGCCCGAGCGCTCCGACGTGCCGTCGGGCAGCACCTGCTCGTTGGCCAGCACCGTCTGGTCCACCGGATCCCAGTTGACCCAGCTGTCCTTGCGATACGCCAGGCCCCGCTCGTACATCTTGAGGAACAGCCACTGGTTCCACTTGTAGTAGGACGGGTCGCTCGTGTGCAGCACGCGGTCCCAGTCGAAGGACGGCGCGTAGCGGCGCATCGACTCCCGCTGCTGGGCGATGTTGTCGTAGGTCCAGGTGACCGGATTCGCGCCGCGCTTGATCGCGGCGTTCTCGGCGGGCAGGCCGAATGAGTCCCAGCCGATCGGGTGGAGGACGTTGAAGCCCTGCTGGCGCCAGTAGCGGGCGATGACGTCGCCGAGGGCATAGGCCTCCGCGTGGCCCATGTGCAGGTCTCCCGACGGATACGGGAACATGTCGAGGACGTACTTGCGAGGACGCGTGTCGTCCGGGTTCGACGTGGCGAACGGACGCAGCTCGTCCCAGACGGAGAGCCACTTCTCTTGCAGCCGCTCGAAGGTCGGAGCCTCGGTCTCGGAACTACGGGGAGTGGATGCCACAGTGCTCTCTTCGGATCATGGCCGGGAAAGGCCATCCCCTAGATTACCGGCCTCGCCCCGGCCTTCGATCAGGGCGGCGATCAGGGGTGCGGCCTTCAGCCGGACCTCCGCCAGCTCCTCCCAGGGGTCGGACAGGGCGGTGACGCCCCCGCCGGCGCCGATCGTGGCGATGCCGTCCGTGACCACGACGCTGCGGATCGCCATGGCCAAGTCGGCGGAGCCGTTGCGGGAGAGATAGCCGAACGCGCCGGAGTACACGCCGCGCGGCGCGCCCTCGAGGGCGGCGAGGAGGGCCATGGCGCTGATCTTCGGCGCGCCGGTCATCGACCCAGCGGGGAACAGCGAGCGCACCGCATCCGCGGCGGTGAGGCCCGGCAGCAGGTCGGCCTCCACGGTGCTCACCAGCTGGTGCACCTGGGCATAGGACTCCACATCGAACAGGGCGGGTACCCGCACGCTGCCCACCCGCGCCACCCTGCTGAGGTCGTTGCGCACCAGGTCCACGATCATCAGGTTCTCGGCGCGCTCCTTCTCGCTGTCCAGCAGCTCGCCGGCCAGCTCCGCGTCCCGCGCGGCATCGGGATCACGGCGCCGGGTGCCCTTGATGGGGCGGCTCCGGACCGTGCCGTCCCTGGCCACCTCGACGAACCGCTCAGGCGACGCGCTCACCAGCTCGACGCCGTCGATCCTCAGGTAGCCGGCGGAGTGGGTGGGGCTCGCCGCGGCGAGCCGCCGGTAGGTCGCCCAGCCGTCGACCGGCACCTGCGCGGTCGCCGTGTTGGTGAGGCACAGCACGTAGGCGTCGCCGCGCACGATGGCCCGCAGGCACTCGGCGATCGCGGCGAGGTAGGCATCGTCGTCGGCGCGCCACAGCACCGGCAGCTCGGAGCGCGGCCCCGGCTCCGGCTCCGGCTCCGGCGGCGAGGAGGGCCGGGTCAGGCTTGCCGCGACCTGGTCCGCCCAGCGCGCCGTGCCGCCGAGGGCCGAGATCTCCCGGGTGCGGTGATCGAACCGGATCGCCCGGTCCACCTCGAGGAAGGTCGCCTCGCCTTCATAGCTGAGCCAGCCGGCCCAGCCGAGGTCGAAGGAAGCGTCCGTGCCGCCGCCGTCGAGGGGGACGGCGGGGAGGTCGTGCACGACGGCGTCGCCCAGCCCGATCCAGCTGATGCCGCTGCCGTCGCTCGACTCGAGGAGCACTGCATTCTCGGTGCCGACGGTGACGCCCTCGAACACGTGCTGCGGCGCCGCCCACCCGGGCAGGCGGCGAGCTCCGGGGGCCGGCATAGGCTGAATCCTATGGGCGCCGACGGTTCTCCTTCCCCGGTCCTCGGTTGGGACGGATTCGGACTGACCCCGGTCGCGGAGACCGCGCCCCCGGCGGGACCGCGCACGGCGGCGGACTCGTTCCTGGTCGAGGAGGGCCGAGTGCTCGCTGTCGACCTGCACCGCGACAGGTTCCTCGACGCGGCCGGCCGGTCGCAGGATGCGAACACGTTCTGGGCCGCTGCGGTGGACGCGCTGCCCCGGACC
Source organism: Naasia sp. (assembly GCF_025465545.1). Classification (GTDB taxonomy): domain Bacteria; phylum Actinomycetota; class Actinomycetes; order Actinomycetales; family Microbacteriaceae; genus Naasia. The sequence goes on along the minus strand of NZ_JAODMK010000023.1, from coordinate 19,934 downwards.
GGAGCCTGGTTCCCGCGATTCGAGGCCTTCGCGGGCCCATCCCGGCCGGAGTTCCGACTGCTGCTGCGTCCCTCTCCCCCGCTGTCCCGGTCGGTCGCGCTTGTCCGGGTGTCCGGAACGGAGGCGCGCCGAAGCCCGTCGGTGAAGGGCCCCGACCTCGACGCGATGCTGCGCCTGCGCGGAGAGGCGGTCCGTCTGGGGGCAGGCGACGCCGTGCTCACCACGGGCGAGGGCTATGTGATCGAGGGCGCGACGACCGCACTCGCATGGTGGCGCGGAGACGTCCTCTGCACTGCTGCGCCGGAGCTCGCGCGGGTGCCCAGCGTGACCGAGCGGGTGCTGCTCACCCTGGCTGCGGCGACCGGCACACCCACCCTCACCGAGCACGTCACCGCGAACGAGCTCGACGGCCTCGAGGTGTGGGCGCTGAACGCGCTGCACGGCATCCGGATCGTCCCCGAATGGCTGGGCGGACCGGCCCTCGCCGAGCTCCCGGGACGGCTCGACCTCTGGCGCAGGCGCCTCGCCGCGCTGCGCCGTCCGCTCCCCTGAATCGGCCGCCTCCCGGGGGCGCCATCCCCTAATGTTCGTTGCGTGAACGACCTGCTCAACGGCATCCTCAGCACGGTCGCCGGCGTCGACCCCGTGCTGCGCACGCTGCTCGCGGGCGTCGGGATGTTCCTGGAGACGTCGATCCTGGTCGGCCTCATCGTGCCAGGGGACACCGTGGTGATCGTCGCGGGCACCGCCGTGGACGGACCGCTCGGCTACTGGTCGCTGCTGGTGGCGGTGATCCTCGGGTCACTGGCGGGCGAGAGCCTCGGCTTCGCGATCGGCCGCTACTTCGGCCCGCGACTCCGGGCGAGCCGGCTCGGGAACCGCATCGGCGGCGGCCAGTGGGCCCGCGCCGAGCGCTACCTGGCACGGCGGGGCGGACCGGCCGTCTTCCTCAGCCGGTTCCTGCCGGTGCTGCACGCCCTGATTCCGCTCACGGTCGGCATGAGCCCGATGCGGTATCGGCGGTTCCTCGCGTGGACGGCGCCGGCTTGCATCCTCTGGGCGTTCGCCTATGTGACGGTGGCCGCCGCGGCCGCCGGCGGCTACCGGTCCCTCGGCGACCGGCTGCACTACGCCGGGTATCTGTTCGCCGCCGTCATCGCCCTGTTCCTGCTGCTCGCCCTGGCGGTGCGGGTGCTGCTGACTCGTTCGCAGCGTCGCCACATGGAGGGCGATGGGGACGATGCGGCCGCCCAGACCCGCGACAGCGAGCCCGAGCGGCCGATCTCCTAGGAGAGCAGTCCGTTCTCCGTCAGCCAGTCGGTGGCGATCTGGTCGGATGACTCCTGCTTGTCGACGCTCAGCACGTTGAGGGCGGTGAGGCCCTCCGGGGTGAGCGCGGCATCGATCGGATCGAGCACCGCCGCGAGCTCGTCGGCGATGTCGGCGTTCACCAGCGGCACCACGTTCGAGGCCAGGAACAGGCCCTCCGGGTCGGCGAGGGTGACGAGGCCCTGCGAGGCGATCCTGGGGTCAGCGCTGTAGACGTTGGCGATGTCGATCGTTCCCGCCACGAGGGCATCGACCGTGGTGTCGCCGGTCGCCTGGAAGTCGACCGTCACGCCGTAGACGCTGGCGAGGCCCTGGGGACCATAGGGCCGGTCTTCGAGCTCTGCGTTGCCGCCGAGAACGAGACCGTTCACTGCGGCCAGGTCCGCGATGCTGGAAGCGCTGTACTTGTCGGCGAACTCCTTGGTCACGTTGTAGGAGTCCTGGTCGGTGGCCGGCGACTGCTCCAGGACGGTGAGGCCGTCGGGCAGCGCCGTCTTCAGCTCGGCGTAGACCTCGTCGGACTTGGTCGCCGTCGTCTTGGGGTCGTAGTACTGGAGGAGGTTGCCGGTGTACTCGGGGAAGACGTCGACATCGCCCTTCTCGAGCGCGGGGAGGTACGCGTCACGCTGGCCGATCTGGAACTGGCGCTGCACCGTGTAGCCGGCGTTCTCGAGCGCCTGCGCGTAGATCTCCGCGATGATCTCGTTCGAGTAGTAGGCCTGCGAGCCGACGACGATCGTGTCGGTCGTGCCCGTGCTGGTGCTGGAGTCGGGCGTGGAGGAGGCGCCCGTCGACGATCCGCTCCCGAGCGGATCAGCTGATGCGCACCCTGACAGGGCCAATGCCGCCCCGACCACGGCTGCGCCCAGGGCGAGCCGGCCCTTGTTCCTTGCTGTGTACATGATCTTTCCTTCTCTTGGTTTCCCGGGGTCCCGGGAAGTTCGTGGGCTAGCCGGCCTGAACGAGCCGGTTCGCGGTCTCCGTGGCGATGGCCGGCGGCCTCCGCCGCCGCTCGCCGATGCCGCGGCCGAGGCGCACGCCGCGTGGAACGGTCACGCGCTCGAGGACCCCGAAGATCGAATCGAGCACCACCGCGAGCAGCACGACGATGAGCGCTCCGCCGAGAGTCTCGTCGTAGCGTCGGACAGCGATGCCCTGGAGGACGGGATAGCCCAGGCCGCCGAGCCCGACGTACGCGGCGAGCGTCGCGGTGGCGACGATCTGCAGGGCACCGGCCCGCATGCCCGAGATCAGCAGGGGCAGGCCGAGCGGGATCTCGACCTTCGTCAGTACCTGCCACTCGGTCATCCCCATCGCCCGGGCCGCGTCGAGGGTGCGGCGGTCGATCGCCTCGAGGCCCGAGTAGGCGCCGGCGAGGATCGAGGGGACCGCGAGCAGCACGAGCGCAAGGGTGACTGCCGGCACGATCTGCAGCACTCCGATCAGGAGCACCAGCAGCAGGATGAGACCGAAGGAGGGCAGCGCGCGGGCGGCCCCCGACAGCGCGACCGCGATCTCCCTGCCCTTGCCGGTGTGTCCGATCAGGTAGCCGAGCGGAACCGCCACGAGGACCGCGATCGCGAAGGCGAGGAGGGTGAAGAACAGGTGCTCCCCGAGCCGCTGGACGATGTCGGAGTCCGCGCTGAAGATCCAGGTGATGGCGTCGACGAAGAGCATCAGACGACCGCCTCCCGCGCGAGGGCGGCCCGGCGGCGCTTCGGCGCCCGCGCCCACGGGAGCAGGGCGCGCCCCGCGAGGGCCAGGAGCTGGTCGAGAACGAGCGCGACGATCATGGTCATCACGACGCCGGCCAGCACCTCCTCGACGATGCGCCGCTGGAAGCCGTTGGTGAACAGATAGCCGAGGCTCTGCACCCCCACGAGGATGCCGACGGTCACGAGCGCGACTGTGCTGACGGCGGCGACGCGGAGCCCGGCGAGCATCACCGGACCTGCCAGGCGGAAGTCCACGCTCCAGAACCGGCGCCAGCCCGAGTAGCCGAGGGCCCTGGCGGCCTGACGGACATCCGGATCGACCGAGTCGAGCGCGTCCGCCACGGATCGGGCCAGGATCGCGACCGCGTACACGGTGAGGGCGATCTCCAGGTTGGCCTCGCTGAGCACGGACAGGCCGGTGACCGCCGGCAGGACCACGAGCAGGGCGAGGGAGGGGATCGTGTACAACAGCCCCGCGACGGTCAGCAGGATTCCCCGGGTGCCTCGGAAGCGGTGGGCGACGTACCCGACCGGGACGGCGAGAACGAAGCCGAGCAGGATGGGCAGCACCGAGAGCCGCAGATGCTGCAGCGTGAGCGCGAGAACCAGGTCGAGATTGTTCGACAGCCAGTTCACGACGCGAGCTCACCCTGCGCCGGAGCACCCGGTGCCGTGCGGGCACCGGCCTCTGCCTGTGAGGCGGACCGGGCGAGGACACCGGCAGGCCGGCCGAGCTCGTCGACGACCACATCCGCGCCGCCCACGCGCTCGATCCGAAGGGCGCGGCGGCCGCGGTCGGCACCGACGAACTCGGCGACGAAGTCGCTGGTGGGGTTCGCGAGGATCTCGGCCGGGGTGCCGACCTGGGCGATGCGGCCCCCGCGCTGCAGGAGCACGACCTGATCGCCGAGCAGGAACGCCTCGTCGATGTCGTGGGTGACGAAGACGACGGTCTTGTCGAGCTCCCGGCGCAGGCGCAGCAGCTCCTGCTGAAGCTCGGCGCGCACGATGGGGTCGACGGCGCCGAAGGGCTCGTCCATCAGCAGGATGTTCGGGTCCGCGGCGAGCGCGCGAGCGACCCCCACGCGCTGCTGCTGGCCCCCCGAGAGCTGGGACGGGTAGCGGTCCCCCAGCTCCCGATCGAGCCCCACCGTGTCGAGCAGGGTCAGCGCCCGCTCGCGCGCCTCAGCCTTGGCCATGCCGTTGAGCCGCGGCACCGTGGCGACGTTGTCGAGCACCTTGCGGTGCGGCAGCAGCCCGGAGTTCTGCATGACGTAGCCGATGCTGCGCCGCAGTGCGACCGGGTCGCGGTGGGAGATGTCCTCGCCGTCGATGAGCACCGATCCGCGGGTGGGATCGACCATCCTGTTGACCATCCGCAGGAGCGTCGTCTTGCCGCAACCGGACGAGCCGACCAGCACCGTGGTGGTCCTCGAGGGGATCATCAGGCTGAAGTCGCCAACGGCCTGGGTGCCGTCGGGGAACTGCTTGCCCACCGAACGGAACTCGATCGACATGGAGTGCCCTCACTGTTCGGGGGTGCGGCGCACCCGGGCCGTCCCGACGGCGCTTCCGCGTTCGACCCAAACAGTGTTCGGGGCCGAGTGCAACGCGGATTGCGGATGTCAATCGCCCGCCGGGTTCCGGTATTCCCCGGCGAGGAGGATCCGACGGTTCACTCCCCCACCGGCGCGTGCTGCTGGAGATAGGCGACGGCCACCTCCTTCGCCTCCTGGATGTACCGGGCGTCCCCCGACGCCTCAGCCACGAAGGCGCGGTGCACCAGCGCCTCGGCGAGCGCGATCACCACGCTGAGCCGGAAGACGAAGTCGTCGGGGTCCTCGCGCGGAGCGCGCTCCGTGGCGAGCTCGGCCAGCGCTTGCGCCAGCACAGCATTGTTCGTCGGGCGCCCGTCGATCAGGCGCACGTCCACCACATCGCCGAACCGAACGACCCGGAATCCGCGTTCGCTGCGGTACAGCTCGACATAGACGTCGATCGCGGCGGCGACGCGTTCGGGCACGGTCTCGAGCCCGCTGTCGCGGTACTGCTCCGACACCCTGTCGAGGAACCGCCGGAACGCCCGGGCGGAGAGGCCCTCCAGGACGGCGATTCGGTCCGGGAAGTACCGGTAGACGGTGCCGATCGAGGCGCCGGCGCGCTCTGCCACCATCGCGGTGGTCAGTCGCTCGTACCCGACCTCGTCGACGACGGCTGCTGCCGCGTCCAGCAGCGAGGAGAGCCGTGCCGCGCTGCGCGCCTGCACCGGCTCGTTGCGAAGGAGGAACTCGGCAGTCGGCCCGAGGAGCCCGTCGATGCTCATATGTGCTCCATCCTTGAGACGCCTCAAGATAACCCGCCCCCTGGAGGGGGCTATACCCCCTCGGCGGCGCCGCCGGGGGCGACTAGGCTGACCCGGTGCCCTCGGTACGCAAGAAGCGCAGCGAAGCCGCCGGAGCTGGTGCCCTGATCCTCGGGCGGGCCGCTCGGGCCGAGGATGCCATCCAGGAGTACCGCGAGCGCTGGGCACGCCGTCGGGGACTGCTCCCCACCGTCATCCCGTACACCGGCTACGGCGCCCCCGGCTGGGTTCGAGCCCTGGGTCGGGTCATGCTGACCCGCGAGCCGCGGACGCGCCGTCCCACGGTGCGGGGCTGGCGCAGCTTCACGAGCGTCGCAGTGAACTTCGTCGACGTGATCATCACGGTGGGCGGCATCGAGCACCGGGTGCGCGCGGACCGGGGCGGCGTGATCGACATGCGCGTCCCCTCCACGCTGGCTCCCGGCTGGCACACCATCACGATGCGCAGCGACGACCCGGACGGCGAGGACCTCCCCGCCGCCGAGGCCCCCGTCTACATCCACGATCCGGCGTCGGGGTTCGGGATCATCTCGGACATCGACGACACCATCATGGTGACGGCGCTCCCCCGCCCGTTCCTCGCCGCCTGGAACACCTTCGTGCTGGACGAGCACGCGCGCGGCGCGACGCCGGGCATGGCCGTGCTCTACGACCGGCTCATCCGCAACCACCCCGGGTCGCCGGTGCTCTACCTGTCGACCGGCGCCTGGAATGTCGCCCCCACGCTCTCCCGCTTCCTCACCCGGAACCTGTACCCCGCCGGCCCTCTCCTGCTCACGGACTGGGGGCCCACCCACGACCGCCTGTTCCGCAGCGGCCGCCAGCACAAGGTCGACAGCCTCCATCGGCTCGCCGAGGAGTTCCCGGACGTGAAGTGGCTGCTGGTCGGCGACGACGGCCAGCACGACGAGGAGATCTACGGCGAGTTCGCCCTCGCACGTCCGGAGGCGGTGCGGGCCGTGTGCATCCGCCAGCTCTCGGCGGGAGAGGCCGTGCTCGCCGGTGGCCGCACCAAGGCGGAGGACTACGCGACCCGCACGGAGGTCCCCTGGCTGTACGCGCCCGACGGCGCCGGGCTGGCGACCGAGCTCAAGGCGCTCGGCATCCTCTGACGCCGCCCGCGGAGCGGAACAGTTGGCGCCGCCGGGGGGACAGACAGATCGGTGTACCTCGTAGTGGGGAGCGCGCGCGCGACGGTCGCCGCGTAACTTGAATCTCGGTCGGAGTCCTCCAAAGTGAGGACAAGGTCCACAAGAGATATGACTCGTCCCCCAGAGTAAGGAAAACATCACGATGACCAGCCGAATTCGCGTCCCCCGCGCGGTCCTCGGTGTCGCCGGCGCTCTCCTCCTGAGCACCTTGGCAATGGTCAGCGTGTCGACCTCGGCGCCCCACGCCGAGGCCGATGGCACCACCTCCTCGCACGGCCTGTCGGAGTATCAGCTCCCGACGCTCGCTCTCGAGGAGGACCCTTCCGCCGAGTGACCCGACTCGGATGGCCGGACTACCCACCCGGCCGGATGAACCGCCGGCCTGCTCCTAGTATTCGGAGCATGCCGGCGGTTCTGTCTCTCCCGGAAGTCGCACGCATGCGGGCGGCCAATCAGCTGCTCGGCGTCGCCGATCCCGGAACGGCGGAGGACACCGCGCGCTGGATGCTCGCGCTCCAGGCCCAGGACTTCGCCGGCGCACGGTGGGCGCTCGCGCTTCGCGGCCGCTCCGGTGAGACGGTCGCCGACATCCATGCCGCCCTCGACGGGGCGCGCATCGTGCGGTCCTGGCCGCTCCGGGGAACCCTGCAGATCACCGCCGCCGAGGACCTGCGCCTCCTCCTCGCCGTCTCCGCTGAGCGGACGATCCGCGCCACCCGCACCCGGCGGGCGCAGCTCGGTCTCGAGGCGGAGGACCTGATGCACGCGGAGGCGCTCGCACTCCGCCTGCTGGCCGACCGCCGGCCGATGCAGCGCACCCAGCTGATGGCCGCGTTCGACGCCGACGGGCTGGACACCTCCGGCCAGCGCGGGTCCCATCTGCTGCTGCACCTCGCCCTCACCCGCGTGGTCTGCTTCGGTCCCCTCGAGGGCAGGCAGCACACCGTGGTCCTGCTCGACGACTGGGTGCCGGGACCCGATCCCGACCGCTCCGGGGCCCTCCGGGTGCTCGCCCCCCGCTACTTCACCAGCCACGGCCCCGCGTCGGTCGGCGACCTCGCCTGGTGGGCCGGCATAACCACGACGGAGGCCGCCGCCGCCACCGCTGAGGCGGCCGGCGGACTGATTCCCCTGGCCGGCGAGAGCGGCGAGCTGTGGGTCGGCCGCGGGTCCGCCGCCGTCGACCCCGTCGCCCTTCACGTCGTTCCCGGCGAGGCCGTCCGGCTCCTTCCCGCGTTCGACGAGCTGCTGCTCGGCTACGCCGACCGGTCGGCCAGCCTCGCCCCGGAGCACGCCGAGCGGGTGTCGCCCGGCGGGAACGGGCTGTTCCGGCCCGTGCTCGCCCGCGCCGGCCGGGTGCTGGGAACCTGGCGGGCGGTCCGCCGCCGGGGTGGGTTCACGGTGACCTCGGAACCGTTCGACCCGGACTCGCCCGTCGATGCAGATGCCGACGCGCGTGCGTTCGCGGCCTTCTCCGCCCCGTGATCCCTACGCTGGAGCCGTGCGTCTGACGGGCCTGGTGCGGGCGAATGCACGAGTGCCCCTTCTGCAGGTGCTGAAGACTGCGATCGCCGCGATCCTCGCCTGGTTCACGGCGCTGCTCGTGTTTCCCGAGCAGATCCCCGTCTTCGCCTCGGTGGCCGCGCTGCTCGTCGTGCAGCCGAGCGTCAACCAGTCCTTCGGCAAGGCGGTGGAGCGCAGTGTCGGCGTGCTCGTCGGAGTGCTCGTCGCCCTCGGCGCGTCCATCCTGTTCGGTGACGCGAACTGGCTCGTCCTCGCCGCGATCGTCGCATCTCTGCTCGTCGCGTGGGCGCTTCGGCTCACCCCGGGCTCCTCGGTGCAGATCCCGATCAGCGCGATGCTGGTGCTCTCCATCGGCGCCGCGACCCCCGGCTATGCCGCCGCCCGAGTGGTGGAGACGGTGATCGGCGCGGCGGTCGGCCTGCTGATCAACGTGGCGATCGTGCCTCCCCTTCTCGCCGGCCCCGCTCGCGCCGCCGTGCTTCGGCTCGGCGGCAGCATCGCGACGCAGCTGGAGCTGCTCGCCGACTCGATCACGGGCGGGACCGACCGCGAGCGTCTGGACGTCGCCCTCCGCTCGGCACGCGAGCTGCGGGCGCTCCGCGACAGGACGGGAGATGCGATCCGCAGCGGCCGGGAGAGCCTCGCGCTGAACCCCCGCCGATCCCGGCATCGGGATCAGCTCGAACGCGACACCGCACTGCTGGCCCGGATGGAGCCGCTCGTCACCCAAGTGGTCGGCATGGCTCGCGCCCTGCGCGACCACTGGGATCCGTCCCTCGCCGACGAGCCCGCGGTGCGGGGCATCGCCGAGGAGCTGCGCCGGGCCGCGCACGACCTGCGCCTCCTCGTCCGCGCCCCCGGATCGCCCGCCGGCGAAGCCGAGCCGCGGACGACGGAGCTGCCCGCGCTCACCAGTCCGCTCGTGGTCCTCCAGCCGAACCCGCGGCACTGGATCCTCATCGGGGCCCTCCTGGAGGACCTCCGCCGGGTCCGCGAGGAGATCGTCGGCGAGTGACATCGCCGACCTCCGACCTCGGGCTCGTCGAGCGCCGGGTCGCCACTCCCCTCGGCCCGATGACCGTGCACGCCGCCGCGACCCGCTCGAGCGACACCGCCCTCATCCTCGTGCACGGCGCCGCAGGCTCCTGGCGCACCTGGCGCGAGCTGCTGCGCCGAGCCGAGGACGGCGGCGACCCGCTGCGCGACGTCGTGGCGGTCGACCTGCCCGGCTGGGGCGCGTCCGGCGCCCTCGCCCGCCCCACCCGGGCCACCGTCGACGACATGACGGAGACCCTCGTCACCGCGGCGGAGGCCTGCGGCTATTCCCGCTGGCGCGTGCTGGGACACTCGATGGGAGGGCTGCTCGCCCTGCACCTCGCGTGCCGGGAGCCGGTGCGCACGGTCGGTGTGCTGTGCGTCTCGGCGAGCCTCGCCGGCGTGCTCGAGTCGCTTCGCGCCCCGATGCGCACGCTCGGCCGACGCGGACGCTTGCCCGCGCTCGTGCTGCTGCGCTTCGCTCTCGCGGCAGTCGCTCCGATCGAGCCGCCGATTCGCGCACTGGTCCGGGGACTCGGGCGAATGGGGCTGGTGCGGCTCCTCGCCGCGCCCCTCTTCCGGCACCCGCTGCAGGCACCGGCCGACACCGTTCGGGACCTCGCCGTCGACCTGCGCCCGCGCTCGTTCGTCGCGGCGGCGCTCGCCGTGCGCGACTATGACGTGGGCCGCTGGCGCGCGATCGTGGCCCCGGTCGTGGCCCTCAGCGGGGACCGCGACCGCTTCACCGCTCGAGGAGACCTGGACGGCCTCCGGGAGCTGCTTCCCACCGCCCGCACCGAGGTGCTCGAGGACTGCGGCCACTTCCCGCAGGTCGAGCAGCCGGAGCGCCTCCTCAGCCTGCTGCGGGAACTGTCCCCGAGTGATCCCGGATGCCGATCCGAGTGAGCAGGAGGCGGCGCACGGAGTCGTCCACGCGCTCCTCCGGTATGCCGCCATCCTCGACGGCGGTCACCAGGCCGCTGAGCAGCTCCTCCGGGTCGACTCCCGACACCTCGGGGTCCTCCGCCAGCACGTAGAGGAGCACGTCGTTCCCCGCGTCGATCGCCTGGATGGCGTTCGCCAGCGGATCAGCGTACGTGTCGTTGCCCGAGTGCTGGAGCATGAGCATGTCGTCGGTCACGGCGAGGCCCTCGAAGTGCAGCTCGTCGCGGAGGATGCGGTGCCAGGCCGCGGACAGGCTGGCCGGAGCCGAGTCGACCGAGTCGAGGCGGAGATGGCCGAACATCACCGCTTCGGCGCCCGCGCCGATGCCGCGCTCGAAGGGCAGAGCTGGTCCCTTCCGCCAGTCCTCCAGGCTGATGTCGCTCTGCGGCAGCGAGGTGTGCGAGTTCTCCGCGGTGAGCCCGTGGCCGGGGAAGTGCTTGAGGGTGCTGAGCACGATTCCCCGCTCGCCGAGGACGGCCTGCTCCACCCGGTCGCCCGCCCGATCGGGGTCGGAGCCGAGCACACGATCGGCGATGAATGAGTCGGGGTCCCCGGTGACGTCGGCGATGATCCCGAAGTTGAGGTTGGCCCCTGCCTCCCGCACGAGCGCGGCACGAGCCGCGAATGCGGTCCGAGACGCGGCGGGCGGCTCGTCGCGGAGCTCGGCGGCGCCCGGCCCGTCGTCCACACCGATGCGGGAGACGTCGCCGCCCTCCTGGTCGATGCCGATGAGAGGCGGCAGGGAGTCGTCCACCTGGAGGCCGGCTGCGGTGCCGGCGAGATCCTGCACGGAGCCGGCCACGTTGTCGCCCATCAGGATGAATCCGCCCGCGCCCGTTCCTGCCATGAAGTCGTGGAGATCGGCGGGGTCGGTGCCCGGCCGGTGCAGCATCAGCATGGTGGCCAGCTTCTCGCGCACGCTCATGGCGGCCAGGCGCGACGCCGCTTCCTGCTCCTCGGCGGAGACAGTGGGGGTCGGGCTGGCGGCACTCGGCACAGGCGCCGCTGGGGCGGAGGACGAGCCGCCGGCGGACGTCGAGGCGCCGCCGCACCCGCCCAGCAGGACCGGGACGGCCAGCGCTGCCAGGACGGCGATGCCTCGGATCCCTCGCACCCGGCTCACGATACGCCCGGCCGCTGGGCGCCCTCCCGCGCCGCTAGCATGACCGGGTGAGCCGCCGGTCGCCCGTTTCCGCGCTGCTCCTGTCCTCCCATCCGGCGCCCGCCGCAGCGGTGTCCGTCGTCGCCCTGACCCTGGCGATCGCCGTGGGACTCGAGCCGTGGCGAGTGCTGGTCGTCACCCTCGCGTTCGTGCTCAACCAGCTCTCGATCGGCTGGTCCAATGACTGGGTCGACGTCGACAGGGACCGCCTCGCGGGGCGGACCGACAAGCCGGTCGCTCGCGGCGACGTCTCGGTCCGCACCGTCCGCACGGGCGCCTTCCTGGCCGCCGGCGCCTCGATCCTCCTGGCCTTCCTGCTCGGCCCGCCCGCCGGCCTGGCTCATGCGGTGTTCGTGGTGTCGGCCTGGGCCTACAATCTCGGACTCAAGGCCACTCCGCTCTCGGTGCTGCCCTACCTCGTCAGCTTCGGCCTGCTGCCCGCCGTCGTCACGCTCGCCGCGGCCCCGCCCCGGGGCGCGGCCTGGTGGGCGCTCCTGGGTGGCGCTCTGCTCGGCGTCGCCGCGCACTTCACCAATGTGCTGCCCGACCTCGAGGACGACCGGCGCACGGGCATCCGGGGGCTGCCGCACCGGATGGGGCTGCGAGCCGCGGGAACGGTCGCGTTCGCCGCGCTGCTGGTGGGGGCCGCCGTGGCCGCCGCGGCGGTCGGCAGCGTCGGGGCCGTCGTCGGCGCGGCCGTCGTTCTCGTGCTGGCGATCGTCGGGATCCGGCGGGTCCTCGCGCGGAGGATCACCCGTGTCCTGTTCGGGCTCGTGCTGCTGGCCGCCCTCGTCCTCGTCGCCATGCTCGCCACGGGAGGGGGCATGCTCGCCGCCGGTTGAGCCCGTCCGGGCGCGGAGCGGAGACGGGTAGCGTGAGTGGCGAATCGAAAGGACGCCGATGGCCGACCGCACGGTGCTCGACGAGGCGCTCCTCGAGCGGATCGCCGCCCGCGCCCCCGAGTACGACCGGGGCAACCGCTTCTTCACCGAGGACCTCGAGGAGTTGACCGCAGCCGGCTATCTCCGCGCCATGGTGCCTGCCGAGTTCGGCGGCCTGGGCCTCACGCTGCGCGAGACCGCACGGGAGCAGCAGCGACTGGCTGCCGCCGCGCCCGCGACCGCGCTCGGCGTGAACATGCACCTGGTGTGGACGGGAGTCGCCAAGGTCGTGCACGATCGCGGGCTGGACTTCCTCGACTTCCTGCTCGAGGAGGCGGGGGCCGGCGAGGTGCTCGGCTTCGGCATCAGCGAGGCGGGCAACGATCTCGTCCTGTTCGGCTCCCGCACCGAGGCGGTGCCGCAGGAGGACGGCGGCTACCGCTTCACGGGCACCAAGGTGTTCACCTCCCTCTCGCCCGCCTGGACGAGGCTCGGCCTGTTCGGACTCGACACGGTCTCGGCCGACGCCCCGAAGCTCGTGCACGCCTTCATCGATCGGGAGGCGGCCGGCTACCGCATCCTCGACGACTGGGACACCCTGGGTCAGCGCGCGACTCAGAGCTCGACGACCGTCCTCGACGGCGTGTACGCGCCACCGGAGCGGGTGTTCCGGCGGCTCGATCCGGGTCCCAACCCGGATCCGCTCATCTTCGGGATCTTCGCGAACTTCGAGGTGCTCCTCGCATCGGTCTACACGGGCATCGGGGCGCGAGCGCTTGAGCTGGCCACCGCGTCCGCGCATCGCCGCACCTCGATGAGAAACGGCGGCGCCCCGCTCGCCCACGATCCGGACATCCGCTGGCGCATCGCGGACGCGGCGCTCGCGCAGGACGCGCTCGCTCCGCAGATCGACGCGATCGCGCGAGACGTGGACGAGCTCGCGGACCACGGGGCGCAGTGGTTCCGCAAGCTCGTCGGGGTCAAGGTCCGCGCCACCGAGACGGCGCGGGTCGTGGTCGACGCCGCGATCCGGGTGTCGGGCGGCTCGTCGTACGCGAACTCCAGCGAACTCTCCCGCCTCTACCGCGACGTGCTCGCCGGCATGTTCCACCCCTCCGACGACGAGTCCGCGCACAGCACCGTGGCGACCGCGCTGCTCGGGCCGCTGCCCTGAGCTCCCGGTAGGCGGGCCATGCCGAGCATCGAGCTGCTCCTGGACGACACAGCGGAGCAGGAGCTCCGCGGCGAGTGGGCCACGCTCGCGGATGCGGGCCTGCCGAGCCAGGCGCGCCACACGGGCGAGTCGAACCGGCCGCATGTCACCCTGATCTACTCCGAGACGCCACTCGAGCCGCCCCCGATCTCCGGGCTGCCACTCGAGATCGCGGTGGCGAGTCCGGTCGTGTTGGGATCGGCTCGCCGGGGCTTCGTGCTCGCCCGCATGGTGCGGGCGACTCACGAGCTCCTCGCCGTGCATGCCGACCTGCACGCCCGAGTCGCCCGGGAGGCGCGGATCGATGCGCTGACGCTGCCCGGCTCGTGGACGCCGCACGTCACCCTGGCCCGGCGCCTCACCCCGCCGCTGCTGGCGGAGGCGCTCGGACTGCTCGACGTCCGCCGGGCGATCCCGGCCACCGTCTCGGAGGCCCGGCTCTGGGAGTCGACCACCCGCACCGTCACGCCGCTCAGGACGCTCTGACGCTCGTCCCCCCACCCGCCCCGGTGACGCGGTGCTCGAGGAGGCGCCGGGCGAGCACCGCGGAACCGGCGACGGCCGCCGGCGTGGCGAAGAGAGCCCCGAATGGCAGCAGGAACAGGACGTAGACGGCGACCCCGAAGCCGAGCACCCGTCCTGTCGACCGGCGCCGCAGCCGCCGCTGCTCCCGCGAATCGATGGCGCGGGAGTCGAACGGGCGGGCGAGCAGCTCCGCCGCGATGAGCCAGCCGCCGCCGACGGCGCCCAGCGCGAAGCCCAGCACCCCGCCGACGACCGGCACCAGGCCGAGCGCGAACACCGCGATGCCGAGCAGCACCGAGAGCCCGACCAGCCTGCTCCCGCTTGCGATCCCCCGCCGGAGCGAGGGCCAGAAGCCGAGCTCCTTCGGCTCATCGAACGAGCCGAGCCGCCGTTCGGCGCCCAGCCAGATCCGCTCGTAGAACGGGTCCCCCACAGCCAGGGTGAGCGCGGTGAAGGTCGACACCGCGAGCAGCACCGCGATCACGAACAGCGCCGCGGCGACGGCGAGCCGGACACTGCTCCGCCAGAGCTCGTCCCAGTCCTGGGCGAACGGGGTGAGCCACTCGGTGAGGACGGGGAGGTTGAGCGCCAGCAGCGTGAGGAGCGCGAGCACGACGACCCCGACGATCAGCGCCGGCACGGCACCGAGCGCCATGAGTCCCGGAGAGGTCCCCCACACCCGGAAGCCGCGGAGGAAGTCGCCCACACCGCCGAGGAAGGAGCGGGAGCCGCTGGTGCGGGAGTCGACGGGATCGGCCACTCGACGAGGCTACTTCGCATCGGCGCCTCCCTGCCCCTCCCGCCCCCGCCCCGTCCTCGTCACCCTCTCCCACAGCAGGCAGAACGGCCTTCGACAGGCGGAACGGCCCGCTCTGCGGGCATGTTGGCGAAACTGCCTGCTGAGGGAGGGCGGACGGACGGACGGAGGGAGGCTGCTCAGACGAAGGTGACGGCGGCCTGCAGGCGCGAGCGCACGTCGAACAGCTCGTTGCCCCCGACCACCCGGGCCCCGGGCAGTCCCTCCCGGAGCACGTGCGGAAGCACGGACCGGCGCACCACGGCGACCGCGGCCCCCCGCGCCGCCCCCGCCGGGATGACCGGCTCGGCGAGCGCGTCATCCGGCACCACGAGCAGCAGGCCGCCGAACTTCACCCGGGCCGCCCTCGCGAGGACCTTGGCCCTGGACGCGAGCGCCTGCAGCGGCTTGTCGCCTTCGACCGACACTCCGTCGACCTCGCCCCGGCGCACCTGCACCGGTCCACCGAAGTCCTCCGACAGCAGCGCGAACAGCCCGGTCGGGCCGAGCACCACGTGGTCGAGCTTGTCGGCGGGGTCGCCCGTTGCGACGTCGTGCCAGACGGTGAAGCCGATCCCCAGGTCGCTCACCAGCCGGGCCGTGGCCTCCTCGGCCAGCGCGTCGGCCAGGATCCGGCGGATCTCGCGCGGAGCCGACCGCACCACGGCCGGATCATACGGATCCGGCACCGTCGTCCCCCTACCGGCCCACTCCGCGAGGAGTCGGAGGTAGCGCTCGCGCCGCCATCCGCCGGGATGGCCGTAGGAGCGAGCGCTCGGCCGGCCTGTCTGCGCGCCAGAGGGCTTGGGGGGCGCCCACGACGGCCGCTCCCCTCCCCCTGCCGGTTGCCCGCGATCGAAGGCGGCGCGCGCCTCGGGAGTGCCGACGAGCTCCCATGCCTGCTGGACGGCGATGAATCGGGCGGGGCTGCCGCCGGTATCGGGATGCGTCTCGCGAAGCAGCCGGCGATAAGCCTTGCGGAGGTCGTCGTCGCTCGCGTCCGTCGGCACTCCGAGAACCGCGTACGGCGAATCCGACACGGGACTGTCGGACATGGGCGGAACCCTTGCTGCTGAACGGACGAGGATCGGGCATTCGCCCCGGGAACCCGGCGAACGCGCCCCCTAGGCTAACCGCTCGCCCTGCGTCCGCCTGAGCGGGACCCGAGACGACGACCGCGGTGCGCCTCCATCGCGCGGTCGTCGTCCCGGGTCCTGGTCTTGTCAGGCCGGCTGCCCAGTTCAGCGGCCAGAGCGGGCAGCGTGCCCCTCGACGTCGTCGTCGTCCTGCACGACGCGGCCCGAGCGGGCAAGGTGCCCCTCGGTGTCTTCGTCGTCGTCGGCACCGCGGCCGGAGCGGACGGTGTGCCCCTCGGTGTCGTTCTCGTCCTGAGGCGCGAGGAACCGGACGCGCACGCCGTGGCCGTCCACGTCGTCCTCGGGTGCGACGGGGAACCTGCCGCCGTGGCCCTCGACGTCGTCCTCGTTGACGTGACCGGTGCGCGCGGCGTGGCCCTCGGTGTCCTCGTCGGTGACGCCTCCCCGGAAGGAGTGCCCCCTCACCTCGTCGTCCTCGGTGTCGCCGCCGCGGAAGACGTGGCCTTCCACGTCGTCGTCCTCGACGAGGCGACCGGAGCGAGCGGCGTGGCCCTCGACGTCATCTTCGTCGACGACGTTGCCGCGGAAGCCGTGCGCCTCAACGTCGTCCTCGACGATGCGACCGGAGCGAGCGGCGTGGCCCTCGACGTCGTCCTCGACGATGCGACCGCTCATGATGCCGTGGCCCTCGACGTCATCCTCGACGATGCGACCACTTTTGATCAGGTGTCCGTCAACATCCTCGGCGGCGGACCGGTCGGTGCGGTTCTGGTTGTCGTTCATGGTGCTCTTCTTTCTATAGCGGGTCAGAAGGTCTCGCAGGATGCGATAGGAGCAGTGTGCAGCGGGATCCGGGCGTGAACTGTCGGCCGGCGAACACCCGATGTGTCCGCTTCCCGACCCAGCAGCCCGGGCATCAGGACCCTCCCACTGCTGCCGTGGCGGCCAGGTCGGGATGGGTGCGGCGGAGTCGCACCATCGATGGCCCGAGCAGCAGCAGCGGCTGCCGCTGCGGCTCGATCGCCGCCACGAAGTCGTCCGCGCTGACTCGCCACAACGTGGCCGGCGACGCGGCCACGACCGTCGCGGTGCGCGGCAGGCCGGTGAGCACCCCGAGCTCGCCGACCACGTCGGGCGCGACGACGTCGGGAATGCCCGGCGCGGTGCTGGAGGTCACCGACAGCGCGCCGTCGGCGAGCACCCACAGGGCGTCGGCGTCCTCGCCCTCGCGGACCAGCACGTCACCCGGGGCCAGTTGCTGGACCTCGACCGCCCCCGCGAGCCGCTCCTTCACCGCATAGGACGACTGCGCGAAGAGCCGGATCCCGTCGAGCACCCGCACCCGGTCCGCGAGGACCGCGGCCTGGGCCGCAGAGGTGCGGTCGGTCCGAACCAGCACCGGCGCGAGCGCGAGCGCCACCAGCGTGAAGCCTCCGCCGAGCAGCACGAGCGAGACCTCGAGCGGCAGCGCCGAGAGCAGCGCGGCCGCCCCGATGCTGCCGATCACGCTGGCCAGCAGCGCGACGGTGTCGAGCAGCGACAGCACCCGGCTGAGCCGTCCGGCGGCCACCTCGCGCTGGATGGCAGTGAGCGCGACAACGTCCACCACCACCATGCCGATGCCGGACAGCACCTGAAGCCCGATTCCGATCGCCGCCAGATCGGTGAATGCGGTGAGCGCGTAGGGAATGGACTGAACGACCACGCCGCCGACGATGATGGGAGCCAGCCTCCTGGCCCGGCTCAGCCGGTCGGCGACGAGGGCGCCGACGATCCCACCGACGGCCGCGCCGGCGAGCAGGTAGCCGTAGCCCTGCGTGCCCATGCCCACGTGCGTGCTGATCGGGATGTACACCACCGTGTAGGCACCGGCGAGCATCGTGTCGAGCGCGGCGAAGAGCACGAGGACGGCCGCGGTGGGAGTCGCCCGGAGCGCGTTCACCCCGTCCAGGATCTGCCGCACGAGCCGTTCGCCGGGGGCCGCGTCGCCGCGGCTGCGCACCCGCAGGAACAGGGCGAGGATCGCGGCTGCGAAATAGCTGGCGGCGTTGAACCCGACACCGATTGCGGGCTGGTCGATCAGGACGAGCAGCCCGCCGATGGCCGGTCCGATGACGATGACGATGTTGTCGAGGCCGGCGAACACCGCATTGGCGGTGGGCAGCGCCTGCTCGTCGACCACCTCGGGCGTCAGCGCGCCCGCTGCCGGCCCATAGGGGGCGCGGACGATGGACGCGACGATCCCGAGCAGCAGCATCAGGATGATGGGCGCGTCCGTCACGACGATGAGGACGAATCCGACCCCCACGATGCCGGAGAGGAGGGCGGAGACGATCATCACCCTCCGGCGATCCAGTCGGTCCGCGAGCACGCCGGCGACGGGCGCGATGAGGAGGCCAGGGATCCAGCCGGCGGCGGCCATCGCGGCCAGCCAGCCCAGCGAG
Source organism: Naasia sp. (assembly GCF_025465545.1). GTDB lineage: Bacteria > Actinomycetota > Actinomycetes > Actinomycetales > Microbacteriaceae > Naasia. Next base: position 1,755 of record NZ_JAODMK010000023.1, on the reverse strand, counting down.
CCGGTGACGTTGAAGACGTAGACGTCGAGGACGACGGTCGCCGCCCAGCTGCCGACCGAGTTGATGAAGGACGAGGTGATCAGCAGGCGGAAGTCGCGATAGCGGAACGCCGCGGCATAGCGGTTCAGCGGTGTGGCCACAGCTGCTCCTTCCGGCTTGGCCGACGGACCGAAGCCCGCGCTGATCAGGGGCGTGCGCGCGCACTGGTGCGCTGATGCTCCCATGACTCGACCTTCAAGGGAAGGATGAGATACCGGGCAGGTGAGCGCCCGCGGCTTTCGGTCGTCGTCGGTTGTCACACGGGTGCCCGCGCACCAGACTGGCGCGATGGTCTCCCCTACTCCCGAGCTGGTCGCGCTTGTCGCCCGGCTCGGCAACGCGCTCGGCTCGGCGAGCCGCCCGTCCTCCCTCGACGATGAGCTCGCCCGGGCCACGGCGGCCGTCCGGGCACTGTTCGACTCCGCGGCCTGCTCCTGCGCTCTCGTCGAGGCGGGCGGGGACGAGATCAGGTTCGTGGCTGCCAATGGCATCGGCGCAAACGCGATCACCGGAAAGGTGATGCAGGTGGAGCGGGGCATCGCCGGCTGGGTGGCGATGACCGGGCAGCCGATCGCCATCGCCGATGTGCGCGTCGACCCCCGCTTCGCGAGGGACGTGGCGGAGGAGACCAACTACGTGCCGACCTCCATCCTCGCCGCCCCACTCCTCGGCGCCGACGGAGAGGTCCTCGGCGTTCTCGAGGTGCTCGACGCCCGGGCGATGAACGAGAACACCGGACGCGACCTCGACGTGCTCGGCTTCATCGGCTCCCAGCTGGCGACCACGGTCCGACTGACGAGGACTTACGACCGCCTCGGCTCGGTGCTGCTCACCGCCCTCGCCGGCGCAGCGGACGAGGCGGAGTTCGCGGACACCCTCAATTCGCTGGTCGAATCCGGACACGACGATCAGGAGCTGGCCGAGCTCGTGCGCGCCTTCCACCAGCTCTCGTCGACGGGACCGGCAGGCCAGAAGTTCGCGCTCACCGTGCTGACCGCCTCCCTCGAGTACACCCGCAGCCGCGCGTGAGCCTTCCCGAATGGGCGTCGGCCTTCAGCGACGCGGAGCTGACGCCGGCCTTCCCCCTACCGCTTCCGTCGCCGCCCCGAGAGTGGGCGTGGGGCTCGGCGACCGGCAAGGGGGTGAAGGTGGCGGTGATCGACAGCGGCGTGTCCGCGGATCACCCGCGGGTCGGCCGGCTGGCCGGCAGCGTGGCGATCGAAGCGGATGACAGCCAGGCCGGCTTCCGCATCGTGGAGGGGCCCCACGAGGACCTGTACGGCCACGGCACCGCCTGCGCCGGCATCATCCGGATGCTCGCCCCCGAGGCGGAGATCTACAGCGTGCGGGTACTCGGCCGGAACCTCACCACCCGCGGCGCCCTCTTCGCCGCCGCCCTGCGGTGGTCGATCGACGCCGGCATGCAGGTGGCGAACCTCAGCCTCAGCAGCCGGAGCGAGCAGTGGTTCGGCCCGCTGCACGCGCTCGCCGACGAGGCCTACTTCCACAACCTCATGCTCGTCTGCGCGGCGAACAACGTGCCGGGACCCACCTATCCCTCGCAGTACGCCTCGGTGTTCTCGGTCGCGGCGCGGGAGGGGCAGGACCAGTTCGAGGTCGCCTACAACCCGCGTCCGCCCGTCGATTTCGGTGCTCCGGGCATCGATGTGGAAGTGGCGTGGACGACGGGCAGCATCACCGCCACCGGCAACAGCT
>NZ_JAODMK010000017.1 GCF_025465545.1 Naasia sp. | reverse complement strand
CCCTGCTCCAGCAGCTCCATCTCGGCCGCTCCGCCGTCCACGCCGGCCAGCGCGCAGACCTCACGGACGGCACCGATCACCGGATCGGGCTCGAACCTCTCGGGCGCGAAGCCCAGCGCGGCCAGGCCGTCGGTGACCCGGGAGGCGGCTTCCTCGTCGCGGAACACTCCCCCGGCGAGCAGCACGGGCGTACCGGACGGGATGCGGTCGGGTCCGAAAGCCCGTCTGCTGACGAGCAGGGTGAGCTCGACGATCTCCTGGCACGCGCGATCGAGGGTGGCGACGGCGGCACGGTCCCCGGTCGCGGCGGCGCGAAGGAGCAGCTCCGCGAGGCGGCCCACCGCGTCCTCGCTCACGTCCCCGTCGCGGATCGCCCTCGCGAGCGTGCGGTGGTCCGGCTGCCGGGTCGCCTCCAGCACGGCGGTCTCGAGCGTGGAGAGGGGACCGCGACCGTCGGCGGACCGGTAGGCGATCCGCACGGCCTCGCGTCCCAGCTCGTGGCCGCCGCCCCACTCGCCGGTCGACCAGCCGAGAGCGGGATGGGTGGCGAGGCCGAGCGGCCCGCGCGCCACCACGTTGAAGCCTGCGCCATAGATCACCGCGACTCCGTCCTCACCGAGGGCCGCGAGAACGGCGTGCGCGTCGTTGATGGCCGTGATCCGGGCGACCGGCAGGACTGCCGCCAGCGCCGCGGCGAAGCGCGGCGCATCCTCCTCGAAGTCGAGTCCGGCGAGCGCCGCGACACAGGCGCGGACCTCGCGGTCGACGCCCGAATCCTCACGCCAGTCGGCGAGCATCCGGCCGACGACGGCGGCCACGTGAGCCGGACCTCCGCCGCTGCCCGGCCCGGCCAGGCGGGCGAGCAGCGCGCCCGACTCGTCGAGGATCACTGCGGCGGTCTTGGAGTTGCCGCCGTCGATGGCGAGGAGCATCAGCGGCTCCAGGAGGAGGTCGCGGCGTCCGCGCACTGCGGCGGGCACACGGACTGGGGCGCGGACGCGGTCGAGCGACCGGCCTTCCAACAGCCCACCGTGCTCCCTCGCTGCGCATCGACGACGCCGGGTTCAGCGACGTCGCATGCGAAGGTATCCAGGCCGCCGGGGGCAGTCAATCGGAAGACAGCGGCACCGGCCACGTGCTAGGCACGATCAGCGCCGCCTCGCCGCCTCGATCTCCTGCTGCGTCAGCGCGCTGATCGGCCCTGTGAACTGGCTCGCCCGCTGCACCGTGGCCGGGTCCTCGCCGGCGAACAGGGACCGGTCACCGGACTGACCGGCGTCCGCGGCACGTGACCGCGCGCGGCCGGGCGGCTCCGCCTCGATCAGCTGCACCCGCTGGCGCGGGATGGATTGCGGGCTCTTCTGGTGCAGCCACGCCACCAGCTCCTCGCGCAGGTAGCAGCGGAGATCGAACAGGGTGGGCGCATCGACCGCGGTGACGAGGATGCGGATCCGCACGAAGCCGCCGACCGCGTCGGTCACCTGCAGCACCGCGACCCGCTTGTCCCACAGCTCGGTCCGGTTCAGCACGCGGTGCATCTCGGCCCGCATCTCCTCGGGTGTCACCCGCCAGTCGAGATCGAACTCGACCGAGCCGAGCAGCTCGGAGGTGCGCCGAGTCCAGTTCTCGAAGGGGGTGTTCGTGAAGTAGGTGGAGGGCAGCACCATCCGGCGGTCGTCCCAGATGTGCACCACCACGTACGTCAAGGTGATCTCCTCGATCCGGCCCCACTCCTCCTCGACGATGACCACGTCGTCCACCCGGATGGCGCCGCTGAAGGCGATCTGCATGCCGGCGAACACGTTGGCGAGCGCCGACTGGGCCGCCAGTCCCGCGATGATCGACACGAGTCCAGCGGACGCGAGCACGCTCGTGCCTGCCGCCTGCGCCTGCGGGAAGGTGAGCAGGATGGCCGCGAGCGCCACGACCACCGTGAGGACGATCGTCAGCCGGCGCAGGATGAGCACCTGGGTGCGCACCCGGCGGGCGACCCGGTTGTCCGCGACGTCCGTGCGGTACTTCGCCAGGGCCAGGTCGACGACGAAGATCAGGATCCGGCAGACGAACCATGCCGCCGCGGCGATGGTGGCGATCAGGAAGCCGTGGGCGACGGTGTCGCCTCCCTCGTTCCCGCGGGGCAGGGCGAGATCGACGGCGATCCACGCAGCGACCACGATCGCGAGCACCCGGAACGGCAGCCGCAGCCGGCTGACATCGGACGGCGGCCAGCCTCGGCGCCCGGCCATCCAGCGGAACGCGAAGCCGAGTGCCGCCACGGCGAGAAGCGCGACGATCGCCGCAGCAGTGAGGTAGAGGACGGTGCGGGCTACGGGGTTGCCGACGATCTCGGCAAGGATCTCGTCTGGCGTCACGGGGGTCCTCCTGGACTGGGGCGGGGAGAGAGCAGACCCCGTTGTCCGTAACCCCTCCAGGGTGCCATACGTCTCCGAGCGGGCGCGATCAGAGGGGCGTCACGTACCCGGAGCTGATGCCGCCGTCGACGAGGAAGGTCGAGGCGGTGATGAACGACGCGTCGTCGCTGGCGAGGAACGCGACCGCGGCGGCCAGCTCCTCCGGCTCTGCGAAGCGGCCGACCGGGACGTGCACCAGGCGGCACTGAGCGCGCTCCGGGTCTGCGAACCTCCTGCAGCAGCGGGGTGTTCACCGGTCCCGGGCAGAGGGCGTTGACGCGGGTCCCCTGGCGTGCGAACTGCACGCCGAGTTCCCGGGTCATCGCGAGCACCCCGCCCTTCGAGGCGAGCTCGAGGGCTTCGACGATCCCGTCCTCGCTCCGAGCCGAGACCGTCAGCGATCCGGCGACGCGGTCGACGGCCTGGTGGTGATAGGCATGCACCGTCAGCTGGTCGCCCACCTCTCCGAGCAGCCGCCGCAGGCGCGTCTCCGGCTCGACCGTGACCTCACCCGACCGAACACCGCGGGGGCAGGCCGACTTCTCGCTGCCCAGCACATCAGGAAGATGCTGATGCAGCGTGCCGCCGAGCGTCACGTTGAGCAGCTGCGCCCCGCGGCAGGTGGCAAGGAACGGCAGACTGCGGCGATCGCCGCCTCGAGCAGCGCCGTCTCCACGCGTCCCGATCGGGCCGCGGGTCGGTGCGTCCGCTCGTGCGCCTCCGCTCCGTAGAGCGCGGGGGCGACGTCGCCGCCGCCGGTGGGGACGAGCGCGTCGAGAGTCCAGCACCCTGACCGCGGCGCAGGGCCATCGATGCCCGCGTGCCCGGCGTGTCTGCGCGGCCCTGTCCGCGGCACTCCTCCACTCTGGGGGCACGCGACGGACGGGGACACTCGTGGGGCGACACGTCGGCACCACGGCGAGGGACGATCGGTCCCTGGCCCAGGATGTCGTGTTCGAGCTGGTCCGCGGCGGCGTGCTCGGCGGGTTCGGTCCCGGGGCCGCGTGGACGGCCGCGTTCGCAGCACAGGGCGGCGACAGCCCCCTCTTCGACGAGCTGCTCGCCCGCTCCATCGCCTACCGGGTTGCGGCGGGCCTCCCGGCCCGGCACCCCCGAGCCTCCTCGGCCTGGGTCCGGCCCGTGCCAGAGCGCCTTCCCTCGGCGCCCTCCGCTCCTCCCGTGGCCTCTCCTCTTTCTCCTTCTCCTTCTCCTTCTCCTTCTCCTTCGTCTCCGGACCGCGCCCTGCCCGTCCCTCCTGCACCGTCGGCGGCCCCCTCCGCCGCACCGCGCTTCCTCGGGATCGGCACCCGTGGCGCCGGTGGGTCAGGAGGAATAGCGTGGGAGGTCTCCCGCGCCTTCCGCGCGCCGACCGAGGAGGATGCCGATGAGCGACTCGCGTGACGACCCCTTCGACGCCGTATCCATCGAGGACAAGGTCGAGGAGTATCAGCAGATGCCGACGCCGGAACCGGACGCGGAGCGGCCCGTGGCGGAGCCGGTCGACGATCCGGAGGCGCCGCTCGACTCGAGCGGAAGCGCCCTGCAGGACGACTGGTCCGACCCGTCCCCGGAGGAGCGTCCGCCCGGCGAGTAGAGCGGTGCCGAGGGACGCGATATCGGGCCGGTGGGCGGCCTGTCAACCCCGTCTGGGAGAAGCCGGTGAGTGCGGCGGCCGCCTGGAGCCGCCGCGTAGCGTGGGAGGAACCAGCCCCGATCCCCGTCGGAAAGGACCCCCATGGCTCAGATCCTCGAATCGATCGACGTCGACGTGCCGGTGAGCACGTCGTACAACCAGTGGACTCAGTTCGAGTCCTTCCCCAAGTTCCTCAGCTTCGTCGAGGAGATCACCCAGATCGACGACACCCACAACCACTGGAAGGTGAAGATCGGCGGGGTGGAACGCGAGTTCGACGCCGAGATCACCGAGCAGCACCCGGACGAGCGGGTCGCCTGGAACAGCATCACCGGCAAGGACGAGCACGCGGGCGTGGTCACCTTCCACCGCCTCAGCGACACCACCTCGCGGGTGACGGTGCAGATCGACTGGAAGCCGGAGGGCCTCGTCGAGAAGGCGGGCGCGGTGCTCGGCATCGACGACCACGCCATCAAGAAGGACCTCGCGAACTTCAAGGAGTTCATCGAGAAGCGCGGCGTCGAAGAGGGCGCCTGGCGCGGAGACGTCGCCGCGGGCTGATCCCGCCACATGCCGAGCCCGGCTCCGCCTCTTCCCCCCGGAGGTGGAGCCGGGCTTCTCCTCTTCCCGGCCACGACCGGGGCCCGCTTCCGCGGCACGGGGCGAGGAAGGGGCGCCCCGCCCTCTGGCAGACTTGCACCGCTTCCCGGCCGGGCGCCGAGGCGGCCCTTTCGTCGACAGCCAGGGGGAATCGGTGACGCTGCCCGAGGATCCCGACACTCCTCCCCTCGCCGATGCGGAGCAGGCTCCGCATCGGCGCCTGCGTCTGATCGGTCTCGTCGCGGCCGGCGGCGCCGCCGGAACGGCTGCCCGGCACCTGCTGACCCAGGCCTTCCCGGCCGCCGCCGAGCCGCTGGCCATCCTCGGGATCAACACCGTTGGCGCCTTCGCCCTCGGGCTCCTCCTCGAGCAGCTGGTGCGCTCCGGTCCGGACACCGGCCGCCGCCTCGCCGCTCGCGTGACCGTCGGAACCGGCGTCCTCGGCGGCTTCACGACCTACAGCACGCTTGCCCTGGACACCGTCCAGCTCTCGGCCGGCTCCTTCGCCGGCGTCGGATACGCCATCGGCACCCTCGCACTCGGAGTCGCGGCGGCCTTCGCCGGCGTGCTGCTGGCCTCGCCGAGGCGGGCATGATCCTCGAGACGCTGGCCATTGCGCTCGCCGGCGGACTCGGGGCGGCCGCCCGCTTCCTCCTCGACGGGGCGATCCGCTCTCGCACCCGCGTGCGCTTCCCTGTCGCAACCTCCGCGATCAACGTGCTCGGCTCGCTGCTGCTCGGACTGCTGGTGGGCGCCGCGTCGGGAGGGCTGATCGCGGCCGGCTGGCAGGCTCTGGTGGGCACCGGATTCCTCGGCGGGTTCACCACCTTCAGCGCCGCGGCGGCCGAATCGGTGCGTCTGCTGCAGGACCGGCGGTACGTCGCCGCGCTCCTGCACGCCGTCGGAATGCTGGTCGCGGCCGTCGCGGCCGCGGCGCTCGGCCTCGCGGCGGGCCTCGCCCTCTAGCCGTCCGAAGTCCAGCGGTTCCTCACCGGGGACCGTCTCTGGGCACGATGCCCGCGCGTACCCCGACCGCGTCGTCCTGGTCCTCCAGAGGGGGGACAGACCTGTCGGTGCGCAGATCTTTTTTCGCGACCGCCGGGTACAGGAGGGGGACAAGCGCTGTCCCCCCATGTCTAATTGCCGTTTGACCAGCACATTCGGTGCGCATGCAGTCGCCGTGACCCCCTCGCGAGTGCCCCCAGCTCTGGGCGCGGTCCCCCTCTTGTCCTCCCTATTGCGGACAAGTCAATCTGTGTGGGGGACAAGACGGAGGACAAACTCCCGCCCCCAAGACGGAGACCAACCGGGCTCCGACACCAACAGCCTCACCTCCAGCCAGCACCACCCAACCAGGAAGAGAAATCAACATGAAGAAGCTCATCACCGCCGCGATCGCCGGCACCGTCGGTCTTGGCCTGCTTCTCGGTGGCGCCGGCACCTTCGCCCTCTGGAACACGTCCGCCGCGATCACCGCGCAGACGGTCACCGCCGGGCACCTCACCCTCACCAACAGCACCGGCAGCTGGGCGACCGGCAGCGGCACCGTCATCTCGAACATCGCCAACTACCGCATCATCCCCGGCCAGAGCATCGTCTACACGACCACGCTCACCGTGGACGCGGTCGGCGACGGCATCAAGGCCGCCCTGACCAGCCCGACCCTCACCGGCACCGGCACCCTGGACACCATCATCACCAAGAACATGCAGGTCTTCGCTGTGACCGGCAACGCGGTCGCGACAACGGCCAACAACTACACCTTCACCAGCGGCACCTCGACGCTGAACGTCAAGGTCACCATCACCTTCCCGGACGTCACCGGCACCACCGGCATGGACGGCCAGCTCGCCCTGAGCGCCCTGAACTTCACGCTCGCGCAGACCCTCTAGCAGGAAAAGCGTGCCCCGCCTGACCGGCGGGGCACGCTTTTCCTGCTTGATCACGACCATCACTGGGGAGAGAACGGTCATCATGGACAGCACGAGCAAGCAGATGCGGGCGTCGATCGCACGCATCGGCAGCCGGATCCGCGGACGCGGTTTCGTCCGCCGAGGGCGCCCCGCGCTCACTGCGCTCCTCGCCGGCGGCGTCGCTCTCACCGTCCTCTCCGCGGGCGGCACCACCGCACTGTGGACCGGCTCCGTCACCGTCTCTCCCGGCACCGTCACCGCCGGCTCCGCCTACCCCACGCTCAGCGGCTTCACGGGCATCGCCACCACCTTCACCAGCAGCTCGCTGAGCAAGACCAGCTACCTGCAGGTCGCCAACACCGGCGTGACGAACGCCGACTACACCGCGACGTTCAGCGCCACCGGCTCCTCCGCTCTCGCCGGCAGCACCACCGTCACTCTGTGGTACGCCGCCAGCGCTGCCGACTGCACCGAGGCGGCGACGCCCTACTACCCCGTCACCTACGCGTGGAACGCGGTGCCGCAGTTCAGCGGCGCGCTGCCTGCGGGAGCCTCCGGCATCTACTGCGTGCGCACCCGCACCGCCGCCGAGAACCTCCTCACGTCGGCCTCCTTCACGTCGTCGATGTCGGTCACCCTGACCGTGCCCGGCAGCAGCTGGAGCAGCACCGCCAGCGCCTCCGCCGTGCAGCAGGTCGCCGTGGACGGCGCCGCCGCCGGCAGCGACTACTTCGACGCCGTCAAGGCGGGCGCCACGCATTACTGGCGCCTCGGCGAGTCGAGCGGCCAGGTCGCCTACGACTGGATCGGCACCGACGACGCCTACGCCGGCGCCGGACTCGTCCGCAGCGTGACCGGCGCGATCGGCGGGGACAGCAGCACCGCCAGCACCTTCCCCAACGACGCGAGCGGCACCGCGATCACTCGCGCCGCGGTCGCCGCGCCGGACACTTTCGCACTCGAGGCCTGGTTCAAGACCACCAGCAGCACGGGCGGCAAGATCATCGGCTTCGGCGACAGCAGCACCGGCCTTTCCTACAACCACGACCGCCACATCTACCTGGATGCCAGCGGACGAGCGCACTTCGGCGTCTGGCCGGGCACCGCCAGGACCCTGTCGAGCGCAGCGGGCCTGAACGACGGGCAGTGGCACCACGTGGTCGGAAACCTCAGCCCCGCCGGCCAGGAGTTCTACGTGGACGGCGTTCGCGTCGGCCGGGACACCAGCACTACCACCGGATGGGCCTACACCGGCTACTGGCACATCGGCGGAGACACCGCCTGGGACGGCGACTCCTACTTCGACGGAACCATCGACGAGGTCGCCGTCTACGCGGCCCCGCTCAGCGCGAGCGCCGTGCAGAACCGCTGGAGCCTCTCCGGCAAGGGCGCGTATCCGGCCGGCGTCGGGGACCCGTACGGCCGCACCGTCTATGCCGACTCCCCCAGCCTGTTCTGGCGTCTCGGCGAGTCCGGCGGCACGACCGCGGTGGACTCGAGCCCGAACGCGCACGCCGGAACGTACGCCGGCAGCGTGACCAAGGGCGTCTCCGGGGCTGTCGCCAGCACGCGCAACACTGCGGCGTCCTTCTCGGGCACCGACGGACTGGTGACGAGCAACGAAGTGTTCACCAACCCGCAGAGCTACTCGATCGAGCTGTGGTTCAACACCACGACCACGACGGGCGGCAAGCTGCTCGGATTCGGCAACTCGCAGACGGGCATGTCGACGTACTACGACCGGCACCTGTACCTGCAGAACGACGGCAAGGTCGTCTTCGGCAGCTACCCGGGCAGCACCCAGGTCGTGGTGTCCCCCGCCGCCTACAACAACGGCGCGTGGCACCACGTCGTGGGCACCCAGTCCAGCTCGGGCATGGCGCTCTACATCGACGGGCAGCTCCAGGGCACGAACGCCGCCGTCACCCCCCAGAACTACAACGGGTACTGGCGAGTCGGCGGCGACAACCTCGACAGCTGGCCGAGCCCGCCGTCGACCCCGTACGTCACGTCCAAGATCGACGAGGTCGCCATCTACTCCGCCGCGCTCACCTACGACCAGGTGAAGCTGCACTACGCGGTTCCGACCGGAGTGCCGATCGCCTCCTTCACCTCCTCGGTGTGGCAGGTGGCCGTCTCGTTCGACGCCACAGCCTCGAAGGACTACGACGGCTCCGTGGCGAGCTACTCCTGGAACTACGGGGACGGCACCGCCGTCGGCACCGGCGTGACGAGCACCCACACCTATGCGGCCGCCGGCAGCTACACCGTGACGCTCACGGTGACGGACGACTCCGGCAAGACGAGCGTCCGCACGGGGAAGGTCGTCGCCACCGACACGACGGCGCCGTCCGCGCCCGGCGCACCGACGGTGACCGGCAACACCGGCACCACCGTCGGCTTCAGCTGGACCGCGGCGACGGACAACGTCGGCGTCGCCGGCTATGACGTGTACCGCGACGGCGTCAGGATCGGCTCCGTGCGGGGTACCACCTACACCGACACGGGTCGCTCGATCAACACCACCTACGCCTACCAGGTGCAGGCCAAGGATGCGGTGGGCAACCTGTCCCCGTTCTCCGGCAGCACCTCGGTGACCACGGCCGGCTTCAGCACGACCTCCTGGTACCAGGTTCAGGGCGTGGGAAGCGGCAAGTGCCTCACCGCGGCCGGGACGGCAAGCCCGTCCTCCCTGCAGATCTACCCCTGCGGGTCGCCGGCAGCGGCGAACCAGAAGTGGCAGTTCGTGGCGACGGGCACCGGCAGCTACCAGGTCGTGTCCGGTCTCGGCAACGTGGTCTGGGACGTGAGCGGCGCGAGCACCGGCGACGGCGCGGAGGTCTTCGTCTACGGCCCGCACGGCGGCACCAACCAGCAGTGGACGCCGGCCCCGGTGTCCGGAAGCACCTACACCTTCAGCGGGGTGGGCAGCGGCAAGTGCCTGGACGTGCTGAACAACTCGAACGTGGACGGAACCCTCATGGATCAGTACACCTGCAACGGCAGCACTGCCCAGCAGTTCAACCTGGTGCTGGCACCGTGATCCCGGCGAGCCGCCTGGCGGTCGGGGCAGGCGCCACCGCGCTCGCCGTCGCCCTCGCCCTCGGCGCCCAGTCCGCTCTCGCGAGCGCGGCGTCCGCGGAGGACTCCACCGGCATGCTGATCAGCCTCGACGGCTCCCGGTGGGCGCAGACCCCCGCGGGAAGCCTCTTCCCGGCGGGCTTCGCCCTCGTGCCCGGCGGCTCCATGGCCGCAGACGTGTGGGTCAAGAACGACTCCAGCGTGCCCGCGTACCTGCTCGTCTCGGTGGCCGATGCGAGCGGCACGACGCTGCAGTTCACCCGGGACCTCAGCCTGCAGGCCACGACCCAAGCCACCCCGACCACCGAGCCGGTGTCCCTCGACGCCGCCGGCGTCTGCAACCCGCTGCTCTCCGGCGAGGTCGTGCAGCCCGGCGCCATCGCCACCGTGCACCTCGCGATGGCCATGTCAGCCGAGGCCGACAACACGGCGATGGGCGGCATCGCCGACGCGCGCCTCCAGGTATCGCTGGTCGATGCCCGCGCAGGAAGCGACGGAACCGTCGACTGCGACGACCTCGGCGGATCCGATCCCGTCCCCGGCACCGACGCCGGCACGGACACTGACCCGGGCACGCACACCGACAACGGCACCGTGACCGACACCTCGGGCGCCCAGGACGACGCCGCATTCGCGCCCGCCACGCTCCCGCTCGCCGCCGACCCTTCTGACCCCGCTCCGGCGGCCGCATCCGGGGCCTCCCCGGCCGGCGACCTGCCGACACTCGCGATCCCGGGAGCGGGACAGGTGCACCCCGGCGTGGCCATCGCCTTCCTGCTCACCGCATCGGGCATCCTGATGCTCCTGTTCCTCTTCGTGGTGAGAAAGCGGCGTGCCGATGCGAGCGAGTAAGGATCCCGGCATGCTCTGGCGCTACCTCCGGACGAGTGTCGGGTGGGCGCTGCTGGCCCTCGTCGCCGGACTCGGCATCGTGGTGGTCGGCGTCCCCGCTCTCACCGGATCGACGCCGCTGACGGTGCTCACGAGCTCGATGGAGCCGACCCTTCCGCCTGGCACCCTCGTGGTGGTGCGACCCACCTCGGTGGGAGACATCCGCATCGGCGACGTCGTCACCTACCAGCTCACCCCGAACAAGCCGGCCGTCGTATCCCACCGCGTGATCGAGGTTCGCTCCATCTCGACGGGCGAGACCGAACTGATCACCAGGGGCGACAACAATGGCGCTGCGGACCCCAGCCCCGTCACCTCCGGTCAGGTGCGCGGCATCGTCTGGTACAGCGTCCCGCTCGTCGGGTGGCTGAGCCTCCTGATCGGCCAGCACGGCAGCTGGCTGGTGCCGGTCGTCGGCGCCGCCCTCCTCGCCTACGCCGCCTTCCTCGGGCTGTCATCGCTCGCCGTCCGGCGCCGCAAGTCGCGCAAGGCCGCAGCCGCATCCTGAGGCCCGCGGGCTGCTGACCATCGACGGTCGCGACCTCCCCCTCCTCGACTGCCTGGTCGGCGCCACCGACGGCGAGGCCCTCTTCTTCGGCGACGATGTCCCCGTGAAGAAGGGGACTCCGGGGTGGGCTTTCGTCGCCGGTCACGTTCTCGCCGGTGACGAGGAGATCCAGGAGGGCGCCGAGGTCCGCGTCTCCGTCGAGCGGGGCTACCGGCGCGCCCTCTCGGCAGGCCACACCGCCTGCCACGTCGCCTCGCTCGCCCTCAACGTCGCCCTCGCCCATGGCTGGCGCAAGACGGTCGAGGCGCACCTCCCTCGGCTCCCCGGACTTCGACGGCCTCACGATCGCGCGCCTGATCCGCGTCCCGCGATCGGGTGCCCCCCGGAGGTGGACTTATCGGCGGATCGCGCTTGGGCGAGAGTTGGCACGAACGAGGAAACCCGCTCGTCCTCCGTCCACTCTTGCAGAGGCTCCCGTGATCGACTCGCTGTCCTTGATCCAGGCCATCTTCACCCTTCTCGCGCTCGTCGCCGCCACGCTGGTCGTGTTCTACGTCACCGCGCTCCTCGTCGGCGCCCTTGCCCTGTCGGTCGTCGTGACGGTGACCCGGACCATCGCCGTTCGGATGATCGCGCGTCGCCGGCTCGTCCGCCTGCTCCAGGACCTCGCTCGCTTCGAAGCCGGCGGCGTTCGACGCAGGCGCGCCGCCTGAGGCACGACCCGGCTCCCGCTGCCCGCACACCTCTCACCCGGACTGCTCAGCGCCGAAGGGCCCGTGGCCGGCTTCCGGCAGCCGCATGCACCAGCGTGCCGCGTTCACCAGGAAGTCGTGCACGATCGACTGCCGCAGGTCGGACGGGTGGCCCATGTTCGTGTAGACGGTCCGCCGGCCCTCGCGCTCCCAGGTCCACGCCACGGCCGACGGCGTCGACTCGTTCTCCGGGTCGACCGGCTCCCCCCAGAGGATCGGAGTGCAGCCCTCGCTGAGGTCCGTCCGGTAGAGCCAGGAGCGCAGATGGAAGGACCTCGGCAGGCCCGACAGGATCGGGTGCCCCCCGTCGTCCGCCCAGCGGACATCGGTGCTCGAGGAATGCCCGTGATGGCTGATCCATGGCGAACCCAGGGTCTCGCGGCCGAACCGGTCGTTCCACTCCTCCCATCGGCTGCCCTCCGGGTAGTGGAAGGCGTGGTTCGAGGTGCGCAGGCCGAGGACACTGCCGCCCCGCTCGCAGAACTCCGCGATGTGCCGCATCTCCTCGTCCGGAAGCTGCCGCCAGCGGGTGTAGACGACGAGCAGGTCCGCGTCCGCCAGTGCTGAGAGGTCGCCGTAGCTCTGCTCGGGGAAGTCCGGCATGTCCTCGAGCACGTCCGGCGTCCTGTAGACGACTTCCGCGCCGAGCTCGGCCTGCATCCGATCCGCGACCGGGAGCATGGTGCGATCGGACTCGTACTCGCCTTCGCCGACGAGGAACACGATCCTGGGGCCTCCCGGGGCTGCCGCGGGGATCGACGCCGCCTTCACCAGGTCATCCGGGTGCCGAGCCGGCCGGTGTTCGCCGAGTCGCTGACGAAGGACTTGTCGTGGACGCGCCGGGGCACGAACCTGCGAGATCCCTCTCCGGGCTGGTGGGGAGGCGGCATGCTCCTGCCGCACGGCTCCTGGGTCGTCATGCTGACGATTCTCCCGGCAATGAGAAGGAGGACGAGACTGGCGCACGGTCGCCCAGCGGGCGAAGACCGGGACAGCGCTCCGGCGCCGCCCCGGTCTTCATTGCGGTCTTCCCGCTGGGGAGAAGGACCGATCAGGCCGGAAGCTGCAGCTTCTGCCCCGGGAAGATCAGGTCAGGATCGTCGATCGTGGCGACGTTCGCGTCGGCCAGCTGCTGCCAGCCACCGCTCACTCCGAGCTTCGTCGCGATCTTGTCCAGGGTGTCGCCGGAGACGACCGTGTAGGTCTCACCGGAGAGGGCAACCGATGCGACATGGCGGGGCGCCGGGGCGGGCTCCGCCGCGACATCCTCCGTCGAGGACGACTCGTCCGTGGAGTCACTCGTCGAGGCGTCCCCCGTCGACTCGTCCGCAGTCGACGAGGAGTCCGACTGCGGAGCGCTCGAGTCGCTCTCGAGAGAACCGCTCGTGCCGGAGAGACCGAGCTGGGCCGAGCAGGCCGGCCACGCTCCCCAGCCCTGGCTGGCGAGCACCCGCTCGGCGACAGCGATCTGCTGCTCCTTGCTGGCATCCGCAGCGCTGCCGGAACCGCCGTAGGCGGCCCAGGTGTCCGGACTGAACTGCAGGCCGCCGTAGTAGCCGTTGCCGGTGTCGATCTGCCAGTTGCCGCTGCTCTCGCACTGGGCGATGGCGTCCCAGGTGGACTGCGACGCGGCGCTGGCCGGTGCCGCCGTGAGAGCGACTCCCGCCGCCGTCAGGGCGACGAAGGCGAGGCCGCCAGCGGCGGCGCGAGTGTTGGTCAGGATCTTCATGTACGTGCTCCAGCGGGTTCGCCGACGCTCGTCCCGTCCCCGGGTCTCGCCGCGCCGCTGCCCACCCTGACGAATAGCGGTCGGATAAACGGTGCTGCATGTGGGCAGCGTGAGGCGTGGCAGCACCGGCGTACGTCCAGTCCGGGATTCGGTTCCGATTGCTCCTGCGCTTCGGATGCCGGCTGGCACAGGGAAGATTAGGTCGACCTCCGCGCCGTTGCAAATCCGTTACCCCGGCGCGGCGTGTCGACACCCGGACGCACCTGCCGCATCTGGTAGTGCGGCGCGACGAGAAATGCGAGCGAACAGCAGGACTCTCCGGCGCCGCGCCGGCCTCCCCGCCCAACCATGATGCCGGCCCGCTGGATCTCCGGCCTTTTCCCGGGGAGATCTTGCAGGTCGCGGCTCGCTCCGCGATACTCTCCGCATACGAGAAGAGCCGATTAGATTGTAAGAAAACGCCCTGAAAGTTGATGCTCTATGCCTTCACCTCGCCATGCAGAGATCGCCGGCGCCGGATTCGCCGGGCTGACGCTCGCCACCGCGCTCGCCCAGAAGGGGTGGACCGTCCGCGTGCACGAACGCACGCCGGAACTCCGCGCCGAAGGTGCGGGCATCGTCCTCTGGGGCAACAGCCTCCAGGTCCTCGACAGGCTGGGCGCGACCCCCGATCTCGAATCACGCGCCATGCACTCCCCCGCATACGAGACCCGCATGAACAACGTGATCCGCTCGCAGGAGAAGCTCGAGGGCGTGCGCTGGATCTCCGTCACACGGCCCCACCTCTACAGCACGCTGCTCACTGCTGCTCGGGAATCCGGGGTCGAGATTCTCCCGGGGTCGGAAGTGACCGGCGCCACCGCTGAGGGCCGCATCGACTTCGCGGACGGCAGTTCAGCGGACGCCGACCTCGTCGTCGGGGCGGACGGCGTCGGCTCCGCGGTCCGCGACTCGCTCGGCATCCCGCTCCGGAGGGAGCGGTCGCGCGATGGCATCACCCGCTTCCTCGTCCCCCGCCACAAGGCCGAGCTGCAGCGGCTCGAGCCGGACACCGAGTGGGACAACTACATCGACTTCTGGAACATCGAGCCCCGGGTCCTCCGCGTGCTCTACGTGCCCTGCAACGACGAGGACGTGTACATCGCCCTGATGGCCCCGGTCAGCGATCCGCAGGGCTCCAAGGTGCCGATCGACGTGAACCTCTGGACGGCGAACTTCCCGCACCTCGCACCGGTCCTGGAGGAGGCGGCCAAGCTGCCCGGCAGGTACTACGGCTACCAGACCACGCGAGTCGAGCGCTGGACCGAGGGCAGGGTCGCGATCATCGGCGATGCGGCGCATGCGATGTGCCCCGCGCTGGCTCAGGGCGCGGGATGCTCGATCCACAACGCCTGGACGCTCGCCACCCAGGCGACGAATGCCCCGGAGGACCGGATGGCCGAAGTCCTCCGTGAGTGGGAGCGCGTCGAGCGGCCGATCACCGACCGCGCCCAGGACCGCTCGCAGTACTACGCCGACACCCGCCAGATGGCGCAGGGCGACCAGTTCCAGGGAGACGTCATCGAGACCGCGCTGTACAACCCGACCGACCCCCACCGACACGAGGTGAACGCATGAGCATCGATCCCTACTACCGCGTCCGCGCCTTCCACTCCTTCGTCTCCGAGACGCTTCACGAGGTCGGCCCCGCGCCGGCTCAGCCGCTCGTCAAGGCAGCGGTCGCCGTCGTCCTGGAGAACCCCTTCGCCGCGCGCTGGGTCGAGGACCTCTCCCCGCTGACAGCGCCGAGCGCGAGCATCGGATCCGAGCTCGGACGTCGCGCCGTGGCGCTGCTCGGCGGTCGCCCCGTCGAGTCGTACGGCAAGGGCGGTCTCGCCGGGCTGAACGGGGAGCAGGAGCATGTCGTCGCCTGCATCACCACCGTCTTCGGCGACGCTCTCCGCGATGCGGTGGGCGGCGGAAAGGCCTGGATCTCCTCCGCCTCGAAGGTGACCGGCCCCGGAGCACAGATCGACATCCCTCTCGCCTACAAGGATGAGGTCTACGTTCGCTCGCACTACGACGCGATCACGATCACGCTGCCCGACGCCCCCCGGCCGGACGAACTCGTGATCATCGTGGCGGTCGCCAGCGGCGGCCGGCCGAACCCCCGCGTCGGCGGCATGACAGTCGCCGACGTCGCAGCGCAGAACTCGCACTAGTCCCTCGCAGAGCAGGAGTCTCATGACATATCAGCACAGTCAGTACTTCGAGGACGCGTCGATCGCAAGCGTGCTCGCGGACGTCGCTCGGGCCCACCGGATCCTCGAACTCGAGGGCCACGGAGACATGTCGATGGGACACGTCTCGTATCGGGACCCCTTCGGCCGCGGTCTCTGGCTCAAGCGCGGCAACCTCGCTCTCTCGGAGGTCGAGGACGACGACTTCATCCTTCTCGACTTCGACGGGAACGTGCTCGAAGGCACCGGCCTCCGCCACCTCGAGTGGCCGCTGCACGCCGAGATCCTGCGGGCCCGGCCGGACGTCAACTTCGTCGGCCACTCGCACGCGCACTTCTCGACCGTGCTGGGCGCGTCGACGGAGGAGCTCAAGCCCTACAACAACCACGGCGTCTGGTTCGCCTACGAGGGTGTGCCCCGCTTCGCGGAGACCAGCCACATCATCACCACGGTGCCTCTCGGCGTCGCCGCCGCGAAGGCGCTGGGCGGGGCTCAGGCGCTGCTGCTCGCGAATCACGGGGTCGCCTTCGTCGGCTCCACCGTCCCCGAGCTCGCGCTGACCGGGATCTTCCTCGAGAAGGCCGCGCGGTTCCAGGTGGACCTCAAATCCTCCGGGTTCCCCCCGATCGAGCCCGACCCGCAGGAGACGAGGGAGAAGTTCGACCGGATCTACCCGGCCAAGGCGCAGAACAACTTCTGGACCTACTTCAACCGGCGCCTCGACCGGGTCGAGGCGCTGCAGGGCATCGGCATCTCGCAGATCAGCCTCCCGCCCGGCATTTGATTCCGCATTCCCCGCAACGCCACCACAGTCGACTAGGAGCATTCGCATGAGCAGCCTTCCGAAGATCGCCACCGTCATCGGGTCGGGGACCATGGGCCCCGGCATCGCCGCGACCCTCGCCCGCGCCGGTGTCGTCGTCCGCCTCTACGACATCTCCGACCAGGCCATCGAGAACGCCCAGGCGTCCTACGCCATGGTCAACGGCGTCCTGGAGAACGTCGGCACCCCCAAGTCCGACGGCGGGTCCGTGTCGTTCGGCACCGACCTCGGCGACGCGGTGGCCGGCACCGAGCTCATCATCGAGGCCATCCCGGAGCGCCTCGAGCTCAAGCAGGCGCTGTTCGCGCAGCTCGAGGACGGCCTCATCGGCGAGAACGTCATCATCGCCTCGAACACCTCCGGCATCCCGATCAGCACCATGGCCCGGGGAATGAAGGCCCCGGGCCGACTCATCGGCATGCATTGGTCGAACCCGCCGCACCTCATCCCGATGATCGAGGTGATCCCCGGTGAGGAGACCGACCCGTCGCACGTCGATCGGCTCGTCGACATCGTGAAGGCCTTCGACTACGTCCCCGTCGTGGAGAAGGAGACCCCCGGCTTCGTCGAGAACCGCGTCCTCTACGCGATCCTCCGCGAGTGCCTCGACCTCCTCGAGAAGGGCATCGTCACCCCGGAGGGGCTCGACGCCTGCGTCAAGTGGGGCATCGGCTACAAGCTCTCGGTGATCGGCCCCACTCGCCTGCTCGACATGGCGGGCCTCGACATCTACAAGGCTGTCTCCAGCTACCTCAACGCCGACCTCGCAGACCGCAAGGACACCCCGGCGATGATCGAGGAGAAGATCGCCGCCGGCACGCTCGGCTTCAAGACCGGCAGCGGCATGTACGAGTACGACGGCCCCGAGGCCATCGCGGCCAAGCGCAAGGAGATCGTGACCGGTCTCGTCGCCGCCCGGAAGACGCTCTCCTCGATCCCGAACGTCTGATGGCCGCCCCGATCGGCGTCGAGCCGATCGCGGACGGCCTCTCCCGCACCCGGGGCGCCGAGGTCGACCTCGCGTTCCGGGTGCGGGGCTCCGGCCCGCCGATCGTGCTGCTGCACGGCACCTCGGCGAACCACGCCGTCTGGGAGCCGGTCGCGGAGGCGCTCGCCCCGCACGCCACGGTCATCGCGCTCGACCAGCGCGGGCACGGCCGAAGCGACAAGCCCGCGCGCGGGTACGGCGGCCGGGACTTCGCTGCAGACGTCATCACCGTGCTTGACGCGCTCGGCCTGGAGCGGGCAATCGTCGGCGGGCATTCGCTCGGCGGCCGGAACGCCTGGCTGGTCGGCGCACTGCACCCCGACCGCGTGCGCGCCGTCGTCTCCGTCGACTACACCCCCTACGTGGAGGCGACGGTCCTCGATGACCTGGCGGTGCGGGTCGCGGGGGGATACCGCGCCTTCCCCGACCTCCCGGCCGTCGAGGACTACCTCCGCAGCCGCTACCCGCGGATCCTGCCCGGTGCCGTTCGGCGCCGCGCACGGTGGGGCTATGCGCAGCGCGCCGACGGGCAGTGGTGGCCGCTGGCCGCCCCTGCGGCCATGCAGGAGCTCATCGAGGGCTTCCGGACACCGTGGGACGCGGAGTTCCGTGCGGTGACCGCGCCCATGACGAGTCTGCGGGGCGCCGACAGCCGCATCGTCAGCGCGGACGCCTGGGCGGCCGCGATCGCCGAGCGGCCGGGCGATCGCTGGGTGCTGGTCGAGGGCGCCGACCACTACATCCCCGAGGAGCGTCCCGAGCTCCTCACCGCCGAACTCGGGCGACTGCTCGCGGCCTGAACAGAAGATCCGAACCAACGAAAGGACGAGCCCATGGCGCTCTTCGTCGACAAGCTGACCATCGCAAGCCCCGACGTCCCGAACCTCGAGCGCTTCCCCGTCGAGTTCACCGCGGACGGCGGCAGCTCGGTGCCGCGACTCGAGTTCTCGGGACCGCCGGAGGGCACCGTCGAGTACGCCATCATCTGCCACGACCCGGACGCACCGCTGCCGCACGGCTTCACCCACTGGGTCGTCTACGGGATCCCGGCCGAGGCCACGTCGCTCGACCTCGACGCGCCCGGCGTCCGGCAGGCCCCGAACGGCGCGGGCGCCGACCAGTACTACGGCCCGCAGCCGCCGGTCGGCCACGGCATCCACCACTACTACTTCTGGATCTATGCGCTCGATCGCCCGGTCGAGGGCACGCCCAGCCGCGAGGAGTTCCTGACTCGGTACGCCGACAGCATTCTCGAACAGGCGCGGACCGTCGGGGTCTGGCAGCGCTGATGGCGATCACCGACGCGCACTTCCACGTCGGGGACTTCCCGATGTCGGGGGTGCGTCTCGACGAGGACGGACTCGCGCCCTACCTCGCTGCGAACGACATCGACACCGCGATGGTGTTCCACGAGGACAATGCGATGGTCCGCCGCGTGGTGGCCGACATCCCCGGCGCGTACCAGCTGTACTGGGCCGACCCGAAGCGCGAGGGCACCGTCGCCGAGCTCCGGGAGTACCTCCGGGACCCGAAGGTCCGCGGGGTGAAGCTGCACCCGCTGTTCGGCGGCTTCCTGCCCGATGACCCGCGGGTGCACCCGATCATCGAGGTGCTCCTCGAGCACGATCTGCCCGCGCTCATCCACTGCGGCCATCCGATCTTCTCGCTGCCGTGGAGCATCGAGGAGCTGATCGTCCGCTACCCGGAGGCGAAGATCATCCTCGGGCACATGGGCCACGGGAACATCGTCTACATCGACGCCTCGATCGCCATCGCGGGACGCCACCCCAATGTCTGGCTCGAGACGAGCGGCATGCCGATGAGCCTCAAGATCAGGGAGGCGGTCGACACGGTCGGCGCCGACCGTGTGATGTACGGCTCCGACGGTCCGTGGCACGAGCCGAAGGTCGAGCAGCTCAAGGTGCAGCTGGCCGGGCTCGCGCCCGATCAGCTCGAGGCGGTCATGAACGGCACCGCGCAGCGGCTCTTCCTCGGCGCCTGAGGAAGGAACCGGGCGGCCGCGACGTGGGCGCGGGTGGCTGCTCAGGCCGTGAGTCGGCGCCCGGCGAGGGCGAGCACCTCCGCGATGCCGCGTGCCATCGCCGCGCCCTCCGGGCCCGCGAACTGCGGCTCGCCGCCCTCCGTGTGGAAGGCCCACCCGTCGGGGCGGCCGACACCGATGAGCGCGGCGGGGACGACCCGGGTCACGTTGCCGAAGTCCGTCGCGAACGGAAGCGGCGGGACGCCGAGCCGCACAGGACGCCCGGCGGCGGCCAGCGCGTCCTGCACGACGGCGGTCACGCGGGCGTCCGGACGGATGGCCTCGATCGCGTTTCCCCGCTCCCAGACGGCGTCGGGAAGGGCCTGCCGGACCGGCTCGAGGAGGGTGTCGATCTCCTCCGCCGACGTGGCGAACACGAGGAACTGCGCGCGGAGTGAGAGACCGGACCCCTCCTCGACGTCGCCGTCGAGCACGACGGTCTCCACCATGACGCGGGAACGGTCCAGGGTCTGAAGCAGCGCCCCGAGCCGGCGGAACGCCGCGTACGGGACGGGCTCGAGATCGTTCCGCAGGGTGCGCCCTCCCGAGACGACCGCCGTCTCCCGCCGCATCTCGAGCGACTCGGACCACACCGCGTCGAGGAATTCCGGGTGCGCGTAGAGGGCGGCGTCGACGCCGCGCCACACCCCGCGGGCAGCGGTGAGCGCCTTGCCGCTGCCCAGGCGCTGCGTTCCGGGGGCGTGGATCTCGTCGGCCGGGCAGCCGACCACGACGACCGTGCCGGTGAGCGAGTCGCGCAGGTCGGCCAGGGCGAGGGCGGCGCCGAGAACGCCCGCGGACTGCGCGGAGTGGCCGCAGGAATGGGTCGGGACGGTCGCACCGTCGGAGGTTCGGTGGGCCGGCGCGGCGTCGTAGACGGCGAGCAGCCCGACGGTGCCGCCGGGTCGCCCGGTGGCGAGCTCGGCGCGGAAGGCGGTGGCGAGATCGCCCGCGCCGCGCTGCACCTGGTAGCCCGCGCGCTCCAGCCGGTCGGCGAGTTCCCGGGACGTCGCGTGCTCATCGTGCCCGAGCTCCGGATGCGCGAGCACGAAGGCCGAGACCGCCCGGATATCGGGCTCTCGGGCGGCGACCCTGTCGAGGACGTCCTGATCGGTGAGTGTGCTCATGGGTCTCCCTGGTCGAAGGTCGGATCGCGCGGTCAGTCGAATCCGGCGGCGAACTCCTCGGCGATCGCCAGGACGGGCGCATGCACCGGGCCTGCCGTGATCGAGGGGATGACGGAGGCGTCGACGATGGAGAGGCCGTCAAGGCCGCGGAAGCCGAGATCGGGGGTCACCGGCGCCCCGTCGTCCGCGCCCATCCGCAGGGTGCCGACCGGGTGGTGGTGGGTGACGGCGGCACGGGCGAGAAAGGCGTCCACGTCGTCCTCGCTGCTCACGCCGGGCCCCGGCAGCAGCTCCTCGGCACGCCAGCCCGCGAGGGCCTGGGTCGAGCCGATCTGGCGGGCGCGGTCCAGCGCGAGCCGGAACATCGCCCGGTCGTGCTCGGTGTCCAAGTAGTTGGGATCGATGGTCGGGGCGTCGTCGATGGAGGGGCCGCTGATGCACAGCTGCCCGCGGCTCGTCGGATTGGTGACCCCGAAGAGCAGGGTGAAGCCCTCCCCCGGCCCGACGTCCGGCGAGAAGGACTCGGAGACGCTGGGCGCGACCACGCAGCCCACCACGATGTCGACGGGTCCGGCGGTCTCGCCGAAGCCCTTCGCCGACTGGTACGACATCGATTCGGAGAGGTTGAGGCGACTCGGCGGCACGGGCTTCGCCGAGCGGTACAGGTTGCCCGCGCCGAGGAGGTGGTCGTGCAGGTTCTTGCCCACCCCGCGCGACTCCACGACCGTCGCCACGCCGGCCGCGCCGAGCACCTCAGGGTCGCCGACGCCGGAGCGCATGAGCAGCAGCGGATTCCCGATCGAACCGGCGGCGAGGATCACGGTCCCGGCGGCGATGTCCATCGGCTTGCCGTGCACGAGCACCTCGGCACCCGTGACGCGGCCTCGGGAGATGCGCAGTCGCTGCACGATCACCCCGGTGAGCACCGCGAGGTTCGGCCGGTCCATCACCGGGTCGAGGTAGGCGTCGGCGACGGTCATCCGCTCGCCGTCTCGGAGAGTGAGCGAGTTCGGGGTGGCGCCGAGCATCTCGCCGCCGTTGTGGTCGGCGATTCGGGGCACGCCGAGCGACGCGGCGCCGGCGAGGAAGTCCTGCACGAGGGGGCTCAGCAGGTCCGGACCGGGACTGAGCACCGAGAGCGGGCCGTCCGCCCCGTGCACCGCATCGGCCCCGCCGGAGAAGGACTCCATCGCGCGGAAACGCGGAAGCAGCCGGTCCCAGGACCAGCGATCGTCCCCGGTCGCGGCGACCCATCGGTCGTAGTCCGCACGGCAGCCGCGCATGTGGGCGGTCGCGTGGAGCAGACTCGAGCCGCCGATTCCCCGACCGCGCGCCCAGCTCAACCGCCTTCCGGCGAGGGCACGCTGCGGGACCGTGAGGTAGTCCCAGTCATAGTCCCGATGCTGGAGGAACGGCCAGAGCTCCGGCCGTCGCATGTCGGGGTCGGTGACCCGGCCTCCGGCCTCCAGCACGACGACCCGTCGTGCCGGATCGGCGCTGAGCCGGTTCGCGAGCACGCAGCCCGCGGAGCCGGCGCCGATGATCAGGACGTCGGCGCTCGCGGTGGTCATGCGCTCGGAGATCAGTTGCGGGTGTGGCCGCCGTCGACGACGAGCAGCTGACCGGTGATCCACTCGGCCTTCTCGGAGGCGAGGAACGCGACGGCCGGCGCGATGTCGGCCGGCATGCCGCGGCGGTTGACGGCCTGCATGGGAACGACGTAGTCGAAGCCGGCGCCGTGCCCGGTGCTGAACACGCCTTCGCTCGCGGTGATGCCGGGGGCGACCGCGTTGATGTTGATGCCGTACTTGCCGATCTCGCCCGCGACGGCCCGCGTGAAGCCGACGACGGCGCCCTTGGTGGCGACGTAGTCGGCGCAGTTGGGGGTTCCGGCGACGAAGGTGTTCGAGGCGATGTTGACGATGCGCCCGTAGTTGTTCGGCTTCATCGCCTCGACGGCGGCCTTCGTCATGTTGAAGAGGCCCTCGCCGTTGACCGCGAAGGTGCGGCGCCACTGCTCGATGGTGAGGTCGTCGAAGGGGGTGAACGGCACGAGCCCGGCGTTGTTCACGAGGATGTCGAGCCGTCCGAGCTCGGCGACCGTCTCGGCGACGACCGCGTTCGCCTGCTCCGGGTCGGAGATGTCGAGGCGCTTGGCGACCCCGCCGATCTCCGCGGCCACCTTCGTGGCGCCCTCGATGTTGATGTCGGTCACCACCACCTTGACGCCGTCGGCGGCGAGCTCCTTGGCGATGGCCGCGCCGATCCCCTGGGCGGCTCCGGTCACGATGGCGACGCGTTCAGTCATGCTGCTTCCTTCGGTTCGTGGCGGTTGCGGGACGGTCGGTGCCGGTGCTCAGTTGCCGCCGTAGTACTCGGGGGCGAGCCTCCAGCCCAGGAAGGGCTCGAGCTCGTGCGAGGGGTAGATGTCCGCGTCCTTGACCCGGCCGAGGTAGTTGAGCCGGCGGATCGCCTCGACCGACTTCGCGGGGTCGAGGTGGAATCCTGCGATCCACTCCTTCTCGAGCGTCGTGCGCGTGTAGGCGGCGTCACCGCAGAAGAGCATGTTCCGGTCGTGCTCGAGCTCGACGAGCATCGAGTAGTGGCCCACGGTGTGGCCGGGGGTCTCGAACAGTGTCACGCCGGGAGCGATCTCGTAGTCGCCGGAGATCGGCTTGTACGCGACGCCGGGGAAGTCGAAGGACATGTCGGAGTAACCGAGCCGCTCGAAGGGCTCCGGGTACCGCGCCTGGCGGAGCTCGGCCTTGTGGATGAGGTGCGTCGCCGCGGTGAGGTGCTTGTTCCCGCCGACATGGTCGAAGTGGAAGTGCGAGTTGACGACGATGTCGACGTCCTCGGGCTTGTAGCCGATCTTCGCGAGCTGGGCCGGGATGGTCTGCTCGGGCGTCTGCTCCGGAAGCTCGAAGGGCAGGACCTTCCGCACGTGCTCGAGGTCGTAGCCGGTGTCGTACAGGATCAGCCCGTCGGGGTGCTCGACGAGCACCGAGTACACCGGGAACCGCACCGGATTGCCGGTGTTGATGTGCCAGTGGACGTCGGACTCGTCGATGACGAGAGTGCCGCCGTCGAGCAGGTAGACCTTGGGATCCGCCATCGCGCGCTCCTCGATCTTTCTTACATGGGTGCGAGTGTCGCTCAGGATATGAGAATCAGGACACGGCGGTCAATGCCTGATCCCGTCACGCAGGGACGCCCGGGTGATCGTCGAACTCGGGCTCATAGTCGTAGTGGACCCATCGATAGCAGTGGTCGAGCATCGGCTCCTTGGCGAAGTCGCCGATGCAGGTCGTGTCCTGATACCGCGACGTGCTGTCCGCCTCGTGCCAGTGGATGCGGCAGATCACCTTCCAGGTCGTCGCGTTGCCCACCTCCTTCGCGGGAATCACGTGAGCGCTGGGAAGCCAGCACTCCGTCCAGTCGGCCAGGTCCGGGTCGATCGTCGAGGTCCGCGGGGCCACCTCGGCGAGCTGGGCGAGGGCATTGGCGTCATCCGGCGACAGCGGCGCCTTGGGCCCGGGATGCGTCGGCGCCGACGAGCTCTGCAGCGACGAACCGGCGGGCCCCGCGCAGCCGGACAGCGCCATCAGCGACAGCGCAAGCACCGCCGCCGCCATCCGCCGACGTCCACCGTTCATGCGCTCGCCTCCTCCGCTCGAACAACAGCCTTGCGGCTGGCCGGGCCACGTCGTGTTTCAGGTCGGTAAACGTATGGCAGGGATCGTTGACCTGCCGCCATTCTTCTCATACTGTCCGGGTACCGACGCACATTGTGAGAAATTCACCCGCACCGGCTGCGACGGTTCCCACTCTCGGAGAGGACTCCCTGCAATGTACAAAGCAATCACCAGCGGCATCTCCCGCCGCACGGTCACCGGCCTCGGCGCGCTCGTGGCCGTGACCGCACTCACCATCGGCCTGGGCGGCTGCGCCTCACAGGCGGGCGGCACCGGCACCGACACCGGCACCGACACCTCCGCATCCGCCGGCAGCAGTGCCGCTGCCCCCAAGATCACCAAGATCGCCTTCGTCGCCCCGGAGAACGAGACCGACCTCGGGTGGAACCAGGTCGGCATCGCCAACTCGAAGGCGGCGGCTGACAAGCTCGGGCTCGAGTACGTCTCCGTTCCCGACGCGGGCTGGGACAACACCGAGACCGTCCTCGGCCAGGTCATCAAGGACGACGGCGCACAGTTCGTGATCGCCCACGCCTCCGGCTACGGCGTCGCGGCGCAGACCGTGTCGGCGCAGATGCAGGTTCCGATCCTCGCGCAGGACTCGGGTCTCGAGCCGGTCCCCGGTCAGCTGGCCGAGGCGCTCGTGGAAGCGCAGCAGGGCGGCTACCTCGCCGGCATCGCCGCCGCGATGAGCACCGAGTCGAAGACGGTAGCCGTCGTGATCTCGGCGGATGACGTGAACTGGCTCAACATGGCCGCCGGCTTCGCCGAGGGCGTCTACTCGGTCGACTCCGGCATCACCGTGCTCTTCGGCCAGATCAGCGCGAGCGGCTACGCCGACTCGGCCGGCGGCAAGTCCGCGGTCGAGACCGTGATCGCCGGCGGCGCTGACGTCGTGTTCGGGATGGGCGACGGCGCGACGCTCGGCTACATCCAGGCGATCAACGCGCACCCCGGCGTCAAGTACATCGCCGACATCGGCGATGTCACCGCGGCACTGGACGACCCGGGCGTGCTGCTCACGTCCGTCATCTGGGACTACACGGCGACCTACGAGCAGGCGATCAAGGACGTGGAAGCGGGAACCTTCGGGTCCAAGAACTACGAGCTGACGGTCGGCAATGGCGGCCTGTACCTCCAGGACACCCCGAACCTGACCGCCGAGATCAAGGCCGCGGTGAAGACGGCGACCGACGCCATCGACGCCGGCACCATCGAGCCGAGCGGGGCGAAGGACTCCGCCGCAGTGAAGGACGTGATCGCCGCCAAGAAGGCCGCGTAGCGGCAGATCCGACTGCCGGACCGGCGCCCAGGGGATCCTGAGGCACCGGCCCGGCGTCGGGCCGCCGCAGGTGGCCATCCGGGGAAACGACCGAGGAGCAGACTGTTGAGCAGCATGGCGGCTGGGCCGGGAGTGATCTCTCTGCGCGAGATCACCAAGGCGTTTCCCGGAGTTGTGGCCAACGACCGCATCTCCCTCGACATCGTCAGCGGGCAGGTGCACTGCCTGCTCGGTGAGAACGGTGCCGGCAAGTCGACGCTGATCAGCATCCTGGCCGGGATGCAGCAGCCGGATTCCGGCACGATCCTGGTGGACGGAGCTCCGGCGCCGATCAACTCCCCCAAGGCGGCCGTCGATCTCGGCATCGGCGTCGTGCACCAGCACTCCACCCTCGTCCCCGCGTTCACCGTCCTCGAGAACCTGATGCTCGGCGAGACGGGGCTGGTGCGCAACGAGAAGCGGGCAGTGGCCCGCCTCGAAGAGCTCTCGGAGCTGCTCGGCGCCCGAATCGACCCGAAGGCCCTCGCCGGCGACCTCGGCCTCGGTCAGCAGCAGCAGGTGGAGATCGCGAAGGCGATGTGGAAGGGCAGCCGGCTGCTCATCCTCGACGAGCCCACCTCGATGCTCACCCCGCAGGCGATCGAGAAGCTCGCCGAGTCGATCGCCCAGATCAAGGCGCGGGGTCTCGCCGTGGTGTTCATCACCCACAAGCTCCGCGAGGCCTACCAGATCGGCGACTGTGTGACCATCCTCCGCGGCGGCAAGAACGTCGGCCACATCGGTGCGGAGCAGCTCGCCTCGCTCAGCGAGGCGCAGGCGCACAGCGCGATCCTCGCGGCGATGTTCGGCGAGGACATCACGACCCCCGATGCCGCCGATCTCGCCGG
This sequence comes from Naasia sp., assembly GCF_025465545.1. Taxonomy (GTDB): domain Bacteria; phylum Actinomycetota; class Actinomycetes; order Actinomycetales; family Microbacteriaceae; genus Naasia. The sequence goes on along the minus strand of NZ_JAODMK010000017.1, from coordinate 94,539 downwards.
AGCGACCGAAGCGCGGCGCGAGGTCGACGACTGGGGAGGCGGCGCGAAGTCGGTCCGGCTCCAGCTCAGCGGGGTCGCGACCCACGGACACGGCCACGACACCGACATCCGCAACGTCTCGATCAGCGTCCATGAGGGCGAGATCCTCGGCATCGCGGGCATCGACGGCCACGGCCAGAGCGCGCTCGCCGAGGTCGTCGCCGGGCAGCGCTCCGCCTCTGCCGGCTCCATCCGCTTCGACGGCGAGGACATCGCCCGCCGCGGCGTGCGAGCACGCCAGAAGCTCGGCCTGCGCTACGTCACCGACGACCGGCTCTACGAGGGCACCGTCGCAGGCATGTCGGTCGCCATCAACCTGGTGCTGAAGCGGATCGGCCAGGCGCCGTTCTGGAAGCTCGGACAGATCAACCGCAAGGCGGTGGATGCCGAGGCGGACCGGCTCATCGGCGAGTACGCGATCAAGACGCCGTCGTCCGCGACCCGTGCCGGCACGCTGTCCGGCGGCAACATCCAGAAGGTCCTTCTCGCCCGTGAGCTCACGGACGGCGCCCGATTCGTCGTCGTCAACAAGCCCACCTACGGGCTGGACCTCAAGACGGTGAAGCTGGTCCGGCAGATCCTCACCGAGTTCGCGTCGTCGGGCGGCAGCGTGCTCCTGCTCTCGACCGACCTCGACGAGCTCGTCGAGCTCTCGCACCGCATCGCGGTGATCTCGGACGGTGAGATCGCCGGCATCGTGCAGAATGACGGCCGCGGCACGGCGGAGCGGGTCGGCCAGCTGATGACCGGCGCGATCGAGGGGACGCACGCATGATCGAGGAACTCCCGCGCTTCCGCCGGATCGCCGACGGGCTCGTGCGCTCCATCCTGCCGGTCGTCCTGGCGCTCGTCGTCGCGGGCCTGATCATCGTGGCGATGGGCAGCAACCCCCTCGATTTCTACGCCGGCGTCTGGAAGTACGGCCTCACCGGCAGCAACTGGCAGGACAGCCTCCGGCTCATGGCCCCGCTGATGATCATCGCGCTGGGCCTCATCGTCTCGTTCCGCGGGCAGCTCTGGAACCTCGGCTACAACGGCACCTATCTGCTCGGCTCGGTGGTCGCCTCCGGCTTCGGCCCGGTCCTCTACCCGGTGCTGCCGGGCTGGATCGTCACCGCCATCCTGATCGTCGGCTCTCTCCTCGTCGGCGCGATCTGGGCGATCGTGCCCGCGGTCCTGAAGGCCCGGTTCGGCACCAACGAGATCATCACCTCGCTCGTCATGTCGTTCATCGCCATCGGCGTCGTGAACCTGCTCATCAAGGGGCCGATGCACGACACCAACCCCAAGGTGACGGCGCCGCAGACCGCGACGATCCCCCGGGAGGACCTCCTCCCCTTTCTCGCCGGGACCCGGGTGCACGTCGGCATCGTGATCGCGATCGTGCTCGCCCTGGTGGCGCAGTTCGTGGTGAGCCGGACCTCGTTCGGCGTCCGACTCGACGTCTTCGGGGCGAGCCCGAAGGCCGCCCAGCACGTCGGCATCAGCCGAAGCTGGATGATCATCCTGCTGTTCTGCGTGTCCGGCGCCCTCATCGCCCTAGCGGGCTCGGTCGATGTGCTCGGCAACGTCACCTACCAGCGCGCGAACTGGAATCCCGCCTACGGCGACGCCGTGATGCCCTTCGTCTTCCTCGCACGGCTGAGTCCCCTGGCCGCGATCCCGCTCGTCGGGTTCTACTCGGTCTTCGCGAACGGCGGCATCAATGCGGCCCGGAGCGTCGGGCTGAACTCGGACTTCCTGCTCGTGGTCGTCGGACTCATCCTCGTGTTCATGACGATCACGGAGTACGTCGGGAACAAGCGCCGGCTCGGGCAGAGCTACCTGCCGGTCGGCATGAAGCAGTCCGTGATGGCGATCTTCGGACCGCGCTCCTCGGCACGTCCTGCATCGGGAAAGGTGACGACATGAGCGGCCTGCTGTCGGCGAGCGTCCTCGCCGCCTTTCTCACGGCGATTCTCGTCCAGACGATGCCCCTCATCCTCGCGGCGATCGGCGAGACCATCGGTGAGCAGTCCGGGGTGCTCAACCTCGGCATCGAGGGCGTCATGCTGGTGGGCGCGTACAGCGGATACGTGGCCGCGGTCTCCTCGGGGAGCCCGTGGATCGGCATGCTCGGCGGGATCGCCGGCGGGGTCGTGGCGAATCTTCTGCTGCTCGTGCTCAACACCTGGCTGGGGCTCAACCAGATCGTCATCGGGCTCGCCATCACGGTCATGGGCGAAGGCCTCACGAGCGTGCTCTATCTGCAGAACTACTCGAAGCACCCGCTGAGCGTGCCGGGCGACTCCTGGGCGATCGCGGGCCTGTCCGACCTGCCCGTCGTCGGACCGTCGATCTTCCGGCAGTCGGGGATCTTCTGGGTGCTCCTCCTCGTCATGGTCGCCGTCGCATTCCTGCTCGCCAGGACGAACTGGGGTCTCTCCATCCGGGCGGCCGGGCAGAAGCCCTCCTCGCTCGACACCGCCGGCGGCAGTGTGATCAAGACGCGCAGCTCTGCGGTGCTGCTCAACGGCGCCTTCGTCGGCTGCGGCGGGGCGTTCCTCTCCATTCTCACGACCGGCACCTTCACCGCGTTCATGACCGGCGGGCTCGGCTTCGTCGCCATCGTCATCACGATGCTCTCCCGCGGCAAGGTGAGCTGGATCGTGATCACCTCGCTGCTCTACGGCATCGCGGTCGCGATCAAGAACCCGCTCCAGCTGATCGGGGTCAGTGTCCCGGCCGACGTCTTCCAGATGCTGCCCTTCGTCGTCGTCATGCTGACGCTGATCCTCTTCGCGCGAAGTTCGATCGTCCCGCCGGCGCTCGGCAGCCCGTACACCCGCGGGGCGCGCTGACGCGCCCTGCACAGAGAGGACCGATCATCAACAAGCTCGAGTTCACGCTGTCCGCCGGCCCGGTGGCGGTCACCGCCGCGACCCTCGCCGGCCTGGCTCGGCCCATCCAGTACCACTACGACCCGGACTTCCTGGCGACGTTCCGGCGAGTGCAGGAGAAGACCGCGCAGATCCTCCAGACGGAGGGCGACGTGATCATCCTCCAGGGCGAGGCCATCCTCGGCCTGGAGGCGGCTCTGCGGTCCCTCGTGACCCCCGGCATGCGGGTCCTCAACCTCGTGCAGGGCATCTTCGGCAAAGGCACGGGCTACTGGCTCCGTGACTTCGGCGCCGACGTGCACGAGCTGGAGGTCGGCTACGACGACGCGGTCACGCCGGAGATGGTCGAGGACTACCTCGACGGCCACCCGGGGGTCGAGATGGTCTGCCTGGTCGCCTCCGAGACGCCGTCGGGAACGATCACCGATCTCGCGAAGATCGGGCCGATGTGCCGGGACCGCGGCATCCTCACCTACGTGGACACCGTGTCCGGGGTGCTCGGCATGGAGCATCGGACGGATGACTGGGGCCTCGACCTCTGCGTGACCGGCCCGCAGAAGTGCCTCGGCGGGGCTCCGGGACTCTCGCTCATCTCCGTCAGTCAGCGGGCCTGGGACAAGATCTATTCGAACCCGGCTGCACCCCGGGACTCGTACCTGTCGCTTCTCGACTTCAAGGAGAAGTGGCTCGGCGACGGCCGGTTCCCCTACACGCCTTCGGTCAGCGACATCAACGGTCTGGAGGCGGCCCTCGACCAGGCACTCGCCGAAGGCATCGACCAGGTCGTCCGGCGTCACGTCGATGCCCGGGAGCTCACCAAGGCGGGGGCTCGCGCGATGGGGCTCGAGTTCTGGGCGCGGCGCGAGGACAGCATGTCGGCGTGCGTCACCTCGATCCGGCTTCCCGATGACATCGACAACGTCACGGTCCGGGATCTGGCGCGGGCCAAGTACGGCGTCATGTTCTCCCACGGCCAGGGCGCCGGAAACCTCATCAGGCTGTCGCACATGGGACCGACGGCGGGTGGGCTCCACTCGGTGGTGGGGCTCACGGCGCTCGGCCGCACCCTCCTCGACCTGGGCATGAAGCTCGATGTCGGTGCCGGCCTTGAGGCGGCGCTCGAGGTGCTCAGCGTCCAGCGGGCGTGACCCATGCTCCGCCGAGATGCTGGTCTAGGCTTTGAATCGAACCTCATGAACGACAGAGATGCAGACGAGGCGCCCGATGCGGTGCCCGAACTCGTGCAGCGCACCAAGGGGGTCGACAGTGCCCGGCGAGCGCTGCAGATCCTGCTCCAGTTCACCGAGAGCCGTCCCGAGCTCACCATCGACAACGTCCTCGAGGCTCACGGCATCTCGGTGCCGAGCGCGTACCGCTACCTCTCCCTGCTGCGGGAGATGAATCTCATCGAGGAGCGGGGAAAAGGCACCTTCGTGCTCACCCCGCGGGTCCTCCGACTCGCACGCTCGGCCGAGGTCTCCCTCGACTACCGGACCACGGCACAGCCGATCCTCGACCGGATGCGCGAGGAGACCGGTGAGACAGCCCTGTACATCCGCCGGGTCAACGATGCCGCGGTCTGCCTCGCGATCGCCGAGAGCGATCATCAGATCTCCATCTCCTTCCAGCCGGGCCACCTCATGCCGCTTCATCTGGGTGCCGCACCGAAGGTGCTGCTCGCGGAGTACAGCGACGCGAAGCGCGAACAGTACTTCGATTGGCTCCGCCCGCCCATGTCGAAGGCGGACAGGTCCAAGTGGGACGCGGACCTCGACTCCATCCGCGCCACCGGCTATGCACAGTCCACCGCGGAGGTCGATGCGGGCGTATGGGCCGCGGCGGCCGGGGTCCGCTCCTACGGCGCGCTCGTCGGCGCGCTGACGGTCGTCGCACCGGCCTTCCGGCTGAGCGAGGCGGATCGTCAGAAGATCGGCGCTGTGGTCCGCGCGGGTGCCGCGGAGTTCGAGGCGGCGCTCGGTCAGTGAGCTCGGCGCCGCCGGCTGCAGCACACCTCGGGCCCCTTGAGCGGATCGTTGCCGCTCGAGCGGCCCGGCAACATCCCTGCCAGCGACAGGGTCTCGCCGGCTTCCCGTTTCAGGACATACCGGGCCGCTGTGCGGCCTTCCGCGCCGCCGCAACTCCTTCGCAGTCACCCGCAATACGGTGAACGCCTGAGGTGCCCGCAGCAGCATGCTTCACAGGACGCGTGCGAACGCGATCAGCCCCTCGCCGCGGATCGCGGTCGGGACGCCGGCGGTCAGCACCGCGTCACCGGCTGACAGTGGGCGGGCGAGACTCCTGAGCTCCCCCTCTAGAGCGACAGCCGCAAGGAGACCGGGCGGCGTGACGATCCTGCCGCTCACTGACACCGCCTCGAGTACCGGTGTCCCACCGCGCACCATCAGGTTCAGGTCCCGTTGCGCGGTGCCGGGATCGGAGGAGGCGACCTCCTGATCACCCGTGAACTGCACAGTGTCGTACTTGGCGAGCCGCACATGTGCGCCATCGACGATCAGGGTCAGCGGGCCGTCAGTGATCGCCATGAGGGCACGCGCGACGCCCGGGATGTGGGAGAAGGTCGCGGCTCCCGAAATTGTGGCTATCGACAGGCGCCACCGGAATGGTCCGGAGCGGGGCTCCCGGGCCAATTCGGCCGTAAATCCCCCACCGTTCACCCAACGGGACGCCGGAACCTCATCGAGGCTGATCGTTCGCGGAGTCGCCATCAGAGGCCCTTCGGTGGTTGATGCGCCCACCCGTCGAGTCTCAGGCTTGAATCGAGCCGAAAGCCGCGATCTCTGCGCGGCTCCACACCGCACTGACATCCCCGGGGGTCAGCACCACGCCGGCAACCGCAGCTCCGTCGACTGCGGCAACACCGTCGGCATCGGCCCGGGTCAACGCCCAGCTCGCGGCATTGCCCACCTCGTCGACCGCCCCGATCGCCGGCCCCAGGCTGAGCACCGGGCAGCCGAAGTTATCGGCGATGCGCACGACCCGCGCTACGACGGAACTGTCCGCCTGCTGCCCGAGGACGACGATCCCGGCGAGACCGGCTGCCATCGCTCCCCGGGAGAGGTCGCACAGCGCGTCGCTCAGCAGATCGGAGTCCATCGCCGTCTCGAGTGGGCGGATGTCGGGGAGGACTCCGAGCACCGGGCCCGGCATCGTGGGGACGAGCCTCTTCAGGGCATCGAGTGCCGCGGCGACCGAAGAGTCCTCCAGCACATCATCGGCGAACTGCTCGGTGTCACCGCCATCGGTCAGGGCGGCCCAGTCGGCGGGATGGACCACGTCTACGGCAACCCCTTGGGCGCCGGTCGAGCTGACGAGATCAAGCAGCAGGCGGCGGGAGGTGACGGTATTGAGCCACCACTTCTCGTCGGCGCGCAGATTCACTACAGAGGGGAGCGACTCCCAGACATACGGGACATACGCGCGACTTCCGCCCGCCAGAGCGCTACTGAGAACCCCCGGCATCGTCAGATCCGGATCACGTCGCGGTTCGGCTTACCCGACGGCCACTCGCCGAACCAGCCGAGTGCGCTCTCCGCAGGCCGCTGCAGAGACCACTCGGCGATCCACTCAGCGAAGGGCTTGCCGACGCTGAGTCTGCGTGCGCGAACATCTGCCCTCGCCCTCTCGGTCGCCTCCACGTCGACGATGTAGCGGTCGGGGTCGACGACCACGGCGTAGACGCTGAGCGCGACCTCCGCACTGATGACATCGTTTCGAAGATCCTCCGCGACCTTCGCGGGCTCGCGCTCCAAGACGTCGCCATACCCACCACTGCCCTGGGTGCTGGCTGCGAGGATCTCGCCCTCCTTCAGCAGTCGTACCCCTCGGGTCTGATGTTCGAGGATCACCTCTCCGCCGAGCGTGCCGTTCTTCTCCGCCACGGCGAGTTCGTAGTCGTCCGTGGGCAGGTCCGCCTGGCCGTTCGCCATCCGCTCCAGCACGTCGGTATTGCGCACCTGCAAGCCGGGGAGCGTAGTCATGGAATACCCACCGAAAAGCCCGTTATGAGCGGGGAACCGCGACTCCTTCTGACTGGAGGTGAAGGCCGCGTACTTGGTGCCTCTCACGATGTAGGCGATTGTCGCTCCACCGCCGCCGCGGAACTTGCCGTATCCGCAGCTGTTCCGCATCTGGTGCTGGTAGAGGTGCAGCAACGGGAACTCCGACTCGATGTCCTCGACGTCGGGCGCCTTCCCCCATGGGCCGTGTGGGAAGCCGAATACATCCACGCCGTCCATGTCGTGGCGGGCACCCAGGCCGTACGCGTTGAGTGGATAGCCCATGAAGTCCGTCACCCTGACCCCGTGCTGGTTGGTCGCGGATACCATGACCGCCGAAGCGCTCGAGGACGTGTAGCCGCAGACCTGGTCGCGCTGGTCCGACGAGTACATCACCTTGGAAAGCACCGATCCGAGCAGTGGGAAAACAAGTCCGCCGACGAGTGGAGAGCAGGAGATGGCCGCCTCGGGCGACGCGTCGAGGAAAGATCCCTTCGGAACCGTGATGTCGATGTGCTCCATCATCCCAGACGAGAGGGGGAAGTCGTGGAACGGGAACTCGAACAGGTTGACGGCGCAGTGCGCACGGATGACCGAAGTGAACGCGTTGTAACTTCCCTCGTGCTCCGGGGAGCTGCCGTCGAAGCTGATCGTGACCTTGTCGCCCTTCACCGTGAGGGCGATGTTGGCCCGCAGGAGCGAGTCCTCGTGGCCCGTGGTGTCCATGAAGACAGTGTGACGATAGGTTCCGTCGTTCCAGCTGGAGATGCGGTTGCGCACTCCGGCAGAGGTCTCCTGGATCATCCGTCGGAAGAGTCCCTGGACTGTCGGGACACCGCGACGACGCACCATCTCCTGGATCCGGATCCGCACCCTGTCGCAGGCCGCGACGCGCGCCTTGACGTCCGTGACCTGCATGCGCGGAGCGCGAGAGATGAAGTTCTCCATCATCTTCAGAAGGTCGGTGCGCAGCCGGTAGTTGTCGCCGATCTTGATAGGGGTCAGCTTCATGCCCTCGTCGTGCCGGGTCTTCGCGGCAGGGATCTCGCCACCCGGCTCTGACCCCCCGGTCTCCGACTGGTGCGCGCCGCTCACCACCCAGCAGATCAGCTTCTCGCCCGCGAAGACCGGCATCAGAGCGAACTGGTCAGGGTTGTGGATCCCGCCGTAGAGGGCCTCGTTGGTGTAGAAGACGTCGCCCTCTGCGACCCCGACGCTCGGATCATCGGCGAAGTGCTTAAGGATGAACTTGATCGGGATCTGCCCTGTGACGCTGTGCAGCAGGGTTCCGCACACGGCGGTCACGAGGTCGCCGGCCGCAGTGTAGATGGCTACCAGGGTGTCGCCTGAATGGAGCATCGACGAGATGCCCATCTTGGTCATCACCTCTTTGCCCTCCTGCGCCATGAGCATGAGGTTCTCCGAGAAGATCTCGTAGTCGCCCACCTTGAGGGTCGTCGCTGCCGCGAGTTCCTCTTCGCTCGGCACCTCCGGCTTGAGACCGGTCTCGATCAGGACACTGTCAACGGACATCGGAATCCTCCTTGGTCAGGACTAGTGCGTGGTGCCGGTCGACCTCAAGGGTCCACCCCGGCTCGAGTACCAGCGTCGTGCTCTCATCCTCGACGAGGGCGGGGCCCTCGATCCGGTCGCCGTTGCGGAGCAGGTTCATCTGGAAGACCGGCGTCGGCTCGAAGCCCTTCTCAGGGGCCCAGTAGGCGTCCCTCGTCCCTGTCCGGGCGTGCTTCGATCCTTCCCGGTCGCCGCCCACCGGATAGACGGGCAGCTCCGGATTGGCCTGCGGGAGTCGTGCCTTGAGGATGAAGCCCTCGACCTCGATGCCCGCTTCGGGGTTGAGTCCGAGAGCACTGTATGCCTCGCTGAACTCCTTCTCGAATGCGGCGCCGATCGAGCGGGCATCGTCCTCGCCACCGAACTCGAGGACGGGCGATGCCACCCGCTTCACGTTCAGCTGACCGCCGAACCGGATCTCCAGCTCGAGCTCGAAGACGAGTCCGTCCGTCTGGAAGCCCTCCCCGGCGAAGTCGCGCTTCGCCTGCTCGATCAGCTCCGCCACGACGGCGTTGAAGATGGTCCCATCCTGCTGCCATTCATCCGTCTCGCCCGGCTTCAACAGGGTGATCCTCTGCGATCGCTCGTAGACGTGCAGCACGTCCATCGCCGAGGACCCGAACGCACAGAAGGTCGCAGAGAAGGGGAAGACGACCGCCTCGGTCATGTTGGCCGCGGCGGTATAGCCGCAACAGTGCATGGGACCGGCGCCGCCCATCGCGAAGACGGTGAAGTCCCGGGGGTCGTATCCCTTGAGCACCGTCTCCTTGTGGATCTCGGCACCCATCTTCGAATCGATGATCCGTTTGATGAGCAGCGCCGCGTGCGGCACGCTCAACCCGAGTGGCTTCGCGATCTTCTGTTCGATCGCGCGTTCTGCACGTCTCTTGTTCAGGGTGAGGCGACCGCCGTGGAAGTTCTCCCCGTCGAGATAGCCGAGCACCAGGTTGGCGTCGGTCACCGTGGGTTCCTTGCCGCCCTGGTCGTATGAGACAGGCCCGGGGACCGCACCCGCGCTCTCCGGCCCGACATCGAGCCGATTGCCCAGCTCTTCCGAGACCTTCGCGATCGAGCCGCCGCCCGCACCGATGGACTTCGTGTCGAGGATGGTCGCGTCGACGACCCATCGGTCGATGGTCGGGGCGAACTGATAGAAGCGGGTGCTGCCCTGGACGACCATCCCGATATCGAAGGAAGTGCCTCCCATGTCGGTGGTCACCACGTTCGTGCGACCGTACGCCTCGCCGATCGCGGCCGCGCCCATCAGGCCTGCGACGGGCCCGCCGCTGAACGTCTGGACGGCGGACGAGCGGAACACGCTGGCCATACCGCCGGTGTTGTGGACCATCATGAGTGGCGCCCGGTATCCCCGGCTACGCAGCTGCTGCCCGATCCCCACCAGCTCCTCGTACATGGACTGGTGCAGATAGGCGTTGAGCAGGGTCATCGTCGAGCGGGTGTACTCGAGCTTCCGGGGGGACACCTCGTGAGAGAGGAAGACCGGCATCCTGCCGAGGTACGACTCGTCGTACTCCCTCTCGATGAGCTCCCGGATCCGCAGCTCGTGGGACGGGTTGAGGTAGGAGAAGAGGAGGGTGACTACGAACCCGCGCACTCCCTGGTCCACGAGGTAGTCCAGCTGCTTGAGGAACGCCTCCTCGTCGAGCGGCCGGAGCACCTCGCCGGTGGAGCTGATGCGCTCCTTGACTCCCACCGAAAGCGTCTTCGGGATCAGCGGCTCCGGCTTCTGGACGCGGGCGATCTCGCGCTGCTCACTGAACGGAAGTCCGTCCGACCACTGGCTGGCCCGACCGATGATGAGCGTGTCCTCGAAGCCCGAGGTGGTGATGTACGCCAGTTTGGGTCCGCTGCGCTGGATGAGCTTGTTCAGGGCGACTGTCGTCGAGTATCGGACGATTCCGGTGTCGCCCAGCAGTTCATCGCCGGTCATCCCGAGCCGCTCAGCCGCGTCGTCGATCGCCCGGGACATACCGAGGCCGAGATCATGGGCGGTCGTCCGGACCTTGCACCAGGTCGTCTTTCCGGTGCCCGAGTTGACGTAGCAGTCGGTGAAGGTTCCGCCGATGTCGATTTCGATCGATGCGCGACTCATTGGATGCTCAGACCTCGCTGCTTCTTCAGTTCGGGGATGTCGATTTCGATGTCGTGCGTGATCGGGTGCCCGGGTGGGAGGTACTCCACCTCGAGCAGAACCGCGCAGCCAGGGCAGTAGAACTCCACGATGCGACACCAGGTCGGATCCGGTGCGAAGGTGTAATCGCCCTCGACCACGGGCGGGTGCACGTCACGCGGGTCCCGATCGGCCACGAGGCACCCGAACTTGTAGTTCGAGTCCGCCGCGCCGAGGTTCTGGCCGCAGCGCCGACACAGCCAGACGGTGTCGGTCAGATCGATGGCGAGATACTCCGTGATCTCCACGACGCTCATGCCGCTTCCTCCTTCTGGATGATGCCGTACCCCAGTTCGGTGAAGCTGCAGCTCCAGCCCGCGGGGACGATGATGGTGGTGTCCCTCGCGCTGAGGAACACGGGCCCCTGCACCGAGGGTGCGTCAGGCTCGCCGAGTCCGGAGACGATGGGGTACGCGGCAAGGCCGCCCCTCGTCGAGACGGTCCGCGAGTCGCGGTTATCGGCCTCGGGTCCCATCCGAACGGCGAGTTCGCGAGGGCGCTCGACCTCTACTCGCAGCTCGACTCGTGTCGCGTCGGCCGGCAGCTCCAACGACGAGGTGCCCTCGAGCAGGTCGGCGAGGGTGGCGGCGGCCGTCTGGCCGAAGTCCCCCTCCTGGCTCGCGGTTCGCAGGAGGGCGGCCACCGCGGCGAGCTCCGTCACGCCCTCCGCGCGGAGGTCCCGTACGGCGCTCGCTGCGAGCTTCGCCACGACGTCGTCCATGCGGGAGCCGACCAGCGCAGCGCGATAGTTGTGAGCGATGGGGAGCAGTCCTCCGCCGAACGCGGAGAACACGGAGGATTGCGGGAAGACGACGACGCGTTGGATCCCCAGGGATTCGGCCGCTGCGACGGCCAGCAGACCTCCGCCTCCTCCATAGGAGAAGAGCCACCGATCAGGGCCGTTCCGAATGCCGGGATGGCGGTCCGCCCAGTCACGCATTCCTTCCCCGAGCGCCTGATGCACGGCATCCAGCGCGTCGAGCGCCTTCTCCTCGAGGTCGCGCTCGTCGTCGGGGCCGAAGAGGCGCTCGATCGCGGCGATCGACTCGTCCTTCAGCAGCACCCGACGGCCGCCGAGGAACCGGTCGGCATCGATGTAGCCGAGCGTGAGCCACACGTCGGTCGGGGTGGCATTCGTGCCGCCCAGACCGAAACACGCGGGGCCGGGTGACGATCCCGCGCTGCCGGGGCCGACCGTGAGACCCGACTCCGTCCGCGCGATGATGGAGCCGCCACCGAGGCCGAATGACCAGAGATCGACAGCAGGGTGCGGAACGGAAAGGTCCGCGGCTAGTGTTTCGGGCGTCAGCGGCGCCACCGCGCCGGCGATGAACGCGACGTCCGTCGTAGTGCCTCCCACATCGAACGTGCAGACGTTGTCGGCGGCCAGAGCGGACGCCACGTGCACAGCGCCCAGGACTCCGGCCGATGGGCCCGAGTTGAAGGTGTCCAGCGCCCTGGTCTTGGCGACCCTCGTGCTGGAGCCGTCGGTGTTGACGATGAGCAGAGGTCGTTGGTAGCCGCCCCGGCGGAGGCCGTCCTCCGCCTTGTAGAGGCTCCGGACGAGGGCGGGGTGCAGGTAGGCGTTCAGGACCGCGGTTGCAGTCCTGCCGAAGTCGTCTGGCGCGATGGAGATCCTCGAGGCTTGGAGGACCGGGATTGCCCCGAGGTAGTGGCGTGGGTAAGAGGCGGTGATCAGGTCCCTGGCACGCTGCTCATTCGACGGGTTCAGATGGGCGTTCCCGAAGCTCACGACGATCATCGCCGTTCCCTGCTCGAGAAGGAACCGCACCGCATCGTCGACCGAGCGCGCATCCGGCTCCGTGATCACTTGGCCCGTATCGTCGACGGCTTCCGGTACGGACACGATCATGTCGGCCGAGATGAAGGCGCCGAGAGCGCTGAACTGCTCCGAGGTGCCGTATGCGCGGTCTGCGCCTCCACTAACGATCAGCCCCACCTGGGGGCCCGATCGCTGCACCGCCGTATTGGTCGCGATGGTGGAACTGAAGTGGACCACGCCGAGCTTGCCCAGAAAGCCCTCCAGGTCCTCACCCATGGCGGCGGCGGCGGCTTGCACGCACGCCATGAATCCCTCGGTCAGATCATGCGGGGTGGTGTCCACCTTCACCTGGGCGTGCCGCCCCGCGCCGGACACGAAGCCGTCCGTGAATGTTCCGCCCGTGTCGATGCTGAGCGTGAACTCCTTGACCGGCACCGGTTCCGCGCTCGTAACCGCGTGCTCTGCACTCACAGTCGTCATCGGGTCTCCTCCATTTGCAACTGCTTCAGCTCGTTCGTCCGCCGCGGAAGGTCCAGGCCCGACTCGGCGGCCTTGGCCAGAGCCTGCGGGTACCCGGCGTCGGCGTAGCGCGCAACTCCGAGAGCCGGATCTGTCCAGAACACGCGCTTGATCTTCCGGGCGGCTCGTTCTGTGCCGTCCGCGATGACGACCATTCCCGTGTGGATGCTATTGCCCACGCCGACGCCCCCGCCGTTGCCGACGGAGACCCAGGTGGCTCCCTGCGCGGCGTTCAGCATGGCGGAAAGGATCGGCCAGTCCGCGATGGCGTCCGACCCGTCGAGCATCCCCTCGGTCTCGCGAAGCGGCGAAGCGACGGAGGCGGGATCCATATGGTCACGGCCCAGTGCGAGTGGACCTATCTCTCCGGAGGCGACGAGTTCATTGAGGCGAGCGCAGACGGCGTCCCGCTGACCGAGCCCGAGCCAGCAGATCCGTGCGGGGAGTCCCTGTTGCGGGATGTGTTCCCGTGCAAGGGCGAACCATCTGCCGAGGGACTCGCTGCCGACGACCTCGAGCACTGCTTCTTCGCTCTTGCGCAGGTCCTCGTCGGAACCGCTCAAGGCGATCCATCGGAACGGTCCGACGCCCGAGGCGAAGATGGGGCGCACGTATTCGTTGACGAAACCCGGAATCACCATGATCTCTGGCAGTCCGGCCTTCCTGACCTGTCCGCGCAGGTTGTTGCCGTACTCGAAGACGACAGCTCCCTGCTCCCGGAATCCCAGGAGAGCCCTCGCGTGCTGGAGCAGCGATCGGCTTGCCGCCGCTAGGTACTCGGAGTCGGCGGCTCGAGCGTTCGCGGTCTGCTCCGGCGTGTAGCCGATCGGGATGTAGCCGTTGAGGATGTCGTGTGCTGAGGTCTGGTCCGTGACGATGTCGACATGCACGCCGTCACGGAGCAGGCGGGGGGCCACCTCCGCGATGTTCGCGATCAAGCCGATCGAGCCGGGCTCGTCAGAGGACGTGAGTAGTCTGACGGCTTCGTCGTAGTCCCCGGTGAGATGGTCGACCCAGCCACCCTGAGCGCGGCGACGTGCGCGTCGCTCGTCGGCTTCCACGATGAGCGCGCGCCCGCCATTGTGAGCAATAGCCCATCCCTGCGCTCCCCCCATGCCTCCGAGCCCCGCCGTGAGGATCTTCCGCCCCTTCAACGTCCCGCCGAAGTGTTGCTTGGCGACCGAGGAGAAGGTCTCGTAAGTGAAGCCCAGGATTCCCTGCGTCCCGATGTAGAACCAGCCGGCCGCTGTCATCTGGCCGTACATTGTGAGCCCCTTGGACTCGAGGTCCCAGAACGTCTCCTGATCGGACCAAGCCGGGACCACCATCGCAGTTGAGATGAGCACGCGCGGGGCGTCCGGGTGAGTGGGGAGCACCGCCACCGGCGCTCCGGACTGGACCAGCAGGGTCTCGTCGTCCCGAAGCGTCTTCAAGGAAGCGATGATCCGGTCGAGATCCTCATGGCTGCGCGCCGCGCGCCCCTTGCCCCCGTAGACGACGAGGTTGGCAGCGTCTTCCGCGACCGCCGGGTCGAGGTTGTTGCGCAGGCATCGGAGGATGCCTTCCTGTTCCCAACCCAGGCATTCGAGGGTCTGATCGAGCTGCGTTCTATCCGGCATAGGGCCATATTGTATCCATGGATGCATGTTGTCAAACGATCGCACGGGCCGTCCTGATTCGGGCTCGGATACATGTATCCTCGCGTCTATGCTGGCGCGAAGTGAGACCGCCCCCGAATCATCCCTGCCGTCACTAGAGCTCGTGGGGGTGGTGGGCGCGGGAGCTATGGGCGTCGGAATCGCCGCCGCCGTCGCCATGTCGGGAACCCCGGTCCGCTGCCTGACGCGCAGCCGGCGTTCGCTCGACCAAACCCGCTCCCGCCTCGCAGCCTCCTTCGGCGTACTGGTCAACGCTGGCCTCCTCGATGAGGACGCCAGCAGGCGGGCAGTGGCACTTGTCAGCTTCGCCGACGACATCCCCTCTACCGTCGCGGGGTGCTCCCTGGTCGTCGAATCGGTGAAGGAAGAGCTCGAACTGAAGCAGGCCGTGCTCGCCGAGATCGCCGCCGCCGCGCCGCCCAGCGCGATCATCACCACGAACACCAGTTCGCTCTCGCTTCCCGACCTCGAGCGTGCCGTGACGCCCCCCGAGAGGTTCGCCGGCTTGCACTGGTTTCTCCCTGCTGAGCTCGTGCAGGTCGTGGAGATCGTCCGCGGACCCTCCACCTCCGCAGCCACCGCTCAGGCGCTCACGACCTTCGTGCAACGGCTGCGCAAGCACGCCCTGCACGTCCGGAAGCCCGTCCCGGGATTCGTCGTCAATCGTCTGCAGTACGCCCTGCTCAGGGAGGCCCACGCGCTGCTGCGGGACGGGGTCTGCACTCCCGAGGACCTGGATGCCGCACTCGTCCATGCGTTGGGGCCGCGATGGGCAGCGGTGGGGCCGCTCGAGAGCATGGATTTGGCCGGCCTGGATGTCCACCTGGCTGTCGCCGAACAGCTCTTCCCGTCCCTCTCTGACTCCAATGAGCCTCCTCAGCACCTGAGGGCGATGGTTGAGGGCGGCGACCTCGGTGCGAAGTCCGGCACCGGGCTGCGCGGAAGCTATGACGCGCAGCGGCTGGTGAGCATAGCCCGCCGCCGAGCCGAGACGGTTCGAGCTCTTCGCGACCGAACGGGCTCCTCTACCTGAGCGCCTTTCCCTTCCAGAAGCCCACCTCACGCAGGTGCTCCACCAGCAGCTCGCCGGCCCTCGTGATGTGTCGGGACATCGCCTCGCGAGCCGCCGGGCCGTCCCCGTCCCGCAGCGCGACAGCGATGTCCTCGTGATCGCGCACGTTCAGCTCCTCGGTCTCGTTCGCGTCCCGCAGCGCCCGCCAGATCTGACTCACCGGAAGGGAGTTCTCAAGGTCGAGGATCAGGTTGCGGAGGCGGGTGTTTCCGGAAGCCTGGTGGATGATCGAGTGGAACTCCTCGTTCGCCCTGGCGATCCTGGCTCCCATCGAGGCTTCCTCCTCGGGGGACGGCTCCCGCATCGCCAAACCTCGGGCGACGAAGGCCGTCAGCTTCGCCTGCGCAGCCAGCAGGTCCATATCATCGGCATCCGACCAGTTGCCGGCAGCGAGCTCGGCGGAGAAGCCCTCGAGCTCGCCCCGCATGGCATAGACCTCCCGCAGGTCGCGTTCGGTCGGGATGCGCACCGTCGCGCCCTTGTTGGGGACGATCGTCACGAGATTCTGAGCATGCAGCTTGTGCAGCGCTTCCCGGACGGGAGTTCTGCTGACTCCGTACTTCTGGCAGAGCTCGTCCTGCTGGAGGTGCGCGCCGGGCGGGAAGACCCCTGCCATGATGTCGGACTGGAGGCGGAAGGCGATGTCGTCCACGAGGCTCGGCGAGTGCACTTGCAGCTCGTCGCGCCGTCCTGATCCCTGGTCGCTGCGGGCAGTATTACGCGACTTAGTCATGGCCAACCTCCGTTTTCGTCAGCCGGCCAGCATGAGGGGCCGGCCCTCCTCAGCGGGGGGCCTCGCCTTCTTACCCAGTATGGCCGCTGTCGCCAGAGCGATGACATAGGGCACGGCCTGCACAGCTTCGAGGGGAAGAGGAAAGGAACGCGTCTGAGCGAACAGGTCGAGCCCTTGGGCGAATCCGAACAGGGCCGCCCCCGCCGCGACGCCGAGCGGGCGCCAGCGGCCGAGGATGATGATCGCGAACGCGATGTAGCCCCGACCGTCGACCATATTCTCGCCGAATCCGTGGACATCCGCCAAACTCATGAAGGCCCCGCCGAGCGCGGCGATGCCGCCGCTCAGCACTACCGCCGCGAACCTGGTGCGGAGAACGTTCACCCCGCTGGCCCGTGCTGCTTCCGCATTCTCGCCCGACGCTCTGATCCGGACGCCGAGGCCGGTTCGGAAGAGTACTACCGTGAGCGCGACCACCAGCGCGTATCCGACGTAGGCGATCCAGTGCGTGCTGAAGAGTGCGCCGAGGGCCGGGATATCGGCGAGGAAGGGAATGCGGGTGTCCGCATCCGAAGGAGTCGCGAACGCCCCCGCCCCGAGGACGCCGAACAACAGACCCGTCAACCCGAGCATGGCGATGTTGAACGCGATTCCCGTGACGATCTGGTCGGCGCGCAGGACGACCGTGAGCAAGGCCAGCACCGCTCCTCCGAGCAGTCCGGCCGCCAGGGCCGCGGCCACACCCGTGAGGACCGAGCCGGTCGAAGATCCCACCAGCGCGCCACAGAAGGCCCCGATCAGGAGCAGCCCCTCGAGCCCGAGGTTCAGGACTCCCGAGCGCTCGGCGAGGATCCCGCCGAGGGCGGCGAACAGCAATGGGACGCCCAACACGACCATTGCGCCGAAGAGGAACTCCATCAGCCTCCCTCCCCCCGGAACTTGCGGTAGGTCCGCCAGCCCGTCACCGCCGCCACGATGAGCACCGGCACCGCGGCCAGCAGCGTCACGACCGTTCCCGGGATCCCGACCGCTGACTGAAGGGCCCCTCCTCCGTTCCTCAGGAATGCGAAGAAGACCGCGATCGGAACAACCGCGAGAGGGTTCCCGCGTGCGAGGAGGGCGATCGCCACAGCATCGATACCCCATCCGGGCGAGAAGCCGAACCCGATGCGGTACTGGTTGCCCACCAGCTCAGTCGCGCCCGCGAGACCGCCGAGCGCGCCGCCCGCGACGAGGGCCAGGAAGTAGCCGACCTCGACTCGCACACCCTTCGCCCGAGCGAAGGACGGTGCGGTTCCCAGCATCCGGTGCGCCCACCCGCTCCGAGTGCGGTACGCCCACCACGCGACGACTGCAGCGGCGAGGATCGCGACGAGCGCGGACATGGGGATTCCTGCGTTGCCCGCGAGTTTGGCGATTCGCAGTCCGGGGTCTACGGCGGGGCTGGCGTTGAACGTCAAGCCGGGGTCACGAAGGGGTCCCGCCACGAAGTAGCGCACCAGGAACAGTGCAACGAAGTTGAGCATGATCGTCGTGACGATCTCGCTGACGCCCCGCCACGCGCGAAGGGCGCCCGCGATCGCACCGAAGAAGGCACCCGCTGCTGCTCCGGCCAGGAGCAGGATCAGGACCCCGCCGGGGATCGCCCCCAGACCCGGCAGACTCACGCCGACCACCATGGCGGTGAAGGCCCCCATCAGGAGCTGACCGTCCCCGCCGATATTGAACAGGCCGGCCCGATACGGCACCGCCACTGCTAGACCGACCAGCACGAGGGGGATCGAGTAGATGAGGAGCACGCCGATGCCGAAGGGCGACCCGAAGGACGTGAGGAAGAGCGTCGAGTAGGTGTGCCCGACGTCGGCCCCGACGACAGCGGCAATGGGTCCGAGTAACGCAACGGACATCAGCATCGCACCGGCCGTCCAGAGCCACCCGCTTGATGCCCGCCCACGTGCACGGGCTGACGTCTGCGTCCGGGAGCCGTCTGCCTGACGGCGGTCCTCTCCAGTTCCGGTCATGCCGTCTGCTCGCTCGGTGTCTCCGTGCTCAGCATCGCGTGGCCGATCCATTCCGTAGTCGCCTCGACTGCGGGTCGCGAGGCCGTGAGCCGGCCCCGCGCGAGCACGGCGACGCTGTCGGACAGATCGAGGATCTCCTCGAGGTCGGATGCGATGTAGACGACTGCCGCTCCCCCGTTGGCGAGTTCCCGGCACCAGTTCTTGACCTGCTGGATGGACTGTACGTCCAGGCCCCTCGTCGCATAGCCACACACCACGAGACTCGGTGTCTTGCTGAATTCCCGGGCGATCTGCACTCTTCGCCTGTTTCCCCCGGAAAGCTGCCCGCCGACCGCATCGATCGAGGGGGGACGGATGTTGAACCTCTCCACGAGCTCCGCGGAGCGCGCCCGCATGGCCTTCTTGTTGCCAGCAGTAGGGGGGCGCCGGTACAGCATCTCCTCAGCGGAGAGGTTCTCCCACACCCGCAGATTGACCGAGAATCCGAGGCTCTCGTCGTCCGGAACGTACGCGATGAGCGAGGTGCGCTCGTGCCCCGGAAGTGCTCCGATCTCGCGCTCGTGCAGCAGCAGCGAACCGTGGTCGGGTTTCACCGCTCCGCTCAGCATCTCCGCCAGATCGCTCTGTCCGTTGCCCTCGACCCCGGCGATGCCGAGAATCTCTCCCGAGCGCACTGTCAGCTGAGCGACCTCGATGGCCATTCCGGACACCGGTCCCCGGCTTCTCACGCCTGCTGCCGAGAGCGCGATCTCCCCCCGGGGGCTCGTGTGCCGCTCGGCCACGAGGCGGACATCTCCGACCATGGCCCGAACGAGGTCCGCCTGCGAAAGTCGAGACGGCTCCTCGTGCTCGAACACGGTGCGACCCGCGCGCAGCACGGTGACGGCGTCGCAATAGAGGGCCGCCTCTTCGAGGCGGTGGGTCACAAGGATCACGGCCGAGCCGAGGTCCGCAAGCCTCCGCAGGGTCGCGAAGAGTACGTCCCGTTCGCTAGGAGCAAGGGTCGCGGTCGGCTCGTCGAGGATGAGCACCTTGGCTGCGGTCATCATCTCCCGGACGATCTCCACACGCTGACGGTCGCCGACGGAGAGAGATTCCACCGTTCGCCTCGGATCGATGGTGAACCCGAGATCAGCCGCAGCCTGCGTGAAGCGCGAGACCACCGCCTTTCGGGGAAACCCCAGCCCGTCGTGGGCGAGAGCGATGTTCTCGGCGACGGTCAGCCGGCCGATGAGCGCGGAATGCTGGTGAACCACCGCGATGCCGGACGCCCGCGCATCGGCCGTCGACCGGATCTGCACCGGGCGTCCGTCGAGGAGGATCTCTCCCCCATCGGCTTCGTAGATTCCGGAGAGGATCTTGATCAGCGTGGACTTGCCGGCGCCATTCTCACCCAGCAGCGCATGCACCTGTCCGAGGCGGAACTCCGCGTTGACGCCGTCGTTCGCGAGGATGGGCCCGAAGTGCTTGCGGACGTCCCTCACCTGGAGAGAGCTGCGCAATTCGGGCCCGCCCTGGTCGGACGGAGCAGGAGCCGTGGTCATGGTCGCTTCGTCCCCGGCGCGCTGCTACGGCGTCACTACGCGGTCATCGACCTGGATCGAGCCGTCCTTGAGACCGGCGACGATCTCCTCGACCTGGGCATTGACCTCATCGGAGACGTTCGCCAGCGGGAGAACCAGATCGATCCCGCCGTTCTCGAAGGTCTCCGGGTAGATCTCCCCCTTCAGCTCACCTTCGGTGAACAGTCGGCCGATCTCGTCATACTGGGGGTCGAAGCCGAGCAGCCAGCTCGTGACGACGAGGTCGGGAGCCAGGGCGAGCTGGTCGACGTACGGCATGATCAGCTTGGCACCGCTCGCCTCGGCCGCCTCCAGAACTCCGGTGGCCGCCGCATCGATAGTGGGGATGAGGACGGTCGCGCCATTTCCGATGAGGTCCTCGGCGGCGAGCTTCGCCTTGGAGACGTCGGTGAAGCTGTTGATGTACGTCTCCAGGGAGTCGCTCTTGCCGTTCGGGCAGTACTCCTCGGCGGCCTGCTCGATTCCTCCGGAGAAGTGGGTGAACGCCGGGATCGGCTCGCTGTTCACATGACCGATCTTGCCGCCCTCGGCGGCAAGGCACGCGGCGGCGCCTGCCACGTAGCCGAGCTCGTTGAAGTCACTGGAGAAGCCCGCGACGTTCTCGAGCCCGCCGTTGTCCTCCAGCAGCGCCCACACCACGAACATCGTGTCCGGGTACTGCGGGGCAACCGACATGACCGCGGCCCCGTAGCCTGCGCTCGTGGCGATGACCAGGTCGTTCGACTGGGCGAGACGGGCGAGAATCGACTCGGCTTCGTCGTACCCGACGCTGTCCTCGTTGCTCGCCTGGAAGCCGTACTTCTCGGCCATCGCGGTGAATGCCTTGTAGCTCGCCGGGTCCCAGTCACCGGTCGTGACCGCCCCTGTCGTGATCATCGCCGCTCGGGGCGCCTCGTCCGCGGAATCCGTAGAACCGGAACCGGAACCGGAACCTGGACCGGCGGCGCATCCGGCGAGCAGAACCGCGGTGGCGGCAGTCGCCACGACCTGCGCAGTGCGAGCGGACTTGCCTTTTCTACTTGCGGTGCATGCCATGCGGCGAATCCTCTTGTAGGGAGCGGTGGGCTCAGTCGAACCCTCGAACAGGGCGGAACACAGCCGTGAAAACGGCCTCAAGCGGAATTGTATCCATGGATTCATTTCCTGCAGGTTAACTTCCTCGCGCTCGTCAGGGTCCCTTTCCCGAGTCGACGCCCCTGATGCGTCGGGAGAGCTCGGCGGCGTAGACCCGAAGCGTCTCCGCGACAGAGGGCCACTCATCAAGAGGGATGTTCTCCCTTGGAAAGGTCAGGGTGATTCCTGCGGCCGGCCAACCGGCGTGGTCACGCACAGCGACAGCGACCGAGGCCAGTCCGGCCGTGACGTCCCCGTCCTCGGCGGCGTAGCCGGCACGTTTCACTTCCTCGAGCAGCCGTAGCAGGTCGGCTAGCCGCAGCTCGGGCGAGCCCTGACGCTGAGCGAGGGCAGCGGTCGCAGGAAAGAGTGCCCGCAACTGGGCGCGCGGAAGCGTCGCCAGGAGTGCTCGCCCGCTCGCAGTCAGGTGACTGGGCAGCCGGACGCCGACATCCGTCACCAAGGCAGGGCGACGAGGGGCACGCTCCTCGACCAGATAGATGACGTCTTGTCCATGCAGCGCGGCGAGGTGAGCGCTCTCCCCCAGGCGATCGACCAGGGTCGCCAAGATGGGGCGCGCGAGGCGCGACAGCGGCTCCTGCCGGGTGAAGCCGGAACTCAGCTCGAACGCTCCGATGCCGATGCCGTAGCGGCGCTCCTCCGGGAAGTGCAGCACGAAGCCGAACTCGCGAAGCGTGTTCAGGAGCCGATACACGGTGGAGCGGGGAAGGCCCAACGCTCCCGCAATCGTCGCGGCGCCGACGGGTCCCCGCTGGTTGCCCAGGAACTGAAGGATGAGGAGCGTGTGCCTTGCCGCAGGCGCGCCGGGCTGTGATGGGCTCATCCGTCCCCGATCCTCGCTCTGTGCCGCGTTTCCGTCATGTGACATGTCTCACAGATGAGACAGGTGTTGGGAGTCTAGGGTGCGGGCCGACGGCCCGATGCCCTCTCATGGAGGAGTGCATTCCAGCGACAATCCCCGCCTCCCCATCCGCGCTGCCCGCGGCGCCGCCCTCACCGCGAAGGGCTGGCAAACCGAAGCGCCCCTGCGGATGCTGATGAACAATCTCGACGCGGAAGTGGCCGAACGGCCGGCCGATCTCGTCGTCTACGGCGGGACGGGCCGCGCTGCGCGCAGCTGGGAGGCGTACGACGCCATGGTCCGGACGCTCGAGACGCTCGAGCTCGACGAGACCCTGCTCGTGCAGTCAGGCAAGCCCGTTGGAGTTTTCCGGACTCACGAATGGGCACCGCGGGTCCTGATCGCCAACTCGAACCTGGTGGGCGACTGGGCGACCTGGCCCGAGTTCCGCAGGCTCGAGTCCCTGGGGCTGACGATGTACGGGCAGATGACGGCCGGCTCCTGGATCTACATCGGTACACAGGGAATACTCCAGGGAACCTACGAGACCTTCGCCGCTATCGCCGACAAGAGGTTCGGCGGCACCCTCGCGGGCACGCTCACCCTCACCGGGGGTGCCGGAGGCATGGGCGGCGCCCAGCCGCTCGCCGTGACCATGAACGACGGCGTCGTCCTCATCGTCGATGTGGACGAGGCGCGGCTGCGTCGTCGCGTGGAGCACGGTTACCTCGACGAGATGACCGCCGATCTCGACGCCGCTGTCGAGCGGGTGCTCGCCGCCAAAGCCGAGCGGAAGCCCCTGTCGGTCGGACTGATCGGCAACGCCGCGACCATCTTCCCGGAGCTCCTCGCCCGCCGCGTTCCGATCGAGATCGTCACGGACCAGACCAGCGCCCACGACCCGCTCAGCTATCTGCCCGAAGGCATCACTGTGGCTGAATGGAGTGCTGCGGCAGCGGCCGACCCCGAGGAGTTCACCGTCAAGGCCCGCGCGTCGATGGCCGATCAGGTCCGGGCAATGGTCGGGTTTCAGGACGCGGGCGCGGAGGTGTTCGACTACGGCAACTCGATCCGCACAGAGGCGAAGCTGGGCGGGTTCGACCGGGCGTTCGACTTCCCCGGCTTCGTCCCCGCTTACATTCGGCCACTGTTCGCCGAAGGCAAGGGACCCTTCCGCTGGGTCGCGCTCTCGGGGGATCCAGCCGACATCGCGGCGACCGACCGTGCCATCCTCGACCTCTTTCCTGACGACGAGAAGCTGAAGCGATGGATCACGAAAGCCAGCGAGAAGGTGCATTTCGAGGGCCTGCCTGCCCGGATCTGCTGGCTGGGCTACAAGGAACGCCACCTCGCTGGACTTCGATTCAACGAGATGGTGGCCTCGGGCGAGCTGACTGCGCCCATCGTGATAGGGAGGGACCACCTCGACTCCGGCTCGGTCGCCTCGCCCTACCGCGAGACTGAGGGCATGGCGGACGGATCCGACGCGATTGCCGACTGGCCGCTCCTGAATGCCCTGCTGAACACAGCCTCGGGCGCCACCTGGGTCTCCATCCATCACGGCGGAGGCGTCGGGATAGGCCGCTCCATCCACGCCGGGCAGGTGGTCGTGGCCGACGGCACCGCCCTCGCAGCCGAGAAGATCGAGCGTGTGCTTGTCAATGACCCGGGGACCGGAGTCATGCGACACGTGGACGCGGGCTACTCCCGCGCCCGTGATGTAGCCCGGGAGCGTGGCCTCCGCGTTCCCATGCTGGAGGGCGATTGATGCGGCCGATCACCGCGCACGGCATGCTTGCGGGACTCGACGAGATCGCGGACGTCGGGCGGGATCGCCTGCGCGGGGGGTTCTCCCGGTCGATCTGGTCCACCTCGGAACTGCAATTGCGCATCTGGTTCGTTGAGCGTGCCGAACGGCTCGGTCTTGACGTCGAAGCCGACCGGAACGGCAATCTCTGGGCGTGGTGGGGACCTCCGGGTGATGGCGCCGTGGTGACAGGGAGTCACCTCGACTCGGTACCAGGCGGTGGCCCATTCGACGGCCCGCTCGGTGTCGTCAGCGCTCTGGAGGCCGTTGCCCGGCTGCAGCGGTCCGGCTTCATCCCGGGCCGACCGTTCGCCGTCGCCGTGTTCGCGGAGGAGGAGGGCTCACGCTTCGGGGTGGCCTGCCTCGGCTCGCGAATGATGAGCGGCACTATCGACCCGGACCGCGTCCGCGCTCTGACGGACGCGGCCGGCGTCACCTTCGCCGATGCTGCGCGCGATGCCGGCCTGAATCCTGCACACCTCGGTGCTGACCCCGAGACCGCCGCTCGGATCGGTCTCTTTCTCGAGCTCCACATCGAGCAGGGCCGCGGACTGATCGACCTGGACTCGCCTGTCGCCGTTGCGTCCTCGATCCTGGCTCACGGCCGATGGCGCCTCGCCTTCCGGGGCCAGGGCAATCACGCCGGCGCGACCGCCATGCAGGGACGTCAGGACCCCTTGGTCGCGGCCGCACGAGCCGTGACGGCCATCCGGGATACGGCGCTATCCATCGCCGGGTCACGGGCGACCGTCGGGCGCATCGAAGTGACCCCGGGAGGGACGAACGTGATCCCTTCGTCGGTCACGTCCTGGCTGGACGCCCGTGGGGAGACCGCGAAGGACACTCGCCTCCTGGTCGCAGAGATCGCCCGCCTCTCCGACGGCCTAGCCGCAGAGGAGGGCTGCTCCGTCGTCGTCACCGAGGAGTCGTGGAGCGACGCCGTGAGTTTCGATGCCCGGCTGCTCGAGCGGCTATCGAGCGCGCTGGGCGGCGTCCCCGCCCTGGCATCGGGCGCCGGGCACGACGCTGGAGTCCTGTCGAGCGTCGCCCCTACCGCCATGCTCTTCGTCCGCAACCCGACCGGGATCTCCCACGCACCGGAGGAGTGGGCGGAGTTGGAGGACACCCTGGCTGGGATCGACGCTCTCGAGACCGTATTGCGGAGTCTGTTGTGAACTACTGGTCAGCGGTCGCGCTCATCGACGGTGTCCCGAACGCTTCCACCCGGATCACCACCGGCGGGAACGGCCGGATCGCGACCGTCGAAGTCGGGACGCCTCCGGCGCCCGGTGACATCCGGATGGGAGTGGTGCTTCCCGGGATGGGCAACGCCCACTCGCACTCCTTCCACCGTGCGCTCCGGGGCCGTACCCATTCCGATGGCGGCGACTTCTGGGCCTGGCGGACCTCCATGTACGAAGTCGCCGGGCGTCTCGACCCTGATCGGTACTACGACCTCGCATTGTCGGTCTTTCACGAGATGCTGCTGAGCGGCTGGACGGCCGTCGGGGAATTCCATTACGTGCACCACCGGCCCGATGGGAAGCCGTATGACCGCCGGCACGCCATGGAGCTGGCGCTCGCTCACGCAGCACAGGAGGCCGGGATCCGGCTTACACTGCTCGATGCGCTCTACCTCACCGGAGGAATCAACCGGCCCCTGAGCACGGAGCAGCTCCGTTTCAGCGACGGGTCGGTGCACCGGTGGCTCGAGCGCTGGTATGACCTGCGGGATGCGCTGGGCGGGCTTTCCGCCGTCACGCTCGGCGCGGCGGTGCATTCGGTGCGAGCGGTCCCGCCCCCCGATATCGCCGTGGCCGCGTCCAGCGTCCCGCCCGACGTGCCTCTGCACATCCACCTCTCGGAACAGGTTCAGGAGAACCAGGAGTGCGAGGCCACATTCGGAACGACACCGACCCAGTTGCTCGCAGACCTCGGAGTGCTCGCTCCCCGGCTCAGCCTGGTGCACGCGACCCATCTCACGGAGCGGGATATCGGGCTCATCGGAGATTCGGGTGCGGTGGTTGTCCTCTGCCCCACCACTGAGGCCGACCTGGGCGACGGGATCGGGCCAGCGCGCGCGTTGGCGGACGCGGGAGCACGGCTGGCTCTCGGCTCGGACCAGAACGCGGTGATCGACCCGTTCCTCGAAGCGCGCGGGCTGGAGGCCGGGGAGCGGTTGGCATCGCGCCGCCGGGGACGATTCAGCCCGGCCGAGCTGACGGGTGCACTCACTGTGGGCGGATACTCATCGCTCGGGCACGCACCGCCGGCAGGGCTCGCCCCTGGCGGCTTCTGCGACCTGGTCGAGATCGACGCGCAGTCCATCCGGACGGTCGGCGCGCTCCACGACCAACTCCCCCTCGTCGCGACGGCGGCCGACGTACTGCGGGTGATCGTGGGCGGCCGAATAGTCGCCGACGGCGGCGCAACGCCCGAGCGGGATGATCCGATTTCACCCGCAGCGCGGATGGCTCGCGCCATAGACGCCGTCGTGACAGGCTCCTCCTCCGAGCGGGGAGGTCGAGAATGACGTCCGAACTGATCACCGACATCGCCGAGTTGACCACGAATGACGACGAGCACCGCCGCCTGAGGGACGCGGCGATGGTCATCGACGAAGGCCGCATCGCCTGGATCGGACCGTCGCGTTCCGCCCCGGATGCGGACATCTCCACCAGCGTGCACCAGTCGGCCGTCCTACCGGGCTGGGTGGACTCCCACACGCACCTGGTGTTCGCCGGAGACCGCTCGGACGAGTTCGAGGCGCGGATGGCGGGTCTGCCGTACACCGCGGGGGGCATTCGAACGACCGTGCAGGCCACTCGTGCGGCGAGTGACTCTGCGCTCCTGGCGAACCTGGCCCGTCTCCGGGGTGAGGCAGAGGCGGGGGGCACCACCTTCCTCGAGACGAAGACCGGCTATGGCCTCGACGTCGAGACGGAGCGCCGTTCGGCCGAACTGGCGGCGCAGGTTGCCGACGTCGTCACCTTCCTCGGCGCTCACGTCGTCCCCGATGCGATGGCCGCGCGGGACTACCTCGACCTCGTGACCGGGCCGATGCTGGCAGCGGTGCGGCCGTGGGTGTCCTTCATCGACGTCTTCTGTGAGCGAGGGGCTTTCGACGGGGACCAGTCCCGAGAGGTTCTCGAAGCCGGCATCGCTGCCGGTCTCGGCGTGCGGGTGCACGGCAACCAGCTGGGCGAGAGCGGCGGCGTCGCTCTCGCAGTCGAGGTGGGGGCGATGAGCGTGGACCACTGCAACCATCTGAGCGACTCCGATGTGGCTGCCCTCGCCGACTCGACGACGGTGGCGACAGTCCTGCCGGCGTGCGACCTCTCGACGCGACAGCCGCTCGCGCCCGCGCGGCGCCTCCTGGATGCGGGAGCCACCATAGCGATCGCGACCAATTGCAACCCAGGAAGCTCCTTCACCACCTCCATGCAGTACTGCGTCGCAACCGCCGTGCTGCAGATGAATCTCACCGTTGAGGAAGCGGTTTTCGCGGCAACGCGGGGTGCCGCCCGATCCCTCGGTCGCGATACCGGGCCGGAGGCGGTGGGGGGCCTTCGGGTCGGGGGGCGTGCGGATTTCCAGGTCCTCGCCGCCCCGTCGGCGGCGCACATCGCCTACCGCCCCGGAGTTCCTCTCACTCGAGCGGTTTGGCGACAGGGAGAGCGAGTAGTTGCGCGGCATGCCACTCCGGTGCAAGAGCAGGACAGCCTTTGATTTAGACGCATCCGGGCGAGTACTCACGCGGCGCGAGGCGCTGGTGGCAGAGCCTTTTGTTGCAAGGGAGTTGGCGGTGCTGGGGCCTGTGAGTGCGGCGATGCGCCGCCGCTGCAATTGACCCTGACGGAATCCTGACTCGTCGCGCTGTTAACGGAACCGCGGAGCCGACTGCGGGACTCGAACCCGCAACCGCCCGATCAGTCCGGAACTACGCCGCGCATTGACGCCGAGTGACACTCGTTGGTCGGATCGGCGTCGTTCCGAGGCCTAGTAGCAGTCAGAACATCCGGGCGATTACGGCGACCGACGCCCGGAGCCGCGGGCATCCTGACTCAGTCCTGACTGGGCTCAGTCGTCGACGCGGAGACCTCAGCACTCGTTCCGGCCCGAGTCCTCCTCGCCGAGGCTTCATCAACTGGGCCCGCGAGTTCACCCCTTCGGAGCTGGACTCACTCGCGGTACCGCACACGGAGGATGTGCACCGACTCGGAATGAGAGTTGCTAGAGACTCCGGACGGGACGTCACTGAGTCCCTCCGAGGTGCCTATCGACAGCTCACCTGAGCGGACGGACGGCGGTCATTCCGGCTTGCTCGCCGCCTTGTGCCGCAACCAGATCTCATCCGGGCCAATGTCCTCGACCAGCGCGCGTATCCGCTCCACAGCCTTCCGCGAATATCTTTGGAACTGGCTCTTCCCCAGCCGAACCGACTTCGAGCAGTCCGGATCGTTCTTGATTCCGAGCAGATTGATCGCTGCGGTCGTCTTGTTCGGCGTCAAGCCGACCTTCGACACGACGTGCCCGTGACCCGGGTTGCAGAAGTCGAGCTCGTTCACCTTTTTCACTGCGACGACTGCGGCCGGTCTACCGTGATCCCGCACACTCGAACATCAGCTTCAGCGAGGTCGCTGGGGAGTTCCTCGCGACGAAGCACGGCCTGAAGGCGTCATCTCGGGGCAAGTACGAGCGGGCGCTGTTCGCCTGGGTCCTACCTAGGTGGGGGGCGACGCCCAGCGGTCGCATCCGGCGGGCAGACGTTGAGACCTCGGACGGTTCTCCAGCGCGATGGAGTTCGCGGTGCGGCACGAGTATGTGGCCAGCAACCGAGCGAAGGGATTGAGCTGCCTTTCAACAGGAGCGGGCGCATGGTGTTTCTCGCCCACGCCGATGTGGAGCACCTCGCGGAGTCGGCGGAAGCGTACGGGAGCCGAACCGACGGCACATTGGTCCGCTGGATGAGCTATACCGGGGCCCGAATCGGAGAGGCGCTGGCCCTTACAGTGGGCGACCTTGATCTCGCGCGACGGCGTGCGGTGATCCGCCAGACGTGGACCGAAGATGGTGGCCGGATGGTGTTGGGGGCACCGAAGACGGGCAAGAGCCGGACCGTGCCGGTACACGGCTTCCTCATTTCGGATCTCGCGTCATTGGTGTACGGGCAGCCGGACAACGCCTACGTTTTTAGGGCCGCGCGAGGAGGCCCGATTTCAGCGCACAACTGGCGTTCGCGCGTGTGGCCGAAGGCGCTCATGTCGGCGGGCCTTACCGAGGGCGACCTGGCCCCACAGGCTCTGCGGCACACCGCGGCCTCCATGGCGAACGCCGCGGGTGCAGACGTGCTCGTAGTGCAGAACATGCTGGGCCACGCGACCGCCACGGAGACTCTGAACCGGTACGGACACCTGTGGCCCGACCGCCTAGACGAGGTGACGAATGCAATGGGACGGGCGCGAGACCCAGCACTGAGCCGAGGCCAATCAAGCCTGATCCCCGGCCATCCTGACTCGTGCCCGACTGAACCACGCGAAGCCGCCTAGCCGAGACACGAAAAAGCCCCGCAGACTGGCGAGAGTCTGCGGGGCTTCCGTACACCCCCCGGGACTTGAACCCGGAACCCACTGATTAAGAGTCAGTTGCTCTGCCAATTGAGCTAGAGGTGCGCGCGATCCGAACTTCCGGACCGATCGTCAAGATTAGCACGAGCCGACCGCCGTCGTGCGCGGCGGGGAGCCGAGCGGGACCGACCGAGACCCGGCGGGCACCGGGCGCTCGCTCCGCAACGGGTGCCCGCGTGGAGGACGGCGACCTAGCATGAGAGGCGCCCCGCGTCCCGTGCGGGGCCGACGAGAGGACGGCTTCGTGAGCGACGCAGAGCGCCTGGAGAAGGGCGACCGGGCACCATCCTTCCGACTGGACGACGAGACCGGATCGCCGGTGTCCCTCACCGACTTCCCGGGGCGGAAGGTGGTGCTCTACTTCTACCCCGCCGCGATGACTCCGGGTTGCACCACCGAGGCGTGCGACTTCCGCGACAACCTCAACTCGCTGGCCTCCGCCGGCTACCAGGTGATCGGCATCTCCAAGGACGAGCCGGCGAAGAACGCCGAGTTCAAGGAGCAGGAGAGTCTCAACTTCCCGCTGCTGAGCGACCCGGACCTCACGGTGCACAAGGCCTACTCGGCCTACGGCGAGAAGTCGCTCTACGGCAAGACGGTGCAGGGCGTGATCCGCTCGACGTTCGTGCTCGACGAGAGCGGCCTCGTCACGCTGCCCCTCTACAGCGTGAAGGCGACCGGGCACGTCGCCTCGCTCCGCAAGAAGCTCGGCGTCGACTGACGCCCCGCCAGGGGCGCACGAACGCAACCGTCCGGCCAAGGGGCAACGGCACGCCGTTGCGGTGTGGCCGGACGGTTGCGTTCATCGGGGCGCGGGGATGGACGCCGCGTCAGGTGCGGCGGGTCGCGTTCATCACCGACGGCGTGAACAGCAGCGCGATCGCGACGAGTGCGGGCAGCAGCAGGATCCAGCCGATGTCGGGCCGGGCGAAGGCGCCCTGGAACGAGCCGATGGCGATCGCGAGCTGGACGAGCTGCCAGGTGAAGACCGCACCGCGGACCCAGGCCCGCCCGCGGATCGTGCCGTGGAACATCGCCAGCAGCCAGCCGGCGGCGAGCACCGCGATGACGACGATCGCCACTCCTCCGCCGATCGACGACGCCGGCTGGGTCAGCAGCTCGAGCAGGAGCAGGACGGCGACGACCATCATGGCGACCGCCTCGAGCAGCACGACGCCGGCGAGCACCTGCAGCAGGACGGGTCGCGCGCGCTCGGGGCGGCCCGGGGCGGGTTCTCTCACAGCGACATCCCATACAAAGCTATTGATCAGGTGTTATCGGTATGCGACCATAGCTGAGGTCGTTTTCAAGACCCACAGCGGAGTGGGCGAGCCCGGTTCAGACGGATTGAAGAGCACCGTCACCGAGAGCATCAACGACACGTCACCCGACTCACGGTCGTCTCGACCGCTTGCACCACAGTAATTCAAAGGAGCACCACGCATGGATTGGCGTGACAAAGCCGCCTGCCTGACCGCGGACCCCGAGTTGTTCTTCCCCGTGGGGAACACCGGCCCCGCCGTCGATCAGATCGACAAGGCCAAGGCGGTATGTGCTCGCTGCACCGTCACCGAGACGTGCCTGCAGTACGCACTGGAGACCGGCCAGGACTACGGAGTGTGGGGCGGCCTCAGCGAGGACGAGCGTCGCGCACTCAAGCGCCGCGCTGCTCGCGCCCGTCGCGCTTCCTAGCGGCGCTCGCCAGCGGGCTTCCATCGAGGAGCCGCCTCCGGGCGGCATCCTTCGATCGGCTCTCAGCCGGTCGGCTGCATCCATCGCAGCGGGATCTCGATCGTGACCTCGGTTCCGCTGCCCACCATGGTGTGCCAGTCGATCACGCCGCCGAGCTCGCCCTGGATGAGGGTGCGCACGATCTGAGTGCCGAGGCCGGAGCCGACCTTGCCCTCGGGCAGTCCGCCGCCGTCGTCCCGCACGGTGATGGTGAGCTTGCTCTTCTTGCGCGCCGCGAGGATCTCGACGGTCCCCTCCCGCCCCGCGAGCCCGTGCTCGACCGCGTTGGTGACCAGCTCGGTCAGCGCCAGGGCGAGCGGAGTGGCGAATGCGCTCGGCAGCACGCCGAACGTGCCCGTCTTCTGCGGGTGCACCCGGGTGTTGTGACTGGACGCCACCTCCGCGACGAGCAGCAGGACGCGTTCGAACACCTCGTCGAAGTCGACGTTCTGGTTGAGTCCCTCGGAGAGGGTGTCGTGCACGACGGCGATCGCGGACACCCGCCGCATGGCCTGGATCAGCGCGTCCCGGGCCTCGTCCGTGCGGGATCGGCGCGCCTGGATGCGCAGCAGCGAGGCGACCGTCTGCAGGTTGTTCTTGACGCGGTGGTGGATCTCGCGGATCGTCGCGTCCTTGGTGATGAGCTCCTGCTCCTGGTGGCGGAGCTCGGTGACATCGCGGCACAGCACGATCGCGCCGGTCCGCTCGCCCCTGTCCCGGATCGGGATCGCGCGGAGCGACACGGTGACCCCGCGCGACTCGATCTCGGTGCGCCAGGGAGCCCGTCCCGTGACCACGAGAGGAAGGCTCTCATCGACGACGTGCTGGGCCTTGACGAGATTCACCGTCACCTCGGCGAGGGACTCCCCCTCGAGCTCGCCGGTGAATCCCATCCGGTTGAAGGCGGAGAGCGCGTTGGGGCTGGCGAAGTTCGTGGTGCCGTCGACGTCGAGCCGGATCAGGCCGTCGGAGGCGCGGGGCGCCCCGCGGCGAGGACCGGTCGGCGCGCCCAGATCGGGGAAGTCGCCGGCGGCGATCATCCGGAACAGGTCGTCGGCACAGGAGTTGAACGTGACCTCCTGGCGGCTCGGGGTGCGCGTCTCGCTGAGGTTGGTGTGCCGGGTGAGCACAGCGGTCGGCACGTTGCTGACCTCCAGCCCGCTCGGCGAGCTCCGCCGCTGCACGGGCACCGCCCGCACGCGTGTCGGGGTCTCCTCGAACCAGTCGGGAGCCGACGAGTCCACAATCCTGGCGCCCTCGAAAGCCTCCGTGACGAGGGTGCGCCACTCCGACTTGATCCGCTGCCCGACGAAGTCCCGATAGAACAGCGTGGCCGAGCTGGAGGGGCGAGCGTGGGCGACGGCGACGAACGAGTTGTCGTCGGTGGGCACCCAGAGCACGATGTCCGCGAAGGCCAGGTCGGCGAGCAGCTGCCAGTCGCCGACCAGCAGGTGCAGCCATTCGACATCGGCCGCGGTCGACCGTCCGGATGCGACGACGAGCTCGCTGAGCGTGGGCACGGCACCAGCTTAGGCGCGGGATGCCGAGCGCTCCGGTCGCCGGGGGCCTCCCCCCGGGTCAGCGCGTACGGCCCAGCAGCCACGCGTTGACGGAAGCGGTGAAGTCGGAGTCGACCGCCCGGTCGACTCCGTCGACCTGACGGATCGGTGCCGCGTGCCGCACGCTGGAGACGAGCCACGCGGCGTCGGCGGAGGCGAGATCCTCTTCACGCAGGAGGGCGTACTCGGTGCCGAGCCCCTGGCCGCGGGCGAACTCGAACAGGTCCCCCTGGGTCGTGCCGGCCAGGATGCCGAGATCGGTGCCGGGCGTGACGAGGGTGTCGCCGACGCGCAGCAGCAGGTTGGACGTCGAGCCCTCCAGCAGGTAGCCGTCCGAGCTCACGAACACCACGTCGTCGGCGCCCCGCCGGGCGGCCTCCCGCAGCACTGCCTTGTTCACGGCGTAGGAGAGCGTCTTGGACCCCTGCAGCAGCCACGGTGAGGTCTGGGCGACGTCCCGCCGGTAGCCCCGGTCGAGCAGGACCACCCGGATCCCCTCGGTCCTCGCGCGGGAGAAGTCGGCCGCCGGGGCGGCGTACGCCCAGCCGGTGGGCCGCCCGTCGCCTTCGACCCCGCGGGTCAGCACCGTCTTGACGAAGGCCTCCCCCACCGGGTCGATGGCCGCCGCGGCCGCTCGCACCGCCGCGGCCCAGGCCTCGGGATCGGGAGCGGGCAGCTCCAGCGCCGCGGCCGAGCCGGCGAATCGGCGCAGGTGCGCCTCCAGTGCCTGCGGATGCCCGCCGCCCACGCTGATCGTCTCGAACACCCCGTCTCCTCGGGTCACGCCGAGGTCCAGCACGCCGATGTGGGGGGCGTCCGGGTCGACGAGGTCGAAGGCAGCGGCCCCCTCCCGATGCGGCGCGGCGTCGCGCGAGGGCTGGTTGAGCAGGGCGAGAGCAGTGGTGGGCACCCCGCCATTCTTCCCGGTGCGGCCCAATCCGCCGAGTGCGCCTCGAGACGCCGAGGGCGCCCCGTATACGACTCGCGCTCGGTGTCTCGAGGCGCGCTCGGCGCTGCCGCGAGCTCGGGGAGGCGCTCAGGAGAGCGGCACCGGGAGCCAGCGGCGCCGGCGCACGGGCCGCTCCGGCACAGCGGCCGCGGGAA
The DNA here is from genome assembly GCF_025465545.1 of Naasia sp. Classification (GTDB taxonomy): domain Bacteria; phylum Actinomycetota; class Actinomycetes; order Actinomycetales; family Microbacteriaceae; genus Naasia. The sequence goes on along the minus strand of NZ_JAODMK010000017.1, from coordinate 60,670 downwards.
GCAGCTGCTCCCGGGCGAACCCGCGCAGAGCCGCGAGGGCACGGGAGCCGGGAGCCGCTTCCTGCAGGGTGCGCCCGGTGAGCAGGGCCGCGTCGTAGGCGGCCGGGTCGCTCGGCACGAGCGTCGCATCGGCGATGCCGCCGAAGCGCAGCAGGGTCGAGGCGATCTGCGATCCCGGCGTCATCCCCACCGCGCTCCCGCGGACCTTGGTGATGAGTACCCGCGTCGACTCCGGATCGACCAGTTCGAGCAGGTCGACGTGGCCTCGCAGGAAGCGCGAGAGGCCGAGCGGGTCCGCCGCTCCGACTGCGACCACCAGGTCCGCCTCCTGCAGTGCGGTGAGGGTGGCCGCGTTCCGTCTCGGCGCGAACAGGTCGCTGACGATCTCCTCGTCGCTCTCCAGGTTGAAGCCGGCGTCGACGACCACGACGTCCGCCTCCTCGCGGCACAGCTGCAGGGTCGCCTTCACCCGGGCGGAGGAGAGCTCAGGCCACCGGCTGGGGCGGGCGATGCCGGTGAGGACTCGGAAGGCCGTCCGATCCCACTGATAGGTGGCCGCGACCCGGTCCAGCTGGCGGACGTCGAGGCTCTCTGCGCCCGCGAGCCGGCACGCGGCGGCGAAACCAGGAGCCTCGTCGAGCAGGCCGAGACTCGGCGCGATGGCGGCCCCGTGCGTGTCCCCGTCCACCAGGATCACCCGCTGGCCGGCCAGGGCGAGCTCGGCGGCGAGCGCGATGGCGGTGGTCGTGCGGCCCGGTGCGCCGACCGGTCCCCACACCGCGACGACGCGGCCTCGGGCACGGGGGCGAGGCGCCTCGGACAGGGGCGCCCTCCCGGTGAGCGCAGCCTCGACCATCGGCCACGCGCTGCCCGCGTCGAGCACCTCGTGCAGGCCGAGCGCGGCGGCATAGGAGTGCTGATCGCGGCCCCCCGCGAGGCACACCAGCCGGACCCCGCCGTCGTCGGCCGCGGCGAGCGCGGCCGGCCGGAGCATCCGCGGCGACGCGGTGACCAGGGCGACGTCCGGTCTGAGCCCCGGCAGCACGGCTGCGAGCTCGCCGGCGTCGGCGGCGCGGGCGACCACCTCGTGACCCGCCCGGAGCGCCTGCTCGAGCATCGCGTCCTCGACCGCCGGCTCGAGAGCGAGCACGAGTCTCATCGCGGCAGCACCGGCTGCGCGACGGGCACGAGGGACACGGCGTCGGCATTGGCGAGGGCCTGCAGCACGCGCGCCACGCGATCCTTGGGAACGAGGACTTCGACGGCCCGCTCCTGCGGCGAGGAGAGCAGGCTGTCGTTCTCGAGGACTCGCACCACCTCGGCGTCGGGCACGAGCACTGCGGGCGGACCATACCCGCCGGCCTTCAGCTCGGTCGCCGCCCAGATGTCCACCAGCGCGCCCGACTCCACGCCGCTCGCGAGCTCCGCGCCGGTGGTCACCACCACGCTCGACACCGTGATGCTTGCGGCGGTGCCGACCGCGGAGGCGGGCACCAGCTCGCCCTCGGCGACGGCCCGGGTGATCAGCAGGCCGGCCTCCGGCACCTGGCCTGGCGCGAGATAGCGGTCCGCGGCGACCGACCGGACGGCCGTGGCGACGAGGTCGGTCGAGGCGACGCGCTGCCCGACCGCGAGCGGGCGCTCCGCCGCGTACACCTGCACGGTTCGCTCGGCCGCCGACACGATCGCTGTGACGCCGAGCACCGAGGCCAGGACGAGGCCCACTCCGAGGACGAAGCGCACGTCGAGGAACCGATGCCGCCGCCCTGCACCCGCGACTGCCATGGCGTCTCCTTCCCACGCACCATGCTGTCGCCCGCCACGACGGGCCGCGGGAGTTATCCACACGCCTGGCGCGGAGGGTGCGGGAACGGCCGATAATCGGGACATGACCACGGCGTCGCCCTACTCGATCGGGCGCTTCCTCACGCTCGCCGAGACGGCCGACCTGCTCAACGTCTCGCTCAGCCAGGCCTATGCCCTCGTCCGCACCGGCGAGCTTCCGGCCATCAAGGTGGGCGGCAGCGGACGCTGGCGGGTGGAGCGGGACCGGCTCGAGGACTACATCGAGGGCAAGTACGAGGAGTCCCGGCGGCAGGCGCTCTGGAACCAGAGCGACTACGCGAACATCCCGGAGCTCACGGGCGACCGCTTCCTCTGACGGCCGCCGGTGCAGCGGCGGGAGCACAAACCGGGTTCCCGCCCTCGCGCCGACGGCGCCGCGTTACGCCTCGATGTGCGTCAGGCGCGCGGCGCTGTCAGGATTGCCGGGGAGGGCTTCGTGGCAGACGACGATCGCAGGACGGTACCGACGCTCGACGACTCGGTGCGGGTGGTCGACGGCGCCGTGCTGATCCTGGACCGCCGGGTGTTCCCCGAGAAGCTCGTCTGGTTCCGGGCGGAGTCGGCGGCCGCGGTCGCCGGGGCCATCCGCAGCATGGTCACGCAGAGCTCGGGGCCCCTCTACGCCACCTTCGCCGCGCTGGAACTCACGGCTCGGCAATCGGCCGCGCTGCCCCTCGACGAAGCCCGTGCCGCTCTGGACCGGGCCGGTTCGCTGCTCGCTGCCGCGCGGCCGACGAATGCGCACCCCCGATCCGCCGTCGCGGCGGTCGCCACCGCGGTCGCGGGCGCGAGTTCGACCGGGGAGCTCGTGGAGCGGGCGATCGACGCGGCCCGCACCGGCGCCGAGCACTACCGGAGCCTCAGCAGGTCGCTGGGGCGGGCGGCGGTCGAGCTGCTGCCGGACGGCTCGCGGCTGCTCACCCACTGCTGGATGGACTCCTACCTGGTGGAGCTCGTCCGTGCCGCGCACGAGGCCGGCCGGTCCTACGAGTGGGTTGCCACCGAGACCCGCCCCTACCTGCAGGGGGCCCGGCTCACCGCGCACACCCTGCGCGAGCTCGGCGAGCCGGTCACCCTCATCTCCGACAGCATGGGCGCGGCCGCCCTCTCCCCCGGTGCCAGCATCGGCCCCATCGACGCGCTGGTGACGGCGGCGGATCGGGTCAGCCTCGACGGCTCCGTGGTGAACAAGGTGGGCACGCTCGGGCTCGCGATCGCGGCCCATGCCTTCGATGTTCCGTTCTATGCGCTCGTGCAGGAGCCGGACCGCACGGCCGCGACCGGCGCGGACATCGAGATCGAGATGCGTGACCCCACCGAGGTGCTCTCGACCCTCGGTCGCCGCACCGCGAGCGCGCTCGTGACGCAGGCCTGGTATCCGGCGTTCGACCTCACCCCGCCCCGCTTCGTGACCCGGGTCGTCACCAGCCTCGGCGCGTTCCCGCCGCACGAGATCGCCGCCCGGTTCGGGGCGCCGGCCGCATGACCTACCCGCTGCTCACCGGAGCCGACGACGTCCGGGCCTACCTCCACCGCCATGGCCTCCTCGCGCCGCTCGGCGCCGGCGTCGAGGTGCACGAGGTGACCGCGGGGAACATGAACCGGGTGTTCCTGGCCCAGGGAGCGGACGGCGGCGTCGCCGTCAAGCAGGCCCCGCCCTGGGTGCAGGTCGCCGGACCGGACTGGCCCATCGATCCTCGGCGGATCGCAGCGGAGGCCCGCGCCTACGCGCGGCTGGCCGACGTGGCGCCGGACACCGTTCCGCGCATCCTGGCCACCGATCTCGACGACTACGTGCTCGTGATGGAGGATCTGTCGGACCTGCACGTGCTGCGGGACGCCCTCGTAAGCCAGGTGCTCGAGGTCGCTGCCGGCCGCCCTCCCGCCGACCTGCCCCTCGCCTCGGTCGCCGGGGCGGTGGGACGCTTCGTCGCCGCGCTCACCGGCGCAACGGGTGAGGACGCCCTCGGTCCCGATGAGCGCCGCATCCTGATCGAGGAGTCCGCCAACCCGGACCTCTGCGCCCTCACGGTCGATGTGGTGCTCACCGAGCCGTACGCGCCGCATCCTCACAACTCCTGGCATCCCGCGCTCGACGGACGCGTCGCAGCGCTCTACCGAGACGCAGAGGTGCGGGATGCCGTGGCGTCCGTCCGCACGGTGTTCGACAGCGCAGAAGAGGCCCTCCTGCACGGCGACCTGCACACAGGATCGGTCATGGTCGGGTTCCGCGACGGCGCTCCGGTGACCAAGGTGTTCGACCCCGAGTTCTCCTTCGTCGGACCGATCGGGATGGACCTCGGACTGTTCTGGGCGAACCTCGCGATCGCCGGGGTGGCGGCACGCGCCGTCGGCGCCGCCCAGCTGGCGGAGCAGCGGGATGCGGCGATCGGCGCGAGCTGGGCGAGCTTCGTGGACGGCTGGTCGAGCGCCTGGACCGGAACCGACGCGGCACTGCGCGCCCGCCTCAACCGGATCGAGGGCGATGCGTGGCGTTTCGCCGGAGTCGAGGCGATGCGGCGGGTTGCCGGCTACTCGCACGCCGCGGATCTCGAGACGCTGCCGGCCGAAGCGATCGGGACGGCGTCTGCCGAGGTCTTCGATCGCGCCCGTACCTGGCTCGTCTCCGGCCGCGACGGAGGCCCTCCGCTCCCTAGGCTGGAGGCATGACCGACTCGCCCCTCGTCGTCCGTGCGCGGACGCTCGTCGTCGACCTGGAGGGCACGACGAGTGCCGCAGGCTTCATCCTCGGCGACCTCTACGACTACGCCCGCCCCCGCCTGCTCCCCTGGCTCCGGGAGCACCCCGACGACTCCGACGTGCGCGTGGCACGCGCCCAGGCCATCCAGGAGGCCGGCCTGCCCTCGGACGCGGGCGACGAGGAGATCGTGGCCGCCCTGCACGAACTCATGGCCACCGACGTGAAGTCGACCCCGCTCAAGACCCTGCAGGGCCAGATCTGGGCCGAGGGCTTCCGGCGGGACGAGATCTCCTCGCACTTCTTCGACGATGTCGTGCCCCAGCTGCGCGCCTGGCACGCGGAAGGAGTCAAGATCGCCGTCTTCTCCTCCGGGTCGGTCACCTCGCAGCGCCCCTGGTTCGAGCACTCCCCCAGCGGCGACCTGACCGCGCTCGTCATGGCGTACTTCGACACGGTGAACGCCGGCCCCAAGAAGGAGGTCGCGTCCTACGAGCGCATCGCGGCCGAGCTCGGCCGCAACCCCGCCGACCTGGTGTTCTTCACCGACCACCCCGATGAGATCGCGGCCGCGACCGCGGTCGGCTGGCAGGTCGTCGCCTTCTCCCGCCCCGGAGAGCCGTGGTTCGGCGCGGACTTCGGCGACGCGCCGGTCGTGTCGTCCTTCGCCGAGGTCGAGGTGCAGCTGCCGTGAGCGGGTCGGAGCTCCAGGAGGCGGGCGCCCTCCTCGCCGCCGAGGCGGCCAGGTTCGCCGCGATGGGCTGGATGCGCGGCACGTCGGGCAACCTCTCGGTCACCCTCGACCGCGATCCCCTGCGACTCGCGGTCACCGCATCGGGGCTCGACAAGGGCGAGCTGACCGCGGACGACGTGGTGCTGGTCGACGGCGACGGCGCGCTGCTGCCCGGCGACGACCGCGGCCTCGAGCCTTCGGCGGAGGCGGGCCTGCACGCGCGCATCGCCGAGGTGACCGGGGCGGGCGCGGTCGTGCACCTGCACGCCATGGCGGCGGTCGAGGCCGGCTTCCACTGGCCGGGGGGAGTGGTCCTGCAGGACCTGGAGATGCTGAAGGGGATCGGGCACGAGGCGCACGGGGAGCGGGTCGTGATCCCGGTCGTGCAGAACAGCCAGGACATGCGGGCGCTGGGCGACGACTTCGAGCGCGTCTACGAGCATCCCCCGCTCTATCGGGCGGATGTGCCCGCGGTGATCGTCGCCTCCCACGGCCTGTACGCGTGGGGCGCGGACCTGAGGCAGGCGCGGTGGCACGCGGAGATCGTCGAGTGGCTCCTCCGCTTCACCGTCCGCACCTCGGCGCGCTGACGCCTCGAGAGGCCGGGTAGGTCGCCGACCTGCCCAGTTCTGTCGTCATTGACCGCCCAGTTGCGACAGAAGTGGGCAGTTCGGCGCAGGGGGCGGGAGGCCGAGCCCCGAGCGGAGCAGGGCAGGCTCAGGCTCAGCGGCGTGCGGTCTCCGCGAGCACGTCGGCGATCCGGGCGGACAGCGCGGCGGGCGACGGCTCATCGAGTCGCTCGACGGCCAGGAGCCGCCCGGCGCGCAGGACCCCGCGCGCCGCACCGACCCGCGCATCCTCGTCGAGGGTCTCGATGTCGGCGACCTTGGCGAAGCCGACGATGCGTCGGATCGCCTTGGCGCCCGCGAACACCGCGGCATCGGATCTGACCCCGGCGAGGAAGTCCTCGAGCACGTCCTCCCCGAACACCCGTGGGTCGACGCGGGAGGGCCAGAGGCGACGGAACTCGGCGTCGAACGCCTGCCACAGCTCGCCCGGCAGCGCGAGCAGCCGGCTCGCCCGATCCCGGTCGCCCTCCGCCTCGGCGCGGGCGGCCGCGATCACCAGGTTCGCCCACAGCGCGCCCAGGTCGAACCCGATCGGCCCGTAGACGCCGAACTCGGAGTCGAACACGCGAACCGACTCCGCTTCGGCCCGAACCAGCACGGAACCGGTGTGCAGGTCGCCGTGCAGCAGCGCCTGCGCGTTGTTCTGGAACGAGACGCGCGCATTGCCGATCTGCCGAAGCAGCGCGCGATCCGTCCGGAGGGCCGCGACGTCCGGCTCGTTGCCGGCGAGCACACGGTTGTGCTCGTGCTCCACATACGGCTCGGTGAAGACCAGGTCCTCGGTGATCTCGCTCAGCTCGGGGTTCGCCGTCGCGGCCACCAGGATCCGCTTCCGCGGGCCGGAGAGCCCGAAGATGCTCGTGGCGAAGCTCACCCGCGCCACATAGCGGCCGATCTCGGCGGCGGCGTAGTCGTGCACGCGCCCGGCGATCAGCTCGCGCCGCCACACCTCGTGATCGCTGAGGTCCTCGATGGCGAGCACATAGTTGATCGGATCGAAGGCGAAGAGGGCGGGCACGTGCTGGGGGTCCACCCTATGGTGCTCCGCCAGCACCGTCGCCTCGCGCAGGGTGCGCTCCCGGGTCATGGGCCAGCTCGGGTCCGTGCGCACGTGCGGCAGGGACTGCTTGAGCACCATGCCGCGACCCTGGCCGTCTCGAACGAGAAATACGAGGTTGAGGTTGCCGTCGCCGATCTCCGTCACCGACTCCACCGCATTGGTGTTGAGGACGGTCGAGAGGTCGGGTCGGCTCGCGAGGTAGGCGGGGACGCTGTCGGCGCTGAGCTGGGAGAAGTCGGTCATCGGGAGGTCGTGCTTCCTGCCGTCACGGCGACCCTGCGCCTGGCGAAGGTGAAGCTGAAGAGCAGCGCCACGAGCAGCACGATGCCCTTGCCGAAGTCCTGCGCGTAATACGGCAGCCCGAGCATCGTGAAGCCGGTCACCATGACCGCGATCAGGACGGCGCCGAGCGCGGTGCCCCACGCGTTCGGCTTGCCGGCACCCAGCACGGACACGCCGACCAGGGCCACGGCGACGGCGTCGAGGAGCAGCGAGTTGCCTGCGCTCACGTCGCCTTGGCCGATCCTGGCGGAGAGCAGCAGCCCGGCGATCGAGGCGAGCAGCCCGCAGCCGATGTAGGCGGCCGCGCGGTAGGCGGAGACCCGGATCCCGGCCAGGCGCGCGGCCTCGGGATTGGCGCCGACCGCGTAGAGCGCCCGTCCCCAGCGCGTGTGCTCGAGCACGAACCAGAGCAGCGCGGTGAGCACGAGGAAGAGCAGCACCGGCACCGGGATGGGCCCGATCTTGCCCCGATCGAGCCAGAGGAAGTCGGCGGTGAAGACGCCGGCCGCGGTGCCGCCGTCGGGCAGCGTCATCCGGCTCGAGATGGACTGCCCGTCGACGATGATCAGCTTCAGCCCCACGACGACGAACATCGTGGTCAGCGTGGCCAGCAGGTCGGGGATCCGCGCCACGACGACGAGCAGCGCGTTGAGCGCGCCGATGATCGCGCCGCAGGCGAGGACGGTCGCGACCGCGACGCCGCCCACCTGGTTGGCGATCACCATCGTCCACGCGGAGATCGAGACCGCGAATCCGGCGCTGGCCCCGACGGAGAGGTCGATGCCGCCCACGGTCATGGCCAGCGCGACGCCGAGTCCGGCGATGGCGGTGGGCGCGATGAACTTGAGCATCCCGAGGAGGTTGTCGACGGTGCGGAAGTTGGGCTCTGTGGCGGCGAAGAAGCCGATCAGCAGCACGGTCACCGCGATGAAGCCCCAGCGGGCCACCCCGGCGGAGATCGCTCCTCCGAGCCGGGCGGACAGGGCGGCAGTGGTCACAAGCTTTCCTCGTTTCGGGCCGTCGCTCCGAGGAGCGACGCGATGACGGTATCGCGGTCGACGGCGTCGGCGTACGCGTCGAGCACCACACGTCCCTCGACGAGCACGACGATGCGGTCCGCCAGTTCGACCACCTCGTCGACGTCGGAGGAGAGCAGCACGCCGGCCTTGCCCGCTCCGGCGAGGCGGCGCAGGGTCGCGCCGATCTCGCGTCGGGCGCCGATGTCGACGCCGCGGAACGGCTCGTCGAGCAGGGCCACGCGCGGATCGGCGCTGAGCCAGCGGCCGACCACGAGCTTCTGCTGGTTGCCCCCGGAGAGGTCGTCGATGGGGGTGTCGAGTCCGCGGGTCACCACGGACAGATCGCGGACGACGCTCTCGCCCCGCTCGGTCTCCCGCCCGCCGAGGAGCACGCCCAGCCGGCTGGAGGCGGCACGCAGGAAGGGCAGGGACACATTGTGCAGGACGCTCCAGCCGGGCACGATGCCCTGCGCCTGCCGGTCCTCGGGCACGAGCACGATGCCGGAGCGGATCGCGACGTCGGGGTGCGAGGGCCGGTACGGCGCCCCATCGAGGGTGAGCCGGCCGTCGCCCGCCGGACGGGCGCCCGCGAGCGTTTCGGCGAGCTCGGTCTTGCCTGCGCCGATGAGCCCGAGGATGCCGAGCACCTCGCCGGCGCGGATGTCGAGGTCCACCGGCTGCGCGTTCGGCAGCAGGCGGAGTCCTCGCACGGTCATCACCGTCTCGGTGCCGCGCCGCACATCGGAGACGCCGACGGCGAGGTCGGTGCGGCGGCCGAGCATCTGTTCGAGGATGACGTGCCAGTCGAACGGGCGCGGCACGTCGAGGGCCAGCACGCCGTCGCGCAGCACGAGCACCCGGTCGGCGAGCGTCTCGATCTCACCGAAGCGGTGCGAGACGTAGAGGATCGCCAGGCCGCTGTCCCGGAGCCGGCGGAGCACGACGAACAGCCGCTCCACCTCCGGGGCGGTCAGCGCCGAGGTCGGCTCGTCGAGGATGAGGAGCCGCGGCCGGGTGCGCAGCGCGCGGGCGAGCACGAGCAGCTGGGCGTCCGAGATGCCGAGCCTGCCCGCATCCTCCCGCAGCAGCGAGTCCGACCACGGCAGGTCGAGGACCTCCAGCACCTTCCGCGCGCTGCGGAGGGTCTGCCGGCGGCTGACGAAGCGGCCGCCGCCGGAGGAGTAGTCGGTGAGCACGAGGTTCTCGGCCACCGACAGCCCTGGCACGATGCCGTCGGCCACCTTCTGGTGCACCGCCGCGACGCCGTGGCGCATCGCCGCCTGCGGCGAGGAGAGGCGCACCTCCTCGCCCTCGATGGACACGGTGCCCGAGTAGTGCGGGTTGGCACCGCTCAGGGCCTTGATGAGGGTGGACTTGCCTGCCCCGTTGGTGCCGAGGAGCGCGGTGATGCGCCCCTCGGCGATGTCGACGTCGATGCCCGAGAGCACCTGGTTGGGGCCGTAGCTCACGGACAGACCGGCGAGGGAGACGACTGTCCGGTCGCCTCCCTCGCGGGTCGGGGCAGTGACGGTGCTCACGAGACGGCGGGCAGCCAATCCGCGGTCACGACGTCGCTGAGCAGCAGGCTGGGCTCGTTGTCGCGGAGGTCCGCCACGTTGGCGATGCCCTTCTCGGCCAGGAAGTCCTGCGTGATGGTCACGGCCGGGAACTCTACGCTCGCCTCTTTCAGCTCTCCTGCGAGCGAGAGCGCCAGGGTCCGGACCACTGCGGCGCCGACGGCGGACGGGTCGGTGGCCGAGGTGGCCACCCAGGGGCTGCCGTCGCCGGTGATCACCTCGATGTCGGCGTTCGAGATGTCGATGCCGTACACCTTCACCTTGTCCTGCAGGTTGTTCTGCTGCACTGCCTGCACGACGCCCTTGGTGATCTCGTCGTACGGGGCGAAGATCGCCTGCACGTCCGGGTTCTGCTTGAGGGCTGCGTCCACGAGCGGGATGTTGTCGGTCGCGGTCGACTCGGTGACCTTGCCCGTGGAGAAGACCTGGTCGAGCTTGTGGTCGGCCACGACCTTCTTCCACACCTCGGCCCGGCGGTCGAGGGGGGCGAAGCCGGTGGCGCTCACGTAGCCGACCTTGGCGCCGTCGCCGACGTCCGCGATCAGCTGGTCGAGCACGCCCTGCGCCATCGAGGCGTCGGACTGGGAGGTGGTGATGACGCCCGTCGGGTCGTTCAGCGCGAGGTCGTACACGACCACGGGGATGCCGGCGTCGATCGCCTGATGGATGAGCGGCTCGATGGTGTCGGTCTGGCCGTGGTCCACGATGATCGCGTCCGGCTTGCTCGCGATGGCCTGCTCCAGGTCGGAGGCCTGCTTGGCGTTGTCGTTGCGGGCGTCGGTGACGGTCAGCTCGATGTTGGCCGCCGCGGCCTGTGCTGTGGCGCCGGCGCCCCACGCGGTGAAGTAGTCCCCGGCGCCGCTCTGCCGGACCAGGGTCACCTGGACCGGGTCGCCGTCGAAGGGCGCGGGTGCCGCAGCCGCTGCGGGTGCGGAGGAGGTGGGAGCTGCGGTGGCGCCGGTTCCGCCGGAGGAGGACTGCGCGCAGCCGGCCAGCGCGAGCAGCCCGGCGGATGCGGCGGCGATCAGGATCAGTTGTCGTCGTGCCATGTTCGTGCCTCGTCCTTCGATGGGGGGACCGCGGGCTGTGATCCGCGGGCGACAGTCCGCAGTCAAGCAGGGGCTGCGGAGCCGCGCCCCGAAGTGACGCAGTGTTACAGACCCCGGGAACCGGCGCCCCCGCGACCGCGACAGGCGGCAGAATGGGGACAAAGAGATCGGAGCGACCATGACCCTCCTCACCGTGTGGGATGAGACCGAGCCGGCGACGCCGGTGCTCGAGACGACCGACGCCGACCGCATCCGCGAGACGCTCGCCGAGCTCGGCGCGCGCTTCTCCCGCTGGGAGCTCAAGCCCCTGCCCGAGAACGCGAGCCAGGACGAGGTGCTGGAGGTGTACCGCGCCGAGATCGACGAGGTGCTTGCGGCCGAGGGCTACACCCTCGTCGACGTCGTGCAGCTCACCCGCGGCGAGGGCGAGGAGTGGGAGCGCACGAAGAGCGCGGCCCGCCAGAAGTTCCTCAGCGAGCACCAGCACGACGACGACGAGGACCGCTTCTTCGCCAGCGGCAGCGGCGTCTTCTACCTCCGGGGGCTCGGCAAGGTGCACGCGGTGTTCTGTGAGGCGGGCGACCTCATCTCGGTGCCGGCCAACACGACCCACTGGTTCGACATGGGCACCGATCCCGCCTACGTCTCGGTGCGCTTCTTCCACGATGACGAGGGCTGGGTGGGCCACTTCACGGGCAGCACCATCGCGGAGGGCTTCGCCACCTACGACCAGCTGGCCGAGCGCCGCCGCGCCATGATCGACGCCTGACCGCTTCCGCGCCGTCGGCGCCGCTGGTGGGTCAGCTGTACTTGCTGGGGGTCGGGTGCGCGCCGGTGAGCGCGTACTCCCCCAGCTCCCTCGACTTGTAGGCCACCGGGTCGTGCAGGGTGATCGTGCGGGCGTTGCGCCAGAACCGATCGAATCCGTGCGAGCTGCTCGTCGCCCGCGCGCCCGTCAGCTCGAAGGCGCGCGAGGTCACGTCGAGCACCGTCCGGGTGGAGTCGACCTTCGCCGCGACGATCTCGATCGCGAGCTCGCCCCGCTCCGCGTCGGTGAGGTCCGTGCCGCGCTCGAGGGCGGCCGCGGCGAGGCCGCTGGCACGCCAGACGAGCGCGTCCGAGGCCCGCGTGGCCGCGACCAGCTCACCCAGGGTGCCGAGGATGTACGGGTCCTTGAGCGCGGAGTCGACGCCCGAGGTCGGCCACGGCCGGGTGGCGGTGCGGGCGTACTCGCTCGCCGTCTCCAGCGCGCCTTCCGCGATGCCCACGTGCAGGTGGGACAGCAGCAGCTGGAAGAAGAGGATCGAGAGCGACCCGGATGGCCGATAGTCGGCGCCCTCCTGCTCCGACCTGCCGAGCACGGAGGCCGCCGGGATGTGCACGTCGTCGAAGCCGACGGATCCGCTGGCGGAGAGCCGCTGTCCCATGTTCTGCCAGTCGAGCGGATGCCTGACCCCCTCGGCCGAGCCGTCGATCACGATCGCAATCCGCTCACCGGTGCCCTCGACGGTTCCCGTCGCGGTGATCCTGTCCGCCACCGAGGCGCCGGTCGCGAAGAACTTGCGTCCCGTGACCCGGTAGCCGTCGCCGTCGGGTCGCAGCACCAGGCCCTCGTCGCGCGGGTTCCCGGCGCCGCCCCAGAACCACCGGTGGTGGACGGTGTCGGCCCAGAGCTGCCGTGCGGCGTCGTGGTCGTCGTTCAGCACGATCCGCCACGAGTTGACGTAGTGATACGCGAGCAGGTGACCGATGGAGGCGTCGGCCCGCAGGATCGGGCGCAGCACCCGCAGCACCGCCGGCCAGTCGAGGCCGCCGCCGCCGAGCTCCGCGGGGATCAGGAGGGGCAGCAGACCCGCCTCGCGGATCATCTGGACCTCGGCGGTAGGGTTCTCGTTCGCGGCATCGCGGCTTACGATGTCCTCGCGCAGCTTCGCGGCGACGGCCCGAGCGGCGGCCAGCGCCTCTGCCTCTGAAGTGATCACGGTACGGAAGACTAGCGGCGGCCCGGGCCGCCTTCCGCTTCGCTACGTCACGAGACAGCCGGCACGCGGTTGCGCGGGGTGCGTCACGGGATCCGCACCACGAGCACAGTCGACAGCACCACGAGCTCCACCGCCGACACTGCTCCGCGCCGCCGCGGAACCGCCAGATCGTGGAGCGCGAGATCGAGATGATCGCGGCCTACCCGGTCGATGGTGCCGGTGAGGATGCCGGTGCGGGTCCGGAGCTCCACTCCCACCCGCCGGCGCGCGAGGTCACGCAGCACGAAGGCGAATCCGAGCCGGGCGGTGAGGCCGCGCTCCTCCCCCGGCGGGTCCCGCTCTGCTGCCGCCGGACCGAGCACGACGCCGGCGATCGCATCGAGGGGGATGAGCAGGGACGCCCGCGGGCCGGGCCCGCTCGGCTCCCCGCTCAGCCAGTCGCGGCCGAGCATCGCCACGGTCATCGTCAGCTGATCGCCGGAGGAGAGCCGGACCCTGATCGGCGCACCCTCCGGACAGCTGACGCCGGCGAGCCGGTCCCGAAGGGTGAGCCGGGACAGCCGGAGGCGCTCCTCCTCCGTGCGCAGGTCCTCGTCCTCGGCGGACAGCTCCTGCTCGAGCTGCCCCTCGAGGTCGTCGAACAGGCTGTCCCAGCGCACGGCGGAACGCTATGTCGCCCTGGCCATCGGAGCGCGACTTATCCACAGAAGTGCGGAAGCCGTGGATTCAGAGCCTTCCTCGCTGGTTGAGTGATCGCACGCCGTGACCCCCGTTCGGGGGACGTCTCGCCCGAGGGTCCCGGCGGTCCGGCAACCCGATCCGTCCCCTGATGGAGTCGCGATGAGCAGTCCAGCCCCGGCCGCCCGACCGTCCCGCACCGTGCCGCGCACGATGCCGACAGACGAGTACTTCGGCCCACAGCCGACGTCGGCCGCGGCGCTGCCGGATCCGGTGCCCCTGCTCGAGAACCTCACGCGCTGCGTCATCGAGATCCTCGCGGGCGCCCGGGAGCTCGACCAGATCGCCCGCTGGGTGGACGAGGACGTCTATCGGCATCTGCTCAAGCGGGTGGTCCTCGCCTCGCGAGCGCGCACCGCGAAGGGAGTCGCGGCGACCCGCCCTGCCTTCACGATCGGCAGCACGCACACCTGCTCGCCGCGGGACGGCGTGATCGAGGCGACCGTCACCATCCGCGGGCGCTCGCGCTGCCGGGCCGTGGCCCTGCGGCTCGAGGGACTCGACTCACGCTGGCGGGCGACCGCCATCCACGTGCTCTGACCGGTCGGGCAGGTCGATGCTCAGCCTGCTGAGCGCCGCGATCAGGGGCGCGTCGTCGGGGGTGAGCACGGAGACCGAGCCGTGCCGGGCCCCGTCCGGGAAGTCCCCCTCGAGGGGCGCCCAGGCGCGCAGGTCCTCCGAGTGCGCGAGCCCGTAGCCGTCCGCCATGCAGAAGTCGTAGGAGAGCAGCCAGCCGGAGCCCAGCGGATCGGCGGTGACCGCGGGGCCCTCCGTGATCGTCGGCGCGATGGGGTCGCCGACGAGGTCGTAGGGGCCGTCGAGGGCATCGGCCACGGCGAGCCGGATCGCGCGCCGCTCCCCCGTGGAGCGCCCGAACTCCTCCTCCTTGTGGAACAGCCACCAGCGACCGCCCGAGTGCAGGAGCGACCCGTCGATCACCGAGTACGGCGGCGCGAAGAGCAGCTGCGGCGCCGTGAAGGTGCGCCAGTCCCGGGTGCGGCAGGAGTAGAGCCTGCTGCGGTGCCAGCCGTCCCGCTCGAACGAGCTGGACCAGAACACGAAGAACTGCTCGCCGTCCCACACCCACTCGGGCGCCCACGCGTTGTTGAGGGTGCGGCCGTCCTCGCTCACCAGCCCCTCGGCGACCGGCACATCGTCTCCGTTCCAGTGCAGAAGGTCGATGCTCGACGCGTGCAGGATGCTCCTCCGTCCGTGCGTGGTGGCGACGAGGTGCCACACGCCGTCGGGCGCTCGGGCCAGGAACGGGTCCCTCAGCCAGCGGTCCCAGACCGGCCGGCCCTGATTGACGGCCGTGTAGTGGCGGCCGTCGGCGGACAGCGCGAGGTGCAGACGCTCGTCCTGGTAGCCGCCGCGCGGGTCCTGCACCGAATAGAACTCGCCGCGCTCGTCGACCTCCACCCGGCCCTCATAGCGCTGGCGGAAGTAGGCGAAGAGCCGAGTCGGATCCACGATGCAGTTCCCCTGAACGAGATCGTCCCCGGACGCGCGAGGCTCCCGGGGACGATCGACGGCGGTGGCGTCAGCCCTTGTTCTTCTCCGCTGCACGGCGCTGCGCCCGGTTGACCGGGGCGGGGGCCGCGGGCTGCGATCCGGATTGGCCGAACGCGCCGCGTGCCGCGGCCGGCCGCTGCTGCGGGGCGGGCCGAGCGGCGCCACCCCCGGCGGGCCGTGGCGCGGACGTCGGTCCATCGGCCTGGCCGAAGCGGGCCGCGGTCGGGGCGAGGCTCTGCTCCTGCTCCGCGGCCTTCTGCTGGGCCTTCGCGGTGGCCGCACGCTCCAGCTGTCCCCGCTGGTTGCGCACCTCCACGCCGCCCGCATCGCTCGGCGCCGAGTAGCTGAGGTTCTGCACGGGTGCCGCGGCCGCGCCGAGCCCCTTGGCCGCCACCGTGGGAGCCGGGATCGCGCCGGTGGGCGCCGACGTGCTCGAGGTCACCTCGACCTCGAGGTTGAACAGGTAGCCGACGGTCTCCTCGCGGATCTGCCCCATCATCGTCTGGAACAGCGCGAAGCCTTCACGCTGGTACTCGACGAGCGGATCGCGCTGCGCCATGGCGCGCAGGCCGATGCCGTCCTTCAGATAGTCCATCTCGTAGAGGTGGTCGCGCCAGCGGCGGTCGATCACCGAGAGGACCACGCGGCGCTCGAGCTCCCGCATGGCGGGCGAACCGAGCTGGCTCTCCCGCTTCGAGTAGGCGAGCCGGGCGTCGGAGAGGATCTCGCGCTGGATGAAGTCCCGGTTGATCCGGCCCTTCGAGCCGGCCTCGGCGAGCACCTCCTCGATGGTGATGCCGATCGGGTAGAGCGTCTTGAGCTCCGCCCACAGGGCGTCGAAGTCCCAGTCCTCGCTGGTGCCGTCGCTGGTGTGCGAGTCGAGGACCTCCTCGATCACGGTCTCCAGGAAGGCCTGGGTGCGCTCGTGCAGGTCGTCGCCCTCGAGGATGTGACGGCGGTCGGCGTAGATCGCCTCGCGCTGGCGGTTGAGGACGTCGTCGTACTTCAGCACGTTCTTGCGGATCTCCGCGTTGCGCGCCTCCACCTGCGACTGTGCGGACCGGATCGCGCGGCTGACCACCTTCGACTCGATGGCGAGGTCGTCGGGCACGCCGTTGCGGCCCATCAGGGCCTCCGCGGCGCCCGAATTGAACAGGCGCATCAGGTCGTCGGTGAGGGACAGGTAGAACCGGCTCTCCCCCGGGTCGCCCTGGCGTCCGGAGCGGCCGCGCAGCTGGTTGTCGATGCGGCGGGACTCGTGGCGCTCGGTGCCGAGCACATAGAGCCCCCCGGCGGCGACGACCTTCTCGGCTTCGACGGCGACCTCGGCCTTGACCCGGCTGAACACGCCGTCCCAGGCCGCCTCGTACTCGTCGGGAGTGTCGACGGGCGAGAGGCCCTGCGCGTGCATCTCCGCGACGGCGAGGAACTCCGCGTTGCCGCCGAGCATCACGTCCGTACCGCGTCCAGCCATGTTGGTGGCGACGGTGACCGAACCGAGCCGCCCGGCCTGGGCGACGATCGCCGCCTCCCGCGCGTGGTTCTTCGCGTTGAGGACCTCGTGCCGGATGCCCTTCTTGGCCAGTAGCCGGGACAGGTACTCGCTCTTCTCCACGCTCGTGGTGCCGACGAGGACGGGCTGGCCGGT
Organism: Naasia sp.; assembly: GCF_025465545.1. GTDB lineage: Bacteria > Actinomycetota > Actinomycetes > Actinomycetales > Microbacteriaceae > Naasia. Next base: position 43,898 of record NZ_JAODMK010000017.1, on the reverse strand, counting down.
CTCGTGCCGGCGGGCGATGTCCTCGACCACCTGGTCGAACTTGGCCTGCTCGTTCTTGTAGACGAGGTCGGACTGGTCGGTGCGCTGCATCGGCCGGTTGGTGGGGATCGCCACGACGCCGAGCTTGTAGGTGGACATGAACTCCGCCGCCTCGGTCTCGGCCGTCCCGGTCATGCCGGACAGCTTCGTGTAGAGGCGGAAGTAGTTCTGCAGGGTGATCGTGGCGAAGGTCTGGTTCTCGGCCTTGACCTCGACGCCCTCCTTGGCCTCGATTGCCTGGTGGATGCCCTCGTTGTAGCGGCGGCCCATCAGGATGCGTCCGGTGTGCTCGTCGACGATGAGCACCTCGCCGTTCATGACGACGTAGTCCTTGTCCTTCTTGAACAGCGCGCGGGCCTTGATCGAGTTGTTGAGGAACGAGATCAGCGGGGTGTTCGCCGACTCGTAGAGGTTGTCGATGCCGAGGTGGTCCTCGACCTTCTCGATGCCGGGCTCCAGCACGCCCACGGTGCGCTTCTTCTCGTCGACCTCGTAGTCCTCGCCGGGCACGAGCCGCTTGGCGATGTTCGCGAACTCGGTGAACCAGCGGTTCGCCTCGCCGGAGGCCTGGCCGGAGATGATCAGCGGCGTGCGGGCCTCGTCGATGAGGATCGAGTCCACCTCGTCGACGATCGCGAAGTAGTGGCCGCGCTGCACCAGGTCCTGGGGCTGCCAGGCCATGTTGTCGCGGAGGTAGTCGAAGCCGAACTCGTTGTTCGTGCCGTAGGTGATGTCCGCGGAGTACTGCTCGCGGCGCTCGGCGGGAGTCTGGCCGGCGAGGATGACGCCCGTGGTCATGCCGAGAGCGCGGTAGACGCGGCCCATCAGCTCGGACTGGTAGCTCGCCAGGTAGTCGTTGACCGTGATGACGTGAACGCCGCGGGACGTGATGGCGTTGAGGTATGCGGGCAGGGTGGCCACGAGCGTCTTGCCCTCACCGGTCTTCATCTCGGCGATGTTGCCGAGGTGCAGGGCGGCGCCGCCCATCACCTGCACGTCGAAGTGCCGCAGGCCGAGCGTGCGCTTGGATGCCTCACGGACTGCGGCGAAGGCCTCCGGCAGGAGGTCGTCCAGCGACTCGCCGTTGGAGTAGCGCTCGCGCAGCACACCCGTCTCCGCCTTCAGCTCCTCGTCACTGAGGTGGGTGAAGTCGTCCTCGAGGTGATTGACCTGCTTCGCGTAGTTCTCCAGCCGACGGAGGACGCGACCCTCGCCGACCCGAAGGACCTTTTCCAGTACCGATGCCACCGACTTGTCTCCCTGCTTACGGATGACGGTTTGCACAGCGGTCCCGCAGCGCAGCCGCTCATGTTACCAGCGTTACCGGCCCGTGACCTGGAGGTCCCTACCGGAGATCGGGGTCGCCCTCCAGCCGTTGACATCGGCGGCGTCGACCGCCGGCGCCTGCCCGAGGCGGTCCAGGAGCGCCGCTGGCGGCGCCTCGAACCCGTTCCCCGCTCTCCGGGTGCGGTTCCGAGACGCCGCCGGGCGGCTCATCGACCGGCGCGGCCGCGGCCGGCCGTCGAGGCGGTCAGCGGAGGAAGGCCCGTGCGGCCGTCGCCACTTCCTGCACCTCGTCGGCGTGCTCGTCGATGCCGATCACTCCGTAGTCCCAGCCCTTGCGCCGATAGACGACGCTCGGCCGGCTGGTCTCCGAGTCGATGAAGAGGTAGAAGTCGTGCCCCACGAGCTCCATGTAGTAGAGGGCGTCGTCCACCGTCATCGGCGAGGACGAGAACACCTTGCGCCGGATGACGACCGGCGAGTAGCCCTCGTAGCCGGTCGGCTCATCCGCGGAGGCCTCCTCGGTGAGGCTCGCCGCGGTGTCCGGCACGATGCCGATCGTGCCGGTCTCGGGATCGATCCGCCGCAGCGTCTCCGCGTCGGCGGGGACCACATCGGCGAGCCGGAAGTCTCCGTGGTCGACCGAGCGCACCGTCGACGGGCGATGCAGTCCGCGATGCACCTTGCGTCGATCGCGGGCTCTGCGGAGCCGTTCCATGAGCTTGTCGAAGGCCATGTCGAATGCGACGTATTTGTCGGACGCGCCCGCCTCGGCACGGATCAGGGGGCCGGGGCCCAGCAGCGTGAGCTCCACCCGGTCGTCACCCGATGACGACCCGCTCGTCTGGTGGTGGCGGCACAGACGGACCTCGAGGATGGCCGCGGCATCGGCGAACGAATCGATCTTCTGGGACTTCTCCTCGACGTGAGCCCGGAAGCGATCGGTGATGTTGCAGTTTCTTCCGATGAGGGTGATGTCCATGTTGACCTCCCGTGATTCAGGCGCGTCGCCCTCACGGAGTGTCTCGATCGGAAGGATCCCTGTCTCGGGAGTCACTTCCTGGTCGAGGGACGGGCGATCTGGAACGCCTTTACCCGACCCTAATCCCGGCACCCCGAGGTGTCACCGGTTAAGTTTCCGGGGACTGCGGCTCGCCCCCTACTGGGGCGTCGGGTGGGGGCGTCGACGCGACGGTCGCCGCGAAGAGCACCAGTCCGCCCCGCTCCTCGATGGCTCGCGCCGCCTCCAGCAGGGAGGCGCCCGTCGTCACGACGTCGTCCACGAGGATCACACGGCGGCCCGCCACCGAACCGGCGGCAGTCATGCTGCCCGCGATGTTTCGCGCGCGCTCCCCCGCTGACAGACCGGACTGGTCCCGCACGCGCCGGCAGAACCGGAGCGCGGGGTGCGCGGCAACGCCGGCCCTTCGCAGGAGGAGCAGCACGGGCAGGTAGCCCCGCCGGCGGGTCGCCGTTCGGGCGCTCGGCACGGGGACCACGAGTGCCGGCGCTCGAGCTTCGGGCGGCCCGAGCGCGCGCTCCTCGTGCGTGCGGGCGCCCGCTTCGAGCGCCCGCCTCAGGGCGGCACCGAGGCAGCCCGCCGCCTCGGTGCGTCCGCCGTCCTTGACGGCGGGCAGGAGGTGCTGCACGGGTCCCGCGTAGGCAGTGGCGCTGAAGACCTCGAGCGCGGATCGCGCCAGCCGCCGGGTCCGCACCGGAGTCTGCAGGGATTGCTCGCATGCCGGGCAGACGGCGCGGTCGGGGGCGCCGCAGCCCGCGCACTCGACGGGCAGCACCAGCGCGAGCGCGTCGGCGAGGGCCGACCGCACCGGGGACGGAAGCGGGGGCGACATCCCTGCATCGTGCTCCTGCCCGCACCGCCGCCGGTCCCTCCTCCCCCCATCCGTGCACCCCGGCGTCCGGCGCCCTTCTGGGGAGGAGCTCAGCGCTGGGCGGCGAGGAAGGCGACGTCGGTGGCGACCGTCTGCCAGCCGGAGCCGCGGAGCACCTGCACGCTGCCGTCGGAGCGGAGTGCACGGAGCCCGCTGAGGCCGTTGCCGCCCACGAGTGCCACGGCATCCGCCAGCTCGCCGAGGGTGTCGGAGACCCGCCCGCCCACCTCCTGGGTGGTGACCGAGGAGCCGCCGTCCTCGTCCCGGCCGAGGCTGGCCACCGTGGTGTCGGCCGCCCAGGTCGCGGTCACCGGGTCCCCAGCCGGCGGCACGAGGTCGAACCAGTCGTCCGAGAGCGCGAGGGGCCGCCCGGTGCCGTCCCGCCCGATGCCGAACACCCGCAGGCTGACCCCGTCGACCGTGCGGAGGAGGGTGAGAAGCCGCGCGGAGTCGCGGGACACCGCGAGGGAGAGGATCTCGGTCGCGTCGGTGAGGCCCTTCGCGGCGACGGGCGCCGGATCGCGGCCCGGCGCGGTGGCCCGGATGGCGGAGGGATCACCGCCGGGGACGGTCCACACGAAGCCCTGGGAGTCGAGGCTGGGGGCGACCAGTCCGCCACGGTCGTCGATGGGCACGGCAGGACTCCCTGGCCGCACGGCGAGGACGCCCCCGTCGGTGAGGACCGCGGTGAGCTGGTCGGCATCGGAGTACACGGCGGCCGTGGGCTTCAGCGCGACGATGGTGTCGGAGAGCCCCTGGATGGGCGCGATCTCGTCCGCGGTGAGGAAGCCGAACTGGTCGGCACGCCCGGCCAGCGCCCGCGGGTTGACGAGCGGCTGCACGATGGGAGCGGCCGAGCCGAACGGGTCCACCTCCACCTCGCTCCCGTCGACGCTCATCCGCACGGAGATGATGGAGCCGCCCACGAGGCTGCGCTCCAGCTGGTACTGCATGCGCTGCTGAGTGATGGGGTCGGCCCGGACGACCTCGTTGTTGAGCTCGACCACCGCCTCGCCGCCCAGGGAGGTCACCGACTGCCGCTCGAGGTTCGTGCCCTCAGGGAAAGCGGAGACGAGCACGGGCGAGGCGAGCGGGGCGGACGGACCGTCGAGGAGCGCCTCCACCACCCGGGTGGGCGCCTCGGCGGTCGAGGGGAACCACCGGAGGTCGGGGACGAGGTAGTCGAAGCCGGCGTCATAGAAGTAGAGGGCGCGCTCGGCGAAGAGCCGGTCGAAGAAGCCGGTGGACAGCACGATGCCGTTCGGCGCCTGGGTGATGCGCCACTCGCCGTCCTCCTTGGCCATCCGGAAGGGCAGTTCCACCAGGAGCGGCTTGCCGTACTCCTCGTAGCGGCCTCGGCCGTCGACCCGGCCGACGGCGGGGACCATCAGCCGCATCCCGCCCTGTCCGTCGGACAGGGCGGTGGTCGCGGGTCCGTGCACGGTGACGCTGGCGCCCGGGTCCCACTCCTTCGCGAAGGTGCTGGTGAGGAATTGCCGCGCCACCTGGTAGTTGTCCTGCGGGCCTGCGCCCGCGGCCAGGAAGCCGGCGAGGATCTCGGACTGCGAGGCGCCAACATCGGGGCCCTGCGGACGGAAGTCGAAGCCGAGCGCCTCGCCCGGGGTGAGCGGGTCCCCCTCGTTGACCGGGCCCGACATGGGGATGGACGCGCAGCCGGCGAGCGCGACGACGACCGCGGCCGCCAGGGCCGCACGGGTCATCCTCAGCCTGCTCATTCGGTCTCCTCGGGGGGAAGCCCCAGGGGCGACGCGGCGATCGGGACGCCGACCGTCCGCGGCAGCGTCAGCCGGAAGCACGATCCCCCGCCCGGCACCGACCACACGTCGAGCGTTCCGTCGTGCAGGGTCGCGTCCTCGAGCGAGATCGCGAGGCCGAGCCCCGTCCCGCCGGTGGTGCGCTTGCGGGAGGGGTCGGCGCGCCAGAACCGGTCGAACACGCGATCGGCGTCCGGCTTGGTCATGCCCACGCCGTGGTCGCGCACCGCGATCGCCACGGCCGTCTCGTTGCTGTCGACCGTGACCACCACGGGCCTGCTCTCCCCGTGCTCGATCGCGTTGGCGAGGAGGTTGCGCACGATGCGGCGGATGCGCCGCGCGTCGAGCTCGGCGGTGAAGTGCCCGCCCGGGGCGACCAGCTCCAGCTCGGAGCCCTTCCGCTCGGCCAGGGTCTCCATGCCGCTCATCGCGTCCTGGACGAGCTGCACCAGGTTCACCGGCTCGCGCTCGATCTCCACCGCGTGGGCGTCGTAGCGGCTGATCTCGAGGAGGTCGGTGAGCAGCAGCTCGAACCGGTCCACCTGGGTGTGCAGCAGCTCGGCGGTGCGCGCCGTGGTCGGGTCGAACTTGTCCCGCTGGTCGTAGAGCACATCCCCCGCGAGCCGGATGGTCGTGAGGGGCGTGCGCAACTCGTGCGACACGTCGGAGACGAACCGCTGCTGCACCCGGGACAGGTTGCCGAGCTGCAGGATCTGCCGCTGCAGGCTGTCCGCCATGCCGTTGAACGAGTGCGCGAGGGTGGCGATGACGTCCTCGCCGTGCTCGGGGATGCGCTCCTCCAGCTGCCCCGCGGCGAGCTTGCGGCTCGTCTCGGCCGCGATCCGGATGGGGGCGATGACCAGCTGCACCACGACCCAGGTGACGGCTCCGATGAGCAGGATGAGGGCGAGGCCGCCCACACCGATCGTGCCCTGCACGAAGGTGAGGGTCTGCTGCACGTCATCGAAGTCGAACAGCAGGTACAGCTCGTACACCCCGGCGCCCGGCACGGTCACGGCGGAGCCGACGATCAGCCCCGGATGCGGCACGCCGCCCGGCGCGGGGATGCTCACCGACTGCCAGTACTGGTCCGCCTGCCCCGTGGTCACCTTGTCCCTCAGCTGCGTGCTGACGAACTGGTCGGCCTCGCCGCGCACCACGTCGGGCAGGCCGATGGTGGCCTCCGTCCCCTCGGCACGGAGGAACGCGATGCCGGAGTACGAGGTAGCGATCGAGGAGACCGACTCGATCACCGACAGCTCCAGGGCGCTGAGGTCGGCGTCGGTCGATGCCGTCGTGGTGTCGAACGACGACTGCGCCGCGTCGGTGGCCCGGGTCGCCTCCTCGCGCACCTGCAGCACCCGGGCGTCGAAGAGGCCGTTGCCGATCGTGTACGTCATGTACGTCGCTGTGCCGATCAGGGCGATCGTGGAGAGCAGCACGGTGATCGCGACGATCCGCACCTCGAGCGAGCGCCGGAACGCCCGCACCACGGCCTCGTAGGCGGTGCGCGGCGAACGGGTGATGCTCGCCAGCCGGATCCCGAGAGGGAGACGGCGGACACCGTCCGCGCGGGGGTCCGCCACGGTGGTCACGTCAGGTGGAGGCGCCGGCGCGGTAGCCGACCCCGCGCACGGTCATGACGATCCGCGGGTTCTCGGGGTCCTCCTCGACCTTGGCGCGGAGTCGCTGCACGTGCACGTTCACGAGCCGGGTGTCCGCCTTGTAGTGGTAGCCCCACACCTGCTCGAGGAGCATCTCGCGGGTGAACACCTGCTGCGGCTTGCTGGCGAGGGTGAGCAGGAGGTCGAACTCGAGAGGAGTGAGGTTGATCCGCTGCCCGCCGCGGCGCACCTCGTGCCCGGCCGCATCGACCAGGAGGTCGCCCACCTGCAGCAGGCCGTTCGCGGACGCGCTGGGGCGGAGCCGGGCGCGGATCCGCGCGACGAGCTCCTTGGGGTTGAACGGCTTCACCACATAGTCGTCAGCGCCCGACTCGAGTCCCTTGACCACGTCGGAGGTGTCCGACTTCGCGGTGAGCATGATGATCGGGGTTCCGGACTCCGCCCGGATCTGGGCGCACACCTGGATGCCATCGAGCGTGGGCAGCATCAGGTCGAGCAGCACGAGGTCGGGACGGTGCTCCCGGAAGGCCGCGAGCGCCTCTCCCCCGTCGGCGCAGAAGCTCGGCGAGAGGCCTTCCGAGCGCAGCACGATGCCGATCATCTCGGCCAGCGCCGCATCGTCGTCGACGACGAGGATGCGCGGGCTGCCGGTGCCGTGGTCGCTCATGGTGCCCACAGTGTACGTCCGGCGGTAGAACGGCCGACATGAGGGCACGCGCACCTCGAAATCGGGCGTCGACGGCGTGCACGGGCGCCTGCGGTCGCGGCGAGGCGGCCTGTGCCACGATGGACGCGTGACCGATCCGGGCAGCTCCGACTGGCAGTCCCCCGGCGGTCCAGCAGGCCGGCCCCGCTACGGCGAGTTCGCCGCCCCGCGCGCCGCGCCGGGCGCTGTGCCGCCCGTGGTGCCGCCGCCTTCGCCGTACGACGCGGTTCCCCCTCCTCCCGGCTGGACCCCTCCGCCGAAGCCGGGCATCGTGCCTCTGCGACCGATCGCCTTCGGCACCCTGCTCTCGGCGCCGTTCGCCATGCTCCGCCGCAGTCCGGGCATCGTCGGCCTCTCCTTCCTGATCCAGCTCGGCGTGCTCCTGCTGAGCGGCGGCGTGCTGGCCGGCATCTTCTTCGCGGGCTTCGCCCGCATCACCGACTGGAGCGACCCGGAGCAGGCTCCGCTCATCGCCGGCTCGATCGCCGGCAGCGTGATCGGCGGCATCGTGCTCCTCGCACTCAACTACGTGACGGCCGCGCTGCTCCAGGGCATCGTCGTGGCGGCGGTCGCGCGAGCCACGCTCGGCGAGCGGCCGACAGTGCGCGACGTGTGGCCGCAGGTCAAGGGCCGGATGCGGCCGCTCATCGCCTGGACGCTTCTGGCCGCGGCCGCCATCCTGGTCGCGCTCCTCGTCATCGCCGGCATCATCCTGCTCGGCGTCTCGCTCGGCCCCGTGGGCATCGCGATCGGAATCAGCGTGGGAGTGATCCTCGGGCTCGGCGCGATCGTGGCCGGCTTCTGGGTCTTCACCAAGCTCTGTGTCGTGCCGAGCGTGATCGTGCTGGAGCGGGCGGGCATCCGGAGTGCCGTGGTCCGCTCGTGGAGCCTCACCACCGGCTTCTTCTGGCGCACGCTCGGGGTGCAGCTGCTCGTGACGGTCATCCTGTCGATCGCGGCGCAGATCATCACGGCGCCGCTCTCGCTGCTCCAGGTCGTCGCCGTGCTCATCGACCCCAACGGCACCGGATCCGCGATCGTCGTCACGGTCGCCGTGCAGATCCTCACCGTGGTCCTCTCGATCTTCATCGGCGCGATCACCACCTTCCTGATGTCGACGCTCGTCGCCCTCATCTACCTCGACCTGCGGATGCGCAAGGAGGGCCTCGATCTGGTCCTGCAGCGGCACGTCGAGGGCGGGAACCCCTCCGCCGATCCGTTCGCTCCCGGGGCGGCGTGACGCCGCTGCTCGCGCTGGCACGGTCGGTGCCGGTCGAGCCGGACGGCCAGCAGGGCCGCGGCTGGCTGCTCGACGAGCTCGGCAAGAGCAGCTACCAGGCGGCGCGGCCGACCTGGTTCGACCTCGCCTCGCAGGCGTTCTTCGACTGGCTCGACACCCTCCTCGGCGACGCGAACGACGGGCAGGGCGCCGCGGCACTCGTCGTCGTGGTGCTGCTCCTCACCGCACTCCTCGTGGCGGCCTTCCTCGTGTTCGGCCGGCCTCGGCTCAATCGGCGCAGCAGGCTGACCAGCGCGGTGTTCGGTGAGGACGACGCCAGGACCGCCGACGAGATGCGTGCGGCGGCCGAGCGCGCCGCGACCGCTGGGGACTTCACCGCCGCCATCGCGGAGCTGTTCCGCGCGGTGGCGCGCGGACTCGCCGAGCGGACCCTCGTCGACGCCTATCCCGGCATGACGGCCCGCGGCTTCGCGCGCGCCGCGTCCGCGCCGTTCCCCGATTCCGCCGGGGCCCTCTCCGCTGCGGCGATCGACTTCGAGGACGTGCGCTACCTGGGCAGGGCGGGCACCGAGGAGCAGTACCGGCGGATGGCCGATCTGGACCGCACTCTGCGCGCCCGTCGGCCCGCACCGGTCGGCGCGCGATGAGCACCGCACCGTCGCCCGCACCGCCTGGGGGACCGGCACCCGCGGATCCGCGCTCGGGCGACGCTCCCGCCGTCACGCCGACCGTGCGCCGGCTCCTGCGCCGCACCCGGCTCTGGATCGCCGTTGTGGCGGCCGTCCTCGTCGTCGCGACCGTCTGGGCGCTGACCGTGAACGGCTCGCGGGGAACCGACGCCCTCGGTGCGGACAACCCGGGCCCGAGCGGCGGGATGGCCCTCGCCCAGGTGCTCAGCGGCCAGGGAGTCGACGTGATCACGGCGGCGTCCCTCGACGAGGTGCGCCAGGCTGCGACTGCGCCCGAGCAGACGACGATCCTGCTCTTCGACAGCGGCAGCCTGCTCAGTGCCGACCGGCTCGGCCGGCTCGGCGAACTCGCCGACCGCCTGGTGGTGATCGCGCCGAACATCGACGTGCTCGACGCCTACGCCCCCTCGGTGACCTTCTCGGGAGCGACCGACGCGGGCGCCCCCCTCTCCCCCGAGTGCTCCCTTCCCGCCGCCACCAGGGCGGGCGCGGTCACCCCGGGACGCAGCACCTTCCGGCCGGCGGAAGGCGGCGCGGCCGGCGCCCTCTTCTGCTACCCCGACGACTCGGGCTCGTTCCAGCTCGCCCGGACCGACAGCGGACGAACCGCGGTCACGCTGCTCGCCGATTCGGAGCCGTTCGACAACGAGCACATCGCGAGCGACGGCAACGCCGCCCTCGCGCTCAACCTCCTCGGCGAGCGCGAGCATCTCATCTGGTACCTGCCCACGTTCCTCGACCTCGCCGATGCGGGCGCCGGCGGGCAGCCGAGTCTCGCTCAGCTCACGCCCGAGTGGGTCACCCCCGTCCTCGTGCTGTTCCTCGCGGTCTTCCTCGCCGCAGCGCTGTGGCGTGGCCGCCGCCTCGGCCCCCTCGTCGTCGAGGACCTGCCCGTGATCGTGCGCTCCCGGGAGACGATGGAGGGCCGCGCCCGGCTGTACCAGCGCTCCTCGGCACGCCGGCGCGCCCTCGACGCCCTGCGCATCGGCTCGATCGGGCGGCTGGCCAGCACCCTCGGTCTCGCACGCACCGCGTCCGTGGAGGACGTGGTCCGCGCCTCGGCGGCGGCGACGGGCCGCCCCGCCGACGAGGTGCGCGAACTGCTCCTCGACGCGGACCCCGGCTCGGACGCCGCGCTCGTCGACCTCAGCGACCGCCTCCTCACGCTCGAAGCCGACGTGCGCACCGCCGTCGACCCCCGCAGCACCCATCCCCGCAGGCCCGAGAGAATGGACTCATGACCGACGAACTCCGCCAGAGAATGGCCGCCGTCCGCGCCGAGGTGGGCAAGGCCGTCGTCGGGCAGGACGGCGCGGTGACGGGACTGATCATCGCGCTGCTCGCCCGCGGCCACGTGCTGCTCGAGGGGGTCCCCGGCGTCGCCAAGACCCTGCTGGTGCGCACTCTCAGCCACACGCTGCAGCTCGACACGAAGCGGGTGCAGTTCACTCCGGACCTCATGCCGGGTGACGTGACCGGCTCGATGATCTACGAGGCCGGCGCGCTGACGTTCCGGGAGGGCCCGGTCTTCACCAACATCCTCCTCGCCGACGAGATCAACCGGACCCCGCCGAAGACCCAGTCCGCGCTGCTCGAGGCGATGGAGGAGCGTCAGGTGTCCGTCGACGGGCAGACCCGCCTGCTGCCCTCGCCCTTCCTCGTGGCCGCGACCCAGAACCCGATCGAGTACGAGGGCACCTACACGCTCCCCGAGGCCCAGCTCGACCGGTTCCTGCTCAAGCTCGTCCTCGACGTGCCGCCACGGGACATCGAGTTCGAGGTGCTCCGCCGGCACTCCGCCGGCTTCAACCCGCGCGACCTCGCCGGGGCGGGAGTGCGGGCCGTGCTCGGCCCCCAGGAGCTCGCGCTGGCGCAGGAGGAGGTGCGCCGGGTGGGCGCGTCCGAGGATGTGCTCGGCTACACGGTGGACATCGCGCGGGCCACCCGCAGCTCCCCCTCGGTCGCGCTCGGCGTGTCGCCCCGCGGGTCGACCGCCCTGCTGGCCGCCTCCAAGGCGTGGGCCTGGCTGCAGGGGTTCGACAGTGTCACGCCCGACCACGTGCAGGAGATGGTGCTCCCCGTGCTGCGGCACCGCATCAAGCTGCGCCCGGAGGCCGAGCTCGAGGGCGTCTCGGGCGACTCGATCCTGCGATCGATCCTCGCGCAGGTCCAGGTCCCCATCTGATGCACCCCGCGCGGACGCCGCGAGCCGGGACGCTCTGATGGCGGTCCTGCCTCTCTGCCGCGCCCGTGTGCCGCGCCCCGGGACGCTCTGATGGCGGTCACCGGGCGCTTCGTCCTGCTCGTGCTCCTCGGCATCGTTCCGGTGCTCGGGTTCAGCATCGCCTCCGACGCCGGGGGCTGGGCGCTGCTCGGCTGGCTGCTGCTCGTGTGCGGCATCGGGCTGCTGGACCTCGCCGCGGCCGCCTCCCCCCGGCACGTCGCCCTCGAGCGCGACCTGCCGGGCCGGGTGCGGCTCGGCGAGACCACGGCGGCCCGGCTCCTCGTCACCAACACGGGTCGGCGTCTGCTTCACGGTCTGGTCCGCGATGCGTGGCAGCCCTCGGCAGGCTCGGCGCGCAGCCGCGTGCCGATGACGATCCCGCCGGGCGAGCGCAGGGCCGCGGACTTCTCGCTCACCCCGCTGCGCCGCGGCGAGCGCCGCACCGAGCAGGTGACCATCCGCTCGCTCGGCCCGCTCGGGCTCTGGGCACGCCAGGCGACCCTCAGCTCCCCCGCCGCGATCCGCGTGCTTCCCCCCTTCACCTCGCGCCGGCACCTGCCCTCGCGCCTCGCTCGACTGCGGGAGCTCGACGGCCGCACCAGCGTGATGATCCGGGGTCAGGGCACCGAGTTCGACTCGCTGCGCGAGTACGTCCGGGGCGACGACGTGCGCTCCATCGACTGGCGCGCCACCGCGCGGCACGGCGGCGCCCGGGCCGGCCAGGAGGTGATGGTGCGCACCTGGCGTCCCGAACGGGACCGAAGGGTCGTTCTCGTCCTCGACTCCGGCCGCACCTCGGCGGCCCGCGTGGCCGACGAGCCCCGGCTCGACACGGCCTTCGAGGCCACCCTGCTGCTCGCGGCCCTCGCGACTCGGGCGGGCGACCGCGTCGACATGATCGCCTTCGACCGTCGCGTGCGTGCCCGGGTGCAGGGTGCGACCGGTGCCGACCTGCTCTCCCGCATGGTGGATGCCATGGCCCCGCTCGAGCCCGACCTGATCGAGACCGACTGGGCCGCGGTTCCGGCTCAGGTGCGCGGGATCACGTCGCAGCGCTCGCTCGTGGTGCTGCTCACCTCGATCGATGCGAGCGGGATGTCTCGGGGACTGCTGTCGGTGCTTCCGCAGCTCACCCGCTCGCACGTCGTCGTGGTCGCGTCCGTCACCGACCCCGAGGTGCTGGCCACCACGCGCGAGCGCGGCGATCGCGAGAGCGTCTACCGCGCCGCCGCCGCGGAGCGCGCCCTGCTCGACACCGGGCGGGTCGCCGCAGCGGTCCGGCGCCTCGGCGGCGACGTGGTCACGGGCGCGCCGGCCGACCTCCCGCCGGCCCTCGCCGACCGGTACCTCGCCCTCAAGGCGGCAGGCCGCCTCTGACCGCTCGCGTCCCGCTGCTGCTCGGATAGCCGAGGGGCGGGCTACGGCGTCCTGCGGCGGAGGGTCAGCGCGCCGAGGAGCACGGCGCCGAGCGCGAACGCCGCGACGATCAGGAGGTCGCCGCCGATGTCCTCGGTCCCGCGGGCGATCGCGTTGAGCGCGTCGATGGCGTGGGACAGGGGAAGCCAGTCCGAGATCGATCGGAGGACGTCGGGCAGCTGATCCCGGGGAAGGAACACTCCGCCGAGGAGCACCTGCGGGAACACGAGCGCCGGCATGAACTGCACGACCTGGAACTCGGTGCGGGCGAACGCGCTCGCCAGCAGCCCCAGCGTGGTCCCGAGGATGGCGTCGAGCACGGCCACGCCGAGGAGGAGCCAGAGGGAGCCCTCGACGTCGAGGCCGCAGACGTAGATCGCGAACCCCACGGCGACGCCGGCCTGCACGATGGCGGCCACGCCGAAGGCGAGCGCGTAGCCGAGGATGATGTCGAGTCGCCGGAGCGGCAGGGTCAGCAGCCGCTCGAGCGTTCCCGACCGCCGCTCACGCAGCGTCGAGATGCTCGTCACCAGGAACATCACGATGAACGGGAACAGGGCGAGCATCGCGGGCCCCACCTGGGCGAACACGGGCGTCGTGTCGAACAGCCAGGCCATCAGGCCGATGAGCAGGCTCGGCACCACGACGAGGAGGGCGATGGTGCGCGGATCGTGCAGGATCTGGCGCAGCACCCGGGCGGCGGTCGCCAGGGTGGCGGTGGGCTTCATGAGACCCCCCGGACATCGGTCGTCGCGCGCTCGATCAGGCGGAGGAAGGCATCCTCGGTGTCGACCCCGCCGGTGGACTCCAGGAGTCCGGCAGGGGTGTCGTCCGCGAGGATCTCGCCCTCACGCAGGAGCAGCAGCCGGTCGCATCGGGCCGCCTCGTCCATCACGTGGCTGGACACGAGCAGGGTGACTCCCCCGGCGGCGAGCGTGCGGAACAGCCGCCAGAGCTCGCCGCGCAGCACGGGGTCCAGCCCCACCGTGGGCTCGTCGAGCACGAGCAGCTCGGGGGAGCCGAGCAGGGCGCCGGCCAGCGAGACGCGGCTGCGCTGCCCGCCGGAGAGGGTCTCGACGAGGCTGTCGGCGACATCGCCGAGATCGGTGGCCTCGATCACCCGGTCCACCTCCGACCGGGCGACGCCGAGGATCGCCCGGAAGTAGGCGAGGTTCTGCCGGACCGTGAGGTCGTCGTAGACGCTGGTCCCCTGGGTCATGTAGGCGACGCGCGAGCGGAGGGCGGCCGAGCCGGCGGGCAGGCCGAGCACGTCCACGCGCCCGCTCTGGACGATCTGCACGCCGACGATCGCCCGCAGCAGCGTGCTCTTGCCCCCTCCGCTCGGGCCGAGCACCCCGACCACGGCACCGGGCGGCACGCGCAGGTCGATGCCATGCAGCACTTCGTGCTTGTCGCGGCGGACCCGGAGGTCCTCGATGAGGACCGCCGCCTGACTATTCACCATGCGATGAATTATTCGCGCGGTCGCTCTCCCGGGTCAAGAGGGTCGGGGAAGCCCAGCAGGTGCCACTGCAGCACGGGCCCCACCCGGGCGACCAGCTCCTCGACGGAGGCCTGGGCGAGTGGCTCCGCACGGATCCCGTAGCGCAGCACGACGAGGCCGACGAGCTGGGACGCGGTGAGCGTGGCCCGCAGCTCCCCGTCGGGCAGGTCGAGCTCCTCGGCCACCCGGTGGAGCACCTCGCGCACGAGGAACTGGCGCAGGAGCTCGGCGGCGAACTCGTGCCCGAGCGCGGTCCGCAGCAGCCCCAGCACGCCGGTCCGCGCGGCCGGGCGGTCGAGGCTGGCGAGCGCGGCCCGGAGGAGGTTCGCTCCGACATCCTCGCGGGGGCCGGCGAGTGCGGCGTGCACGAGTCGGTCCGGGCGGAAGGGCAGCCCCATGGACTGGGTGAACAGCTCCGCCTTGTCCTCGAAGTAGTGATGGACGAGCGCCGCGTCCACCCCGGCCGCGCGAGCGACGGACCGAAGACTGACCGCTTCGTAGCCGTGCCGCGAGAACTCCTGCGCTGCCGCGGTGAGGATGCGCCCACGGGTGTCGCCCGCCTCGGCGGCCTTGGGGCGCCCGCGCCGTCGGCGCGGCGCTTCGTCGGCGGACATAGCGGCGAGCCTAGCGACGGAGGATGCTGCGGCGCGTGCGGGGTCAGCCCGCGACGATGCGGCGAGCGCCGGCCTCGAACTCGCCGAGGTCGCCCGTCTCGCCCGCCCGTACCGCGCGGCCGCCGACGACGATCAGGTAGGCCAGGAACGCCGCGAGCGCGAGCGCGCCGATGCCGATCTTGACCGGCCACGGCCAGGGCTGCGGGGTGACGAAGCCCTCGAGGATGCCGGAGACGAGGAGCACGAAGACAAGCCCGATCGCCACCGTGAAGAGCGCCCGCCCATCCTCCGCCAGCGCCTGCCCTCGAGTGCGAGGGCCGGGGGCGATCCAGGACCAGAAGATCCGCAGCCCCGCCGCCGCGGCGACGAACACGGCGGTCAGCTCGAGCATGCCGTGCGGAAGGATGTACTGGAAGAACACGTCGCCCTTGTCGTAGGCGAACATGATCCCGCCCGTCACTCCCACGTTCTGAGCGTTGGACAGCACGATGTAGGGCACGAACACCCCGGCGATCCCGAACGCCACGCACTGGGCGGCGATCCAGGCGTTGTTGGTCCACACCTGGCCGGTGAACGACGCGGCCGGGTTGTCGCTGTAGTAGTTGACGAAGTCCTCGTTGACCAGCTGCTTCAGGTCGTCGTCGCTGCCGAAGCTGGCGAGCACCTGCGGATCGTTCACGACCCAGGTGCCGTAGAGCAGCGCGATGATCGCCGTGACGACCGCGACCGCGAGGGTGAGCCACCGGATGCGGTAGAGCGCCGCGGGCAGCTGCGCCGCGAAGAACAGGGGCACCTGGCGCAGCACGTTGGCGCCGGCGCCGGTGAAGCGCAGCCGCGCCCGGGAGAGGCCGACCGAGAGCCGGTCCCCCACCACGGTCGAGCCGGCGGTCGTCTTGATCGCCGACAGGTGGCTGGCGCCGGTCTGGTAGCGCTCGATCAGCTCGTCGGCCTCGGCGCCGGAGAGCCTCCCCTTGCGGGCGAGCTCGTCGAGGCGGTCCCACTCGTCGCGATGCGCTGCCGCGTACGCGTCGAGGTCCACGCCTACGATGATGGCATGGCCGATCCTGGAGCCGTCGCCGCATCGCGCGACGACGAGCTGGTCGTCGGCGAGGCCGTCGCGCTCGACGTCCGGCCGGCGAGCATGATCCTCCGGGCCGCCGGCGCCGCCATCGACATCGTCGCCGCGCTCGCGGTGATTCTCGGCGCCCTGCTCGCCCTCGGCTTCTTCTCGTCCGTCGTGCCGATCGATGACGCACTGGGCGCCGCGATCATCATCGCCATGCTGGTGCTCGTGCTCGTCGTGGTGCCGACCGCCGTGGAGACGGTCACGCACGGACGCTCGCTGGGCAAGCTCGCGATCGGCGCCCGCATCGTGCGGGACGACGGCGGCGCGATCGGATTCCGGCACGCCCTCATCCGCGCGCTCACGGGCGTGCTCGAGGTCTACTTCACCTTCGGCGGCCTCGCCGCCATCGTGTCGCTCGTCAACCCGCGAGCGAAGCGGCTCGGCGATCTGGTCGCCGGCACCTATTCGCAGCACGAGCGGGTCCCGATGATCGTCGAGCCGGTCTACGGGGTGCCCGAAGTGCTGGAACCCTGGTCCCGCACCGCGGACGTGGCACGCATGCCGGACCGGCTCGCGCGCCGCATCGCCGCCTTCCTCTCGCAGGCGACCCGGATGGCGCCCGCCGCCCGGCAGCGGCTCGCGGCGGGGCTCGCGGCGGAGGCGGCCGCATTCGTGTCTCCCCTGCCCGACGGCGCCGATCCGGAGTTCTTCCTCGCCGCGATCGCCGCGATCCGGCGCGACCGCGAACTGCGCGCCCACCGGCTGGAGCGCGAGCGGCTCGACTCCCTCGGCCCGGTGCTCTCGGGCCTCCCGCACGGGTTCCCGGACCGCTGACCGCGGGGTCCGCCGAACCCTGCCGAGTGCGGACCGAATCCTTAGCCGCGCTAATGAGCTAGACTAACGACGACATGGCGGACCCGCAGGACACCCCCGAGAACGAGCTCCGCCTGCTGCTCCAGAAGGTCGCCCGCCGCATCCGCTCGGAGCGCGGCGACGAGCACGTGACGGACAGCCAGATGGGCGTGCTCTGGCGCCTCGACCTGCTCGGCAGCTGCACTCCCGGCGAGCTCGCCACTTCCGAACGAGTGACCCCTCCCTCGATGAACCGCACCGTCAACGCTCTCGAGGAGGCCGGCTACGTCGCCCGCACCCCGTCGCCGGACGACGCGCGCAAGGTCCTCATCGCCCTCACCGACCGGGGGCGTGCCGTCACCGCGGAGACCCGGCGCCTCCGGGCCCGCTGGTTCAGCGCCGAGTTCGGCCGGCTCAGCTCGGAGGAGAGGGAGCGGCTCCTGTCGGTCACGGACATCCTCCGCAAGCTGGCCGAGTCGTGAGGGCCACCTTCCGCTCGCTCGGCCGGCGCAACTACCGGCTCTGGTTCTTCGGCGGGCTCATCTCCAACATCGGCGCCTGGATGCAGCGCACCGCGCAGGACTGGATCGTCCTCACCGAGCTCACCCATCAGGACGCCTTCGCGGTGGGGGTGACCATGGCCCTTCAGTTCGGTCCCCTGCTGGTGCTCGGGCCGTTCGCCGGGGTGCTCGTCGACCGCTTCGACGGTCGGCGGCTGATGGCGATCACGCAGGGCGCGCAGGCGCTGCTCGCCCTCGGCCTGGGCGTGCTCACGCTGTCCGGCTCGGCCCAGCTGTGGATGGTCTACGCCTTCGCGCTCGCACTCGGCGTCGTCACCGCGGTGGACAACCCGGTTCGCCAGACGTTCGTGGCGGAGCTGGTGCCTGCCAAGGATCTGCCCAACGCGGTGGCCCTCAACGCCGCGTCGTTCAACGGCGCCCGGCTGATCGGTCCCGCAGCGGCCGGGATCGCGGTCGCGGCCTTCGGGCCCGGCTGGGTGTTCCTCCTCAACGCCGCGACGTTCGCCGCCGTGCTTGTGGCGCTCGCCCTGCTCCGGACCGGCGAGCTGCGGCCCCTCGAGCGGCCGGCGCGCGGCCGCGGCGGGATGCTCGAAGGCCTGCGATACGTGCGCGGCCGCCCCGACGTGCTCGTGCTGCTCACCATGGTCTTCCTCGTCGGCACCTTCGGGCTCAACTTCCCGATCTTCACGAGCACCATGGCGCGCATCGAGTTCCATCAGGGCGCCGGCGAGTTCGGCCTGCTCTCCTCGATCCTCGCGATCGGCTCACTGACCGGCGCACTCGGCGCCGCCAACCGCAACCGGCCTCGGCTGCGCGTCATCGTGGTCGCCGCCGGCGGCTTCGGGCTGGCCTGCACCGCCGCCGCCCTGATGCCCTCGTACTGGACGTTCGCGGGGACCCTCGTGGTCGTGGGCGCCTGTTCGATGGTGATGACGACGAGCGCGAACGCGTACGTGCAGACCACCACCCCCGCCCCGCTGCGCGGCCGCGTGATGTCCCTCTACATGGCGATCTTCGCCGGGACCACGCTGATCGGCGCGCCGATCGTCGGCTGGGTGGCGAGTGCCTTCGGGCCCCGCTGGAGCCTCGGCGTCGCCGCGGCGTCAGGCATCCTGGCGATGCTCGTCGGCGCGACCTGGTTCGCGGTCCGCCACAGCGTCCGGATGAGCTGGCACCCGCGGTCCCGCTGGCCGCTCGGCCTCACGATGGCCGACGCGGACGGCATTCCGGGCGCTCCCGCTGCCCGGTCGCGCGCGGAGCTGCAGACCACGCTGGCGAGCGCGGAGTCGGTCGGCCCGCGCTGAGCGCCGCTTGCGTGCTGCTTCATCTCCACAGGATCGGGAAGAGGACGGCCCACCGCCATCGCAACGCGGCGAGGGCTGGCCACTGCCTGGCCCGCTGCACCCCATCGCTAGACTGGCGCCCCAGCCGCACACCCTGCGTGAACGCGACCCCGAGGACCCGCCATGGACGACCCTGAAGTGACGATCTCCGTCGCGCTCGCCTTCTACAACTCGCGTCCGTACCTGAGGGAGCAACTCGACTCGATCCTCGCGCAGACCCGGCCACCGGATCAGATCGTCGTGGGGGATGACGGGTCGAGCGACGGTGGCATGGATGACGTGCTCGCCGCAAAGCTCCGGGCGGAAGAGCTGGGGCTGGCGATCGAGTGGACGATCCTCGAGCCCACCCGGGTCGGGCTTCAGCCGAACAAGGTGCGCATCTGCGACGCGGCGACAGGAGATGTCATCGTCTTCTGTGACAGCGACGACGTGTGCCTGCCCGACCGCTTCGAGCGCGTCGCCGAACTTTTCGCTTCCGACCCTCAGCTGCTGTTCCTGCACACGGACGCGGAGATCATCGGGGCAGAAGGAGAGCTGCGCTCACGGTCCATGATGACGACGCAGTCGTTCACCCCGCAGGAGCGAGCACACTACGCTGCGGGCGAGTCCTTCCGGGTGCTCATCCGCCGGTTCGTTGCCCATGGGGCGATGACATCCATGCGGCGATCGCTGTTCGAATCCGCGCCCCCTCTGCCGCCCACTTGGCATCTCGACGCCTGGTATGCGTTGCTCGCAGCGGCGACCGGTCACCTCGCCTTCGACGACAGACCCTCCATCAAGTACCGGATGCACGGTTCCAACAGCTCGGGCGGTGTGCGCCGACGCGGTCGCGGCGAGAAGCTGACGATGCTGATGCGACCGGGCGGCGCGCGGAACGAGAAGCTGCTCGTTCAGGCCCGGTCGCTGATGGCGGGAATCGACGCGATGGGAGACCGCGTCATCCCATGGGCCAGAGACCTGGCAGCGGCGAACCTCAAGCACGAAGAGGCGCGATCGCGCTTCCCGAAGAATCGGGTGCTGCGTGCACCTTTCGTGCTCCGGGAAGCAACGACTGGTGCCTATGCGCGCCTCGCTCGTGGTCGCAAGGACGTGCTTCTCGACCTGCTCCAGCCGACGGACTGACGCTCGCAACACCGGTGGTCGAGGTGCAGCCGACCCCGACACGAAAACCGCACTCCGGAGGACCTCAGTACCGGTAGTGGTCCACCTTGTAGGGACCCTCGACCGGGACGCCGAGGTAGGCGGCCTGCTCCGGCTTCAGCTCGGTGAGCTCAACACCGAGGGCGTCGAGGTGCAGCCGGGCCACCTTCTCGTCGAGCCGCTTCGGCAGCACATAGACGCCGATCGGATAGTTCTCCGGCGAGCCGAACAGCTCCAGCTGGGCCAGCACCTGGTTGCTGAACGAGTTGCTCATCACGAACGACGGGTGTCCGGTGGCGTTGCCGAGGTTCATCAGCCGCCCCTCCGACAGCACGAGCACGCTCCGGCCGGTGGGCAGGCGCCACTCGTGCACCTGCGGCTTGATGTCGATGCGCTCCGCCTGGCCGGAGGCTGCGAGGCTTTCGAGGCCGGCCATGTCGATCTCGTTGTCGAAGTGGCCGACGTTCGCGATCACGGCGAGGTGCTTGAGCCCGAGGATGTGGTCGAGGGTCACGACCCCCGTGTTGCCGGTCGCGGTGATGAGGATGTCCACCTGGTCGATCACGCTCTCCAGCCGAGCGACCTGGTAGCCGTCCATCGCCGCCTGCAGGGCGTTGATCGGGTCGACCTCACTGACGATGACGCGAGCGCCCTGGCCACGGAGGGCCTCGGCCGCCCCCTTGCCCACGTCGCCGTAGCCGGCGACGAACACGACCTTGCCGCCGACGAGCACGTCGGTTGCCCGATTCAGCCCATCCGGAAGCGAGTGCCGGATGCCGTACTTGTTGTCGAACTTGCTCTTGGTGACCGAGTCGTTCACGTTGATCGCAGGGAAGAGCAGCAGGCCGTCGCGCGCGAGCTCGTAGAGGCGGTGCACGCCCGTGGTGGTCTCCTCGGTGACGCCACGGAGATCGGCGGCGACCCGGGTCCAGCGCTGCGGGTCCTTCTCCAGGGAGCGGCGGAGCAGGTCGAGGATCACGTGGTACTCGGCACTGTCGCCCTCCGCGGCGTCGGGGACGCGGCCCTCGTGCTCGAACTGCGCGCCGCGGTGCACCAGCAGGGTGGCGTCCCCGCCGTCGTCCAGGATCATGTTCGGGCCGGTCCAGGACTCCCCGGCCGCTGCCGCTTCCGACGTCCAGTCGAAGATCAGGTCGGCGCACTCCCAGTACTCGGAAAGGCTCTCGCCCTTCCACGCGAACACGGGCACCCCTGCCGGCTCACGGACGGTTCCGTTGGCCCCGACCACGATGGCGGCGGCCGCCTCGTCCTGGGTGGAGAAGATGTTGCAGCTCGCCCAGCGCACCTGGGCGCCGAGCGCGACGAGGGTCTCGATGAGCACCGCGGTCTGCACCGTCATGTGCAGCGATCCGGCGATGCGGGCGCCGGCGAGCGGCTGCGACTCGGCGAACTCCGCACGAAGCGACATGAGCCCCGGCATCTCGTTCTCGGCGAGGCGGATCTGATGCCGTCCCGCTTCGGCGAGGCCGATGTCGGCGACCCGATACTGCAGTCCGGGCGCGGTGGTCTCCGCGGGCGCGATACTCATCCGCCCATTCTCCCACCTCCCAGGTGCCCGTTGCGGCGGGAAGTGACCGCTATAGGGGTCACTTCCCGCCGCAACGGGCACCTGGCGGCGCGGATAGCGCAGTCTCAGAGGTCGTGCTCGAGGGAGACGTGGCGCAGGATCTGCCAGCCCTGCGGCGCCGAGAGGCGCTCCGCGTGCCGCTCGCACAGGTCGTAGCTGTGCGGCTCCGCCTTCTGGCTGAGCGGGCCGAGCACGGCCATCGAGTCCGCATAGACATACGTCAGCGTCGCCACCGCCTCGTCCTGGCAGCCCGTTCGCGAACACGGCCTCTTGCTCATCCCGGTTCAGGATAGTCCGGCGCCCGAGCGCGAGTACCATGACGACATGCCTCGCTCACGTCCGGGGGCGAGTCGCGCACGCGCCCCCCGAGCCCGTGGACGCGACCGCCACGGCCGCGGTCTGCGCTCGTCCGTGACGGGTCCGCACCTGCCCATCCTCCGCGGCCGCATCGACGTCTTCGAGACGACGGTGGCGGACACCGCCGAGTATCTGCGCGGCCTGTGGCCGGAGCTGGAGATGGTCAGCTTCGAGGTCGCCGGGCTCCCCCGGGCGATCACCGGGCCGGCGGTCGACCGCTGGAACGTGATGCATCGCGAGAACCGCATCATCCTCTACCGGCTGCCGATCGAGCGGATGTCCAAGCTGCACGTCAACGACGAGGCGCACCTGCGGATGGTCATCGAGGGCTGCGTGCTCCGCGCCGTCGGCGAGCTCCTCGGCAAGGACCCCTGGGACCTGGCGCCCGACCGCTTTCGGCATCACTGAGCCACCGGTTCGAACCGGGCGGTCCCTCACCTCCGGACTGTCCCTCAGCAGGCAGAAGCGTCTTCGGCAGGCGAAATCAGGCCCGCAGGCGGCGCGTCGGTGAATTCTGCCTGCCGAGGGAGAGGGCGGCTGGAGAGGGCGGCGGGAGAGACGGCGCTCAGCACGCCACTCGAGCGTCAGCGGTAGACGGTGATGGGCGCGGCGAGCGGGCTCGCCGCCCGAACCGGGTGCGACGCCAGCGCTCCGGCGCCCGCATAGGACACCGACGCCTCGACCGGCGCGGACGGCTCGAGCAGGTAGACCTTCTCCTTGCCGAGCTTCACCTGAACGCTCTCCCCGGCGGCGAGCTCCAGGGTCTGCTCGTCCCCATTGCCGGTGAGCTTCACGGCCGCGGGGCTGTCACCGGAGTTGGTGAGAGAGAGGCGCGGGGAGGCAGCCCTCGCGGTCACGAAGACCGCCGGATCGGCCAGGGGGCCGGCGGCCGCGAACCAGGCGAGGTCGATGCGCTCCCCGGTCTGTGCGCTGGAGTCGGTCGTCGAGGGGCCGACGACGTCGAAGCCGATGCCGTCGCTGGTCGCCGCGGGGGTCTCCCCGAACACGACGTCCGCCGTGGTGTCCGCGGCGGGTGGCGCCACGGTGGAGGCTCGCGCCGAGGCGACCACCGGTGCGGTCGACGAGAGGGAGATGGAGTAGTAGCCGTCGGCGAGCGGTCCGAGCGGCACGTCGAGGACCTGCCCGGCATGCGCGTCGACCTTGAGCGAGGTGCCCTCGGCACCATCCGCGCCGGTCACGCCGATGGTCACGCTGGCGTTCGCGTCGGGCGCGAGGAGACGCAGGACCGTCTCGACGTCCTGGGACCCGCCGACCTGCGCGCGCGCCTCGGCTGCGTCGGACGTGGTGATCCGCACTCCCGGGATGATCTGCTCGAGCGCGGGTTCGGTGGTGCGACCGACGAGGTCGATGCCGCCCGGCTCGAGGCCGCGCACGATGCTCTGCTGCAGCGATGCCGAGATGATGCCGCCACGGCTCGTCACCGACACCGCGAGCTGCGCCTGACCCGGCGCGAAGCCGGCGACGGACAGGATCCGCTGCGCACGGGCGGGCACGACGATGTCGCTGAGTCCCGGCGCCAGGACGGGTCCATCCGCCGTGTACAGACGGAGGTCGACCACGGCGGGGACCCGCGTCGGGTTGGCCAGCAGCAGCATGGTGGAGCGGCCTGTGTCGGTCGCCCCCGCGACCAGCCAGCTGAGCGCCGCCCCCTCGGTGCATTCCGCGGCCGCGAGTCCCGCGGCGTCCGATGTGGCCGCCACCTGAGCCTGACTGACGCCGAGCAGCGTCGACGGGGACTCCGCGGCGGGCGCCGTGACCACCGAGGACGTGCCGCCGTCGTCCGAGGTCACGTCGGTGTCCTTCAGCCCGGTGACCTTCGCGCCCTTCTTCTCGATCGTTCCGCCGGACAGCCGCGGCTTGCCGAAGGAGCCGACCTCGGTCGCCTGCTGCCCCAGCTCGTCGCCGAGGCGCACCAGGGGGCCGGCGCACACCCGCTCCTGCTGTGCCGCGGTCGGAGACACCGGGACCCCGGACGCGCCGTTGGCCGAATCGGGCGGAGGCAGAAGGGCGGCTCCGAGCACGAGGACGGTGGCGGTGCCGGCGGTGAGGAGCCCCGTGGCGATCCGACCGGTGATGCGGAGCAGATCACTCGCCATGTCGTGCACCTCCTGGGGTCGCGACGGCGGCATGGGCGCCCGTGGATGGACGGGATGATGCGGCGAGGCTGCCGGCCGGCGCCACGGCGCGGGTGCCGCGCACGCCGGAGCCGCGGCGGGCCTCGCGCTCCGGCCGGACGCTCTCGGCGAGCCCGGCGGTGGGCAGCGCGAGCAGGAGCGTGAGGATGAGGACGAGCAGCTGAACGCCGAGGACGCCGAGGCCGAACGGGGTCCCCAGGTTGTCGGGGCCGGCAGGCGCGGCCGTCGGCAGACCGGCGTCGAGGCCGGTGTACCGCCACAGGGTCCCGTGCGCCGTGCGCGTGACGGGGGCGAACAGCGGGTTGCCGTCGAGCGCGGCGGTGACCCGGTCGTGAACCGCCCGACTCTCACGTGTCGCGGGCGTGAGCAGCACGAAGCCGATGCGCTGCGCCTCGAGGGCGGGCACCGGGTTGTAGCCGCCTCGCGAGGCGAGGTTGCCGGCGAGCACCGCGAGCGAGTCGCCGAGGGCGACGTCGGCGGGCGCAGCGTTGAAGAGGGTGCTCTGATCGTCGAGCTTGGCGCCCGTTCCGCGCTCGATTCCCGCCGTGAGGCCGTTCCCGTGCTCGCCGGACAGCACCAGCGTTCCGAGAGTCGGATCGGAGGCGGCCTGGGCCGCGACAAGGGCGGGAACGGTCCGCTCCGCGCCGGGAACCGCGTGCGATCCGCCGAGCGCCGCGCTCACCAGCAGGGGCGCGGCGGCGGCGACCACCCCGACGGCCACGACTGCTCCGAGAGCGCCGCGGAGGACCCGGGCGAGCGCGAGCTCCCCGGCCGAGAGACCGAACACGACAGCGGCGAGCAGTCCGAGCCAGAGCAGGCTGAGCCCGGGACCCGGCCAGGGCCCGACGGCATCCGCGCCGACGCTGGCCACCGGCAGCCGAGCGGCGAGGACCGCGGTCGCGAACCCGAGGGCTGCGACGACCAGCGCGGCCACCGCCTTGGGCGCTCCGCGCAGGAAGGGCGCAGCCAGTGCGAGAACGAGCAGCGGGGCGGCGAGCACGATCGCGAGGGCCAGACCCGCGGCCGGGGAGAGTCCGGAGCCCACTGCCGACGCGGACCAGGCGGCCGCCGTGGCCTCGGGCAGGCCGGCGAGGAAGGCGAGAGTCTGCCCGAGCGGCGGCGCGGCCAGGCCCTCACCGGCTGTGCCGGCCTGTGAGAGCAGGATCCCGGGGTCCGCCAGCACGCCCAGCGGGGTGCCCTGCACGAGATGCTGCAGGGCGAGGGGAAGGAAGAGCACCGCCGCGGGCAGCGGCAGCGGCACGAGCCGGTGCCAGCCGCGTCCCCTCCGGCCGGCCGCGGCGAGCGAGATGGTGACGATCAGCCAGAGCGCGAGCAGGGCGGGCCAGAGCGACGGTGCCGACGCGAGGACCGCCGCGCCGAGGAGGCCGGCCGCGGCGGAGGCCTCCCACGATCGGCGTGCGGTCGTGAGGGCGAAGAACAGCCACGGCAGCAGCAGGTGCGCGACGATCGCCCCCAGCCGGCCCTGGTCGAGCGCGAACAGGAAGGACGGGGCGAGCGTCCAGCCGACGGCGGCGACCACCCGGAGCCACGGGCTGGCGGTGAGCCGGGCCGCGGCGAACCAGCCGGCCAGGGCGGCGAGCGGCAGCGCGAGCAGGTAGAGGACGACGATGCTCGCCGACGGGGACCAGAAGGTCAGCGAGCCGAGCAGCGCGAGCACCCAGACGAACGGATCCGCCGCCCCGGCGAAGCCGGCACCGAGCGCGCGCCAGCCGAAGCCCACCTGGCTCCACAGCGTGCCGATGTCGTTGAGGGGAAGGAGCGCGGGTGCGGCGACGGCGGGAGCGCCGAAGAGGGGAAGGTGAACGAGGAGGCCGACCACGCCGGCCACGAGCACGACTGCTGCGCCACCGGAGGCCACGAAGCGGATCTCGTGCCGCCCCGCCCGCCGCGCCGAGGATGTCTCCTCCCGGGCGAGGCTCCGTCGACGCCGGATCTCCGCCCAGGGCAGTCGCAGCTGGGCGAGCGCGGACCAGCTCAGCTTGCGGGTCTGGGCGAGGCGACGACGTGACGCGACGACGCGGCCGGGGTGGCCGAAGGCGACCGCGAAGGCGGCGGCGAACTCCCCCACGACGCTGCCCGGCTGCTTCCGCAGCAGCTGACCCAGGGCGCGGAGCACGGCGAGCGGCAGCAGCGAGAGCCAGTGCAGCGGCAGGGCGAGGGCGGGCGCATAGACGAGACGGCGATGCAGCTGGGCGGTCCGCGTCAGGCGCTCCCGCTTGGCACGCGAGGTCCGCGGGCCGATCACCGCGGTGCCGGGAGCCCGCCTGCCCGCGGAGAGCACCCGAGCGTCGGGCACGAGGCTCACCCGATGCCCGGCGAGGCGCGCCCGGATGCAGAAGTCGAGGGCGTCGTCCATGGCCGGCAGTCCCCGGTCGAATCCGCCGAGCTGCTCCCACAGCCGGTGACGCACCAGCATCCCGGCCGAGGAGACCGCGGTCACGTCGCTCTCGCGGTCGTACTGGGCCTGATCGAGGAGCGGCTCGGCCAACTCCACCGAGGTGCCGAGCGGCGTCAGCGTCTCGCCGTAGGAATAGAGGTACTGCGGGTCCGCCCACTGCATGAGCTTCGGCCCGGCGACCGCCACGGAGGGCGAGATCTCCACGGCAGCGAGCATCGCGGCCAGGGCGCCGGCCTCGGGAGCGTTGTCCGCCGAGAGGAGCCACAGCCACTGGTCGTCGGAGCTGGCGGGGGCGAGGGAGCGCACGGCCAGCGTGATCGCCTCCCCGAAGGTGGAGGACGGCGGGCCGGCCAGGTGCTGCACCGGGAAGCCGACGGCGGGAAGCTCGGTCACGCGCTGCCGGGAGCCGATGTCCACGACGACGAGCCGGTCGGGCGTCCTGGTCTGTGCCGCCAGAGCCTCGAGGGTGCGGTCCAGATAGACGCCCCCGTCATGCGTGACGAGGAGAACTGTCACTGTGGGCCGCACGCCTCCACGGTATTCGGCCTTGCCCGTCCGGGCGCCTCGACACCCCGGGGAGCTCACCCTGCACAGACGACTGGGGCGCCCCGAAGGACGCCCCAGTGAGCCGAGCTGCCGTTCCTACCCGAACGGCGGTCGGCGAGTGCTCAGACCGCTTCCTTGCGGAGCTTGCGGCGCTCGCGCTCACTGAGGCCGCCCCAGATGCCGAAGCGCTCGTCGTTCTGGAGCGCGTACTCGAGGCACTGGTTCTTGACCTCGCACGTGGTGCAGATCTTCTTGGCCTCGCGGGTCGAGCCGCCCTTCTCGGGGAAGAAGGCCTCAGGGTCGGTCTGGCCGCAGAGCGCGTCACCCTGCCAGGCGAGCGCCTCATCCGGGATGGGGGCGGTGTCGATGTTCCTGCGAACACCGGGAACGCCGAGGCGTACCGGATCGACGAACCAGTCCTCCGGAACACCCGGCCTGATCTGCGTGATGGCCATGTCAAGTCTCCCCATGTGCACCGTTGAGCTGGGTTGCTCGGTGTGTGCGTCTGGAGTAATTACAGCGGTGTCATTACCCGTTCGTCAAGCGGCAAACCATAGGCCTTCAACCAGCGCTGGAGACTTGCGACGCGCCGGTAACAGCTCCGAAACACAGGTGCAAATCGACTGGTTGCCAGGCGTGTCACAGCGGCAAGTCAGGCCAGCCTCAGCCGGGCCCCAGAAAGTGCGCAATGCGAAAGTGAATCGGCGGTTTCGTGTCAACTCGCCGCGCCGCGGCGGGCGATCCAGGCGCTCGAGACCATGTCGCGCAGGGAGTGGCGCATCCGCCATTCGAGGTCGCGACTCGCTGTTTTTCCTGACGCGACGATGCGGGCGGGATCACCCGGTCGGCGTGTCGCGATCTCCGGCCGGAAGTCGATGCCGGTGGCCGCGGCAACCGCATCCATGATCTGACGCACCGAGACGCCCTCGCCGCTGCCGAGGTTGTAGACGCGCTCCAGCGGGTCGCCCGCCTCGAGCCGGCGGGCGGCGGCAACGTGGGCGGCAGCGAGGTCGCTCACATGGATGTAGTCGCGAACGCAGGTGCCGTCGGGAGTGGCGTAGTCGTCCCCGTAGATCCGCGGCGTGTGGCCCGCGAGCAGCGCCTCGAAGACGAGGGGGAAGAGATTGTGCGGACTCGCGTCGTAGAGGTCCGGATAGCCGGAGCCGACCACGTTGAAGTAGCGCAGCGAGGTGTGGTGCAGCTCGGTGGCGCGCGCCTGATCCCGCAGCAGCCACTCCCCGATCAGCTTGGACTCGCCGTAGGGCGACTCGGGCAGCGTGGGGGTCTCCTCGGTGACGAGGTCGGTGTCCGGGGTGCCGAACACCGCCGCGCTGGAGGAGAACACGATGTTGCGCACGCCCGCGTCCTGCATCGCGCGCAGGAGAGTGGCCGTTCCCGTCACGTTCTGCTCGTAGGTGTGCAGCGGCTTCTGCACGGAGACACCCGCGTACTTGAAGCCCGCGAGGTGCACGACTCCGGTGACGCCGTGCTCCGGCAGGACCGAGCTGAGGAGGGCCTCGTCGAGGATCGACCCCTCGACGAACGGCACGTCGGGCCCCACGAAGGCACGGATGCCGCTCGAGAGGTCGTCGAGGACGACGGAGGCGATCCCCGCCTCGGAGAATGCCCGCACCACGTGCGAGCCGATGTAGCCGGCGCCGCCGGTGACCAGCCATGCCATGCGGTCAGCCTATCGACGCTCCCGGCTGGGGGTCAGAGCGCCCCCCGACGGTCGAAGCTCAGCGGATGGCTGCTGGGCGGGTCGCAGCAGCGTCGGTAGCCGTCGCCGGAAAGAGCGGCGAGGGTGGCCGCCGCGGCCGCGATCGCGAGGGCGAGGAGGAAGAGGAGAAGGAGCATGGCAGAAACGCTACGGATTGCCTATTACGGCCACGAGTGGCAGGATCGCCAATGCTCACCCAATTACTGCCAGTCGCGAGAAGAGAAGCCGATGCTCAAGAAGGTCGTGGTGATCGCGCTGCCCGGGATGGCGCATTTCGAGTTCGGCACGCTCTGCGAGGTGTTCGGCATCGATCGCAGCGACATGGGCGGTCCCGCTTTCGACTTCCACGTCGTCGCGGCCGATCCCGGTCCCATCCCGATGAAGCACGGCCTCAGCCTCAGCGTGAACGAGGACCTGTCCCCCGCCGCCGACGCCGACCTGATCGCGATCCCGGCCTACCTCTGGAACGGGTTCGACGAGCGCGTTCTGCAGGTGGTGCGCGACGCCGCGGCCCGGGGCGCGTGGGTGCTCAGTGTCTGCAGCGGCGCATTCGTGCTCGCCGAGGCCGGAATCCTCGACGGCAGGAGGGCCACCACGCACTGGATGTACACGGACCAGCTCGCGAGCCGGTATCCGCTGATCGACGTGGATCCCGACGTGCTCTTCGTGGAGTCCGGCAACATCGTGACCGGGGCCGGCACCGCAGCGGGCATCGACGCCGCGCTGCACATCGTGCGCAAGGAGCTGGGGGCCGCTGCCACGAACGTGATCGCGCGGCGCATGGTCGTCCCGCCTCAGCGTGACGGCGGGCAGGCTCAGTACATCGACTCCCCGGTGCCGGAGTGCCGGTCCGACTCGTTCGCCGAAGTCATCGACTGGATGCTGGGGCACCTGCAGGAGGACCTCACCATCGAGCAGCTGTCCCGCAAGGCGCTGATGTCCACGCGCACGTTCGCGCGCCGCTTCCGGGCGGAGACAGGCACGACGCCCGCCGCCTGGCTCAACCGGCAGCGGATCATCCGGGCGCAGCAGCAGCTCGAGGAGAGCGACCTGGGGCTCGAGCAGATCGCGCAGCAGACCGGATTCGGCTCCGCCGCGGTGATGCGGCACCACTTCGTGAAGGTGCTGCAGACCAGCCCCCTCGCCTACCGCCGCACCTTCGGCGCCCAGGAGCGCTCCGCCGAGCGTCAGTCCGCCTAGCCCCACGCTCGCCCAACTGCCCAGTTCTGTCGCAATTCGAGGCCATTTCGCGACAGAACTGGGCAGGTCGGCGGACCGTTCCTAGGCGTTCGGGCCCGCGACGAACAGCACTGCGGATCCGGTGAACGTGAGCTCCTCCTCATCGGGGGTGACGTACACCGACTCGCCCCGGCCGAGCGACGTCGCGGAGGTCCGTCCCACGATCTCCGCCGCCCCCTCCAGACAGATCGCGATCGACGGACCGGACAGCGGCAGGATCGCCGACTCCTCCCCCGTCAGCCGATAGCCGTGCCGCGCACCGGAGGCGCCGACCGTCACGCGGGCGAGCTGAAAGTCGGGCACGTCCGGCCGGAACACCTCGACGCCGGGACCGAACTCCTCCGCACGCAGCAGCGGGGCCGGCACCGGCTCGAAGAGCACGACCCGCTGCAGCTCCTCCCTGTCCACGTGCTTGGATGTGATGCCGCCGCGGAGCACGTTGTCGGAGGCCGCCATGATCTCGACGGCAAGCCCCCGCAGGTACGCGTGGATGTTGCCTGAAGGCAGATAGAGCGCCTGCCCCTGCGCGAGGCTGACCCGGTTGAGCAGCAGCGCGACGAGGATGCCAGGGTCACCGGGATGTCGCCTGCCCAGCTCCGCGATCGTCTCGAGCTCGCGGCCGTAGCTCGTCGCATTCAGGCCCCGCTCGGCGAGCCGGCAGACCACCTCGATGAGCGCCGCCGCCGCAGCAGAGCCGCCGAGCGCGAAGTCCACCGCCCGGCGAAGCGCCGCGTCGCCCGGACCGGTCAGCAGCTCGTCGAACCCCTGAAGGGCCGCCACGTCGCCGTCCTCGCCGCTCCCCCGGGCCAGGGCGACCAGCTCCGCGATCAGCAGCCGGGTGAAGGACACATCGCGGAAACCGGCGAGCGCCTCGAAGGTCGCACTCAAGGCCAGCGCCAGCTCCGGCTTGTGCCGGTCGTCCTTGTAGAGGCGGGAGTCGGCGTGGACCGGGACACCCGCGTCGTTCTCGCGCGCGAAGCCCTCCCTCGCCTGCTCGGGCGACGGATGCGCCTGGATCGACAGCGGCTGATCGGCCGCGAGGATCTTGAGCAGGAAAGGCAGGGTGTCGGAGGTGCGCCGCTCCCCCAGAGTGCGGCTCGGATCGGC
This sequence comes from Naasia sp., assembly GCF_025465545.1. Classification (GTDB taxonomy): domain Bacteria; phylum Actinomycetota; class Actinomycetes; order Actinomycetales; family Microbacteriaceae; genus Naasia. The sequence continues at coordinate 12,839 of NZ_JAODMK010000017.1, read as the reverse complement.
GGCGATCCACGCGGCGAGGTCGGCGTGCCCACCGACGAGTTCCGGCTGCACGATCCGGCTCGGGGCGAGGGGGTGAGCACCCAGCCACAGCTCGGCCTCCGGCTTCCCCGACGGCGCCCGTCCGAGCAGCTCGGCGATGGCGCTCGGAGATCCCCACGCGTAGTCCCGGGGCGTGTTGGTGATGCCCACAAACATGGTTCGCTCCTCGCTGACCGGCTTGGACCAAACTACCAACGGCTTTGGCGGCCTCTTCCGCCGCAACTAGCCTCAGTCCGGCTTTCACCGCGCCCGCCTCTCGACTGCAACGGAGCACCGATGACTCTCGACACCGACCTCACCCCTGCCACCTTCACCTCGCTCGCGAGCGACTTCTACGGCTACGAGGACCTGCTCGCCGACAAGGAGAAGCAGGTGCTCGCCGACCTGCGCGCCTACCTGGAGCGCGAGGTGCGCCCGATCGTCGACGACTACTGGGCCCGCGCGGAGTTCCCCATGCAGGTCATGAAGCCGCTCGCCGACCTCCGCCTGTTCGCGATGCCGTGGGCGGAGACGCGGCCGTTCGAGAACTCCGCGGTCTTCCGCGGCTTCGTCGCCCTGGAGCTTGCGCGCATCGACGCCTCCATCGCCACGTTCGTCGGCGTGCAGAACGGACTCGCGATGGGCGCCATCAGCGTGGGCGGCGACGAGACGCAGCGCAAGGAGTGGCTGCCCAAGCTGGCGTCCGCCGAGGTGATCGGCGCGTTCGGCCTCACCGAGCCACTGTCCGGCTCCGACTCCGCTCAGGGCCTCCGCACGGTCGCCACCCGCGACGGGAACGACTGGGTGCTCAACGGCGCCAAGCGCTGGATCGGCAACGCCACGTACAGCGACATCACCGTCATCTGGGCCAAGAGCGCCGAGGACGGGCAGGTGAAGGGCTTCATCGTTCCGACCTCCACCCCCGGCTACACCGCCACCAAGATCGAGAACAAGCAGAGCCTGCGCATCGTGCAGAACGCCGACATCGTCCTCGACAACGTGCGCGTCCCCGAGAGCCACCGCCTGCAGAACGCGAACAGCTTCCGCGACACCGCGACCGTGCTGCGCCTCACCCGCGCCGAGGTCGCCTGGGCCGCCGTCGGCAATGCGATCGGCGCGTACGAAGCGGCGCTCAAGTACACCGGCGAGCGCGTGCAGTTCGGCAAGCCGATCGCGTCGCACCAGCTGGTGCAGAACCTCCTCGTCCGCAGCCTCGGCAACATCACCGCGTCGATGGGCATGGTGGTCCGCGTCTCCCAGCTGCTCGACGCGGGCAAGCAGAAGGACGAGCACGCGGCCCTCGCCAAGCTGTTCGCCACCGAGCGGATGAGGGAGACGGTCGGCTGGTGCCGAGAGGCGCTCGGCGGCAACGGCATCCTCCTCGACTACGGCGTCGCCCGACACATGGCGGACGCCGAGGCGATCTACTCCTACGAGGGCACCCGCGAGATGAACACCCTCATCGTGGGCCGCGCGATCACGGGCAAGGCCGCCTTCGTCTGACCCGCGCGCCCGAATCTCCCGTCGAACTGCACGTCTCGGCCCGGAACGTCCAGGCCAGCAGGGGAAGTCGGCCCGGCGGGTCAGCGCCGGGAGCGCGCGCGCTCGCGGACGTCTCGGAAGATGAGGTAGGAGCCGCCCAGCAGGCAGGCCACGAAGAGCGCGCCCGCCTCACCCCGGCCGTCGCGCGCCTCGGCAGCAGCGGCCGTCGACGCGACAGCGACCGGCGCCGCGTCAGCCGTCCGGGGCTTGGGGACCGGGATCAGAACGGACGCGGCTGGCGCCCTGTCCTGCGTCGACCGCACCTCCGCCACCAGGTGCGTTGGGCCCTCCTCGAGAGGGGGCAACGTCGGCGTGCCGAAGGCGGAGAGCTGCGCCAGTTCCGATGTGCTCACGACGCGTATCGGCGAGAGCGCCGGCGTCGCTTCCCTGCCCGGTGCGCTCGCCGTCGGCCCTGGGGGCGCCTGCTGGACGGGCGGCACAGGAGCCGGCCGTGCCGGCACCGGCCGGCCGGCCGGCGACACGGGCACAGCAGGCCCGGGCAGCGGAACGTGCACCGGCACCGGCACCGGCACGGGATTGGCGACCGGGTCCGGATCCACCGGTCCTGGCCCGGTCACCGGGTCGACAGGCACCGGCGCGGGGTCGACAGGCACAGGGGCGGGGTCGACAGGCACCGGCACCGGGTCGACAGGCACCGGCGCGGGGTCCAGAGGCACCGGATCCACCGGCGTCGGGTCGACAGGGGCGGGATCGACCGGCACCGGCGCCGGGTCGACAGGCAGCGGCGTGGAGTCGACGGGGGCCGGATCCACGGGCGCCGGATCGACAGGAACGGGGGGCTCAGGAAGCGGCTCCGCCATTGGAGCCGGGTCGGCCCACCGGGGCCGACCGCCTACCGGATCGGGCACCGGCAGCGCGGTGACGAGCGGATCGGTGGCCGTGCATGCGGAGCCGCCCAGCAGCACGCCGATGACCGTCCCGTCAGTGACGCAGGTCTCGGCGTGAGCAGGGGCAGCGGTCAGCAGCGGCAGGAACAGCGCGGCGCCGAGGGTGGCGACAACGAAGGGCTTGGTGGCCATGGGTACGGCTCCAAAATCGACGGATCGGGTTCCGCCACGGGGATGCTACGCCTCCCGCCTCCTCTCCGGGGCGGCTTCAGGCAATTCCCGGCTCGGCCCTCCTTCCGTCCCCCTGCTCCGAACTCCTCTTGTGCCCCGCCTCCCCCTGCTCGCCGTCGCCTCGGTCACCACGATGATCCTCACCGGTTGCGCCGGTCCCGCAGCTGCTCCGACCGGGGCGCAGGCGGGCGACGGGGCCCTCGTCGCGTTCTATGGCGACTCCTACACTCTCGGCACCGGCGCGACCGCCCCTGGCCGGCGCTGGTCCACGATCGTCTGCGCGGAACGGGGGTGGCGGGAGTTCAACCCGAGCGTCAACGGCCTCGGTTTCATCAATCACCGGACTCAGTTCGGCGACGGGAGCGGAGACCTTCCCTCTCTCGTCCTCGCTCAGCGGCCGGACATCGTCTTCGTCACCATGGGCCTCAACGACAACTTCAGCTACGACTTCGCCGCCGGCCGGATCCACGATCAGATCGACGCCGACCTCGCTCGCCTCGCTCAGGGCCTCCCGCACGCGCGCTTCCTCGTCGTCGAGCCGTTCTGGTACACCGACACCCGCCCCGAGTCGCTGGAAAACATCTCCGGCTGGGTCGAGCAAGCCGCTCGCTCGATCCACGCGGACTACATCTCGGGCGCATCGCACTGGATGGAGGGGCACCCCGAGTGGATGGCGGCGGACGGCCTGCACCCGAACGACGACGGCTACGCGGAGATGGCCCGGCGGATGGACGCGGAGCTCGCCAAGCTCGAGCTCTGATCGTTTCGAACTGCACGAGCACCGCAACCGCCGGACGGGTCCCCGGCCGCGGACCAGGCGGCGTGCTGCGGGTACCGAGGGTCGGCACCGGCCGCTCGCCTGCCACAATGAGCGGCATGCGGATCAACGGAGTGCACCACATCGCCGTCATCGCCACCGACTACGACCGCAGCAAGGCCTTCTACATGGATGCGCTCGGGTTCACCCTGCGCGGCGAGGTGTACCGCGGCGACCGCGACTCATGGATGGGCGACTTGGAGCTCAACGGCAGCTACGTGCTCGAGCTCTTCTCGTTCCCCTCGCCCCCGACCCGGAGATCTGGACCCGAGCAGGTGGGACTGCGCCACCTCGCCTTCGAGGTCGACGACGTGGACGCCGCCGTGGCGGAGCTGCTCGCGAAGGACGTGGTCACCGAGCACGTGCGCATCGATCCACACACCGGCAAGCGGTTCGCATTCTTCTTCGACCCCGACGGGCAGCCCCTCGAGCTCTACGAGGCCTAGCACCGGGGCCCTGGCGGAGCGCGGCGACCAGCTCCTGACCGTTTCGGAGGGATCGCTCCTCCCCCACCGGGCGTCGAGCATCCGACTCCACCGCCCCGCGCGTCGCCGCAAGGAGAACGAGCGATCGTCTTACTCTTCCCGCATGGTGCACCTGCGGACCGTGACGCTGTGGTTGGGTCTCATCGCCTGCGGCGAGGGCCTGTTCTCGTTGATGCTCGGTGCAGTGTTCCGGGGCGACCCGCTGATGGACTCGATGGCCTCGGATGCTCTCAGCCTGAGCGCCGCCCTCATCCCGGCCGGACTCCTCGGAGTCGGGCTCTGGGTCGCGTTCTCCCTGGCGACGGCTCACCGTCGTGCCGCCGCGGAAGCCGCCTTGCAACCTGCTGGCAACACCGTCGCCTGAGTCGGCCGGTCTCGGGCCAGAAAAGCGGATGATCCGAACAGGCGCCTGCGGGAACTACGCCCCCGCGGCCGCCGGAACATCCGCAGTCTCCGGGACCCCCTCGGGGGCTTCCCCTGCACAGGACCGCGGCCGGTCACGCTGATCGGCATTCTTCATCGCCCGTCCCAGGACGACACCGACGAGGGCCGCAGCGCCGACCCAAACGACGGCCGCAACGAGCACTACTTCCATCGACATCGCTGTCCTCTTTCGGTGGGCGTCCCTCGACCGTAACGGGCCACCGGAAAGTGAGGAGGGGTTGCACTGGGTTGAAGCGGATTATAGCGCAGTTCCCGCTCGGCCGCCTCCCCCCGTCTACTGGAGGGCGGGAACGACCTCGCGCTCGAACAGCTCGATGCCGGATCGGTCATATGCGGCCTCCGGGAAGTACGTGATCGCGTAGGCCATCCCGAGATCCCGCATGCCGGCCAGCCGCTCGGCGATCTGCTCGGGCGTGCCCACTCCCAGCGCCTTCCCGGAGCGGTATTCGGCCAGGAACTTCGTGGCGCCTTCCTCGCCCAGGTACGGCGTCACCCGGGCCTCGATTGCGTCGAGCCGCTCCGAGACCTCCTTCTCGGTGTCCGCGATCACCACGTTGTAGTTGGCGCTGCGCACGATGTGCTCGAAGTCGGTGCCCACCTCACGGGTGTGCTGCCGGAGAAGCTCACTCTTCCGGGTGAACTCATCGGGGCTGCCCCCGTAGTTGGTGTAGTCGGCGTACTTGGCGGCGATCCGCAGAGTGACCTTCTCCCCGCCGCCGGCGACCCAGATGGGGATGCCGCCCTTCTGGAGTGGGAGCGGGGAGAACCGGGCGTTGTCCACCTGGTAGTGCTCGCCCTGCAGAGTGGCGGTGCCGGTGGTCCAGGCCTGCTTCATGATCTGCACCCCCTCGTCCAGGCGCGCGAGCCGCTCCCCGATCCCGGGAAAGCCGTAGCCGTACGCGCGCCACTCATGCTCGTACCAGCCGCCGCCGATGCCCATCTCCGCTCGCCCGCCGGAGACGATGTCCACCGTCGTCGCCACCTTGGCCAGGTACGCGGGGTTGCGATAGCTCATGCACGTGCACATCTGGCCGAGGCGGACGCGGGTGGTGGTGGCGGCGAAGGCGGCCATCAAAGTCCACGCCTCGTGGGTCGCCTGCTCGCTCGGGACCGGCACCGTGTGGAAGTGGTCATAGACCCAGATCGACTCCCAAGGCCCGGCGTCTGCCGCCTGGGCGAGGGAGCGCATCGTCTCCCAGTGCTGGGCGGGCTCGATGCCGACCAGGTCGTGACGCCAGCCTTGAGGGACGAAGATTCCGAAGCGCATGCCTCGAGCCTAAATCCGACGATCTCCGCGGCTCAGGGGTTGCGTCGAACTCGCGCCCGTCGCGAGGTGGAGCGCTAGCGGGTGCCTGCACCCCTGCGCGGGCGGGCGGCCTGCCCCACCACGGACATGCCGGCGAACAGGATGGCGACAGAAGCGAGTACTCCGAAGACCATGATTCCCCAATCAGACCGTTGCTTCGCGTGTGGGGCGAGCCTAGGGAGCGCCGGCGAGTGTCCCTGCGAGGCCCCGCGGCGAGTCACTCGACCGGTTCGGTCAGGCGGCGCGGGTGAACTCGCGCCGGCTCGGACGGGGGCGCCGAGGATTGCGGTGCGAGAACGCGCGGCCGACGAGCACCGCGATCACGGTGGCGACCCCCAGCCAGATGATGAGGATCGCGGCGATGAGGGCCAGCACGTTGAGAAGGGGCACGGCTCTTGTCTAGTGCCGCTGCGGAACCGCGGGCCGGCGACACTCCGCCTGCGACGGGACTGCGGCGACCGGCGCGGGGAGCGCGGCGCCTTTGAGCACCCCTGTGACGCTCCTCCAGAGCGACGCTGCTATAGAGAGGTGCGCGATCGGGGCGGGGCGGGAGGAGTCTGCGCGTTGCTCCTCTGCGCCGGGCGTGCTCCGCTGTTCACGTCCGCGAGGAGCAGCGCGTCGCGCTCCCGGACGAGCAGGCGGACGAGCATCGACAAGATCGCGCCGAGAATGCCGCCGAAGCCGTTCGCCAGCACGTCGAGGAGGCTCGGGAATCGCTCCGTCAGGAAGAGGGCCTGCGCGCTCTCGATCAGCGCCGAGAAGATCGGGGCCAGCAGCACGACAGCCCCCCAGGCCCGCCGGGGCAGCAGCAGGGCCAGAAGGAAGCCGACCGGGAGGAAGAGCAGCACGTTGGCGCCGAACTCGATTTCGCCGTAGCCGATCCAGGCGGGGAGGCCCCGCTCGTGCAGCTCCTGGATGAGGCGAAGGAGGGCAGCCGAGTAGGGGCGGTCCACGGGGATGGGGCTCAGCGTGATGAGCAGGACGACCCCGGCGTAGGCGGCCAGCAGGAGGGCCGCGACGGACACGCGGAAACGTCCGGCCAGAGAGACCCCTCGAGAACTCCGCTGCCGACCGCTCACCGCCCCATGCTCCCAGATCCGGTGTTTCGTCCGCGTTCCGTGCCGAGACCGGCCCTCCTTCACCTGTCGCCCTAACGGGGACGCGTGGAGTCGCCGTTCGCCCGCTAGCGTGATCGAGAAGGTGGCGCGGCGTCCCAGGGCACGGCACGCGCGGAACCCGTCGCCTGCCGGAGGAGTGGATCCGCCATGACCAGCCGCCTCGAGCGCGCCGTCGGCACCGTTGTCCGCAACGACAACTGCTCCGGCTGTGGCGGCTGCGCCCTGCTCTCCGATCGCATCTCGGTCTCGCTGAGCGGCGAGGGCTTCCTCCGTCCTACCGTCGCCGCCACTCCCACCCCCCCGCAGGAGGATCGGGCAGAGGCACGCCTCTTCAATCGAGTCTGCCCAGGTAGCCGCCTGGTGGCACCGGCTGACCCTCGGCCCCGCGACTCCCGCACCTTCGGCCCCTACGTCGAAGCCTGGGAGGCCTGGGCCACCGACCCCCAGGTGCGGAATGCGGGCAGCAGCGCCGGGGTCCTCACCGCACTCACCACCTGGCTCGTCGAAAGCGGGCGCGCTCCGGGGGTGACCGGCGCCGCATCGGACGACACGCACCCCTCCCGCACCGTGCCGGTGCGCATCACCACCCGTGCGGAAGCGCTCGCCTCGTCCGGTTCCCGGTACGCGCCGGTGGGCACCGTCAGCCGCTACTCGGCCCAGGCCCGCGGCGACGCACTGGTCGGCAAGCCGTGCGAGGTGTCGGCGGCGCGCCAGCTCAACGAGGCGCTCGGCATCCCCGCGGAACTGGCCCCGATCCGACTGACCTTCTTCTGCGCGGGCACTCCGAGCCAGCGCGCAACCGACAAGCTTTCCGCCTCGCTCGGCGTCGAGGCGGACGACGCGATCAGCCTGCGCTACCGCGGCAACGGCTGGCCCGGGGAATTCACCGTGGTCGGATCCGACGGCACCGTGGGGCGCACCAGCTATGACGACTCCTGGGGCAAGCACCTCGGCCGCGACCTCCAGTGGCGCTGCAAGATCTGCCCGGACGGCACGGGCGCCGATGGCGACGTGAGCGTGGGCGACTACTGGCGCGCCGACGAAGCGGGATACCCGATCTTCGAGGACGCGGAAGGATCCTCCGTTGTCATCGCGCGCACCCGACGGGGGCTCGCGCTCGTCGAGGCGGCCATCGCGGAGGGCGTGATCACGGCGTCCCCCATCGCCCTCGAGGGGGTCGCCGCCATCCAGCCCCTGCAGCGTGAGCGGCGCCGCACCCTCCTCGGTCGCCTTTTGGGGCGCGTGTCGGCAGGAAAAAAAATTCCTCACTTCCGCGGTTATGGACTCGTCACTTTGGCGAGAAGTGATACCACAGGAAACATTCGCGCAGCCAGGGGAACCTTCCGCAGGTCGCGCAGAGCGTGAACCGCGCCTCCTGAGTCGACGCCCCCGCCCGGGCGCCCCCGTCGAGGTTTCACCCATACCTAGAAGGTGACCCGAATCGGTGGTGGTCGTTACCAAAACGTCACGTAAGGTGACTCCTCGTCGTCCCCCGACCAGCGACAACAGACACCTATGAGACACAACTCACCCGCCTCTGTCCGCCCCCGCCGCTCACTTGCTGTGGCCCTATCCGCGGTTCTCGGAGCCGCCGCCCTCATCGCCGCCCCGGCGACCGCCGCCTCTGCGGCCCCCATCTCCTCCGCCACCATCACCGCCTCTACCGCGGGCGTCGCCCCCCAAGCCGCGAAGGTCCACCACAGGGTGGTTCACGGCGACATCGTTGTGAGGAAGGCGGGCACCGTCATCAGCGGGCTCGACCTCCACGGCCGGATCCTCGTCCGCGCCGCGAACGTGACCATCAAGAACACGATCATCCGCGGTGCCGACAGCGGCAGCAGCAACGGCCTCATCATGGCCGTGTGGGGCTACCCGGGCCTCCGCGTCATTGACACCGAGATCGTCGCGTCCAAGTCCAACTTCTCCGTCAACGGTGTGATGGGCTACAACTTCGAGCTGCTTCGCGTCTCCATCCACCGGGTGATCGACCAGGTGCGCATCACCGGCAGCAACGTGAAGGTGACGAACTCCCACCTGTACGGCAACCTGCACTTCGCCCGTGACCCGGGGCAGCACGGCGGCGCCACTCACGATGACAACGTGCAGATCCAGGGCGGCAGCAACATCACGCTCAGCGGCAACAAGATGAGCGGCTCACACAACGCTGCTATTCAGATCACCCAGGGCATCAGCAAGGTGAGCAAGCTGACCATCTCGAACAATCGGTTCGACAACGGCGGCTGCACCATCAACGTGGCTCAGAAGCCGCGCGGGCCGATCTCCGGCCTGGTGATCAAGCACAACGTGTTCGGCAACACCATGCAGTTCAAGAACTGTGCGGTCATCTCGCCGACGACGACCAAGCTCGCCCTGACCGGCAACGCCTTCACCTCCGGCGCGGGCATCAAGGTCATCGCCCGCCAGCAGTAGCACCAGCGAGACGCACGGCGAACGGGCTGGCAGCTGCTGCCGGCCCGTTCGCCTGCGCTACCGGCCCGAGGAGCCGGCAGCGGCCACGATCCGCTCGATGAGTCCCGCGGTGTCCTGCCATCCCTCCACGGCGTGGGTGCGCACCCCGGTGGCCTTGACCGGGAAGTCGTTGCCGTCGGGGTCGAGCCGGTCGCCGACGAAGAGCATGTCCGCGATGGCGATGCCGGTCACCTCCCGCAGCTGACGCATTCCGTACGCCTTGTCGATCCCCCGGCGGGTGATGTCGATCGAGGTGGAGCCGCCACCCCGCACCTCCAGCTCCGGCAAGTCCTGCGCAACGGCAGCGCGCAGAGCGTTCTTCTTCTCCCCTGAGGGGTCCCAGGCACGCTTCTCATCGAGCGGCGCCTCCTGCCCCAGGGCGGAGAAGGTGACCTGCGAGCCGCGATCCTCCAGGATCGGGCCCCACGTCCGCTCCTCCCACAGGCCGAGCTCCTTGGCCCGGCGCTCGAGCGACGCGAACGCCGCCGCGATCTGCTCGGGCTCGAGGTTCTCGGCGTAGACCTGCTGCCAGCCGCCGTGTGCGTACCGGTAGTACTGGGTGCCGCAGGTGGGCATCAGGTGCAGCCGGCCGAGCAGTTCCGGGCTCCCCTGCGGCAGCCGTTCGAGGACCTGCGCGCGGAACTGCCCGATCTGCCCCCCCGAGATGATGCACACCGGCGCCACGGCGAGAAGTTGCAGCAGCAGCTGCCCCATCCGCGGATCGAGGGGCGCCTTCGAAGCGGCGAGGGTCTCGTCCAGGTCGAACGCGACGAGGCTCGGCACCCAGTCGCCGGACCACTCGTCCGTTCCGGCTGCGCTCTGCTCGCTCATCTGATCCTTTCGTCGTGGGCGGCTCCCCTCGATTCTGGCCGATGGGCCCTCTCAGCGACGATTCGCGCGGCTCAATAGCGGGCGGTGGCCACCTCGGGGATGGACGCAGCGGCGGCGCGATCGAGCGCATCCTGGATGACTGGAGTGAGCTTCGCGGCAAGATAGGCGTGGCCCGCATCGTTGGGGTGGATGCTGCCCTCGCCGATCAGTCCGTCACTGTCGCGGATCCACTCGTCGGCAAGGGCGTCGACGAAGGTGACGCCCCCCTCCTCGGCCGCGTCCTTCAGCGCGTCGCGGTCATCCCACAGGTAGTCGGGCACGTCGTCGTCGACCCAGGGGGGCGCGACCGCCACGAGCTGCGCCTGCGGGGCACGAGCATGCAGCTCCGCGTAGAACGCGAGGGCGGCGTCGCGGACATCTTCGGCGTCCTCCACATCGTTCCGACTGCCGAACACGAGCACCACGGCCGCGTCTCTCGGCACCCGGCTCGCGTCGGCCGAGAAGGGCTTGCCGGTCGGCCCCGCGTGCACGTAGCCCGAGCCGTAGCGGGCGAGAACCACCTCGTGGATCGGCTCGGCGAGATCGAGCAGCTGCGGCCATCGGTGCCCGTTGCCGGAATCCACGCGCGTGCCCGTCGTGTACGAGTCCCCGATGAGCACCACCGTCGGTCCGGTCGAACCCGCAGACGACACCGCGGTCCGCGGAGCAGCGGCGGCCGACTGGACCGAGTTCCAGCGGAAACCCACGAGGGCGAGAACTGCGACGATGAACACCACCACGGCACCGAGGAACCAGCGGGGCGCACCCGAATGCTCGACCGCCCACCAGCCGCGGCTGCCCCAGGACTTCTCGGGCAACGCAGCCCACCGGGATCGTGCGTTCAGCCAGAGTTCGCGGGGTGGCACGGCGCCACCCTAGGGCTCACGCGCGGCCACAGTGGGGAGCGAACCGCAGGACGCCAGCGAAGGGCGCCTCCGTCCCGTCAGGCGTAGCGCGGGGTGGCGACCTCACGTGCCGTCTCGGCGACAACGGGCGTGCCTGCGTCAGGAGCACGGTTGCCGCGCCGGGTGACGGTGGCCCCGAAGGCGACCATGGCCCCGAGGCCCATCAGTCCGGTCGCTCCCCACACCGACACCGCCGGTGACATCGCGTCGGCGGGAGTCGACGCTGCCGCAGAGGCGGTGACCGGAGCCCCGGCATGCACGGCCGACAGAGTCACGACCGTGGCGATGGCAGGGGAGCCGATGAGCACGAAGACAGCGAGGCAGACAGCAGTGAGCGATCGGGGCATGGCAAAGGTCCTTGTCCGGACTGCGTGGAACTGGATGGGGGACCCAAACGCCGTCGGTCGAGTGCAGGGGGGGTGTCCATCACTGTAGCCAGACCTGGCCCCCCTTAGGGGGGCGCGGATGTTTCCAGCGCGTTAACCGCCGCGTGTCACGCGCGAAAGCGAACATCGGGCGCAATCAAGCCGTGTATCGAGGAGCAAATCGACGAATCTCCGCCCGCCGAGCAACTTTCGTGAGCGGCGCCCGGCCAGTGCAGGGCCCCCTACGGTCGGCCCATGCCCCGGTAGGTCCAGCCGGCCTCGCGCCACTTGACCGGGTCGAGCACGTTCCGGCCGTCGATGATCACCTTGTCCCGCACGAGCTTGCCGACCTCCACGGGGTCCAGGTCCCGGTACTCCTTCCATTCGGTCACCAGCACAACGACGTCGGCGCCGTGCAGGGCGTCGAGGGTGTCGGTGGCGAAGCCGAGCTGCGGGTGCAGGCGGATGGAGTTGGGGATGGCCTGCGGGTCGGTGGCGATGACGTGAGCGCCGAGACCGTTCAGTCGCACGGCGACATCGAGAGCAGGAGAGTCACGCACGTCGTCCGAGTCCGGCTTGAAGGCGAGCCCGAGGACTGCCACCTTCTTCTTGTAGACCTGGCCGCCGAGCGACTCGATGACCATGTCGATGGCGCGCTCGCGTCGTCGCATGTTGATCGCGTCGATCTCGAGCAGGAATCGGACCGATTCACCACGGCCGAGCTCCTCGGCGCGGGCGCTGAAGGCGCGGATGTCCTTCGGCAGGCAGCCGCCGCCGAAGCCGATGCCGGCGTTGAGGAAACGGCGGCCGATGCGGGCGTCGTAGCCGATGGCGTCCGCGAGGGCCGTGACGTCTCCCCCGGCGACTTCGGCGATCTCCGCCATCGCGTTGATGAAGGAGATCTTGGTGGCCAGGAAGGCGTTGGCCGCGACCTTGACGAGTTCTGCAGTCGCATAGTCGGTGACGACGAGCGGGGTGTCCTTCGACAGCGCGGTGGCGTACACCTCGTCGAGGAGCTGCTTCGCCTTTTCGCCATCCGCGCCGGCGGGAACGCCGTAGACGAGGCGGTCGGGGCTGATGGTGTCCTTCACTGCGAACCCCTCACGCAGGAACTCGGGGTTCCAGGCGAGCAGTGCGGCACTACCGGATTCGGTGACGCGCTCGGCGAGACGGGCGGCGGTGCCGACGGGTACCGTCGACTTGCCCACGACGAGGTTCCCCTCGCCGAGGTGCGGTAGGAGCGCCTCAATAGCCGCGTTGACGTAGGTGAGATCAGCCGCACCTTCGCCGCGCTTCTGTGGCGTGCCGACGGCGACGAAGTGCACCTGCGCGCCCTTGGCGTCGCTGATGTCTGTCGAGAAGGAGAGCCGGCCGGACGCCATTGCGGACGCGAGGATGTCGGAGAGCCCCGGCTCGAAAAA
>NZ_JAODMK010000016.1 GCF_025465545.1 Naasia sp. | reverse complement strand
CCAGCTCCTCGGCGTGCTCCTGCACGTAGGTGCGGCCCTCGTCGGTCAGCAGGTACTCGCTGCCGCGGCCCTCGCCGGTGACGAGCCCCTCGTCGACCAGCTGCTGGAGCGTGGGGTAGACGGAGCCAGGGCTGGGACGCCAGCGCCCCTCGGTGCGCTCCGCGATGGAGCGGATCAGGCCGTAGCCGTTGGAGGGCGCGTCGGCGAGCAGGGACAGCAGCACCAGGCGCACGTCTCCGCGTCGGGCGCGTCCCCGGCCGCGCTGTCCGGGACCGAAGCCCGGGCCGAAGCCGGGACCGAACCCGCCGCGGAAGCCGGGGCCGAAGAGTCCGTGGTGGCCATGACCGTCGGGGCCGCGGCGCGGGAAGGGGCCGCGGGGATCGCGGTCGGGGTTGTGGTGCGGATTGTGATGGGGGGTGGGGTTGACGTGCTGCATGGGGATTCCTCTCTCCAGTGCTGGTGCCACCGCTGATCCCGAGCGACACTGTAACGATATATCGCTACCTATCGCGATACAAGATCAGCTTTCGCCGCGACTCTTCCGCGGCCCGTAGACTCGACGCGTCCGCCCCGGAACTAGGAGCCCCTTTCCCCGTGCCCGACATCACCCCAGACTCCATCGCCTCCTCCCCCGTCATCGACATCGCCGCGGAGGCGGCCGGCTCGTTCGCCGTCGACACCGTCGTGCGCGCAGCGGCCACGCCGGAGCGGGAGCAGCCGTACGCGGCACTCGGGCTCAAGCCCGACGAGTACGCGCGCATCCGCGAGATCCTCGGTCGCCGCCCCACCAGCGGCGAGCTCGCCATGTACTCCGTGATGTGGAGCGAGCACTGCTCCTACAAGAGCTCCAAGGTGTGGCTGCGCCAGTTCGGCGAGAAGGTCAGCCCCGCCATGAAGAAGAACCTGATGGTCGGCATGGGCGAGAACGCCGGCGTGATCGATGTGGGCGAGGGCTGGGCCGTCACCTTCAAGATCGAGAGCCACAACCACCCCAGCTACATCGAGCCCTTCCAGGGCGCGGCCACCGGCGTCGGCGGCATCGTCCGCGACATCATCTCGATGGGCGCCCGCCCGGTCGCCGTCATGGACGCGCTGCGCTTCGGCGCCATCGACGATGCGGACACGGCCCGTGTCGTGCACGGCGTCGTCGGTGGTATCAGCTTCTACGGCAACTGCCTGGGCCTGCCGAACATCGGCGGCGAGACCTGGTTCGACCCGGTGTACCAGGCGAACCCTCTCGTCAACGCCCTCGCGGTGGGCGTGCTGCGGCACGAGGACCTGCACCTCGCCAATGCGCGCGGCGTGGGGAACAAGGTGGTGCTCTTCGGCGCCCGCACCGGTGGGGACGGCATCGGCGGAGCCTCGATCCTCGCCTCCGACACGTTCAGCGCGGGTGGCCCCACCAAGCGCCCGGCGGTGCAGGTGGGCGATCCGTTCGCGGAGAAGGTCCTCATCGAGTGCTGCCTCGAGCTGTTCGCGGGCGGGCTGGTCGAGGGCATCCAGGACCTCGGCGCAGCCGGCATCAGCTGCGCCACGAGCGAGCTGGCCAGCAACGGCGACGGCGGCATGAGCATCGACCTCGACGCGGTGCTGCTGCGCGATCCCTCGCTCACGGCGGAGGAGATCCTGATGTCGGAGAGCCAGGAGCGGATGATGGCCATCGTCCGCCCCGAGCAGCTCGAGGGCTTCCTGGCCGTCACCGGCAAGTGGGACGTGGAGACGAGCGTGCTCGGCGAGGTGACCGACACCGGTCGCCTGCAGATCGACTGGCACGGACAGCGGATCGTCGACGTCGATCCCCGCACCGTGGCGGTGGACGGTCCCGTCTACGAGCGGCCGATCGCCTACCCCTCCTGGCTCGACGCGGTCAACGCGGACAGCGCGGCATCCCTCCCCCGCCCCACCGGCGGCGCGGAGCTGCGCGAGCAGGTGCTCGCCCTCGCGGGCAGCGCCAACCTCGCCGACAAGAGCTGGATCACCGACCAGTACGACCGCTACGTGCTCGGCAACACCGCCCTCAGCTTCCCGGACGACGGCGGCATGGTCCGGATCGACGAGGAGAGCGGACTCGGCTTCGCCGTCGCCACGGATGCCAACGGGCGCTACTGCTACCTGGACCCGTACCAGGGCGCTCGGCTGGCCCTGGCCGAGGCGTACCGCAACGTCGCGACGACGGGGGCCACTCCGGTCGGCGTCTCCGACTGCCTCAACTTCGGCAGCCCGGAGAACCCCGAGGTGATGTGGCAGTTCTCCCGGGCGATCGAGGGGCTCGCGGACGGCTGCCTGGAGCTCGAGGTTCCGGTCACGGGCGGCAACGTGTCCTTCTACAACCAGACCGGCGACCAGCCGATCCATCCGACACCGGTCGTCGCCGTCCTCGGCGTGATCGCCGACGTCGCCCGTCGTGTCCCCTCCGGCTGGCAGGACGAGGGCCACAACCTGTACCTGCTCGGCACGACGAGCCTCGAGCTCGACGGCTCCGCCTGGGCGGGACTCCTGCACGGCCACCTCGGCGGCCGGCCGCCGGCCGTGGACCTGGGCCGCGAGCGCGACCTCGCCGGCCTCCTCTCGGCGGGCGCCAAGGAGGAGCTCATCGCGGCAGCGCACGACCTGGCCGACGGCGGGCTCGCCCAGGCTCTGGCGGAGGGCTGCCTGCGCTTCGGCGTCGGTGCCCGCGCGTGGATCGGCGAGCTCTGCGAGCGGGACGGCGTCGACGCGGCGACCGCGCTCTTCAGCGAGTCGACCGGCCGGGTGCTGGTCGCGGTGCCCCGCGACGAGGACGTCCGGTTCCTCGGTCTGTGCGAGGGCCGCAACTATCCGGTGCTCCGCATCGGCGTGACCGACGGCACGGCATCGACGGGCGCGGCCCTCGAGCTGCAGGACCTGTTCCGCATCGAGCTCGACGAGCTCCGCGGTACCTGGTCGAGCACGCTCCCGGCCCACTTCGCCTGACCCCAAGTGCCCGTTCCGGCGGAAAGTGACCCTTAGAGCGGGCACTTCGCGCCGGAACGGGCACTTGGAACGTGCAGATCGAGCTGGGGTCAGGCCGAGGGGGTCGTCGCCTCGGCCGAGGCCGTGGGCGCGACCGGGGCGGACCAGCCGTGCGAGGCCTGCGGCTTGGCGAAGAAGGCCACCACGACCGCGCCCACCAGGGCCACGGCGGCCGGCAGCAGCAGGCTCTGGCCCATCGCCGACGAGAAGCCGTCCTGCAGAACGGCCGGCAGGGTGCCGCCACCGATCTCCGACGCACCCGATGCCCCGCCCGCGCCGCCCAGCTCGGCAGTGAGCCGCGCCTGGATCAGCGCCGCGATGCACGCGCTGCCGAGCACCGCGCCGATCTGACGCGTCGTGTTGTACACGCCGGAGCCCGCGCCGGCCGACCGGGGCGGCAGGTTGCGCGTCGCCGTGTTCGAGATCGGCGCCCAGATGCCCGCATTCGCGAGACCGAGCACCGCGCTCGGCAGCAGCAGCATCCAGATGGGGGTGTCCGGCGTCAGCAGCAGCCAGTACCAGGCGAGCGCGACGGCGAGCAGCACCAGACCGACGACCGCGAGGTTGCGGGGGTTGGTCCGGTCGATGATCTTGCCGACCACAGGAGCGAGGCCGCCGGCGAGCAGAGCCATCGGCACGAGCATCAGCGCCGACTGGGTGGGCGTCATCCCGCGCACGGTCTGGAAGTAGAACACCAGCGGGAGGGACATGCTCGTGATCGCGAACCCGACCGTGGTGATGGCACCGTTCGCGAGCGAGAAGTTGCGGTCGCGGAACAGGTCGAGCGGAAGCAGCGGCTCGCCCTTGCCGACCCGCTGCCAGACGACGAACAGGCCGAGCACCACGATGCCGGCGACGATCAGCGCCCAGACCGAGATCGGCCCCACGATGGTGCCCCAGTCGTAGCGCTCCCCCTCCTGGATGCCGAACACGAGCAGGAACATGCCGACCGCGCTGAGGAGCACGCCCACGATGTCGAACTTGTGGGGGTGGGTGGGCAGCTTGGGCACGTTGCGGAACGCCAGGATGAAGCCGACGATGCCGACGGGCAGATTGATGAAGAAGATCCACTCCCAGCCGAAGCCGTCGACGAGGACACCGCCGAGGATGGGGCCGACGAGGGTCGCGACCCCCGCGGTGGCACCCCAGAGGCCCATCGCCGCGCCGCGCTGGTTCGGCGCGAAGATGCGGGTGATGACGGCCATCGTCTGCGGTGTCATCAGGGCGGCACCGAGGCCCTGCACGACCCGGGCGAGGATGAGCATCTCGATGCTGCCGGAGAAGCCGCACCACACCGAGGCCAGCGTGAAGATCGAGAGCCCGGTGAGGTAGAGGTTCTTGGGGCCGAAGCGGTCCCCGAGCCTGCCGGTGATGAGCAGCGGCACCGCATAGGCGAGCAGGTAGGCGCTCGTCACCCAGATGACGGAGTTGATGTCGGTGTCGAGCCCTCGCAGAATGGCCGGGTTCGCGACGGACACGATGGTCGTGTCGATCAGGATCATGAAGAACCCGAGGATGAGGGACCAGAGTGCTGGCCAGGGCCGGACGGGGTTGTCCATAGCTGTCTTCTCCTTGTCGTGCGTCACCAGTCGAGCCGACCGGATGCGATCCGCTCGAGCAGCTGCTCGAGCCAGGCGAGTTCGGCGTGCAGCATCGCGCGCTGGTAGTCCACGTCGATCCAGTACTTCTCGGCGATCGACAGCGAGGTGACGTGCTCGACACCCGAGTCGAGCTCGGCGAGGGATGCCCGCAGCCCATCGATGCGGGTGGCCAGGAGCGCCGTCGCGTCCTGCGCAGGCAGGTGATGGGCCTGACTGAGGGCGAGGGGGAACTCCGGATACTCGCCCGCTCGGCTGCTCAGCATGCCGATCAGCCGCTCCCTCAGCGCGTCCCGTCCGGCGGCGCTGACGCGATAGGTGGTGCGCTCCGGCCGATTGCCCTCACGCTCCGTGCCGACCACATCGGCGAGCCCCGCCCGGGCCAGGCGGTCGATGGTGTGGTACAGCGAGCCGGGCCGGACCTTCACGAGCCGATCGTCCCGACGGTGCAGCATCAGCTGGTACATCTCGTACGGGTGCATCGGGCGCTCCGCCAGGAGGGCGAGCGCGGCGACGGCGAGTGGGGTGAGCATGCTTCCTTCGCTTATTCCAGGTGGAATATACCCGATGGAAGCGGGTGATGCGGAACGTCAGGCGCCGGCCCGCTCGCCCGCGATGCGCTCGTGGTGATGGATGACCTCTGCGACCACGAAGCTGAACCACTTCTCGGCGAAGGCGGGGTCGAGGTGCGCTTCTTCGGCCAGGGCTCGAAGGCGCTGCACCTGCTGGCGCTCCCGGTCCGGGTCGGCCGCGGGCAGGCCCTGGGCCGCCTTGAGCTCGCCCACCTTCTGAGTGAACTTGAACCGCTCGGCGAGCAGCGCGGTGAGGGCCGCGTCGATGTTGTCGATGCTCTGCCGGAGGGCGAGCAGCTCCTGGATCGTCTCCTGCTCGTCGGGCTCCAGCGGTCGGTCGGAGAGCGTCATGGGAAAGACCCTAATCGTGACTCGGGTCAGCCCGCGCCGAGCGGGACGGGCTCGGCCGCCGCGATCCGCTGCTCGAGCCGGGCTCGCACGGACGGCCACTCCTCGATCAGCACCGAGAAGACCGCACTGTCGCGCCAGGTGCCGTCCGCCCGCAGCTTGTCCCGGCGGGTGATGCCTTCGAAGGTTGCGCCGATCGCGGCGATCGCCGCCCGCGACCGGGCGTTGCGCTCGTCCGCCTGCAGCTTGACGCGACCGAAGCCCGCCGCGAAGGCGGAGTCGAGCAGGAGCAGCTTGCACTCGGGGTTCACCGCGGTGCCCCACACCTCGGGCGCGTAGGCGGTCCACCCGAGATGGGCGTGCTCGCTCGGCGGATCAAGGTCGCCGAGGGTGGAGGTGCCCACCACCGTTCCCGCCGCCGGTCCGGCCACCAGCCGCACGGTATAGCTGATTCCCGGCCCGTCCCAGATGTAGTACTGCTCCGCGAATTCCGTGAAGCCCTCGAGGGTGTCCCGGAAGCCCGCGGGGCCGCCGCCGTAGCCGCCGGCGAACACCTCGGGCCGGCCGATCGCGCGGAACAGCTCCGGCAGGTCGTCGGGCTGCATCGGATCGAGCCGCACGATGCGACCCAGCAGCGGGCCTCGGGGCAGCGGGCGGGCGACCACGGATCAGTCGAGGAGGTCGTGGCGGACGACGATCTCGTCCCTGCCCGGGCCGACGCCGATCGCGGAGATGCGGGCGCCGCTCAGCTCCTCGAGCGTGAGCACGTAGTCCTGGGCGGACTTGGGGAGGTCGGAGAACTCGCGGGCGCCGCTCAGATCCTCGGTCCAGCCGGGGAGCTCCTCGTAGATGGGCTTGGCGTGGTGGAAGTCGGACTGGGAGACCGGCACTTCGTCCACACGCTCTCCGTCGACGTCGTAGGCGACGGCGACCGGGATGGTCTCCAGCCCGGTGAGCACGTCGAGCTTCGTCAGGACGAAGTCGGTGACCCCGTTGATCCGGGCGCTGTAGCGCGCGACGGGCGCGTCGTACCAGCCGGTGCGCCGGGGCCGCCCGGTGGTGGTGCCGAACTCGAAGCCGCGCCCGCGCAGCCACTCCCCCGACTCGTCGTGCAGCTCGGTGGGGAACGGACCAGCGCCGACGCGCGTCGTGTAGGCCTTGACCACCGCGATCACCCGCTCCATCCGGTTCGGCGCGACACCCGATCCGGTGGCCGCGCCGCCGCTCGTCGCATTCGAGGACGTCACGAAGGGGTAGGTGCCGTGGTCGACGTCGAGCATGGTCGCCTGCCCGCCCTCGAACAGCACCGTCTTGCCCTCGTCCAGCGCGGAGTTCAGCACGAGCGAGGTGTCGGCCACCATCGGGCGGAGCCGCTCGGTGAAGCCGAGCAGGTCATCGACGATCTCCTCGACGGCGATCGCCCGCCGGTTGTAGACCTTCACGAGCAGGTGGTTCTTCTGGTCTAGGGCGCCCTCGACCTTCTGCCGGAGGATGCCCTCGTCGAAGATGTCCTGGATGCGGATGCCGACCCGGTTGATCTTGTCGGCGTAGCTCGGGCCGATGCCGCGGCCGGTGGTGCCGATCTGCCGCTTGCCCAGGAATCGCTCCGTGACCCGGTCGAGAGTGCGGTGGTAGGCGGTGATGACATGGGCGTTGGCGCTCACGAGCAGCCGTGACACGTCGACGCCGCGTGCGCTCAGCGCGTCGAGCTCGTTGAAGAGCACCTCGATGTCGACGACGACGCCGTTGGCGATGACGGGCACGACGCCGTCGGTGAGGATGCCGGAGGGCAGCAGGTGCAGGGCGTACTTCTCGTCGCCCACCACCACGGTGTGCCCGGCGTTGTTGCCGCCGTTGAACTTGACGACGTAGTCGACGCGGCTGCCGAGCAGGTCGGTGGCCTTGCCCTTGCCCTCGTCGCCCCACTGGGCACCGATCAGTACGACCGCGGGCATAGGAGTCCCCTCACGTCTTGCGGTTGGCCCCCCGATTCTAGCGGGGGTGCGGAAACAGCCATCGAGGAGCGGCCGGCCCCCGCTACGGGCGGGCGTGCTCGCGGACCCAGGAGTGCATGACGATCGCCGCCGCCGCGGAGGCGTTGAGCGACCGGGTCGAGCCGAACTGGGTGATGCCGACGGTGGTCACGGCGGCGGCGAGCGCCTCGTCGGTGAGCCCGGGACCCTCCTGCCCGAACAGCAGCAGGCAGCGCTCGGGCAGCACGAAGGTCTCGATGGGCTCCCAGCCGGGGGTGTTGTCCACGGCGACGATCGGCAGCTGGCGCTCCTCTGCCCAACGTGAGAGCCGTGCCACGGAGTCGTGGTGCAGGACGTGCTGATACCGGTCGGTCACCATCGCGCCCCGCTTGTTCCAGCGACGGCGGCCCACGATGTGCACGGTGTCGGCGAGGAAGGCGTTGGCGGTGCGCACGATCGAGCCGATGTTGAGGTCGTGCTGCCAGTTCTCGATCGCGACGTGGAAGGGGTGCCGACGGGTGTCGAGGTCGGCGACGATCGCCTCCATCCGCCAGTAGCGGTATCGGTCGACGACGTTGCGGCTGTCGCCACGCTCGAGCAGCTCCGGGTCGTACTCGCTGCCCGTCGGCCACTCGCCCTGCCATGGGCCGACGCCGGCGGTGCTCAGCTCAGCGCTCGGGGACACCTGCTCGGGGCTCGGCACGGGCTGCTCGGACATCGGGCCAGGCTAGCGCCGCCCTGCTCTCGCTCGCGGCGTGCCTAGGCTGGATGCGGAGGTGGCTCGGATGGCGAAGGCGATCGTGATGTCCCGCACGGGTGGACCAGAGGTGCTCGAGCTGAAGGAGGCGGCACCGCCCGAGCCCGGGCCCGGCCAGGTGCTGATCCGGGTCGCGGCGGCCGGGGTCAACTTCATCGACACCTATGAGCGCGAGGGCATCTACCCGATGCCGCTGCCGTTCACGCCCGGACGGGAGGCGGCCGGCACCGTCGTCCAGGCAGGGGCAGGGGTCGACCTCGCCGAGGGCACCCGCGTCACCACGGCAGAGGCGCGGGCCACCTACGCCGAGTACGCGCTGGTCGACGCGGCGAGGGCCGTGCCGGTCCCGGACGGCGTCGACGATCTGACCGCTGCGGCCCTTCCGCTGCAGGGCTTCACCGCGCACTTCCTCGCGAGGAGCGTGGTCCCCGTCGGCGAGCGCAGCACGGTGCTGCTGCACGCCGGTGCGGGCGGAGTGGGCCTGCTCCTCACGCAGCTGCTCGCCGGATCCGGGGTCCGGGTGATCACCACCGTCTCGACGGACGAGAAGGAGCTGCTCTCCCGGGAGGCGGGCGCCGCCGAGGTGCTCCGCTACGACGGGTTCGCCGAGCGGGTGCGGGAGCTGACCGACGGCCGCGGCGCGGAGGTCGTCTTCGACGGGGTGGGGCGGGACACGTTCGACGCGTCCCTGCAGTCGGTCGCGGTTCGGGGCACGCTCGTGCTGTTCGGTGCGGCGTCAGGCCCGGTGCCGCCGGTGGACCCGCAGCGACTCAACCGCGGGGGCTCGCTGTTCCTCACCCGTCCGACCTTCGTCGACTACCTCCGCGACGCCGGCGAGCGGGCCTGGCGGGCGGGCGAGCTGTTCGATGCGGTCGCGGCCGGCACGCTGAAGGTGCGGGTGGGAGCGACCTACCCGCTCGCCGACGCCGGTCGCGCACACGAGGACCTGCAGGCGCGGCGGACCAGCGGAAAGCTCGTGCTGCTGACGTGAGCCGTCCCCTGCGCCGACCCCGAAGTCGTGCGTCAGGAGAACGCGTTCAGCCCGGTGAGGGCCCGTCCGATCACGAGGGAGTGGATCTCGTCCGTGCCCTCGTAGGTGCGCACCGCCTCGAGGTTCGCCATGTGCCGCATCACCGGGAACTCGCCCGTGACGCCGTCGCCGCCGAGGATGGACCGGGCGGTGCCGGCGATCCGGATCGCCTCGCGCACGCCGTTCAGCTTGCCGACGCTGATCTGCGCCGGCGTGAGGGTGCCCGCGTCCTTCAGCCGGGCCAGGTGCAGCGCGAGCAGCACGCCCTTCTCGTACTCGAGCAGCATGTCCGCCAGCTTGTCCTGCGTCAGCTGGAACCGTCCGATCGGTCCGCCGAACACCTCGCGGGTGATCGCCCGGTCGAGCGCCGCCTCCAGGCAGCTCCGCGCCGCGCCCAGCACGCCCCAGACGATGCCGAAGCGCGCCTCGTTGAGGCAGGAGAACGGCGCGCGGAGGCCCTGGGCGTCGGGCAGCCGCGCCGAATCCGGCACCCGGACCGTGTCGAGCGCGATGTCGCACTGGATGGAGGCCCGCATGGCCAGCTTCCCGGTGATCGGCGTCGCGGTGAAGCCGGCGGTCTCGGTGGGCACCAGGAATCCGCGGACGCCCTCCTCGGTCTGCGCCCAGACGACCGCGACGCCGGCGATGCTCGCGAGTCCGATCCACCGCTTCGTGCCGCTGATCAGCCAGTCGCCGCCGTCCCGCACCGCGCGGGTGCGCATGGCGGCCGGGTCGCTGCCGCCGTCGGGCTCGGTCAGCGCGAAGCAGCCGATCACCTCGCCCCGGGCCATCGGCGGCAGCCACTGCGTCTTCTGCTCCTCGGAGCCGAATTTGGCGATCGCGCTCATCGCGAGGGAGCCCTGCACCGACACGAACGTCCGCCACCCGCTGTCGGAGGCCTCGAGTTCGAGGCACACGGCGCCGTAGCTCGCTGCGCTGGCCCCCGCGCAGCCGTAGCCGGAGATGTGCATGCCGAGGAGACCGGCTTCGGCGAGGTCGGGGATCAGCTCAGCCCGGAAGTGCCCGTTCTCGAAGTCCTGCTCGATCACGGGGTCGATGCGCTCCCGCGCGATCCGTCGCGCACGCTGCTGCCAGTCCCGCTCGTCGGGCTGCAGGAGGGCGTCGAGGTCGAAGACGCCGGCGAGCGCCTCGCGGCCGGCGGAACGGGAGTCGGTCATCGGGTGGTCCTGTCGTCGAGCGGAGGGTGCGCCGCGGATGAGGCGGCAGCGGAGGATTTCGGGAGCGAGGCGTCGGCGAGTGCGGGCGGCGCGAGCCGGTACTGGGCGGGAGTGTCGCTGAGGGTCACCGGGTTGGCGACCTGCCGCGAGCCGTGCACGTCGACGACGGGCGCGAGGCCCAGGCGCTCGGCCAGCGCGAACGCCTCGTCCAGGGTGTTGATGGGCCCCGCCGGTACTCCGACTGCGGCGAGGATGGCCGACCACTCGCCCGCACGAGCGCCGGCCAGGCGCTCCGTCAGCACTGCGGCGAGCTCGGCGCGATGCTCGACCCGCCGCTCGTTGGTGCGGAAGCGCGGATCGTCGGCCAGTCCAGGAGCGCCGAGGGCGGCGGCGAGCGCCCGGAACTGATGGTCCGTGCCCACCGCCACGGCGAGCGGCCGGTCGGCCGTCTCGAACAGTTCGTAGGGGGCGATGCTCGGGTGCGCATTGCCGAGGATCCCCGGCACGACTCCCGCCTGCAGGTACGAGCCGGCCTGGTTCACCAGCCCCGAGAGCAGACTCGAGAGCAGGTTCACCTCCACCCTCTGACCCGTCCCGGTGCGCTCGCGGGCGATCACCGCGGTGAGTATGCCGGTGACGGCATGCAGTCCGGCGAGGACGTCGACGACGGCGACCCCGGTCTTGGTGGGCTCCCCTGGCCGGGGCCCGGTGATGCTCATCAGCCCGCCGACCGCCTGCACGAGCAGATCGAACCCGGGCAGAGCCGCGCCGCCCGCGGAGCCGAAGCCGGTGATCGAGCAGTAGATGAGCCGGGGATTGAGCTTCCGCAGCTCCTCGTAGCCGAAGCCGAGGCGCTCGAGCGTCCCCGCCCGGAAGTTCTCCACGAGCACGTCGGCGTCCCGGAGGAGTTCGCGCAGCCGCTCCCGGTCGCCATCGTCGGCGAGGTCGGCGGTGATCCCCTCCTTGTTGCGGTTCACCGAGGCGAAATAGGTGGACCTGCCCTCGGAGTCCGCCGGCGGAATCCAGGCCCGGGTCTCATCGCCGACCCCAGGGCGCTCCACCTTGATCACCCGGGCACCGAAGTCGGCGAGCATCATGGTCGCGTATGGCCCGGCGAGCACCCGGGAGAGGTCGACGATGGTCAGGCCGCCGAGCGCAGGAACAGTCCCCGGATCGCCCGCTCTGCCCTGCATCGGTGCCTCCGCTGTCGCCCGCGACGGCGGCACAGGTCCCGGCCCGCCGCCGGCGCCGGTAGAAGGAAGTATCCCGTATCGTCGGGGCGTGCCCGAGCCCCTCTGGAGTCCCGAGGGACCGGACCTGGTCGTGCACGGCGACAATCTGCCGGTGACCCGCTCCCTGCCGGCCGAGTCGTTCCGGCTCGTCTACCTGGATCCGCCGTTCAACACCGGGCGGCAGCAGAGCCGCACGGGGATCCGGACCGTCCGCGACGAGGGCGGCGACCGCGTCGGCTTCAAGGGGGCGACCTACGCGACGCTGAAGGGCATCGCGTACCGCTACGACGACCGCTTCGCCGACTACTGGGAGTTCCTCGAGCCGCGGCTGGAGGAGGCCTGGCGCCTGCTGGACGCCCGGGGCACGCTCTACCTGCACCTGGACTACCGCGAGGTGCACTACGCCAAGGTGCTCCTCGACGGGCTCTTCGGGCGGGAATGCTTCCTCAACGAGATCATCTGGGCCTATGACTACGGCGCACGGGCGACGAAGCGGTGGCCCGCCAAGCACGACACCATCCTCGTCTACGTGAAGGATCCGAAGCGCTACCTCTTCGATTCGGCGGAGGTGGACCGCGAGCCGTACATGGCACCGGGCCTCGTGACCGCCGAGAAGGTGGCCAGGGGGAAGCTGCCCACGGACGTGTGGTGGCACACGATCGTCTCGCCCACGGGCAGCGAGAAGACCGGGTACGCCACCCAGAAGCCCCTCGGGGTGCTTCGCCGCATCATCGCCGCGTCGAGCGCGCCCGGCGACTGGGTGCTCGACTTCTTCGCAGGCAGCGGGACGACGGGAGCCGCCGCCCGGGCACTCGGCCGGCGCTTCGTCCTCGTCGACGAGAGCGATCAGGCGGTCGAGGTGATGCGCCGCCGGCTCGACGACGGCAGCGTGCGCTTCACCGCCGTGTGAGATCGGTCCCACATTCTGTCCCCGAGCCCTTCTCCCGCACGACGGCGCGTCGTAGGGTAGCCGCCGGAGCAGGAGGGGCCGCGAACCGTGGGGACGACGACCGAGAGCTCAAGCTCCGCTGTCGGCTTCATCGGGGGTCTGCTGCGGGAGCGCCTCGGGGGCCTTCTGCTCAGCATCGCCTTCGGGGCGGCCTGGGTCCTGTCCCAGGCGCTGTTTCCCCTCATCCTCGGCTGGGCCATCGATGCCGTGGGGCGAGGACGCGGCTCCGAACTGCTGTTGGCGCTCGCCGCGCTGGCTCTGATCGTCGTCACCCAATCGGTGAGCGGCTCACTCAACTATCGGGCGTCGTACCTCAACTACCTCCGCTGCTCGCTGGAGCTCGGACGCCGGGTCGGCGCCCACGCCTCGGCAGCGGGCCGGGCGCTGACGCGAGCTCGCGGCGCCGGGGAGGTCGTCGTCACCGCGACCTCGGACGCCCAGCGCGTGGGCCGGGTCTTCGATCTGGCGCCCCGGATGGTCGGAGCTGTGCTCGCCTGGGCCGTCGTCACGGCACTGATGTTCCGCTCCTCCGCGGAGTTGGGCGTGCTGGCGCTGATCAGCGTCCCCGTCGCGTGTGGGGCGCTTGCTCTGCTCGTGGGTCCGTTGGATCGTCGTCAGAGCGACCAGCGGACACAGCTCGGCTCGCTCTCCGCCCTCGGCTCCGATGCCGCGGGGGGGCTCCG
Organism: Naasia sp.; assembly: GCF_025465545.1. GTDB lineage: Bacteria > Actinomycetota > Actinomycetes > Actinomycetales > Microbacteriaceae > Naasia. The sequence goes on along the minus strand of NZ_JAODMK010000016.1, from coordinate 155,828 downwards.
CGTGCTTCGCGGGATCGGCGGCGAAGAGGAGTTCGTCGACCGTTACGTCGCTCAGTCGCAGGAGGTACGGCACTCGGGCGTTCGGGCGGGCGGCCTGCAATCCTGGTTGCTCGCCGCACAGGTCCTCTTCCCCGGAGCGATCGTCGCCATGGTGACCGCGTTCGGCGCGCGCCTGGTGCTCGACGGCCGCTGGAGCGCAGGGGACCTGGTCACCGCGTACGGCTACTCGGTGTTCCTGCTCCTGCCTATCTCCACCGGCGTGGAAGCGATCCTCGTCCTCACTGCGGCTGTGGTCTCGGCACGGCGCGTCCTCGAGGTCCTGCAGATCCCGGCGCTCGTCCACTCCGGGGGCGAGGCGCCTGTGCCGGCACGCCCCGCAGAGCTTCTCGACGAGAGCAGCGGTCTCCGCGTGCGTCCGGGGGCGCTGACCGCCGTCGTTGCCGTGAACCCGGACGATGCTGCGGCCGTCGCGGAGCGGCTGGGCCGCTACGACAACTCCGGACGGGTCCTGTGGGACGGCATCGACCAGGTGGAGTACCCACTGGACGCGCTCCGCGAGCACATCGTGGTGGCCGGCGCCACCCCGCACCTGTTCAGTGGCACACTGCTGAGCAACCTGGACATCCGGCGGAGCTGGGATGCCGGTGCGGCGAAGGCGGACAGGATCGCCGAGGCGGTCTACGTCGCGGCGGCGACCGAGATCATCGACTCCCGTCCCCACGGCCTCGGCACAGTGGTCAACGAACGTGGACGCTCCTTCTCAGGCGGCGAGCGGCAGAGGCTGAGTCTCGCTCGGGCACTGCTGACCGACGCCGAGGTGCTCGTCCTGATCGAGCCGACCAGCGCGGTCGACTCCGTGACCGAGCAGCTGATCGCGGACCGCCTTGCGGCGGCCCGTGCCGGCCGTACCACGGTGCTGGCCACGGAGAGCCCGCTGCTGCTGCGGCATGCTCAAGTCGTCGCCCTCCTCGATGACGGCAAGGTGGTCGCCGAGGGCAGGCACGACGAGCTTCTCGAGGAGCCTGGCGCCATCGGCACGCTCTACCGGTCGGTCGTCCTGCGGGGAATGGAGGCCGCGGATGCTGCTCCCCATCGCTGACGGCAAGACCGTGGGTCGGGTCGCCCTCGGGCTCGCCCGCAGGCATCGCGGAAGGCTGACGGGCGTGCTGGCCCTGCACACGCTCGCGGCCGCGGCCGCTCTTGTTCCCCCGATCGTGATCGGCCGACTCGTGCAGGACGTCTCGACCGACGCGGTCGCGTCCGACACCCTTCCCGCTTCAGCCGCTGCGCTTCTCACCGCCGTGACCATTCAGGCGCTCATGCTGCGCTTCGCCCAGCGCTCCTCCATCGTGCTCGGAGAGGAGGTCGTCGCCACCCTGCGTGAGGACCTGGTGCGCGACCTCGTCCGCCTGCCGCTGACGACCGTGGAGCAGGCGAGCAGCGGCGACCTGCTGTCGCGGACCACGAACGACATCGACAGCCTGGCGCTGACGGTCCGCTTCGCCGTGCCGCGCATCCTCATCGTCACGGTCACGGTGATCGTCACGACCTTCGCCGCGCTTCTTCTCAACCCCTTGGTGGCCCTGTCGCTGTTCCTCGGCGGGCCAGTGCTCGCCGTGACGACGCGCCGCTATCTGAGACGGTCTTCCAAGGGCTACGCGCGGCAGCTGGCCTCGTTCGCGACGCTCAGTGGCACGGTGAGCGAGACCGTCGAGGGAGCTGAGACGGTGGAGGCGCTCAGCCTCCGCGAGACGCGGAACAGAGACCTCGACGCGGCACTCCGGGAGCGGTACGAATCGGATCGGTACACGCTGCACCTGCGCACGTTCTTCTTCCCGATAGCCGGGCTGGCGCTGACCCTGCCGATCGTCGTCGTCCTCGGCTGGGGCGCGGCGCTCGTCGCGGGCGGTCTCGCGACGGTCGGCGCCGTGACCACCATTGCGCTCCTCACCGCTCAGCTCGCCGGCCCCATCGGCGAGCTGGTGGCGTGGGCCAACCAGGTTCAAGTGAGCGCGGCTGCCCTGGCCCGCATGGTCGGTGTGTCCCAGGTCACGCCCGCGATCAGCGTCAGTGCCGCCACCCCCGCCTCCGAGGAGTTGACGGCGGAGGGGGTGCGCTACTTCTACGAGGAGGGCGTGGACGTGTTGCACGGCATCGATCTGACGCTGGTGCCTGGGGAGCGGCTCGCTATCGTCGGGGCCACCGGATCGGGCAAGTCGACGCTGGCGCGGCTTCTGAGCGGGATCGACACGCCCACCTCGGGTCAGGTCGAGATCGGCGGCGTCGCGCTCGGCGACCTGTCCGTGCGCGACCTTCGGACGCACGTGGCGCTCGCCACTCAGGAGCATCACATCTTCGTGGGCACCGTGGCGGACAACCTCCGGCTGGCGCGTCCCGGCGCGACCGAGGGCGAGATCCTCGAGGTGCTCTCGGTGGTGGGCGCCGCCGACTGGCTCGGCTCGCTCCCGGACGGGCTCACCACCCGCGTCGGCTCGGGCGGTTTCCCGCTCACGCCCGCCCAGTCCCAGCAGCTGGCTCTCGGCCGCCTGCTTCTGCTCGATCCGGCGAACCTCGTGCTCGACGAGGCCACCTCACTGCTCGACCCTTCGGCTGCTCGGACCATGGAACGCACACTGTCGGGTCTCCTGGCGGGCCGCACGGTGCTGGCAATCGCTCACCGGCTGCATACCGCGCACGATGCGGACCGGATCGCGGTGATGCGCGACGGTCTTCTCGCCGAGGTCGGCACCCACGCGGCGCTGCTGGAGCATGGCGGCGAGTATGCGGAGCTCTGGCGCGCCTGGAACTCGCGGGACGCCGAGCCGCCGCTCCTCCAGGAGGGTTCTCCGGGGTGACCGCCGCCTCGGCTTTCCCTGACATCCGGCGCCGCTAGGGTTCTGCTGAACGGCCGGATCCCGGGAGGAACCCATGGGCGCATCGCGCGACGAGATCGACTGCTGGCTCACCGACATGGACGGCGTGCTGGTGCACGAGAACCAGGCCATTCCCGGGGCCGCTGAGCTGATCCAGCAGTGGACCGACCAGGGCAAGCCGTTCCTGGTGCTCACCAACAACTCGACCTTCACCCCTCGGGACCTGAACGCGCGGCTCCGGGCATCCGGGCTGGTCGTTCCCGAGGAGTCCATCTGGACGTCAGCGCTCGCGACCGCGGACTTCTGCGCGTCGCAGATCCCTGGCGGCAGCGCGTTCGTGATCGGGGAGGCCGGCATGACCACCGCCCTGCACGAGGTGGGCTTCATCATGACCGAGACAAATCCCGACTACGTGATCATCGGCGAGACCCGCAACTACTCCTTCGAGGCGATCACCAAGGCCATCCGCCTGATCGCGAACGGCGCTCGCTTCATCGTCACGAACCCCGACGCCACCGGCCCGAGTCCCGAGGGGCCGCTGCCCGCGACCGGTGCCGTGGCGGCGCTGATCAGCAAGGCGACGGGACGCATCCCCTATGTGGTGGGCAAGCCGAACCCGATGATGTTCCGCTCCGCGATGAACCGGATCGGCGCGCACTCCGAGAACACCGCCATGATCGGCGACCGGATGGACACCGACATCGTCGCCGGCATCGAGGCGGGCCTGCACACGATCCTGGTGATGACGGGCATCAGCGACGCCGCCGAGATCGAGCGGTACCCGTTCCGGCCGGACGAGATCCTCGGCTCGGTGGCCGACCTCCTGGAGGGTGAGCCGGGCGAGACCGAGCTCTAGCCGTCAGGACGCGAGCGAGCCCTCGAGCGGCTTCCCGCCCTCGCGGAAGGCGAAGCAGAACCAGCTGCGGTCGCCCTCGGTCCACTGCTGTTCGCCCGCCGGGTACGCCGCCTGCACTCGCAGGTCGGGATACTCCCCTGCCGCGGCGAGGTCGAGAGCGTCGGGCGAGGCGCAGATCAGGTTCAGCTGCGAGGTGAGCGCCTCGGCCCCGGGATAGGGATCGCCCGAGTCGCCCTCGAAGGCGCCGCGCGCGACGAGCTGTGCGGCGTGCGCGGCCGAGCAGGGGACCACGGCGAACGTCCGCTCCCACACCGACGAGAACGGCGAGATGCACTCCCCGCCGAGCAGCTCGTCCCACTCGTGCTCGCCTGCGGCGACCGGGCCTTCCGTGGGGGTCGGGGTCGTCGTGGGGGTGGGAGTGGGAGCCAGACGCGGACTGGACCCGGCGGGCGTCGGAACGGGGGCGACCACGCCCGCGCCGCCCAGCCGCGTGCCCACGAAAAAGGCGAGGGCGAGTCCGGCCAGGGCCAGCACGCCGATCGAGACGAGCACGAGGAGGCGCTCCCGGCGCTTCCCTCGGTCCCGGTCGGCAGGCCCCCCCGCGTCCCCGCTTGCCGGCTCGGAGCCGTCGGTGCGGAGCGGCTCGATGGGCTCGCTCAACTAGGCGAGCCCGAGGTCCGCGAGTCCGATCGCCGCCCGGTAGGGGTAGCCGGCGGCCTCGATGGCCTCGCGCGCCCCGGTGGCCCGGTCCACCACTACGGCGACGCCGGCGATCTCGGCGCCGACCTTGAGGAGCGCCTCGATCGCGGCGAGGGGCGAGCCGCCGGTGGTGGACGTGTCCTCGACCACGATGACGCGCTTGCCGGCGAGGTCGGGGCCCTCGACCTGCCGTCCGCGGCCATGGTCCTTGGGCTGCTTGCGCACGACGAACGCGTCATAGGCCGCCCCCCGAGCCGCGCCCTGATGCAGGATCGCGGCGGCGATCGGGTCGGCGCCCATCGTCATGCCGCCGACGGCCGCGACGTCGGGGATGTCGGCGAGGAGGTCGAGCATCACCTTGCCGATGAGCGGAGCGACGCGATGGTCGAGACTCACCCGACGCAGGTCGACGTAGTACGAGGCCTTCTTGCCGCTGGTCAGGGTGAAGTCCCCGTGGAAGACGGCGTCGGAGGCGATGAATTCGATGAGCTGCTGGCGGGCGTCCGTCACGGCGACCAGCCTAGGCGAACCTGCCCCGGGCGGCCGGGGCCCGGAAAGCCGGTCGGCGGTGATGGGTATCGTTGAGGGCATGCGGGTCGCCACCTGGAACGTCAACTCCATCCGCGCCCGCGTCGACCGGGTGGCCGCCTGGCTCGTGCGTGAGGACATCGACGTCCTGGCCATGCAGGAGACCAAGTGCCGGGACGACCAGTTCCCCGTTCTCCCCTTCACGGAGGCGGGCTACGAGGTGGAGACGCACGGCTTCAACCAGTGGAACGGCGTCGCGTTCGCGAGCCGTCTGCCGATGGCGGAGATCGAACGCGGCTTCTCATCGATGCCGGGCTTCGGCAAGGTCGACGACCAGGGGATCCTGCCCGGCGAGGCGCGGGCCATGGGAGTGACCGTCGAGGGCGTGCGCCTCTGGAGCCTCTACGTGCCGAACGGCCGCGAGCTCGACCATCCGCACTACGACTACAAGCTGGACTGGCTGGGCCGGCTCGCCGAGGGCACCACCGCCTGGCTCGCAGCGAATCCCGGCAGTCCCCTGGCGCTCATGGGCGACTGGAACATCGCCCCGCTGGACAGCGACGTGTGGGACATCCACCTCTTCGCCGGCTCGACCCACGTCTCGCCGCGGGAGCGCGCCGCGTTCGCCGCCTTTCAGACGCTCGGGCTGACCGACGTGGTTCGGCCCCTGGTGCCCGAGGGCTTCACCTACTGGGACTACAAGCAGCTGCGCTTCCCGCGGAACGAGGGGATGCGCATCGACTTCGTCCTCGGCTCGCCGGCGTTCGCCGAGCTGGTCACGAGCGCAGAGATCCACCGGAACGAGCGGAAGGGGGAGGCGCCGAGCGACCACGTCCCGGTCGTCGTCGACCTCGAGATTCCCGAGCCGATCGACGAGGACGACCGCCCGATGATCTTCTAGCCGGGCGGAGCGGCCCGGCTACGCGTGGGCGAGCACCAGGGACACGACGACGAGCACCGGGATCGAGCCGACAGTGGTCAGCAGCACGGTGTCGCGCGCGAGAACGACGCCCCGGTCGTATCGCTGGGCGTAGTTGAAGACGTTCTGGGCGCTCGGCAGCGCGGCGAGCACCACGACCGCGTAGAGCGCGGCCGGCGCGAGCCCGAGCGCGGTGCCGACCAGCCACGCCGCGAGCGGCATGAAGACGAGCTTGAGTGCCACCGCGAGCAGCACGTCGCGTCGCTCGGTCCCCGAGGCCAGCGGCCGCTGCCCGTGCAGGGACATCCCGAAGCCGAGCAGCACGATCGGCACCGCGGCCGCGCCGACCAGCCGGAACGGTTCGAGCAGCGCGTCCGGCGGGTTCCAGCCGGACACCGCGATCAGCACGCCGAGCGCGGAGCCGATGATCAGCGGGTTGCGCACGGGCTGCAGCAGGATGCGCCGGAGCGAGACGTCGCCGCTCGTGCCCAGGTCGAGCAGCGTGAGTGCCACGGGCGCGAGCAGCAGCAGCTGGAGCAGGATGACGGGCGCCGAGTACGCGGGGTCGCCGAGCACGTAGACCGCCACCGGGATGCCGATGTTGTTCGCGTTCACGTAGCCGGACCCGAGGGAGCCGACCACCGCCTCCGGCAGCCTTCTCCGCCAGACGAGCAGGGCGATCCCGGCGAACAGCAGGCAGGACAGCACGGCGGCGATCGCGGAGGTCAGCAGAAGCGAGGAGAAGAGGACGTGCACGTCCGCGTCGGCCAGCACGGTGAGGAGCAGGCAGGGCGACAGCACGAAGAAGACGAGTCGGCTGAGGGAGCGGCCGGCCTCCGGCCCCAAGAGACCGGTCCTGCCCACGAGATATCCGGCGCCGATGATCACGCCGATGATCGCGAAGCCGGTGAGAACGCCCGTCATCCCGAAGCCGCGCCGCGAGTTCCGCCGCTCGGGCACGCCGGGGGGACGGGAGGGAGGACGCGCACCCCTCGATCTTCCTCCAGGTTCGGATGCGCCCCGGTACTCGGGCCGCACCGTCGTGGGCCGGCCACGGGGCTCCGCCCCTGCCCGCGCGGAGCCGTGCACTACGTTTTCGGCATGTCGCTTCCCCCGGGGCCCGCCGCGGTCGCCTCCCGCCCTCCTCGCCGGACCTGGGACGTCGTGCTCACCATCGTGCTGCTCGTGCTGTCGGTGCTGCTCGCCCTGCTGCTCCTGGTGATCTCGCCCTTCCTGGCGTTCGCGAGCGACTCGTGCGGCTCCGGCCCCGCTGAGTGCAACCTCGACCAGATGACCGCAGGCTTTCTCGTCGCCGCGGTGACCCCCGCCATCGTCAGCATTCTCGGCATCGCCGTCGCGATCGTGCTGCTGGTGCTGCGGCGGCTGGCCTTCTGGGTGCCGCTCGCCACGATGCTGCTGGCGCTCTGCCTCTTCGCGGTCGGGGTCGCCCTCGTCTTCGGCTCGGTGCCCGGCGCGACCCTCTGACCGCGCTGCCGACCGTCTACTTGACCAGCCGGGAGAGCACCCGGTCGGCGAGCGGGCGCCCGCTCGTCTGACAGGTCGGGCAGTACTGCAGCGTGGAGTCGGCGAAGATGACCTCGCGCACGGTGTCCCCGCACACCGGGCACGGCTCACCGGTGCGCCCGTGCACCCGCAGCCCGGACTTCTTCTCCCGCTTGAGCTCGGACGCGGTGAGGCCGTCGGCGCGCTCGAGCGCCTCCATGAGGGTTCGGCGCAGTGCGGCGTAGAGGCGGGCCACCTCGTCCTCCCCCATCGAGGCCGGCTTGAAGGGCGACATCCTGGCGGCGTGCAGGATCTCGTCCGAGTACGCGTTGCCGATGCCGGCGATGACCGACTGGCTGCGCAGCACGCCCTTGATCTGTGCGCGTCCGGCGGCTCCGAGCAGCCTCGCGAAGACCTCCTCGGTGAACTCCGGCGCGAGGGGGTCCGGTCCGAGCCGGGCGATGCCGGGGACGTCGGCGGGGTCCCGCACGAGATACAGGGCGAGGCTCTTCTTGGTGCCCGCCTCGGTGATGTCGAGACCGCTGCCGTCGTCGAGCACGAGGCGCGCGGCGAGCGGTCCCTTGCCGGGGCGCCCGGAGGGAACGGGGGCCGCGTTCCGCCACCGGATCCAGCCGGCGCGCGCGAGGTGCAGCACGACGTGCACGTCGTCCGCGGTGAGGTCGAGGAACTTGCCGCGCCGCTCGACGGCGGTGATCGTGGCTCCGGCGAGCGCGGAGAGCGGCGGGTCGAAGGTCTTGAGGGCCGAGAACGCGACGATGTCCAGGCGATCGACCACGCGGTCGACCAGTCGCCCGCGCAGATCGGTGACGAGGGCCTGCACCTCGGGCAGTTCTGGCACGCTCCAGTGTGCTCCCGCACGCCCCGCGGGGTCCACTGGGACGGCAGGTTCCGGCCCGGATTGCGGCTGCACGGCGCCTTCTGGGCTCTCAGGCGATATCCGGGGGGCGCTGCGAGACCGGCGGCCGACACTCCGCAGCACGCGAACGCAAGAAAGCTGCGCACGCCGCACGAGACCCGCAGCATCCTGCAGGTAATCGCTCCGACCCCGCTCAATAGCCTGAAGGGCGCCCCTACCGAGAGGACGGCCCCCGATCATCGAGACTGCGACGCCCGCGTCGGACCTGACCGCCACTGCCCAGTGGATCGCGCTGAAGTCGGCGGTCACCGAGCTCCGCGAGCTCCAGAGCCCCGACGGCTCCCTCTCCGAGGCCGCGGACCCGGCGGTGGCGGGAACCCTGGTCGAGGCGATCTCGGACGCCGTGCGCGCGCTGGCCCCGAGCTTCCCGCACGACTCCGGCTATCTGACCGCCCTGCTCGCCGACCTCGCGGGGTGGGCGGCCGGAAGCTTCGGCGTCCCCGACTTCACCGAGTCGCTGGTCGCGTTCCGCCCCGAGCTCACTCGCCGGCACGGTCTCCGGCACCTCGTCGTCTTCCCGATGTACACGCAGAACGGAAGCACGGAGCGGCTGTTCGAGGCGGTGCTCCTCGAAGTGCTGTGGCCCGACTTCGTGGCGGACCTCGAGGCGACGGCCTACTCGAATGCCATGTTCGTGCCCATCCGCTTCCTCGACTTCACGGCGGGCTACGACACGAACTCGGCCGTGCTGTTCCCGGAGACGGTCGCCACCGGCGCCGGAGCCGCTCTGCCGCGCTTCACCTGGGGAGCGATCTTCGCCGATCGCGAGGCGGCGCGGTTCCGTCGCGTGGTCCGCGAGGCGGCGGAGATCACGCACCTCGAGCTTCCGGATGACGCCGAGCGCCTGCTCGGAGACCAGGGCCTCGCCGAGGAGACCTTCGTGCTGTGGGACCTCATCCACGATCGCACGCACATGCGGGGCGACCTCCCGTTCGACCCGTTCATGATCAAGCAGCGCATGCCCTACTTCCTCTACTCGCTCGAGGAGCTGCGCTGCGACCTCACCGCCTTCCGCGAGTCCGTCCGCCTCGGCCGCGCCGACGAGACCGACGAGATGACCCGCGACCGGGCCCGGCTCACCCAGTACGCGATCCTCTTCGACCGGCTGTTCCGCTTCCCGCTGACCGGCAGCAGGGTGCGCAACTACGACGGCCTCGGCGGCCAGCTGCTGTTCGCCTGGCTGCACCAGCACCGAGTGCTGCACTGGACCGACACCCGCCTCACCGTCGACTGGTCCGACGTGCCCGACGCCGTCGTGGCCCTGTCGGACGCGATCGACGACCTCTACTGGCGCTCCATCGACCGCCCGAAGACCGCGCACTGGCTCGCAGCCTACGAGCTGGTCCGCGGCTGCCTCAGCCCGCATCCGGCCTCCGCCTGGGCGCGCGGTCTCCCCGACGAGGTGCTCTCCGGGGCGCCGAAGGGCATGACTGATGCGGTGCTCGACGACGAGTTCCCGCTGTCCATGTTCTACGAGGCGCTGGGCAAGAAGATGAGCGACGTGATCGGCTCCACCGCGGGCATCACGGGCCGGAACTGACGCGTCGTACGAGCGCGCTCCGCCGATCCGGGAGGATGGTCGGGTGAGACTGCACGATCCGAACCTGCGCACCTTCGCCAGCGACAACTACGCCGGCGTCCACCCCGAGGTCCTCGAGGCGATCGCCGCGGCGAACTCGGGCCACCAGATCTCCTATGGCGAGGACGAGTACACGGCCCGGCTCGCCGACGTGCTCCGCGGGGAGTTCGGGCCGGACACGCTCGCCTTCCCCGTCTTCAACGGCACGGGCGCCAACGTGGTGGGGCTGACCGCGATGATGCCGCGCTGGGGTGCCGTCATCGCCACGGGAACCGCGCACATCCACACGGATGAGGCGGGAGCTCCCGAGCGGGTGAGCGGGCTCAAGCTGCTGACCGTGCCGACCCCCGACGGAAAGCTGACGCCCGACCTGATCGCCCGCGAGGCCTGGGGCTGGGGCGACGAGCACCGCGCCCAGCCGCTGGTCGTGAGCATCACCCAGTCCACGGAGCTGGGCACGGTGTACACCCCCGACGAGGTGCAGGCGATCACCGATTACGCGCACGGGCTCGGCATGACGGTGCACATGGACGGCGCCCGCATCTGGAACGCCGCGGCCTCGCTGGGCACCCCGCTCGCGGCCTTCACCTCCGACGCGGGCGTCGATGTCCTCAGCTTCGGCGGGACGAAGAACGGTCTCCTCGGCGCCGAATCGGTCGTCGTCCTGCGGCCGGAAAGCGCGCCTGGCCTGATCTACCTGCGCAAGCTGAGCATGCAGCTGGCGAGCAAGATGCGCTTCCTCAGCGTCCAGCTGCTCACCCTGTTCGAGGACGACCTGGGGATGCGCTCCGCTCGGCACGCCAACGCGATGGCGGCCCGGCTCCGGGGATCGCTGGAGGGCCTCGACGGCATCGGGTTCTCCCAGCCGACGCAGGCGAACGGCGTGTTCGCGATCCTCGACAATGCCGTCGCCGATCGCCTCCGCGAGCGCTTCCGCTTCTACGACTGGGACCGCGCCGCCGGCCAGGTGCGGTGGATGTGCGCCTTCGACACCACCGAGGCCGACGTGGACGCGTTCACCGCCGCCGTCCGCGAGGAGCTCGCGGGCTGAGCACCCTGTCGGCTGCGCCCTCCTCCGTCGACGCCCCCGTCTCCCGCTCGATCATTCTCCGTCGGGCGGCTCGAGAAGGAATTGCGGATCCGATCGGCCGGCGGGTCACATCACCCCCGGCTACGGGCGGAGGAGCACCTTGATGGCCCGGCGCTCGTCCATCGCGGCGTAGGCCTCTGCCGCCTGCGTGAGCGGGAGCTCCAGGTCGAAGACCCTGCCGGGCTCGATGGCGCCCGAGAGCACATCCACGAGCAGCTCGTCGATGTAGTTGCGCACCGGCGCCACTCCCCCGCGGGCGCCGACGTTCGTGTCGAACATCTCCCGGATGGGCAGCTCCGACCCGCCGTTCGGCACGCCCACGAAGCCCACCTGACCGCCGGGACGCGCGGACCGCAGGGCCTGATCCATCGACTCGGCGGTGCCGACGCACTCGAGCACGCAGTCGGGACCGATCCCGTCGAACAGCTCCTTGACCCGGGCGATCCCCTCCTCGCCGCGCTCCTCGACGATGTCGGTGGCACCGAACTCGCGGGCGAGAGACTGGCGGGACGAGTGGCGGGACATGGCCACGATGCGGGCCGCGCCGAGCCGCGCGGCGGCCAGCACGCCGCAGAGTCCCACTGCCCCGTCCCCGACGACGACCACGGTCGATCCTGCTCGCACGCCGGCGCTGACAGCGGCGTGGTGACCGGTGCCCATGACGTCGGCCAGGGTGAGGAGGTGCGGAACCATCGCCCAGTCCGGCTCGCCGCCGGGAACGGCGGTGAGCGAGCCGTCCGCATGCGGCACCCGCACCCGCTCGCCCTGGGCGCCGTCCGCGAAGCCGCCCAGGCGATCCTTGGCGCCCCACCATCCGCCGTTCAGGCACGAGGTGCTGAACCCGTTGCGGCAGTTGGCGCAGGTCATGTCGCAGTCGTAGAACGGGGCGATCACGAAGTCGCCCGCCCGGATCCGGCCGACGTCCGGGCCGACGGCCTCCACCACGCCCACGAACTCGTGGCCGATCCGGTGCGGCCGCGAGGTGGGCGTGACGCCGCGGTAGGGCCAGAGGTCGGAACCGCAGACGCAGGCGGCGACCACCCGAACGATCGCGTCGCCGCCGGTGGAGAGCTGAGGATCGGGCACCTCCTCGACTCGGATGTCGCGTTCGCCGTGGATCAGGGTAGCCAGCATCCTTCGAACCTAATCGACCGCGCGCACGCGCCCGAAAGGGTCGACACTGGCAGGCAGTGGCGCTATCGCCTCTCGGGACGCCCGAGTCCCGAACCCGACCGGAAGGACCGACCATGGCCGCAGGCACGAAGGACGACCCGTGGGAGCTGTCAACGGCGCCCGGCACGTCCGCCTACACGATGTACCGGGACGGCGATGAGCTGGTGTGCCAGGTCGGCTCGACCCGGCTGGCGTATCAGGCCCGCGCCATCGAGGACCTGACGGACTGGCTGCGGATCCAGGGCGACTGGGTGCCGCTCGGCGCCGCCGACGAGCAGAAGGCGGCTGCCGAGGGCACGGTCGAGGCGTTCGGCCGCTCCGGTGTCAACCCGGTCGGCGGCTGGTACGGCGTCCGCAAGGGCTACCGCGGCCGGTTCGGCATGTACCTGCCGCCGCTGCTCGAGGCACTCGGCCTCGTCGAGCTGACCCACGACGCCCGCAACAACCAGGTCCGGGCGCGCGACTGAGCCGCCCTACGCCTCGACGAACTCGAACCGGCCGACCGACAGGGAGTTCCCGTCCGCCGCCACATCCACGCGCACGGTGTCGCCGTCCCGCACCTCACCGGCGAGCAGCGCCCGCGCGAGTCGATCGTCGATCTCCTGCTGCATGAGGCGGCGCAGCGGACGGGCTCCGTAGATGGGGTCGTAGCCCCGATCGGCGAGCCAGGCGCGCGCGTCCGGAGTGACGGCCAGCTGGAGCCGTCGCTCGGACAGTCGGCGCTCGAGCCGGTCGATGTAGAGCGACACGATCTGACCGAGGTCCTCGCTGCTGAGAGTGGAGAAGACCACGATGTCGTCGAGCCGGTTCACGAACTCCGGCTTGAACGCCTGGCGCACGAGCGCCTGCACCGTCTCCTCCTTCTGCTCCGGCGTGTAGTCCGGGTCGACCAGGTACTGGCTGCCCAGGTTCGACGTGAGGATGAGGATCGTGTTCCGGAAGTCGACGGTGCGGCCCTGCCCGTCGGTCAGCCGGCCGTCGTCGAGCACCTGGAGCAGGATGTCGAAGACCTCCGGGTGCGCCTTCTCCACCTCGTCGAAGAGGATCACCGAATATGGCCGGCGGCGCACCGCCTCGGTGAGCTGGCCGCCCTGGTCGTAGCCGACATAGCCGGGAGGGGCGCCGACGAGCCGGGAGACCGAGAACTTCTCCCCGTACTCGCTCATGTCGATGCGCACCATGGCCTTCTCGTCGTCGAAGAGGAACTCCGCGAGCGCTCGCGCCAGCTCGGTCTTGCCGACGCCGGTGGGGCCGAGGAACAGGAACGACCCGGTGGGCCGGTCAGGATCGGAGATCCCCGCACGGGTGCGCCGCACGGCGTCCGCGACGGCGCTGACCGCCTTGCGCTGGCCGATCAGGCGGCGACCCAGCTCCCCCTCCAGGTGCAGGAGCTTCTCCGTCTCCCCCTGCAGCAGCCTGCCCGTCGGGATGCCCGTCCAGGCGGCGACGACCGCGGCGATGTCCTCGTCGGTCACGTGGTCGTTGACCATGCGGGGCTCGTCGGGGTGCTCCTCCGCCTTCTCCGCCTCGAGCAGCTCGCGCTCGATCACCGGGATCTCGCCGTAGAGCAGGCGCGACGCCTCCTCCAGGTTGCCCTCACGCTGGGCCCGCTCGGCGCGGATGCGCAGGCTGTCCACCTTCTCCTTGAGGTTTCCCACTCGGTTCAGGTCCGCGCGCTCGCGCTCCCATCGGGCCTCGAGGCCCGTGAGCACGCTCTGCCGTTCGGCGAGATCCGCGCGCAGCTTCTCGAGTCTGGCCCGCGACGCCTCGTCCTTCTCGCGCTTGAGGGCCAGCTCCTCGAGCTTCAGCCGGTCCACGCCGCGGCGCAGCTCGTCGATCTCCACGGGGGCCGAGTCGATCTCCATCCGCAGGCGGGACGCGGCCTCGTCGATGAGGTCGATCGCCTTGTCGGGCAGCTGCCGGGCGGTGATGTACCGGTTGGACAGGGACGCGGCGGCCACCAGGGCGGAGTCGGCGATGGCGACCTTGTGATGGGCCTCGTAGCGCTCCTTGAGTCCGCGCAGGATCGCGACCGTGTCCTCCACGCTCGGCTCCCCCACGTACACCTGCTGGAACCGGCGCTCGAGCGCGGCGTCCTTCTCGATGTACTCCCGGTACTCGTTGAGCGTGGTGGCGCCGATCATCCGCAGCTCGCCGCGGGCCAGCATCGGCTTGAGCATGTTCGCGGCCGCGACGGAACCCTCGCCGCCGCCCGCGCCCATGAGGGTGTGCAGCTCGTCGATGAAGGTGATGATCTGACCGTCGGAGTCGTTGATCTCCTTGAGCACGGCCTTGAGCCGCTCCTCGAACTCGCCCCGATACTTGGCGCCCGCCACGAGCGCGGCGAGGTCGAGGGAGACGAGCTGCTTGTTCTTGAGGGAGTCGGCCACGTCCCCCGCGACGATCCGCTGGGCGAGGCCCTCGACGACGGCGGTCTTTCCCACGCCGGGCTCGCCGATGAGCACCGGGTTGTTCTTGGTGCGGCGGGTGAGCACCTGGCTCACCCGCCGGATCTCGGCATCCCGCCCGATCACCGGGTCCAGCTTGCCGCTGCGGGCGACCTCGGTGAGGTTGATGCCGTACTGCTGGAGAGCGGTCTTCTGCTCATCCTGCTTGGGCGCGCCCGTGAAGTTCGCCATGATTCTCCTCGACTGACTTGAGTCCTGCTGGCTCAAGTTTATCCGGCCCGGGCGCGTCGCGCCAGCAACGGGGGCCGGCGAGCGCTCGCTCCGGGCGAACGCTCAGCCGTCGAGCTGGTCGAGCAGGTCCGACAGCAGCCAGCCGAGCCAGTCGAGCAGCTGCTCCAGAGAGCGCCGCTGAGACCGGTCCCACTCCTCCTCGGCCCGCTCGAAGAGGGCGAGGCGCAAGTCAGTGAGACCACGCAGCCAGACCTCGATCCGCTGCTCATCCAGGCGCACCAGCACTCCGACGTCCGCGTCGCCGCTCGAGAGATCGTGGGCGAGGGCGCGCACGGTGCCGGCCTTGTCCTCCGCCAGCCGGGAGCGCACGAAGCCCTGGAACTCGGTGGACGCCGCGGCGTCGTCCGGATACGGATCGGGGAGGAGACGGGCGACCACGCGGTCTCCTGGAACGACCTCGGCCGGATCCCCGGCGCTCTCCATGAGCTCGGCGAGCTCCTCGCAGAGCCGACGCAGGAGAGCGCGCTCCTGGCCGTCGAAGTGCCGCTCGAGGACGGGACCGACGCGGGCGAAGCCGGTCACTCGTCGACCTTCTGCAACGTGGCGAGCAGCCCATAGCCGTGCATCGCCTCGACGTGCCGCTCCATCTCCTCGCGCGTGCCGACGGCCACCTGAGCACGGCCGTCGTTGTGCACCTGGAGCATCAGGCGCTCCGCCTTGGGTCGGGGAAACCCGAAATAGCTGCGGAAGACCCAGGTCACGTAGGTCATCAGGTTGACCGGATCGTCCCAGACGATGAGCACCCACGGCGTGCCGAGGCTCAGGTCCTCCGCGAGGCTTCGGTCCTCCTCGAGACGGGTCTCCTCGCGCACGCCGGTCATCTGAGCATCACGGGCTACTCGAGCCCGTCGGGCCGCCAGATGACCAGCTCGGTCCGCCGGGAGGTGCGGGTTCCGCTGCGCAGCGGCGTCACTCCGCCGTCCTCGGCGGCCGCGAACACGCGCCGGCCAGGGCGTCGGAGCAGCTCGTCGGCGAGCGCCGACTCGAGCTGACGCACGCGGCCGCGGAGGCTCGCCACCTCGTTCTCGAGCTCGAGGATGCGCTTGATCCCTTCGAGGCTGATGCCCTCGGTGCCGAGCCTCGCGACCTCACGCAGCTGGGCGACGTCCCGCATGGAGTAGCGACGGGATTTGCCAGCGGTTCGGCTGGGGCAGACGAGGCCGATCCGGTCGTACTGGCGGAGGGTCTGCGGGTGCATCCCGGCGAGCTCGGCCGCGACCGCGATCGCGAACAGCGGCGCCGTGGCCATCTCCTCCGCATCCACGGTCACACGCCCCTGGCGCGTGCGACCAGCTCGTCCCGCGGATTCTCGGCCGGACCGGACGCCACGAAGTGCTCGAGAGCCTCGCGCTGCTCCGGCGAGAGGCGGGCAGGAACGGCCACCTCGATGCGGGCCAGCAGGTCTCCTGTGCCCTTCGCCGTGGTCACGCCGCGATCCTTGACGCGGAGCACCTTGCCGCTCGAAGTCCCCGGCGCGACCTTCAGGCGCACCGGTTCGCCACCGAGGGTCGGCACCTCGATGGTGGCGCCGAGCGCCGCCTCGGCGAAGGTCACCGGAACCGTCACCTTGAGGTTGAGACCGTCGCGCTCGAAGACCGGATGCTTGCGCACCGACACCGTGAGCACCAGGTCGCCCGGCTCGCCGCCGTCGGGACTCGGCTCGCCCTTGCCGCGCAGCTTGATCTTCTGCCCGTCGCTCACGCCCGCGGGGATCTTCACGTTGATCGGACGCCCGTCGGCACCCTGCAGCCGCACCGTGTCGCCCTGCGTCGCGGTGATGAAGTCGACCGTGGTCGATGCCGTCACGTCCCGCCCGGGGGTCGGCCCGCCGAAGCCGCGGAAGCCGCCGGTGGGCTGGCTCCCGCCGCCCCCGAACATGCCGCCGAAGATGTCCTCGAAGTTCGGCTGGGGATAGCCCGCTCCGGGCCTGCCCGTTCGAGCGCCGCCGCCTCCACCGAACATGCCGCCGAAGACGTCCTCGAAGCCGCCACCCGCCCCCGTGCCGCCCGCGGCGAAGCGCGCGCCGCCGCCCATGGCGCGGATCTGGTCGTACTCACGCCGCTGCTGCGAATCGGAGAGGACCGAGTACGCCTCGCTGATCTCCTTGAACTTCGCCTCTGCCGCGTCGTTGCCCGGATTCGAGTCGGGGTGGAACTGGCGCGCCAGCTTCCGGTAGGCCTTCTTCACCGCCTGCTCGTCGGCGTCCTTGGAGACGCCGAGCACCTTGTAGAAGTCCTTGTCGAACCAATCCTGACTGGCCACTTGTGAGGGGAACGCTTTCTGCTTCGCCGGACGCTCAGTCGGCCGGGGTATCGACGACGACCTTGGCCACGCGGAGCGTGACGTCGCCGATGCGGTAGCCCCGCTCGACGACATCCGC
Organism: Naasia sp.; assembly: GCF_025465545.1. Lineage (GTDB taxonomy): Bacteria > Actinomycetota > Actinomycetes > Actinomycetales > Microbacteriaceae > Naasia. Next base: position 138,592 of record NZ_JAODMK010000016.1, on the reverse strand, counting down.
GACGATTGCGGTGGTCACGGCCGGATTCTGCTTCTGGAATATCGCCTCATGGTCGGCGGGGTCGAACGGGTCGCCCACGAGCCCGTAGGCGACGAGGCCGATCCGCTCCGCGCTCGCGCGGAGCTTGGAGGCGATCGTGGCGAAGGTGCCCTCGCCGAGGTCGCCGTGCTTCTCGGCCCGATCGAGGTCGTCGAGCACGGGCAGCAGCAGCTTGACCACGTCGCCAACGGCCCGATCGCGCTCGATCTGCCGGTTGGCCTCGGTGCGCCGGCGGTAGTTCGCGTACTCCGCGGTCACCCGCTTGAGGTCGGCGAGGTGCTCCTCCGCGATCGTCTGGATGGGCGCGGTGGCCGCCCCCGACGACACGTCCTCGAGGAAGGTGAGATCGTCGGCGGAGAAGCCGGCCGCCGGGTCATCGGATGCCCCGGCGGTCGGGGTCTCGATGTCGGGGCCCTCCATGGAGAGGAACTCGGAGCTCCCCGAAGGGTCGCGCGACTCCTGCGCGCGACCCTCCTCGGGCTGCTCCGGCTCTTTCGGGTCCTTCGGGTCCTTCGGGTCCTGAGCCATATCCGTCCTACTTCTTGGTGTCGTCCTCGTCGACGACCTCGGCGTCGACGATGTCGTCATCGGATCCTGCCGCAGCCGGCTCGTCCGTCGCCGCCGTGGGGCCGTCGGCCTGCGACGAAGCGTAGATCGCCTGGCCCAGCTTGGTCTGGCTCTCCGTGAGAGTGGTGAGCGCAGACTTCACCGCGTCGTCATCGTCTCCGGCGAGCGCCGTCTTGAGCGCATCGACATCGCCCTGCACCTCGGTCTTGACGTCCGCGGGCAGCTTCTCGTCGTTCTCCTTGATGAGCTTCTCGATCGAGTAGACGAGCTGCTCGGCGTTGTTGCGCACCTCGGCGGCCTCGCGGCGGGCCTTGTCCTCGGCCGCGTGCTGCTCGGCCTCGCGCACCATCCGCTCGATGTCCTCCTTCGGCAGCGAGGAACCGCCGGTGATGGTCATCGACTGCTCCTTGCCGGTGCCCTTGTCCTTGGCGGACACGTGCACGATGCCGTTCGCGTCGATGTCGAAGGTGACCTCGATCTGGGGGACGCCGCGGGGAGCCGGGGCGATTCCGGTGAGCTCGAAGGTGCCCAGCGCCTTGTTGTCACGGGTGAACTCGCGCTCGCCCTGGAAGACCTGGATGGCGACCGAGGGCTGGCTGTCGTCCGCGGTGGTGAAGGTCTCACTGCGCTTGGTCGGGATCGCGGTGTTGCGGTCGATGAGCTTCGTCATGATCCCGCCCTTGGTCTCGATGCCGAGGGACAGCGGGGTGACGTCGATGAGGAGGACGTCCTTGCGCTCGCCCTTCAGCACGCCCGCCTGCAGCGCGGCGCCGACGGCGACGACCTCGTCCGGGTTGACGCCCTTGTTGGGCTCCTTGCCCGTCTCGCGCTTGACCAGCTCGCTGACCGCCGGCATGCGGGTGGAGCCGCCCACGAGCACGACGTGGGCGATGTCGGCGACCTTGATGCCCGCCTCGCTGATCACGCTCTGGAAGGGACCGCGAGTGCGCTCGAGCAGGTCCTTGGTGAGGTCCTCGAACTTCGCCCGGGTGAGGGACTCGTCGAGGTTCGCCGGGCCGTTCTCGGTGAGCGAGAGGTAGGGCAGCTGGATGCTCGTCGAGGTCGAGCTCGACAGCTCCTTCTTGGCCTGCTCCGCCGCCTCCTTGAGGCGCTGCAGCGCGATCTTGTCCTTCGACACGTCGACGCCGGTGGAGTCCTTGAAGCGCTGGATCAGGTACTGGACGACCCTCTGGTCCCAGTCGTCGCCGCCCAGCCGGTTGTCACCGGCGGTCGCGCGGACCTGGATCGTGGAGAAGTCGTCGTCCTTGCCCACCTCGAGGAGGGAGACGTCGAACGTCCCGCCACCGAGGTCGAAGACGAGGATCAGCTCGTCCTCCTTGCCCTTGTCGAGGCCGTAGGCGAGGGCGGCGGCGGTCGGCTCGTTGATGATCCGGAGCACGTTGAGGCCCGCGATCTCGCCTGCCTCCTTGGTGGCCTGACGCTCGGCGTCGTTGAAGTAGGCGGGGACGGTGATCACGGCGTCGCTCACGGTGTCGCCGAGGTACTGCTCGGCGTCGCGCTTCAGCTTCGCGAGGATGCGGGCCGAGATCTCCTGCGGCGTGTACTTCTTGCCGTCGATCGAGGTGGACCAGTTGGTGCCCATGTGGCGCTTGACGCTCGAGATCGTGCGGTCGACGTTCGTGACCGCCTGGCGCTTCGCGGTCTCGCCGACGAGGACGTCGCCGTCCTTCGTGAATGCCACGACCGAGGGGGTGGTGCGGAAGCCCTCCGCGTTCGCGATGACGGCCGGCTCACCGCCCTCGAGGACAGAGACCACCGAGTTGGTGGTGCCGAGGTCGATGCCTACTGCGCGTGCCATATGTGTCGCTCTCCTGATGGTTGCGTGGAGGCCGGTGGCCTCCCGGATGGAAGTCTGTGCGGCCCTTGAGTCCCGCAGGCTCAAGTTTATGGCGCCCCCGCGAGGTGTCAAGTTGGGGGCGGGAGAAGTTGATCCAACGTGGCTCAATTCCCAGTTCTTCCCCAGGGACACCGCGACACAGGAAGTCCGGGCCCGCACGCGACGTCGAGGCGCCGAGGGGCGCCGCTAGTTTGAGCCCATGACGAGCTCCCGGGACGACGCTGTCCAGGCCACCACGGGGCTGGAGCTGCAGGAGGGGCGGGCGATCCCCCGCCGCCAGGTGTTCTCCTGGGCCCTCTGGGACTGGGCGACCCAGCCGTTCAACACGGTCATCCTCACCTTCATCTTCACGGCTCTCTACCTGACGACGGACGTCTTCCTCGATCCGGCGGTCGCCGCGCTGGGCGAGGCGGATCCCCGGTACCAGTCGGGGATCGCGGGGCTGGCGAGCGGCCTGGGCCTCGCGAACACCGTCGCAGGCATCCTCATCGCGCTCGTCGCCCCGGTCCTCGGCCAGCGCAGTGACGGCACCGGCCGCCGCAAGCGCGCGCTCGCGATCAGCACCCTGCTCGTGGTGCTGTCGATGGCGGCGCTGTTCTTCGTCCAGGGCTCGCCGGGGTACTTCGTCCTCGGCGTCGCCCTGGTGGCGATCGGCAGCGTCTTCAACGAGATCGCGGGCGTGCACTACAACGCGATGCTCGTGCAGGTGTCCACGCCCAAGACGGTCGGCCGGGTCAGCGGCCTGGGCTGGGGATTCGGCTACCTGGGCGGCATCCTCGCGCTCGTGATCGTGGTGGTCGCCTACAGCGCCGACTGGTTCGGTCTCCCCCAGGGCGACGGCCTGCCCTTCCGGGTTGTGGCGTTGGGCTGCGCGGTCTGGACCGTCCTGTTCGGGATCCCGATCTTCCGCAATGTGCCCGAGCTGCCCGCCGGCCCCGACCGGGCCCGGCCGAGCATCCTGCAGAGCTACGTGCTGGTGGGCCGGCACATCGTGCGGCTCTGGCGGGAGTCGCGGACCACCTTCTGGTTCCTGCTCGCCAGCGCGGTCTTCCGCGACGGCTTGGCCGGAGTGTTCGCCTACGGCGCCGTGATCGCTTCGGCCGTCTTCGGCTTCGGCTTCCTCGAGGTCGTGGGCTTCGGCATCGCGGCGAACCTCGTCGCCGGCGTCGCCACGATCGTCTCGGGCCGGTTCGACGACAGGTTCGGGCCCAAGGTCGTGATCGTGTCCTCGCTGACCGGGCTCGTGATCTCGGGCCTGGCCGTGTTCGCTCTGCGGGACCTGGGCGACATCGTCTTCTGGGTCGGCGGGCTTCTCCTCTGCCTGTTCGTCGGCCCCGCCCAGTCGGCCAGCCGCTCGTTCCTCGCCCGGGTCACCCCGGCCGGCCGGGAGGGCGAGGTGTTCGGCCTCTACGCGACGACCGGACGCGCCGCCTCCTTCCTCTCCCCCGCGCTGTGGACCGCACTGATCGTGGTGTTCGGCGCGACCGCGTGGGGCATCCTCGGCATCGTGGCCGTGCTGCTCGTCGGCCTCGTGCTGATGCTCCTGGTGCGCGAGCCCCGACGGCCCTGAGGGGACGCCCAGCTGCCCACTTCTGCCGCAACTCGGCACTGACTTGCGGCAGAACTCGGCAGGTCAGCGAAGCAGGACGTGGCCGATCAGGAGGAGCGTGACCGGGAAGCCGGTGACGTAGTTGAGCCAGAGGAAGCGGCGCCAGCCGGCGTTCGCGCGCTCCGCGTCCTCGTCCCGGATGCTGAGGAACGGGGCGACGTTCAGCGCATATGGCACGGCGAGCACGGCGCCGAGGGGCCCCGGCCAGGCGGTGGCGAGCATCAGGACGCCCGCGAGGAGGTAGCCGGCGAGGGCGAGCCGCACCGTCCGCGGTGCGCCGATGGCCGTCGCGACCGACCCGATCCCCGCCGCGCGGTCGGGCAGCACGTCCTGGACCGCGCCGAATGCGTGACTCGCGATGCCCCAGAGGAAGTATGCGGCGACGAGCGCGATGAGCGGCGCCGTCCAGCGGGCGCCGCCGAGCACGAGGCCGTAGACCGCCGGACTCACGAAGTGCGCGCTCGAGGTGAGCGAATCGAGGAACGGGCGCTCCTTGAAGCGCAGGACCGGGGCGCTGTAGGCGACGACGGCGGCGACGCTGACGGCGAGGACGAGCCACGACGCGGGCCCGCCGAGCAGGATCAGCGCGATGAGGAACGGCACATTGCTGAGTCCTACCGCCCGGAGCGTCGCCCGGTGCAGCGACCGGTCGAGGACGGCCCCCTGCACTCCCCCCTTGCGCGGATTGCGGAGGTCCGACTCGTAGTCGAAGACGTCGTTGATGCCGTACATCGCGAGGTTGTAGGGGATCAGGAAGTAGAGCGTGCCGACCACGAGCGCCGGGTCGATCCGTCCGGTCGTCACCAGGTAGGCCGCCGCGAACGGGAAGGCGGTGTTGACCCACGACAGCGGCCGGGATGAGACGAGGAGCGCCCTACCGCGGTTCACGCGCGCCCCCGATGAGCACCCAGAGGGAGGGCAGGCCGATGGCGACTGCGACGGCGTAGGCGAAGTCCTCGACCGGGGCGATCCCGATGGTCGGGCCGCTGAGCGCCGCGGGGTCGTAGGCGACGATGCCCAGTCCGATGATCACGTTGTCGAAGACCGCGGTGAGCAGAAGGACAGCCGCGAGGGTGAGGGCGGCGGCGGCCAGCAGGACGCGGCGAGCACGGCCGGAGCGGCGGCGCGCCACGATCGCCGCGGCCACAGCGATCGCGACCGGCGGCACGAGGAACAGCGCGTTCAGCGCCCAGTAGGTCATGGCCGCTCCCCGGATCGCCGTTCGAGCAGCCGCGCGGCGGAGCAGAAGGCGATCATCGTCACGTAGCAGAGCAGGGCGAGGAAGAAGGCCTCCTCCAGGGGAAGCTCCGGGGCGAGCAGCACGCCGGTGAGGAGCGGGCCGGCCCCCCGGAAGAAGACCCCGGCGGCGATGCCGGCCAGGTCCCAGGCCAGGAAGAACAGCACCCCCGCCGCCACCACGAGCGCCGCCCGGCGCGGGGAGCGCCAGAAGAACAGGCCGAAGCGAGCGTCGAGCACGACCATGCCGAGCAGGGAGACCAGCAGGGCCGCCAGGTAGAGCAGGCTCACCGTCGGCGGGCCTGCGGAGCGACGAGGGGAACCGGAAGGGGACCCGGAGAGGTGTCGCCGTGCAGCCGCTTGAGCGCCAGTTCGGCGCTGATGAGGCACATCGGCAGTCCGATGCCCGGGATGGTGGAGCCGCCCGCGTACAGCAGTCCGGACACGCGCCGGCTCACGTTCCCCGCGCGGAAGAAGGCGCTCTGCCGGAGCGTGTGGGCCGGGCCGAGGGCTGTGCCGCGCCAGGCGCCGAGGTCGTCGGCGAGGTCGCCCGGAGCCACCGTGCGGCGGAAGACGACGCGCTCGGCCAGGTCCGGGATCCCGGCCCAGGAGGCGAGCTGCTCGAGCACGGCGTCGCCGAGCCGCTCGACCGCCGCATCGCCGCCGTGGCCGATGCTGGGGTCGGCCGGGACCGGCACGAGGACGAACACGTTCTCGTGCCCGGCCGGTGCCGAGCCGGCATCGGTGGCGCTCGGCTTGCAGACGTAGAGGGATGCCGGATTCGGGATGGACGCGTTCTCGCCGAAGATGGCGTCGAAGCCGACGCGCCAGTCCTCGGTGAAGAGCAGGGTGTGATGGCCGAGCTGCGGCAGGGCGCCGCGGACGCCCAGATGCAGGAGCAGGGCGCCAGGCCCCGGCGTGCGCTTGGCCCACCATCCTTCCGGATAGGTCTGCAGCCCTGCCGGAAGCAGCCGTGTCTCCGCGAAGTGCAGATCGCAGGCGGCCACCACGGTTCCGGCCGGGAAGAACTGCTCCTGGCCGCTGCCGTCCCGATAGTGCACGCCGGTGACGGAGGGGCGGCCGCCGCCGATCGGCTTGGTGGCGATGCGGGTGACCGGCGTGGAGACGCGCACGGTCGCCCCTTCGGCCTCGGCGAGCGCGGCGATCGTCTCGATCACGCGCACGATGCCACCGCGCGGATACAGCACGCCGTCCTCGAGGTCCAGGTGGCTCATCAGGTGGTACATGCTCGGGGTGTCGAACGGCGAGGAGCCGAGGAAGACCGCCGGATAGCCGAGCAGCTGCCGCAGCCGGGGGTCCCGGAACCGGCGGGACACGAAGCGGTCGAGCGGCCGCAGGAGCAGGGGGACGAGGCGTGCGAGGCGCCGCGCGACCTCTCGGGCGAAGAACACCGGTCGCAGGTCCGCGAAGGTGCTGTAGAGGAACCGGCGCTTCGCGAGCTCGTAGACCTCGGCTGCCGAGTCGAGGTAGCGCTCGAGGCGCGCACCCGCTCCCGCCTCGATGCTCTCGAAGAGCGCCACGTTCTCGGTCCGGGTGGCCCCCACGCGAATCCGCTCGGCCGGCTCCCCGTTCCGGGGCTCGTACAGGATGTCGTACGCGGGGTCGAGGCGCACCAGATCGAGCTGCTCTGCCGCGCTCGTCCCGAGCAGCCGATAGAAGTGATCGAACACCTCGGGCATCAGGTACCAGGACGGGCCCTCGTCGAACCGGAAGCCGCCCGCCTCGAAGGCGCTCGCGCGGCCGCCGACCCGGTCGCGTGCCTCGAAGACCGTGACCTCGTAGCCGTCGCGGGCCAGGAGCGCGGCGGTGGCGAGACCGGCGATGCCCGCGCCGATCACGGCCGCTCGCTGCGTCATCGTCGGGGAACCAGGCCGGCCGGGCGCATTGCGATGCGCAGCTTGACCGCGGTCGGCACGCTGATCCGCGCCGTCAGCAGGCGCTCGGCGGGGGTCGCCCGCACCCGGCGGGAGAGCTCGACGAAGAGGCCGTGCGCCACGGCGACCGCCCGGCGGCTGCCTGCGGGAAGCGCGGGAAGAAGCGATGCCGCGACGCGCAGGTCCTCATCGACGTCGTCGAGCAGGCGGAGCTTCGTCGCCTCGTCGAACGAGTCCACCCGGACTCCGGGGAAGTAGCTTCGGCCGAGCGTCCGGAAGTCGGCAGCCAGGTCGCGGAGGAAGTTGATCTTCTGGAAGGCCGACCCGAGCGCGCGCGCCCCCCGAACCAGATCGGTGCTGTCGCGGGCGGGCTCGCCCTCGAGGAAGGCGGCCAGGCACATGAGCCCCACGACCTCGGCCGAGCCGTACACATATTCGGCGAACGACTCGTCGGTGTGCTCGCGCCGGTCCACGTCCGCGCGCATCGAAGAGAAGAAGGGTGCTGTCAGCTCGCGTCCGAACCCGGTGCGCCGCGCGGTGATCGCGAAGGCGTGCACCACCAGGTTCACGCTGTAGCCGCTCGCCATGGCGTCGTCGAGGTCGCGCTCGAGCTCGTCGAGTCGCCTCAGGACGGCCTCGGGGGGCAACCCCGCGGCTGCGGCGACGCCGTCGACGATCTCGTCCGCGACCCGGACGAGGGCGTAGATGCTGCGGATGTGCACGCGACTGCCGGAATCCAGGAGGCGGGCGGCGAGTCCGAAGGAGCTGGAGTACCGCCGGATCACGACGGCCGCGGCCTCCTGGGCCACGCGGTCATAGAGCTCCAGGGCCGGCAGACCGCTCATCGGCTCCGGTCCAGCGCGGGTCCCACGAAGGGGCTCAGCTCCTGGGCGACCTCGACCGGCAGGCGGTCGAGCAGCCGGAGGGCGGCGGCGGCGTGCTCCGCGGCGAGACGCCGCGTGAACGCCTCGGCCCCGCAGGAGAGCAGGAGCGCCCGCACCTGATCGGCCTCGCCGTCGGTGAGGTCAGGCTTGCCGATCCATGCGGCGATGCCAGGCCAGGCGTCAGTGGTCGCCGCGAAGGCGATGGGCAGCGTGCGCTTGCCTTCGCGGAGGTCGCCCAGCGTGGACTTGCCCGTCTCCTGCTCGTTCCCGAACACTCCGAGGAGGTCGTCCATGGCCTGGTAGGCGATGCCGAGACGCCGGCCGAACTGGGCGAGCACGGGAAGGTGGGCCGCGTCGGCGCCGGCCAGCACCGCACCCGCCTGCAACGGCGCCTCGAAGGTGTACACCGCGGTCTTCAGCCGCTCCATCTCCACCACGTCCTCGACCGAGGGGACATCCCGGGCGATCGAGAAGTCGACGTCGATGAGCTCTCCCGCCGCCGAGGCGAACAGCGCGTCGTCGAGGATCTGCAGGAGCGCCTCCCGCAGGTCGTCGGCGAGGCCGCTGCGATCGAGGAGTCGGTAGGAGTGGAAGAGCGCGAGGTCGCCGGCGATGATGGCCGTGGACATGCCGCGGTGCTCGGCGGTCGGAACGGGGATGCCCGCGGTCGTCGCGTCGTCGCGATATCGCCCGGACACGTTCGGGCCGCCCCGCCGGGTGAAGTCCCGGTCGATGACGTCGTCGTGCACGATCAGCGCGGTGTGCAGCAGCTCGAAGGCCGCCGCGAGGTGGGCGGCGGCGGACGGGTCCCGTCCGCCGAACCCCGCGTAGGCCGCGAGCACCAGCCTCGGCCGGAACCGCTTGCCTCCTCGCGTGCTCGACTCGAGCGCAGTCCAGAGCCCCAGGTAGGAGGCCCCGATCCGCTCCGCCCGGGTCTTCGCCTGCCGGAAGAAGCGCTCGAGGACCAGGTCGACGGGAACGAGCTCATCGAGATCCGCCTGCTTCACGCCGGCGGCCTCCATGCCGGTCAGTGTGCCACAGTTGCCCTATGCCGCCCCTGGACGAATACGTGGTCCTCGTCGACGACGGAGGCAGGCCGATCGGCGAGGCGTTGAAGGCCGACGTGCACACGGCGTCGACCCCGCTGCACCTCGCGTTCTCCTGCCACGTGGAGGACGAGCTCGGCAACCTCCTCGTCACCCGTCGAGCGCTCGGCAAGCGAACCTGGCCGGGGGTATGGACGAACTCCTTCTGCGGCCACCCGGCGCCAGGCGAGGACCTCCGCGACGCGGTGATCCGTCGTGCCCGGCACGAGCTGGGCCTGGAGCTCGCGGATCTCGAGCTGGCCCTGCCCGACTTCCGCTACCGGGCGGTGGACGCGGCGGGCATCGTCGAGCACGAGCTCTGCCCGGTGTTCACTGCGACGGCTCGCGGCCCGGTGGAGCCGGACCCGGCGGAGGTCATGGACTGGGCCTGGTACGACCGGAAGCGGCTGACCGAAGCGGTGCGGCTGGCGCCCTTCGCGTTCAGCCCGTGGCTGGCGCTGCAGCTGCCCGCCCTCGCGGACCCCGTCCGCCGCTGACCTGCTGCCTCAGAGGCGGACCCGGTTGCCTCCCCGGGTGACCGACTTGCCACAAAATCACGCTATCCGCGCCCGAAAGCGTAACTTTCTGGCAAGTGGGTCCCGCAGGCGGGTGCCGACGGTCAGCCGCCGGTGCGGCCCGCGTCGGTGCCGGAGACGTCCGTCCGGTGGAAGTTCAGGTGCGACCGGGACGCGGTGGGCCCGCGCTGGCCGTGATACCGCGATCCGTAGGGACCCGTGCCGTACGGATGCTCCGACTCCGAGGTGAGCCGGAAGAAGCACAGCTGGCCGATCTTCATGCCGGGCCACAGCTTGATCGGAAGAGTCGCGACGTTGCTCAGCTCGAGCGTGACGTGCCCCGAGAACCCGGGGTCGATGAAGCCGGCGGTGGAATGGGTGAGGAGCCCGAGCCGCCCCAGCGAGCTCTTGCCCTCGAGCCGGGCCGCGATGTCGTTGGGCAGCGTCACCTGCTCATAGGTCGAGCCGAGCACGAACTCCCCCGGATGCAGGATGAACGCGGTATCGGCCTTCGTCTCCACGAGCCGGGTCAGGTCGGGCTGGTCCTCGGCGGGATCGATGTACGGGTACTTGTGGTTGTCGAACAGCCGGAAGTACCGGTCCAGGCGAACGTCGAAGCTGGACGGCTGCAGAAGCTCCGGATCGTGCGGCAGCAGGCCGATCCGCCCTGCCTCGATCTCCGAGCGGATGTCGCGGTCCGAGAGCAGCACACGGCCACTGTAGCCGTTCGCCCCTCCCCTACAATGGTTGCTGGCCGCCTCGGACGGCCGTCGCGGGTGTAGTTCAATGGCAGAACTTCAGCTTCCCAAGCTGATAGCGCGGGTTCGATTCCCGTCACCCGCTCTCCTCCTCCTTCCGGTCGATCCTGCCGGCGCTCTGGCGCGGCTTCGGCCGCTCGTCAACCCCGGTCCTTCCCCCTCCCCCGGCGCTCATACTGAATCCGTCGAAGGGTGCAACTCATGGATGCAGGACTCATCTGGACCATCGTGATCATCGTCGTGGTGATCCTGATCGTGGCCGCGGTCGTGGTCTTCCTGATGCGGCGCAAGGGCGGCGGACGGGCGGAGGCCCACCGCCGGCAGGCGGAGAGCATTCGCGCGGAGGCTCAGAAGCACGACCTGGAGGCCCGGGAGCGGGAGGCGGAGGCACTCCGGGTGCAGGCCGACGCCCAGCGGGCGAAGGCCGAGGCGCAGGAGGCGCAGGTTCGGGCCGAGCGCCTGGCCGCGGAGGGCGACCAGCGACAGTCCGCCGCAGAGGAGATCCGCTCGCGGGCGAACAGCACGTTCCGGAAGGCCGACGAGGTCGACCCCGACGTGGACACCTCCGGCAAGAACCGCCGCTGACTCGCCTTCTCCCCTCGTGCGCGGCCTCGGGTCGGAGCAGCCATCGGGCGAGATGGCGGATTGTGACGACTCCCCGGCCGTTCGTCAAGGGAGAAGCCTTGACTAGAGCGTCTAGCAATATGCTGTGGTCCGGCACGGCGGTTGCGCCGGAAGCCTGAGGATCCGGACGGCTCCCCGGTCGGCTCGCGCCCGCGAGTGCGGGAGATCGGACAGGAAACCTGCCGATCACCGGCAGTTTTGCTGAAAGGCAGCGGTGCGCGCACAGAATCCCGCACGGGACGGCATAGAGCAAGCCCCCGTGAGTATCCTTCGGCAATCCGTAACGTTGCCTGTGTCGAACACCTCATGATGCGGCTCAGAGTCGCGCTGACAAAATGAAAGGTACGAACATGAGCACAGCTCGGGGCAACACCACTGCAAAGCCCGCACTCACCCGTTCTCCCAACCGCCTGATCGCCACCATCTTCGGAGCGGTCTACATCCTGGTCGCCCTCATCGGGTTCCTCGTCTCCGGTGGCGTCGGCTTCGTCGACCCGCAGGGCGCCCTCATCCTCGGCATCTTCGAGGTCAACCAGCTGCACAACGTCGCTCACCTCCTGATCGGCGCCGCCCTGCTCATCGCAGGGCTCAGTTCGGTCTCCGCGGCGAAGACGGTCAACGGCATCGTCGGTGCGGCCTACCTCCTGCTCGGCATCGCGGGATTCTTCCTCGCCGCGGACCCGGAGTCGGCGGTCAACTTCCTCGCCCTCAACACGCCTGACCACTTCCTGCACCTCGCGAGCGCGGTCGTGCTCCTCGGTACGGCGCTCGGCGCGGACAAGTCGGCGCGCACGTCGGTCGCCTGACAACCAGAGAACGCTGCGGCCGGCCGGACTCGCTCCGGCCGGCCGCAGCCATTCCCCCTCCCGTTCCCGCCAAGGAGAAGACAATGAAAGCCATCGCCCGCATCTGGATCGCCTTCGCCGCACTGGGCGCGGGGCTCGTCCACCTCGCCGTGGCCGCCGGGGCGCCCCCGCTGCTCCTCGTCGTCTTCTCCCTTCTGGGGCTGGCAGAACTCGCCTGGTTCGCCGCAGCACTGCGGCTCTCCCACTTCCCCGTCCGTCGTCTGGCCCTCGTGGGATCCCTGCTCGCCCTCGTAATCTGGGCCGCCGCGGTGCTCGCGGGCGGAGGCATCGGCGTGACCGTCGACAACCTGCCGCCCTTCGCCCTCGCCAGCGCGTCCGCACTCGACGTGGTCGTGGCGGTCACCATGGCGGTGTCCCTCCGCCGGGCCCCTCGCCTGCCCGGCGACGTCGATGTCGAGCCGCGTGCGGGCCGGCTCCTGCTGGGCGTGCTGGCCGGCGCCGCCCTGATGACCGCGGTCGCGCTTCCGGCGCTCGGGCAGACCGAAGCGGGGATCGCCGCTCTGGGGGGTCCGCATGCTCACCACCAGGACCTGCCGACCGGCCACACCGGCCACTGAGTCCTAGCGAGGAGTCGGCTCGCTCAGGCGCATCCTCGGTGCGCTCGTCATGAACCGGATGACGTCGCGGTCCACGATGATGTCCTGAGGCGCGAGCGGGCGGGTGAGGTAGAGGCCTTCGAGAGTCGTCAGCCGGCTGAGTGCGACGTACGTCTGGCCTGCGGAGAACACCCGGTTGCCGAGGTCGACCACAGCCGAGTCGTAGGTCTGGCCCTGGGACTTGTGGATCGTGACCGCCCAGGCGAGGCGCAGCGGGAACTGGATGAACTCCGCGACGACCTCCCGGGTGAGCTTCTTCGTGGCCGCCGAGTAGTTGTAGCGATGCCGCTCCCAGCTGACCGGGAACACCTCATGCTCCTCTCCGCCGAGGTCGACGACGACGCTGTTGCGGATCCGGGTGACGACGCCGATGCTGCCGTTGACCCAGCGCTGGTCAGGGTCGTTGCGGAGGAACATGACGTGCGCCCCGGGCTTGAGGTCGAGGCTCTCCTCAGCGGGGAAGGCACGGCCGCCGAACTCGCCGTTGATCTCGGCCTTGGCGACCTTGTTCTTCCCGGGCAGCGCCGCGAGCGCGCGGGCGTTGATCCGGTTCACACTGTCGTTGCGAGTGGCCAGCGTGATGGGCGCCTCCGACGGAACCGGCCGGGCACCTGCACCGTTCAGCCTGCCCGCAATCTCTGCGGTCACCTTGTTGTGACGCACCGCGTTGAGCATCGCCCGGAACTCGTCGTCCTGCTGCCGGTGGATCTCGCGCAGCTCGACCACGGTGAGTTCCGCCTGCTCCCACACCTTGGCGTCGAAGAACCACATGGAACGGTAGTTGTCCGCGAAGTAGGCCCGCTCGTCCACGTCGCCCGGAACCGGCGCCAGCTGGAACGGGTCGCCGAACAGCACGACCTGCACTCCGCCGAACGGCTCGTTCCGCTGACGAGCTGCCCGGAGCCTGCGATCGACCGCGTCGAGCAGGTCCGCGTTGACCATGGACACCTCGTCGATCACGACGGTGTCGATCGCGCCGAGCAGCTTCCGCAGCGCCGGGTCGTCGTCGAGGTCTCGGTCGGCGATGACCCCGATCGGCAGCTTGAACAGCGAGTGCACCGTCTGGCCGCCTACATTGAGTGCCGCCACCCCCGTTGGCGCGCACACCACCAGCTGCTTCTCGCTGTGCCAGGCCAGATGACCCAGAAGCGTGCTCTTCCCCGTTCCCGCCCGGCCGGTCACGAAGACATGACCGCGGGTGCCTTCGATCAGGTCGAAAACGGCCTGCTGTTCGGCGGACAATCCCGTGGGCATCCGGTCAATCTACCCGCAGGCACCGCGCGGTGCGCCCGACAGGGCGGCCCGTCCTGCCGACCTAGGATGACCGCATGGCGGATCCGGAGGGCGCCGTCGCGCGCGCATCCGAGCCCGTGCGGCGCTGGATCGCGATGCTCGGTGCCACCGCGCTGGCGTTCGGCGTCGTCGTCGTGGCGCTGAACGCCGGGGTCTACAGCGCAGGCGGCTTCGTCGACCGGTACCTGGATGCCCTGCAGCGTCGGGACCTCGCCGTCGCGCTGGAGACCCCCGGAGTCGAGATCCCGCGCGGTGTCTCGCACGCCGCACTCAGCCGCTCGGCGCTCGGCCCGATCGGCACGCACACGATCGTCGGGCAGCGCGACCTGGGGCAGGGTCGCACGGGAGTCACCGCTGAATATGCGCTCGGCGGCTCCCGCGAGCGGACCGAGTTCGTGGTCGAGAGCGCGCCCCCGACCTTCCTGCTGTTCGCCGGCTGGCGGTTCGCGGTGTCGCCCGTCGCGGTGGCGGACGTGACCGTGCGGAACGCGGCCGACTTCCGCATCAACGGCGTCGCCCTGCAGACCGCGAAGCCTGACGAGACCGGGGACGGCGCTCTTGCTGTCGCGGTGCTGGTGCCCGCCCTCCTGGTCGCGGATTCCCGCAGCACCTACCTCACGGCCGATCCCGTTCGCGTGTCGCTCACCAGTCCGGCCGAGGCGGCGGTCACCGTCAAGGTCCGCGCCAACGACCGGTTCCAGGCGGACGTGCAGGCGGAGGTCGACGACTTCCTCGATACGTGTGCGGGACAGCAGGTGCTCCAGCCGGCCGGGTGCCCGTTCGGGAAGGTCCTGCAGGATCGGGTGCTCGCTCCCCCGACATGGAAGATCGCCTCCTATCCCCAGGTGACGATCCAACCGGGACGGCCGAGCCGGGAGGGACCGGTCTGGAGCGTCCCTTCGGCGTCCGGCGTCGCCCGACTGAGCGCCGACGTGGTGTCGCTCTTCGACGGCACGGTCTCGTCCGCGGACCAGGACGTCCGCTTCGCGGTGAGCTTCGAGGTCACCATCCGGCCGGACGGCGGCCTCGACATCCTCTGGGTCTGACGTCGCTCCCCCGCCATCGCCCGATCGTGCGCTGGATCAGGCCTTGCCTGCCAGGCGCACGCGCTCGCGCAGTGACCGACGGGTGCCGGCGTTCGCGCGCGGCTGCCGCGGAGTCGCGCGGCGGAGCCCGGCCGCAGCGGCAAGCACGGCGAGGAGCAGGGCCGCGAGAAGGAGCACGAGCCCGCCCCGCCGCTGGTCGGCGATCGCGCTCGTCCCCCAGCCCATCGCGCCGAACCAGTCGGCGAGCAGGAGCGAGTCCCCCGCGGTGAGCAGGATGCCGACTCCCGCGAACGCGAGCGCGACCGCCCCGACGGCAGCTGCCCGTGCCCACGCCGCGAAGCGCCGGGAAAGTGCCGCGGAGACCAGGAGACAGCCCGCGGTCAGCTCGATCGCCGGCGTCAGCTCCCGCCCGAGCTGCTCGCTGACCGACCAGCGCAGCGCAGGACCGTAGACCCAGAGTGCGAGGACGATGCCCACCGTGAGCGCGGCCCAGCCGGGCGTGCGCAGCCGCCTCCCGGTCGGAGAGTCGAGAGCCAGGCCGACCCACTCGCGCATCCCCCTGCTGCCGTCCGGGCGCGGTGCGGCGGCCCGGCTCAGCAGCTCCAGCGGGCGTGCGCAGACGAGGAAGAGCGGAATTGCCACGAGCAGGATCGTCATGCCGAGGGCTGTCGCGCTGAACAGGTGCCGGGCGTAGAGCGCGATGCCTCCGTTCGTGACCGCGGCGAGCAGCACCATTCCGGGAATCCACGCGGCGGTGCGCTGCGCGGGCCAGCTCTCGCCTCTTCCTCGAAGGCGGAGGACGCCCGCGAGGTAGAACGCGACGCCGAATGCGCAGAGGAGCAGCCATGCCAGGTCCAGGCGTCCCCCGGCGAGCAGGGTGCCGAAACCGATCGGCGCAGGCAGCGGTTCCCCTGTGAGGATGGCCGAGGGCGACGAGTCGGCCAGGGGCACGTCATCACTCACCGGCGACGCGGTGCGCGCGAGCCCCGCCGCGGCGCCCGACGCGATGCCGAGGAACACCAGCTCACCGAGGACGAGGCGCCAGAACGACCGGTCCTCCCCCGCACTCAGCCGGCGCAGCGCGAACCGCCGATGGAGCGCGCCGGCGACGCCGAGCGCGACGAGGGCGGAGACCTTGACGAGCACCAGCGCGCCATAGGGCGTCGCAAGGCGGTCGAGGGAGCCGACCCGGATCTCCGCGCTGACGTAGCCGGATGCCGCCACCGCGATGAAGCAGACCAGGGCGATCGACGAGTACCGGCCGGCGATGGCAGCGACGCTCGCCCGCTCGAGGCGGGGACGCAGCAGGATCAGGCAGAGCAGCCCGCCGAGCCAGACCGCGGCGAAGACCAGGTGCAGGGCGAGAGCGCCAACTGCCAGGTCGTGGTCGCCGGCAGCGGCGCTGTGGCCCTGCTCGGCGAGAGGGAGGAGACCGCCGAGCGCGAGCAGCAGCACGAGGAGCAGGGGGCCCCTGGACCGCACCGCGAAGCAGAGCACCGTGACCGAGGCGGCGATCAGGGTCGTGACGAGCCAGGACCGTCCCGCGGGGATGGAGGTGAGGAAGAAGCCGAGCTGGGCGCTGAACTGCTCGTCGAAGGACAGTGGCACCGCGGTGACGCTGAGGAAGGTGAGGAGCCCGGTCACTGCCGCTGCCACGGTCCAGACGCCGGCCGCCGCTGCCGCGAGATCCAGCGTGCGGCCGAGGACCGGGCCCGGAGGGAGGGCGAAGGCGACGAGGACGAGCGCGCCCAGGGCCAGCGCGACGCTGAGGTCGACGAGGAGCCGCGCCGCGGGCAGTCCGAAGCGCACGACGGGTCCCGGGTCGTCGATGAGCAGCGACGCAGCTCCCCCGCCCACGGCAAGGGCCAACAGCAGCGTGAGTGCGGCCGCGGCGGCGAGGACGCCGGCGCCCAGATAGCCCGAGGGGCGCGCGGGGGCAGGTCCGGAAGCCACGTCCGCAAGCCTAGGCGGCGACCACTCGGCGACCGGCGCGTTCGGCAGCGTCGAGTCCCGGGGAGACGAGAGAGGGGACGCGCGGCGAACCGCGCGTCCCCTCTCTGAGCACTCGTGCTACTTGGCGGCGGCCTTCAGCTTGCTTCCGGCGCTGATCTTGACGCCCTTGCTCGCGGCGATCTCGATCGGCTCACCGGTCTGCGGGTTCCGACCGGTGCGCGCAGCCCGCGAGGTCTGCTCGACTGCGAGCCAACCCGGGATGGTGACCTTGGTGCCCTCGCCGACCGACTTGGCCAGGGTTGAGAAGAGGGCGTCGAGGACGCCGTTGACTGCGGACTGGCTCTGGCCGGACTCAGCAGCCACAGCGGCGACGAGATCGGTGCGGTTCAGGGATGCCATATATGTGTCCTCCTCGGACTGTCGCCATCCTGGGAAAGACGGCCTTCGTTTGACGTGTATCACGATGGGGGCAGGAAGCCCGGGCGGTCAAGCGTGACCGCCCAGTAACTTACCAGCTTGACTTCGTGATACCAGGCAATTCGCCCCGATGGGCCATATCGCGGAAACGCACACGGGAGATTCCGAACTTGCTGAGGTTGCCACGGGGACGGCCGTCGACGGCGTCCCGGTTCCGCAGGCGGACCGGCGATGCGTCGCGCGGCATCTTCTGCAGGCCCAGGCGGGCCTCCTCGCGCTGCTCGTCGGTGGAGGTGGGGGCGATGAGTGCCTTCTTCAGCTCGAGCCGCTTGGCGGCCCAGCGGTCGACGATCACCTTGCGCTGCTCGTTGCGCGCGATCTTGCTCTTCTTGGCCATAGTTACCGCTCCTCGCGGAATTCGACGTGCTTGCGGATAACCGGGTCGTACTTCTTGAGCACGATGCGGTCGGGGTTGTTGCGGCGGTTCTTGCGGGTCACATAGGTGTACCCGGTGCCGGCCGTGGAACGGAGTTTGATGATCGGGCGGACGTCCTGCTGGCGTGCCATCAGATCTTCTCCCCACGGGCCAGCATGTCCTTGACGACGGACTCGATGCCGCGCACGTCAATGACCTTGATCCCCTTGGCGCTCACGTTCAGCGTGATGTTGCGCCGGAGCGATGGCACGTAGTACTTGCGCCGCTGCACGTTCGGGTCGAAGCGCCGCTTGGTGCGGCGGTGCGAGTGCGAGATGTTGTGTCCGAAGCCGGGAACCGCTCCGGTCACTTGGCAGACTGCTGCCATGATTCCTCCAATACCGCGAAGCCGATCGGCTCCGCCCAAGATCCCTTGTCTGCGCACACCCGTAGGCGAGAAGCCTGCTGGGGGCGCTGCCGTCGGTTCGGACCCGACGGCCGACCGTCAATGCTACGGACTCGGGGGGCTCGCCGCAACACGCGGCCCCGCTGAGGTGCAGGCGGCGCACAGCCCGAACACGTCGATGACATGGCGCGGCTCGGTGAAGCCGTGCCGCGCGGCGGTCGCAGCGGCCCACTCCTCCACATCGTCCGCCTCCACCTCGACCGTGGTTCCGCAGCTGCGGCAGATGAGGTGGTGATGATGCCGGGGCGAGGCGCAGGCCCGGTAGAGGCTCTCGCCCTCCACCGACTGCAGCGAGTCGGCGTCCCCCTCGACGGCGAGGTCGGCGAGCGCACGGTAGACGGTGGCCAGCCCGATGGGAGAGCCCGCATCGCGCAGGGAGGCGTGCAGCTCCTGGGCGGACACGAAGCCCGCGGACTCGCCGAGGGCGGACCGCACCGCCTGCCGCTGCCAGGTGTTGCGCTTCATCGCGCCCAGTGTAGGCGGGCCCCGCGAGGCCTCCGCCGGGCGCCGACGATGCGGCAGCCGAGGTAGAGAAGGAACGAGATCGTGGTCACGTAGGGGCTGATCGGGATGGATGCGCCCAGCGCGAGCAGGATCCCGCCGACCATCGCCGTGAGGGCGAACAGCACGCTGAGCGAGACGACGACCGGGGGAGAGGACGCCACCCGCATGGCCGCGGCCGCGGGGGTCACCAGCAGCGAGAGCACGAGCAGTGCGCCGAGGATGTGGATCGCGACGGCGGTGGCGAGGCCCAGGAGCAGGAGGAACGCGATGGAGAGCGCCCGGACCGGCACCCCGCGCGCGGCGGCGACGTCCTCGTCCACGCTCGCGAAGAGCAGGGGGCGCCAGAGCACCGCCAGCGCCACCAGGACCACGGCGGAGACGGTGAGCAGCACCACCAGCTCCGGGCTGTCCACCGCCACGATCTGCCCCGTCAGCAGGCCGAACTTGTTCGAGGCGCGCCCCTGGTAGAGGGCGAGGAACAGGATCCCGAGTCCCAGCCCGAACGGCATCACCACCCCGATCACGGAGTTCCGCTCCCGGGCGCGGGTGCCGAGGACCCCGATCAGGAGGGCAGCGAGCAGCGACCCGGCGAGAGACCCCACGACCACGTTCGCACCGAAGAGCAGTGCCGCGGAGGCTCCCGCGAAGGAGAGCTCGCTGATGCCGTGCACGGCGAAGGCGAGGTCACGGTGCATCACGAAGTAGCCGACGAGCCCGCCGACGACGCCGAGCACCGCGCCCGCGAGGATCGAGTTGCGCAGCAGCAGGAGCAGTGCGCCGTAGTCGTCGAAGTTGAAGAGCGTGCCCCAGAGCTGGGCGATCCAGTCGGCCATCAGGGCGATCCCGACTCGGAGGGCGGGCCCACCACGACGATCCTGCCGTGCACGTTCAGCACGTCCACGTGGGTGCCGTAGAGATCGCTGAGCACCTCGGTGCGCAGCACGTCGGTCGGGGGTCCCACGAGGTGCCGCCCGGCCGCCAGGTAGAGGACCTTGTCGACCAGGCCGAGGACCGGGTTGATGTCGTGGGTCACCATGACGACTCCCGCGCTGGTTTCACGGCGGTGACCGTCGATGGCGTCGCTCACCGCCCGCTGATGCGCAAGGTCGAGGGAGAGCAGGGGTTCGTCGCAGAGCAGCAGGCCCGGCGCGGAGACGAGGGCCTGGGAGATCCGGGCGCGCTGCTGCTCGCCGCCCGAGAGCAGGCCGAGAGGGGCGCGGGACCGGTCGAGAAGGCCGGTCCGCTCCAGTGCCGCGTCAATCGCCTGCCGCCGTCCGCGGGACGGCCACCCGGGGCCGAACCGCGTGCCGTCGAGCCCCAGCGCGACGAGGTCCCGAGTGCGCAGCGCGGTGTCCCGGTCGAACAGGCGCTGCTGGGGGATGTACCCGATGTCCTCCCGTCCCCGTGTGATGGGCCGTCCGAGCGCCCGCACCGCCCCGGATGCGAGGGGCTGCTGGCCCAGGACGGCGCGCAGCAGGCTGGACTTGCCCGCGCCGTTCGGTCCGAGGACGGCGAGGAACTCACCCGGCGCCAGGCGCAGGTCCAGGTCGCGCCACAGGACGCGCCCGCCCAGCTCCAGGGTTGCGGCCGACAGCTCGAGCGCCGGGGCGGGGGAGCCCGCGCTTGGTATCACCACGGAAGCTCCGGCATCCTCAGTCGGCTCCGAGCACCGAGGCGACGTGCTCGATGTTGGCGCTCATCCAGTCGAGGTAGGTCAGTCCCGCTGGCAGCGTCTCGGTGAACTCGACCACCGGGAGACCGGCCGCCTCCGCCGCCCCCCGCACCTGCTCGGTCTGAGCGGTCGCGGTCTGCGGGTTGTACGCGAGGAAGGCGAGCCTCCCGCCCCGGACGAGGTGGAGCACAGAGGCGAGCACCTGGGGAGCGACGTCGCCGTCCTCCTCGACAGCCTGCGAGAACTGCGGGGGAGTGCGGTCCTCGAGGCCGAGGTCGGCGAGCAGATGGAGCGGCACCGGCTCCGTGACGAGTACGCCGGAGGCCGGGTCCTCCTCCTCCGACAGCGCGGCGACCCGCCCCTCGAGCTCGGCAAGGCGGGAGTCGAAGGCGAGGAGGTTGTCCCGGTAGAGCTCTGCGCCCGAGGGATCGATGTCGGCAAGCTGCTCCGCCAGCGCGTCGGCGACGCCGCCCATGACGGGCAGGGCGTACCAGAGGTGCTCATTGCCGGCGATGCCTTCCGACTCGGGGTCGAACCCGATCAGTGCGGCCGTGTCGAGCACATCGGTGTCCACCTGGAGCATCGGGTCGAGGAAGGAGTCGTACCCGCCGCCGTTGCGGATCACCACGTCCGCCCGCGAGACGGCGAGGAGGTCCCGCGCCGAGGCCTGGTACTCGTGCGGATCCCTGTCGCCGGAGAGGATCGAGGTGACCCGGATCCGGTCGCCGCCGATCGCGGTGGCCACGGATGCATAGACGTCGGTGGAGGCGACGACCGAGGGGCGGGGGTCGCTCTCAGCGGGTGACGCACCGCAGGCCACCAGCGCCGGCGCCAGGAGCGCGAGGGCGGGGAGCAGGAGGAAGCGCATGCGGCCTTCGGTGCAGGGGGACGGCTCGGACGTGCCGAGGGCGCGAGCCGCGCCGTCCCGACGCTAGCCGTTATTGATAATGGTTGTCAAAGTCGCTCAGTCGAGGAGCAGCGCCGGCTCTTCCATCACGCTCGCCACGTCCGCCACGAACCTGCTGGCCACGTCCCCGTCGACGATCCGGTGATCGAAGCTCGCGCCGATCGTCGTCACGTAGCGGGGGAGCACCTCGCCGTCCACCACCCACGGCTTCTGCCGGATCGCGCCGAGCGCGACGATCGTGACCTCGCCCGGGTTGAGGATCGGGGTCCCCGTGTCCATGCCGAAGCTGCCGATGTTGGTGATGGTGATGGTGCCGTCCGCCATGTCGCTCGGCTGGGTCTTGCCGTCACGGGCGGTGAGGGTGAGATTCTCCAGTGCGGCGGCCAGGGTCAGGAGCGACATGTCCTGCGCGTCCTTGACGTTCGGCACGATCAGGCCGCGAGGCGTCGCCGCCGCGATCCCGAGGTTCACGTAGTGGTGCACGATGATCTCGCGGTCGGTCCAGGTGCTGTTCACCGTGGGGTTGCGCCGGACGGCCCAGATGATCGCCTTGGCCATGATCAGCAGCGGTGAGACCTTGACCCCGGCGAAGTCGGGGGAGGCCTTCAGACGCTTGACGAACTCCATGGTGCGACTGGCATCGACGTCGACGAACAGGCTCACGTGCGGGGCGGTGAACGCGCTGGACACCATCGCGGCCGCGATCGCCTTGCGCACGCCCTTCACGGGGATGCGCTCCTCGCGCGACTCCGGCCACTCCGGGGTCTGGATGTTGCGGAACACGCTGGCCTGGGAGGCGTGCCGGATGACGTCGTCGCGGGTCACCTCGCCGCGGGAGCCGGTCGCGGTGACCGTGCCCAGGTCGACGCCGAGCTCCTTGGCGAACTTGCGGATGGGCGGCTTCGCCACGACCGTGCCGCCGAGCGGGCCGGTCGGTGCGGCGGGCGCCGCGCGGCGGCCGGAGCGGCGGGTGACGGCGTGGCCGCCCGTGCCGTAGCCGACGAGCACGCTGCCGGACTCGAGCTGGGTGTCCTCGTTGCCCTCGGTCACCTGCACCTCGCCGGGCAGTGCCGCCTGGGCCGGGGTGGTGAGCGGGGAGGAGAGCTGTGCACCCTCGGCCGTCACCGTGATGATGGGCGTGCCCACCTCGACGGTGTCGCCCTCGGCCACCAGCAGCTCGCTGACGACGCCCGCGTAGGGGGAGGGGAGCTCGACGAGGGACTTGGCGGTCTCGATCTCCACGATCACCTGGTTGACCTCGACGGTGTCGCCGGGGGCGACCCTCCACGCCACGATCTCGGCCTCGGTGAGGCCCTCGCCCACGTCGGGCAGGTTGAACTTCGCCGTGCTCATCCGCGGCCTCCTAGTAGTTGAGTGCGCGGTCGACCGCATCGAGCACGCGGTCGGCGTCGGGAAGGTAGAGGGATTCGAGCTTGGCGGGCGGGAAGGGCGCGTCGAAGCCCGAGACGCGCAGCACCGGGGCCTCGAGCGCGTAGAACGCCCGCTCCGCGATGGTGGCCGCGATCTCCGAGCCGACGCTCGCGAAGCCGGGCGCCTCCTGCGCGACCACGAGCCGGCCCGTCTTCTCCACGGACTTGAGCAGCGGTCCGTAGTCGACCGGCGACAGCGAGCGGAGGTCGACGACCTCGATGCTCGTGCCCTCGCCTGCCGCGACCTCTGCGGCCTGCAGCAGCACGCTCACCATCGCCCCGTGGCCGACGAGGGTGACGTCGGTGCCCCCGCGCACCACCCGGGTGGTGTGCAGGGGAGCGGCGGACTCGCCCTCATCGACCTCGCCCTTGGGCCAGTAGCGGCTCTTCGGCTCGAAGAACATGACCGGGTCGTCGGAGGCGATGGCCTGCTGGATCATCCAGTAGGCGTCGTTCGGCGTGCTCGGCGAGACGAGGCGCAGGCCCGGGGTGTGCGCGAAGTACGCCTCCGGGCTCTCCTGGTGGTGCTCGACGGCGCCGATGTGACCGCCGTAGGGCACCCGGATCACGATCGGGAACCGGGCAGAGCCCTCGTGCCGGGCCGTGAGCTTGGCCAGCTGAGAGGTGATCTGGTCGAATGCGGGATAGATGAAGCCGTCGAACTGGATCTCGCACACGGGCCGGTAGCCGCGCATGGCGAGGCCGATGGCCGCGCCGACGATGCCGGACTCGCCGAGGGGCGTGTCGAGCACCCGGTCGGTCCCGAACCGGGCCGAGAGGCCTTCCGTCACGCGGAAGACGCCGCCGAGCGGGCCGATGTCCTCGCCCATCAGGATCACCTTGTCGTCGGCGACCATCGCCGCCTCGAGCCCGCGGTTGAGGGCCTTGGCCATCGTCCAGGTCGTCATCGCGCCTCCCCGAAGCCGGCTTCGTAGTCCTGCAGCCACTTCTTCTGCTCACGGGGGACCGGGTGGTCCTCCGCGTACACGTTGTCGAAGATCAGGTCGATGCCGGGCGTGCCCAGGGCGAGCGTGCGCCGCCGGGTGTCCGCTGCGAGGTCGGCGGCCTCCGACTCCACGTCCGCGAAGAAGGCTGCATCCGCCAGCTCCCGCTGCTCGAGGTGGTGGCGGTACCGGGTGATCGGATCGCGCGCCTCCCAGAACTTCAGCTCGTCGGCGCCGCGGTAGCGGGTGGGATCGTCGGAGGTGGTGTGCGCCCCGATCCGGTAGGTCATCGCCTCGATGAAGCCGGGGCCCCGGCCCGCCCGAGCGTCGTCGAGCTGCTTGGCCGTCACGGCGTAGCTCGCGAGCACGTCGTTGCCGTCGATGCGGGTGGAGCGCAGTCCGAACCCGCGGGCCCGGTCCACGAGGGGAGTGCGGGACTGGCGGCTGACCGGCACCGAGATGGCCCAGTGGTTGTTCTGCAGGAAGAACACCTGAGGCGTCGCGTAGCTCGCGGCCCAGATCATCGCCTCGTTGGTGTCGCCCTGCGACGTCGCCCCGTCACCGAAGTAGACCATGACGGCCTCGTCCTTCTCCGGATCGCCGGTGGGCGCTCCGTCGAGGGCGATGCCCATGGCGTAGCCGGTGGCGTGCAGCGTCTGCGAGCCGATCACGAGGGTGTAGAGGTGGAAGTTGCCGTGCTCCGCCGGCACCCAGCCACCGTGCGTGAGGCCGCGCAGCATCCGCACGATGTCGATCAGGTCGACGCCGCGGATCTTCGCGACCGCGTGCTCGCGGTACGCCGGGAAGATCGAGTCCTGCGGCCGGGCGGCATGGCCGGAGCCGACCTGGGCGGCCTCCTGGCCGTGGCTCGGCACCCAGAGCGCGAGCTGACCCTGCCGCTGCAGGTGACCCACCTCGGCATCGAAGCGCCGGATGACCGCCATGTCTCGATAGAAGGTGCGCAGGCGGTCCTCGTCGAGTCGATCCAGGTACGGCAGGAACTCCTCGGCGGCCGCGTTCGGTTCGAAGCGTCCCTCGGGGGAGATCATCTGCACGGAGACCGCATCGTGCTGGGGGGCGTCGGCCACGCTCACACTCCGATCGTGTTTCGTCCTCGCGCCGCGCGGGCGGCAGGCGCGCAGGAAGCGAGGTCAGGGGTCGGCACCGGCCCTAATCTATCCGCCTCGCGGCGGGCCCTCGGGGAGGATGCGCACAATCTCGGCGGCGGCGGTTAGGAGCTTAGCCACCGAGCCTTCCTCACCGATGGAGACGCGGATGCCCTCGCCCGGGAACGCGCGGGCGCTGATGCCCGCCTCATGGAGCACGTCGGCTGCGTCGCCGGTCCGGTCGCCGAGCGCCAGCCAGACGAAGTTGCCCTCCGAGCGGGGGACGACGAGGCCCAGCTTGCCGAGCCCCTCCTGCACGGCGGTTCGCCGCAGCACGATCTGCTCGACGCGCGCGATCGCCTCCTCCTCGGCGTCCAGCGCGGCGACCGCCGCGACCTGTGCCGCCGCGGTGATGGAGAGTGGTATCGCCGTCGCCCGGGCCGCGTCGAGCACCGATGCGGCGCCGATCGCATAGCCGACCCGCAGCCCGGCCAGGCCCCACGCCTTCGAGAAGGTGCGCAGCACCACGAGGTTCGGAGAACGGCCGATCAGCGTGCGGCCGTCCACGGCGGCGGGATCCCGGACGAACTCGGTGTACGCCTCGTCGAGCAGCACGAGCACGTCGGAGGGCACGGCGGCGAGGAATGCGTCGAGCTCGGCGGCGGTCACGACGGTGCCGGTCGGATTGTTGGGCGAGCAGACCAGCACGGCGCGCGTGCGCGGGCCGATCGCCGCAGCCATGGCAGGCAGATCGTGCCTCCCGTCGGGAAGGAGCGGGATCTGCCTGCTTGTGGCGCCCGTCACCGTGACGAGGCCGGGGTAGGCCTCGAACGAGCGCCAGGCGTACACGACCTCGTCGGCCGGACCGGCTGCCGCCTGGAGGAACTGGGCGAGCAGGGCCACCGAGCCCGCGCCGACGTGCACCTCGTCGAGGTCGACGCCGAACCGCTCGGCGAGGCGCTGCCGGAGCTCCACCGAGGCGCCGTCGGGGTAGCGGTTGAGGTCGTTCGCCGCCGCCGCCGCCGCCGCCAGCACGCCCGGCAGCGGCGGGAACGGGTTCTCGTTGGAGGAGAGCTTGTAGCCGTCGGCGGCCGCAGGGCGCCCCTGCTTGTACGCCGGAAGCGCGACGATCTCGGGGCGCAGCCGCACGGGCGGAGGAGGAGGCTCGGTCACGGGCACCCATCCTATTTCGCGGCCTCGATGCCATAGTTGGGGGATGCGCAGGTTCGTCGTGTCCGCCGTCGGCAACGCCGTCGCCCTCTGGCTCACGACCCTGATCGTCGCCGGCATCGGGGTCACCTCCTACGAGGTGGGCGACGTCACGGCGACGGTGCTGACCTACCTGCTGCTCGGCCTGCTGTTCGGCATCGTCAACGGCGTCATCGGCACCGCGATCAGGATCGTCGCGTTCCCGCTCTACATCCTCACCCTCGGCCTGATCTCCCTCGTCGTCAACGGCCTGCTGTTCCTCCTCGTCGGCCTGATCAGCGACCTGCTCGGCTTCGGGCTCAAGGTGGACGGCTTCTGGTGGGGCGTCCTCGCCGCGCTGGTGATGGCGATCTTCAACTGGATCATCGGACTGGTGCTGCGGCCGCTGGCCGGCGGCCGTCGCCGCTGACCCGCTCCGCACGCCACCGGCTCGACTCGCCCCTTCCCGCCGGCAGGAATGCCAGGATCCGCTGCCGCACGGCCGCGACCCGCCCCTCCTCGCAGTGGTCGACGAGTCCCGCGGTGACCCGGTACTGCGCGAGCGAGTGCGCCGGCACCGCCGCGCCCGCGATCGGCGGTCGCCCGTCGAAGGCGGAGCGGGAGACCGTGACCTGAGCCGAGGGGCGGGGGCGCGCGTTCGGCACGCCGCTCAGTGCCGGCACCAGGTCGTCGCTGTGCTCGAGCGCCAGCACCGGGAGCTCCGCCGGAACGTCGATGGACGCTCCGGGCGAGCCGACCGTGACGATCCCGGCCACCGCGAAGCGCGGGTCGCTCGCCAGGCGGGATGCCAGGAGCCCGCCCTGCGAGTAGCCGACGAGCAGCACTCCGTCATCGGGCCCGATGCCGGCGGCGGCCATCGCGTCGGCTGCGGCCTGCGCAGAGTCGGCCCGGCTTCCCGCGATGCCGGCGAGGTCGGAGGAGAGGTCCCACGGGTCTGCCGCGGCGCCGAGTCCCACCTCGACGGTGCCGCCCAGGTAGACCACGTAACGGTCTCCCTGCTGCGACGGATAGCGCTCGATCCGGACCTGCGGCTGGTCCTTTCCGCCGCCGGGGATGCGGCGAACGAGGTCGGCGACGGAGGACGGCGGCTCGGTGGAGCGGGTGTCGACCCGACGGACGGCCGCCGCGCTCGGGGACAGCACTCCGGTCGCCTGCAGGCCGAGCAGCAGACCCTGTGCCGTCTCCTCCCGGCCGAACAGTCCCGTCATCCGGTCGTCGGCGAGCTGCGACGGAAGCCACGGCACATGCAGTGCGCCCCGTGCGGCGTCGTCGGCACCATCCACCGCCAGCCGGACCAGGTTCACGATCCGGGGGTCGGAGAGGAGGACCCCACGGTTGGCCTGCCAGACCTCCCTGCTCGTCGCGACCAGCACTCCTCCGGCCAGCACCGACCCGACCAGCACCGCCGGGGGCAGAGCGGCCACGATCGCGGGGCCCAGCAGGCCGGCCCAGTAGCCTCCCTGCCCCACGGCGGTCGCTGCGGCGGAGGTCGCGACCTGTTCGACGAGGGAGTACGCGTCCGCCGCGCTCGCGAGCCGCACGCCGAGCTCCTCCAGCCGGGTGGCCAGCTCGCCGATCCTGCCGGCGACCCTGAGGAGGTCCACGGCTCGCTGCCCATCCGGGAACCAGGCGAGGGCGCGGGCACGCTGCTCCAGCTCGGCGAGTGCGGCGGAGACCGCCCGGCAGGTCGTGACCGCCATGAACAGGTCCTCCGTGGCGACGGTGATGGTGCCGCCGCCCGAGACGACGAGCTCATCGCTCATCGGCCAAGGCACGAAGGGACGCCGTGAGCGCGAGGATCTCCTCGACCGCGGCGTCGACTGCGGACCGGAACACGTCCGCGGCAGGCGAGCGCCAGGAGCAGTCGGCCGCGGAGTGCAGCCGCGGCACCAGAGTGAGCAGGTCGGCCGCGAGTCCCTCGACGGCCGCGCAGAGCGGGCCGGGAAGAGGATCGGATCGCATCGACGGATCCTCCCTGCCCCGGCCAGATGGGGGCGGGGCAGAGAGCGTTCGGTGTGCCGTTCGGGCTCGCACCGGAGTGGGGAGGGGAACCGCGGCGGGGTCCCGGCGGGGAACCGGCGCGGGAACCGGCCAGAATAGGAGTCGTCCCGCCGTCCGAGGCGCCGGAGCACCGATCGGAGAACCTGCATGTCCCTGCCCCTCCAGCCGCTCAGCCCCCTCGACGGCCGCTACAGCGCCGCGGTGGGGGAACTGGGGGAGCACCTCTCCGAGGCCGGCCTCAACCGGGCGCGCATCAGGGTGGAGGTCGAGTGGCTGCTCCTCCTGACCGGCGAGGGCATGTTCGGCACGGCGCCTGTGTCCGCGGACTCCGCGGCGGCGCTCCGCCGCACCGTCGACGACTTCGGCGTGGAGGAGATCGCGGAGCTGGCCGAGCTCGAGGCGACGACGCGGCACGACGTGAAGGCGGTGGAGTACTTCGTCCGCCGCCGGCTGGATCGGCTGGGCCTCGGCGCGCTGGCCGAGCTCACCCACTTCGCCGCGACCAGCGAGGACATCAACAACCTCTCCTACGCGCTCACCGTGCGCGACGCGGTCACCCTGGTGTGGCGCCCGCGCCTGCTGGAGGTGGTGGATGCGCTCCGCGAGCTCGCCCTCCGTCATCGTGCGGTGCCCATGCTCGCCCGCACGCACGGCCAGCCGGCCACGCCCACCACGATGGGCCGCGAACTGGCGGTGTTCGTCGCGCGACTGGACCGGCTGGTCGCGAAGCTCGACTCCGCCGAGTACCTCGGCAAGTTCAACGGAGCGACGGGGACGTACGCCGCCCACCTCGCCGCGGGCCCGGATGTCGACTGGCAGCGCGTGTCCCGCGAGTTCGTCTCCTCCCTCGGCCTCGAGTGGAACCCGCTCACCACCCAGATCGAGCCGCACGACTGGCAGGCGGAGCTCTACGACCTCGTCGTGCACATCGGCCGAGTTCTCCACAACCTGTGCACGGACGTGTGGACTTATATCTCGATGGGCTACTTCCGCCAGATCCCGGTGGCGGGAGCGACGGGATCGTCGACGATGCCGCACAAGGTGAATCCCATCCGGTTCGAGAACGCCGAGGCGAACCTGGAGCTGTCCGCGGCGGTGCTCGGCTCACTCTCGGCCAGCCTGGTCACGACGCGACTGCAGCGCGACCTGACCGACTCGACCAGTCAGCGCAACATCGGCGTCGGTCTCGGCCACTCGCTCCTCGCGCTCGACAACATCCGTCGCGGCCTCGGCGAGATCTCGCTCGACGAGGAGCGGCTCGCCACCGACCTCGACGGCAACTGGGAGGTCCTCGCCGAGGCGGTGCAGACCGTGATCCGCGCGGAGGTCGCGGGCGGGCGCAGTTCGATCACGAACCCCTACGAGCTGCTCAAGGAGCTCACCCGCGGCCGCCGGCTCGGCCCCGACGCACTCCGGGAGTTCGTCGAGGGCCTCGACCTTCCCGCGGCGGCGAAGGCGCGGCTGATCGCACTCTCGCCGGCCGGCTACACCGGTCTCGCCGACGAGCTGGTTGGGCTCATCGCCCGCTGACCGGCCGTTCTGCCCGAGCGGTCAGTCCTTGCGGCGGCCGGAGTCGGACGGCGCCGCGGGTGGATCCGAGGGCGCGCCGGTCGAGGTCGGCCCGGTGACGAGCGCGAGCATCGCCAGCACCACGAGCGCGACGATGAAGGCGATTCCGAAGAAGATGACGGCGAGCGCGAAGTCGCGCGCCGTGACGAGCACGACGATGCCGGTGAAGAGGGCCACCCCGAAGGAGAGGCCGACGAGCTCCGCGGGGCGGAAGCGCTCCCGGCGGCTGGGCTGGGCGTTCACGCCGATGGGACCTTCCGTGCTGGAGCTGTGCTGCCGTCCCACTTGAGGGACAGGCCCGCGATCAGGAGGAACACCGCGACGACCGCCCCGTAGGCGCCGAGGAGTCCGACCCAGACCACGGGACCGGCCGGAACGAAGGCGAGGAGTGCGGCCAGGAGCACCGTGGCACCCCCGACGGTGACCGCGTCGCGGCCCGCGGGACCCGATCGGATGCCAGCGGCGACCTCGATGCCTCCGAGAACGGCGGCCGACACGGCGATCAGGGGCACCAGCACGCTCAGCGCCGCTCCGGGCGCGGCGATCACCACGGCACCGGCGGCGACGCCCGATGCGAGACCGACGATGCCGGATGCGAGCCCCAGCGCCGCTGCCGAGTCGGAACCACGGGCCTCGGAGCTGCGCGGCACGGCATGGAGGACCATGAGGCCCTGGAGCAGCGCGTAGGAACCCCAGATCCCCAGTCCGAAGGCAGGCGTGTGATCGGCGGAGAAGGTGATCACGAGCGCCAGGATCCCGGCCAGCAGCCCACGGAGGACCGGAAGGGTCCAGTCGCGCAACCGCTCACGGGGGAGCTCGCGCGTCATGTTGCCTCCGGTCGGAGCCGCCCGATCCGGCGACCTGTCCAGCCTACGCCACCCCGCTGGAGGGCCCGCCTCAGTGCCCGGGCGGGAGGTCGACGAAGCGCGAGTAGTGCCCGTGGAATCCGACGGTGATGGTGCGGGTGGGGCCGTTGCGGTGCTTGGCGACGATCAGGTCCGCCTCGCCGGCCCGGGGGCTGTCCTTGTCGTACGCGCTCTCGCGGTGCAGGAGGATCACCATGTCGGCGTCCTGCTCGATCGAGCCGGACTCGCGCAGGTCCGAGATGGCCGGCATCTTGTCCGAGCGCTGCTCCGCTCCACGGTTCAGCTGGGACAGTGCGATGACGGGCACCTGCAGCTCCTTGGCGAGGAGCTTGAGGGCACGCGAGAACTCCGACACCTCCTGCTGGCGGGACTCCACGCGCTTGCCGGAGGTCATCAGCTGCAGATAGTCGATGACGACGAGCTTGAGCCCGACCTTCTGCTTGAGCCTGCGGCACTTGGCGCGGATCTCCACGAGGGTCATGTTGGGGCTGTCGTCGATGTAGAGGGGCGCATCGTTGATGCGGCCCCGGGTCTGCGCGAGCTTCGTCCAGTCGTCGGACTGCAGCGTGCCCTTGCGCATGTGCTGCAGCGGGATGGCCGCCTCGGCGGACATCAGGCGCATGGCGATCTCGCTGCGCCCCATCTCCAGCGAGAAGAACACCGACGGCATGTTGTGCTTCACCGACGCGGCGCGGGCGAAGTCGAGCGCGAGGGTCGACTTCCCCATCGCGGGGCGGGCGGCGACCACGATCATCTGTCCCGGGTGCAGTCCGTTCGTGAGGTCGTCGAGCTCGGCGAATCCGGTGGGCACTCCGGTCATCGACCCGTCGCGGTGCTGGGCGGCCTCGATCTCGTCGATCGCCGCCGTGACCGCGTCGGTGAGCGGCACGTAGTCCTCTGCCTCGCTCTCGCGGGTGATGCCGTAGATCTCCGCCTGCGCGTTGTTGACCAGGTCGGTCACCTCGCCCTCGGCCGCGTAGCCCATCTGCACGATTCGGGTGCCCGCCTCGACAAGCCTGCGGAGGATGGCGCGCTCCGCCACGATCTCGGCATAGAAGCCGGCGTTGGCCGCGGTGGGGACGATGCTGGTGAGGGTGTGCAGGTAGTCCGCCCCACCGGCCCGCGAGAGATCGCCTGCCTTGGTGAGCTCGTCCGTGACGGTGATCACATCGGTGGGCTGACCGTGCGCGTAGAGGCTGAGGATCGCGTCGAAGATCACCTCGTGCTTCGGCACGTAGAAGTCGACGCCCTTGCAGGCCTCGAGCACGTCGGCGACGGCGTCCTTGCTGAGCAGCATCCCGCCGATGGCGCTCTGCTCGGCAAGCAGGTCATGGGGCGGGGTCCGGGCGGCGCGCGAGTCACCAGTGATCTCGCCCGCGATCCCCAGATGAGCGATGGACATGCGTGCCTCCCCGAACCCCGTGCCGCCCTGCGGCTCTCCCATTCCAGTGCCTACCCCTGACACCGGCGACCACCGAGGATTCCCCTGCCCGGCGACGCCTGACGTTACCCCGGCCGGAGTTTTACCCGTTGTGCAAAACTCTGTGGAGAAGATGCGGGAAAGCCGGAATCCCGTGTGCACTTCCTGTGCGGTCGAGGAGTCGACACGCCGCGCCCTGCACGGCCGATACCGATGCGATCAGGGGTTTCTCGCAGAGCACCTCGAACTGGGGAGAACTGCCCTCAACCACTGGTCGAGAGTTGACATGCGGCGCAGAACCGTCCGGAAACGACGAAGGCGGCACGGGATCGCTCCCGCACCGCCTTCGCCTGATCGTTGCTGCTACTTGGCCGCGACCACCGTCAGGGTGATCGTCGCCGCGACGTCGTCGCGCAGACGCACGGTCGCCTCGTGCGACCCGACGGAGCGGATGGCAGAGGAGATCTCGACCTTCCGCTTGTCGATGGCACCGAGGCCCGCGGCGGCGACGGCGTCCGCGATGTCCGACGTGCTGACCGAGCCGAACAGGCGTCCGCCCTGGCCGGCCTTGACCTGCAGGGTGACGGGCGTCTGCTCGAGACGCTGCTTGAGGTGCTGCGCCTCCTCGAGCGTGGCCAGCTCGCGGGCGGAGCGGGCAGCCTTGATGGACTGCACCTGCTTCTCGCCACCACGGGTCCACGCCACGGCGAAGCCGGACGGGATCAGGTAGTTGCGGGCGTAGCCCGGCTTGACGTCGATGACGTCGCCGGGAGCGCCGAGGCCGGAGACCTCGGACGTGAGGATGAGCTTCGACATCGTGCCTCCTAGCGGCCGGAGCCCGCGTACGGGAGCAGGGCCATCTCGCGGGCGTTCTTGACTGCCCGCGCGATCAGGCGCTGCTCCTGCACCGAGACACCGGTGATGCGGCGGGCGCGGATCTTGCCGCGCTCCGAGATGAACTTGCGGAGCGTCGCGACATCCTTGTAGTCGATGACGCCGACGCGGATGGCCTTTGCGGGGGCGACAGGCTTGCCGCCCTTGACGCGAGGCTTGCGGCGATCGCCGCTGGACTTTCCAGCCATGCGTTGGTCCTAACTGTGAAGAGGGAAGAGGAGGAGGGGGAGAACCCGGATCAGAACGGGGTCTCGTCGTCGTAGGAGCCGGGCGTGTTCCACACGTCCCCGCCGCCTGCCGCAGGAGCGCTGGGTGCCCACGGCTGGTCGCCGCCACCCCCGCCGCCCTGGGAGACACCGCGTCCGCCGCCGCCACCGGCACCGCCGGCGCGCTCTCCACTCGACGAGCGAGTGACCTGCGCGGTCGCATAGCGGAGCGAGGGACCGATCTCATCGACCTCGAGCTCGATTGAGGTGCGCTTCTCGCCCTCCTTCGTCTCGTACGACCGCTGCTTCAGCCGGCCCGTCGCCACGACGCGAGACCCCTTGGTGAGGGATCCCGCCACGTGCTCGGCGAACTCGCGCCAGACGGACGCCCGGAGGAACAGCGCTTCGCCGTCCTTCCAGTCGTTGCTCGCCCGGTCGAAGGACCGGGGCGTCGACGCGATGGTGAAGTTGGCGACCGCCAGACCGCCCTGGGTGTAGCGCAGCTCCGGGTCCGCCGTGAGGTTGCCGACCACCGTGATGATGGTCTCGCCGGCCACGGCTCAGCGACCTGTCGCTGCGGGTGCCGGCGCTGCGGCTGCCGTGGCTGCTGCGGCCTGCTCGGCCTCGGCGCGAGCCACGGCCTCCTCGGCGCGGAGCACCTTGGTGCGCAGGACCGCCTCGGAGAGACCGAGCTGCCGGTCGAGCTCCTTCGCGGCCTCGGAGGTCGACGTGAGATTCACGACGGCGTAGATGCCCTCGGTCTTCTTGTTGATCTCGTAGGCGAGGCGACGACGGCCCCAGATGTCGACGTTGTCGATCGTCCCACCCGCATTGCGGATGACGCCGAGAAACTTGTCGAGGCTCGGGGCTACCGTGCGCTCGTCGATCTCGGGGTCGAGGATGACCATGAGTTCGTACTTGTGCGTCACTGACCCACCTCCTTCGGACTAGAACGGCTGCAGGACTTCTGCAGCAGGAGGGTGTGTGCACGTCCGGTCACGCCGGACAACCGCAACAGCTTAGCCGTCGCGACGACGCTGCGGCAAGGCGTCCTTCGCGCTCTCCCACCAGCTGAGCAGGCGGGCAGTGGCCTCGTCCTGCCCGAGCGGCCCCTCGTCGAGCCGGAGCTCGAGGAGATGCCGGTAGGCGATCCCCACGGCCGGGCCGGGGGGGACGCCGAGGATCGCCATGATCTGCTCGCCGTCGAGGTCGGGTCGCACCGCGGCGAGCTCCTCCTGCTCCGCCAGCACCGCGATCCTCGCCTCGAGGTCGTCGTAGGCCTTCGCCAGTCGCTCCGCCTTTCGGCGGTTCCGGGTCGTCACGTCGGCGCGGGTGAGGATGTGCAGCTCCTCCAGGAAGCCGTCGGCGTCGCGCACGTACCGCCGCACCGCGGAGTCGGTCCACACGCCCTCGGTGTAGCCGAAGAAGCGCTGGTGCAGCTCGATCAGATGCGCGACTCCGGCGATGGTGTCGTTGTCGAACCGGAGGGCCCTCAGCCGCTTCCGGGCGAGCTTCGCGCCCACCGCGTCGTGATGGTGGAACGTGACCGTCCCGCCCGGCTCGAACCTGCGCGTAGCCGGCTTGCCGATGTCGTGCAGCAGCGCGGCCACCCGGAGGATCAGGTCGGGCTGCCGCTTCCGCTCCTCCTCGAGCCCGATCGTCTGGTCGAGCACCGTGAGCGAGTGCTGGTAGACGTCCTTGTGCCGGTGCTCCGTGTCCACCGTGAGCCGGAGCGCGGGCAGCTCGGGGAGGATCAGGTCCGCGATGCCCGTCTCGACGAGCAGCTCAAGCGCAGGGCGCGGATTCGGCGCGAGGATCAGGCGGGCGAGCTCCTCCCGCATCCGCTCCGCCGACACGATGTCGAGCCGGCCGGCGAGCTCGGTCATGGCCCGGCGGGCGTCGCCGTCCAGCTCGAACCCGAGCTGCGCCGTGAAGCGCGCGGCCCGGAGCATGCGCAGCGGGTCATCGGAGAAGGAGATCTCCGGAGCCTGCGGGGTGCGCAGACGGCGGGCGACGAGGTCCGCGATCCCTCCCGTCGGATCGACGAGCACACGGGCAGGAAGCCGCAGCGCCATGGCGTTCACGGTGAAGTCGCGGCGGACCAGGTCCTCCTCGAGCGTGGAGCCGAAGCGCACCTCCGGCTTGCGGGAGTCGGTGCTGTACGCGTCAGAGCGGTAGGTGGTGATCTCCACCTTCTCGCCGGCGATCCGCGCGCCGATCGTACCGAAGGCCCGTCCCACGTCCCAGTGCGCGGAGGCGATCGGCCGCACGATCTGGAGGATCCGATCGGGGTCCGCGTCCGTGGTGAAGTCGAGGTCCAGGGCGGTACGGGACAGGAAAGCGTCGCGCACGGGGCCGCCGACGAGCGCCAGCTCTGCCCCGGCCGCCTCGAAGGCGGCGGCGAGCCGGGCGACGGGTGCCGAGGCGGCGATCGCGCCGAGGCGATCGAGGGCCGCCGCCGCGCTGTCCATGGTCGTCCATGCTAGTTGCGCCGCCCGACCGAGCGGGCTCCAGGGGCGACGCGGCGCCACGCCGTAGACTCGCGCCATGGGAACCCGGAGGTCGAGAGGCACCTCCGCGAATCCGGCATGAGGGGCAGGCGACGAGCCGCCGGGGTGCTGCTGGCGGCGGCGTTCGTGGCCGCACCCCTCGTGGACGGCCTCGCGCTTCCGGCTCTGGCGCGTGCGGCGGACGAGCCGATCACGGTCTCCGTCTCCGCGGGCAACGGGATCGCCCGGCCGGGGGAGGACCTCACCATCTCCGCAACCCTGACGAACCCCGGGAACGAGCCCGTGGCGGCGGGCCGCATCGCTCTGTCCGTCAGTCCCGCAGGTCTCGACCGCCCGACCCTCGAGAGCGCGCTCGACGATCCTGCGGCGGTCCCCCTCACCGAGGTCGCTGCAGCGCGGACCCAGGAGCTGCCCGCCGGGGGAACGGCGAAGGTCACCATCGTGCTCAAGTCGAAGGACCTCGGCAGCGCGCTCGAGTTCGCCGGGTGGGGCGCTCACCTGCTCGCGGCAGAGGTGACCGCAGGCGGCGCGCTGCTCGGCACGGGGGAGTCGGGCTTCGTCTGGGCGGACGGCGCCCCGCCTTCGGTGGTCGACGTGGCCGCGGTCCTTCCGCTCACCACGCCGTCCGTCACCGACGGACTGCTCGACGCGGACTCCCTGGCCGCATACACGTCGCCGGAGGGAGTGCTGCGGCGCAAGCTCGACGCGGCCGCCGGCCGCCAGGTCACGCTGGCGATCGACCCGCGGATTCTCGCTTCGATCCGGGCTCTCGGCACCGCCGCCCCGCCGAGCGCCGTGCTGTGGCTCGCCGACCTCGCGGCCGCACCCAACCCGGTCTTCCCGCTGACGTATGCCGATTCGGACATCTCATTGGAGCGGGAGGCGGGCGCCGCCGCGGTGCTCGACCCGATCTCCTTCGCAGGCGCACTCGACGAGGCCAACTTCTCCGGCACGCAGGCTCCGGCGGCAGAGGCGGCTCCGTCCCCGGCGACCACCGGCACCCCCGCCCCGACGCCTGGGCCGCCGGCGCCCGGCACCCTTCCGAGCACCGAGGAGCTGCTGGCCTGGGACTACGACCTCCCTGGTCTCGCATGGCCCGTCCGGGCGAGACCGGGCGACGTGAAGTTCGTCGGCGCATCGGGCTACGACCGGGCCATCGTGCCGAGCGACTCGGTGACGCAGAGCGGTTCGGGGCCGACCGGGAAGCTCGAGGGGGAGCGGGTGCTCGTCTCCGACAGTGCGCTCTCCGCGGCGGCCTCCGCGGCCGCGTTCTCGGCCGGCGAGGCGGAGGCGGCGCAGGCGCGAGCCGACCTGGGCGCACTGCTCGCGGCCTCCGCAGGAACCGCCGGCACGACGGTCGTCGTCGCCCTCGACCGCGGCTGGCCGGACTCCACCTCCGGTCTCGATCCCACCCTGCGGGCGCTGCAGTCGGTGCCGTGGGCCGCGGCCATCCCTCTCGACGACGTGCCGGACCAGGATGCGAAGCTCACCCTCCGCAAGGCGAAGGGAAAGGACGCCCGCGCCGAGGCGGCCGGCACGCTCGTCCAGGACGACGAGCGGATCGCCGACTTCTCGACCATCGTTGAGACGCCGCAGATGCTCACCGGGCGGGAGCGCCTGCGCCTCCTGGCCCTGCTCTCCGCCCAGTGGCTGGACTTCCCGGACGCCTGGGACACGGCGGCGAGGGACCTGCACCGGCACTACGCGACGGACGTGCTGGGCGCGGTCACGATCAGCAGCACCAACGTGAAC
Source organism: Naasia sp. (assembly GCF_025465545.1). Lineage (GTDB taxonomy): Bacteria > Actinomycetota > Actinomycetes > Actinomycetales > Microbacteriaceae > Naasia. The sequence continues at coordinate 101,480 of NZ_JAODMK010000016.1, read as the reverse complement.
TTCGTCGGAGTCCCCGACGCGGTGCCCATCTTCGTCCAGAACTCGCTCGACCTGCCCGTCACGGTGAAGCTGTCCGCGCGCCCGAGCAACGGACGCATCCTCGTGAGCCCGGCCACCGCGACGGTGGACGCGGGCGCCAGCACGCGCTTCTCCCTGCCTGCCCGGTTCATCGCCAACGGCCGAGTCGATCTGCAGGTCACCGCCTCCAGTCCCGAGACCGGAAAGCGGATCGGCTCCTCCGTCGTCATCCCCCTCGATGTGCAGGCGGAGTGGGAGGCCGCGGGAACCACCGTCGTGGTGGGACTGGTCGTGGTCCTGTTCGGCTTCGGCCTGTTCCGCAACATCCGGCGCCGCAGGAAGGCCGCCCGCCCGGCGGTCGACGAATCATGAGCGGCGGCATCGGCAGGGCGAGCGCGCTCCTCGCATCCGGCACGGTCGTCTCCCGCGTCCTCGGCTTCGTGAAGGCCATCGTGATCGCGCAGGCCCTCGGCGGCGTCATCTCCACGAGCGGAAACGCCTTCGCCGTGGCCACCATCGTGCCGAACAGCATCTACGCCATCATCGGCGGCGGGCTGCTCAGCGCGATCCTCGTCCCCCAGATCGTGCGCGCCAGCTCCGCGGCCGACGGCGGCAACGCGTACATCAACAAGCTCGTCACGCTGGGCCTCACCGGGTTCGCGGCGGTCGCGGTCGCCGCGACGCTCGCGGCCCCGGCACTCGTCCAGCTCTTCTCGCTGCGCAGCGCCGCGAGCTTCGACCGCGACCTCGCCATCGCCTTCGCCTACTGGTGCCTTCCGCAGGTCTTCTTCCTCGGCATGTATGCGCTGCTCGGCGAGGTGTTGAACGCACGACGAGCCTTCGGGCCGTTCACCTGGGCGCCGGTCGCCAACAACATCGTCGGCATCGCGTCGGTGGGCACCTTCCTGGCGCTGTTCGGCGGCAGCGCGGACCGCCGGTTCGAGGACTGGTCGCCGGGCATGGTGGCACTGTTCGCCGGCGGCAACACCCTCGGTCTGGCGGCGCAGGCGCTGCTGCTCTTCCTGTTCTGGCGCAGAGTCGGCCTGCGCTTCCGGCCCGACTTCCGGTGGCGGGGGGTCGGCCTCGGCATTGCGGGCAAGGCCGCCGGCTGGACCTTCGCCATGCTCCTCATCGGACAGGTCGCCGGGCTCATCGAGACCAACGTGGCGACCAGGGCGGGCAGCGAGAGCGCGAGCGTCTTCGCGCTGACGAACGCCTGGCTCATCTTCATGCTTCCGCACTCCGTGATCACCGTGTCGATCGTCACGGTCTTCTACACGAGCATGAGCGAGCACGCCGCCCGCGACGACCTGCGGGCTCTCAAGACGGACATCAGTTCGGTGCTGCGGGGGGTGCTGCTCGCCATCCTGCTCGCCGCGGCGGCTCTCATCGTGGTCGCACCCGCGTTCGCCCGGGTGTTCATCGCAACCGGGTACGACGACGTCCAGCAGCTGGCAGCGGTGATCATCGCCTATCTGCTCGGCCTCGTGCCGTTCTGTCTCCTCTTCGTCGTGCAGCGTGCCTTCTATGCCCTCGGCGACACCAGGACCCCGTTCGTCTTCACCCTGCTGCAGTCGCTGCTCGTGATCGGCGGTGTCCTGGCCTGCTCGCTCCTTCCCGCCGACCGCATCGCCGTGGGCATCGCCGCGGTGGTATCAGCCGCCGGAACCGTGCAGCTGCTCGTCGCAGCGGCCCTTCTCGCCCGGCGCATCGGCCCCGGCGCCGGCGCCGGCGTGGGGCGGGCGCTTCTCCGCGACCTGATCGCGGTCCTGCCCGCGTGCGTCGTGGGCGCCGTGCTGCTGATCCTGCTGGGCGGCACCGCCCCGGGCGGCTTCGCCCTGTCCGGGATCGCACCCGCGGTGCTCTCGATCGCGGTCATCGGGGGAGCCATGTCCGTGGTCTACCTCGGGGGCCTGCTGGCGCTGCGCTCACCCGATCTGAGGGCCCTCCTCGCGCCTCTGCTCGACCGCTCGAAACGGCACTGACCCTCCCCGGGCTCCGGAATAGGCCGGAGCTAGGATGTGTTGATCCCGTACGGGTGCGACGATCTCGCCGCGTTGCCCGAGACAGCTGAGGAGCTCTCCTGTGCGTCAGATGATCATCATCGGGTCCGGTCCTGCCGGATACACGGCCGCGATCTATGCGGCCAGGGCCGAGCTCGAGCCGCTGCTGATCGCCAGCTCGGTCGAAGCGGGCGGCGAGCTGATGAACACCACCGAGGTCGAGAACTTCCCCGGCTTCCCGGAGGGGATCATGGGCCCCGACCTGATGGACAAGATGCGCCTGCAGGCTGAGCGGTTCGGCACCGAGGTCGTCTACGACGACGTCACCGAGGTGGATCTCACCGGAAACGTCAAGCGCGTGACCCTGGGCTCCGGAACCGTGCACGAGGCGCTCTCCGTGGTGGTCACCACCGGATCCGCCTACCGCAAGCTCGGGATCGCCGACGAGGACCGGCTGAGCGGCTACGGCGTCTCCTGGTGCGCCACCTGCGACGGCGCCTTCTTCCGCAAGCGCATCGTCGCCGTCGTCGGCGGAGGGGACTCCGCGATGGAGGAGGCGACCTTCCTCACGCGGTTCGCCGACAAGGTCTACGTCCTGCACCGTCGCGACACGCTCCGCGCATCGAAGATCATGCAGCAGCGGGCCTTCGACAACCCCAAGATCGAGTTCCTCTGGAACAGCGAGGTCGCCGCGATCCACGGCGAGGAGCTCGTGACGGGCATCACCGTGCGCGACACCGTGACCGGCGCGGAGCGTGAGGTGGAGCTCACCGGCCTCTTCATCGCCGTCGGCAACGACCCCCGCGTGCACCTCTTCCACGGTCAGCTCGACCTCACCGAGGAGGGCACTCTCGCGGTCGAGGGTCGCAGCTCCCGGACCAACCTGCCGGGGGTCTTCGCGGCGGGCGACGTGATCGACCCGACCTATCGCCAGGCCGTCACCGCGGCGGCCTCAGGCACCGTCGCCGCGCTCGACGCCGAGCACTTCCTCGCCTCGCTTCCCGGAGAGGTGCTTCGGCCGGCCATCGGACATGTCGAGCCCGGGTCCGCGCCCGTGTCGGGCAGCACGGTGGACACCGACGGCGAGCTCGTCGGGCAGAACTGACCGCGCCAGTACACTGGCACAGACACAAGGAGACACATGTCCAACCTCAAGCAGGTCACCGATGCGACGTTCGCGCAGGATGTGCTCGCGTCCGACAAGCCGGTGCTGGTCGACTTCTGGGCCGAGTGGTGCGCGCCCTGCCGGGCAGTGGGTCCTGTGCTCGAGCAGATCGCCAGTGAGAACGGCGACAAGATCGAGATCGTCAAGCTGAACGTGGACGAGAACCCCGAGACGGCGGCGAAGTACCACATCACGTCGATTCCCGCGATGAAGGTCTACCGCGGTGGCGAGGTCGTCAAGTCCGTCATCGGCGCCAAGCCCAAGCAGGCTCTCGAGCACGAATTGGCAGCATTCCTCGCCTGAGCGAGGAAGGATATTTCCGGACCCGCTCGGCATCAGCCGGGCGGGTCCTTTCTTTCTGTCTTACTAGGGTGGAGCGGAACGCTCGCCGGGAGAAGGATTCGTGTCAGGACAGCAGCAGACCAGGGGCAACAACCTCGATCCCTGGTTTCCCTCCTACGCCGAGCGCACCTCAGGGCTGAGCGCATCCGAGGTGCGGGCACTCTTCGCCGTGGCATCCCGCCCGGAAGTGGTCTCCCTCGCCGGGGGCATGCCGAACGTCTCCGCTCTGCCGGAGAACCTGATCAGAAGCGCCTTCGACCGGGTGATGACCACCAACGGGCCGACCGCGCTGCAGTACGGCTCCGGGCAGGGAGTTCCCGCACTGCGGGAGAACATCCTGCGGGTGATGGGGGAGGAGGGCATCTCGGCGAGCGTGGACGACGTGGTCACGACCACGGGATCGCAGCAGGCCATCGACCTGGTCGCCAAGCTGTTCCTCGACCCGGGCGATGTGGTCCTCGCGGAGGCGCCCAGCTATGTGGGGGCCATCGGCGTGTTCCGCTCGTATCAGGCGCGCACCGTCCACGTCGGGACCGACGACGAGGGGCTCGTGCCGGAGGCCTTGCGTGCGGCGATCGCCGCGGAGCGGGCAGCGGGGAGCGCGATCAAGTTCCTCTACACCGTGCCGACCTTCCACAACCCCGCCGGGGTCACCCTCAGTGCTGCTCGGCGGCCGGAGATCCTGGACATCTGCCAGTCGGCCGGCATCCTCATCGTCGAGGACAACCCCTACGGCCTCCTCTACTTCGGTGCCCCTCCGCCGCCGCCGCTGCGCACCCTCGACGCAGCGGGAGTCGTGTATCTGGGCTCGTTCTCGAAGACGCTTGCCCCGGGCTTCCGCGTGGGGTGGGCCGTCGCTCCCCATGCGATCCGGGAGAAGCTCGTGCTGGCCGCCGAGTCGGCGATCCTCTCGCCGAGCTCCTTCGCACAGCTGATCGTCAGCGAGTACCTGGACACCGCGGACTGGCGGTCCCAGATCGGCACCTTCCGGAACTCGTACCGAGAGCGCAGGGACGCCATGATCGGTGCGCTGGCGGAGCACCTGCCGGAACTGAGCTGGACCGTGCCGGACGGCGGCTTCTACGTGTGGGTGGGCCTGCCTCCCGGACTGGACTCCAAGCAGATGCTTCCGCGCGCGGTGACCGAGCTCGTCGCCTACACGCCGGGCACCGCCTTCTTTGCGGACGGCACGGGCCGCAACTTCATGCGGCTGTCCTTCTGCCATCCCACCCCCGAGAGCATCCGTGTCGGCATCCGGCGGCTGGCCACCGTCGTCGGCGGCGAGCTCGACCTGCTCGACACGTTCTCCGGCACGGGACCACTCGCCTCCCGACGCCCGCGCCGACGGGTCGACAGCCCGCCGCCCGACCTCGACTGACGCAAAAGGACACGATGACCAGCCACTCCTCTTCTGTGCTCGTGCTTGCCGGCGGTATCTCGCACGAACGTGACATCTCCCTCCGCTCCGGTCGACGGGTGGCCGACGCCCTGGCGGATCAGGGCTGGCAGGTCACCATCAGCGAGCCGGACGCCACTCTGCTCTCCGGCCTCGCAGAGGCGCCGCCGGACGTCGTGTGGCCGGCGCTGCATGGCGCGTCGGGGGAGGACGGCGCGCTCCGTGCGCTGCTCGGCAGCACGGGAGTGCCCTTCGTCGGCTCCGACTACCGCGCCGCACGACTGGCCTGGGACAAGCCGGTCGCCAAGACACTGATCGCGAACGCGGGCGGCGTCACCCCGCGGGGGATCGCCCTCTCGCGCGAGACCTTCCGGGAGCTCGGTGCGCCGGCCGTGCTCGAGACGGTGCGGAACGCCATGCCCCTGCCCCTCGTGGTGAAGCCTGCGCGAGGCGGCTCGGCTCAGGGGGTGAGCATCGTGCGCGAGGCGGAGCAGCTGCCGCGGGCCATGGTGGACGCCTACACCTACGGCGACGACGCCCTCGTCGAGCACTTCGTGCGCGGAACCGAGATCGCGGTGGGCGTTCTGGATCTCGGAGAAGGTCCGACGGCGCTTCCGGCGGTCGAAATCGTGCCCGAGGACGGCGACTACGACTTCGGTGCGCGCTACAACGCGGGCGAGACGCGGTTCTACGCGCCAGCCCGGCTCGATCACGAGGTCGCCGACCGCGCCGCAGAGCTTGCCGTGCTCGCGCACCGCGCGCTCGGGCTGCGCCACCTGTCCCGGGTGGACATCATCGTCGACGAGGACGGGACGCCATGGTTCCTCGAGGTGAACGTGCTGCCCGGCCTCACCGAGACCTCGCTGCTTCCCCAGGGCATCCTCGCCGACGGGAGGAACCTGGGCGAGGTCTATGCGGCCCTCGCCCGCCGCGCCATCGCCGACGGGGTCTGATCAGTGCGGGCCGGCGAACCCTTCGTCACCCAGCTCGCCCAGGATGCGGTTGAGGTCCGCGATCGTCGCGAAGTCGATGAGGACCTGGCCCTTGCTCGCGCCCAGCGTGACCTTGACCCGGGTGTCGAGCCGGTTCCCCAGTCGCTCGGCGATCTCGTCCAGCTGCTCATGACGGCGTCCTGAGGCCGGCTTGGGCTTGCGGGCGGTCGCCCCCTGGCTCGCGATCGCCTCCGCAGCTCGCACGGAGAGGTCCTCGTTGACAATCTTGTCGGCCAGCCGCTGCATCTCCTCCTCGTCGGTGAGGGCGAGGATGGCTCGAGCATGCCCGGCGGAGAGCACGCCCGACGCAACGCGGTTCTGCACGGGAGTCGGGAGCTTCAGCAGCCGGATGGTGTTGCTGATCTGGGGTCGTGAGCGGCCGATCCGGGTGGCGAGCTGCTCGTGGGTGATGCCGAAGTCGGAGAGCAGCTGCTGGTATGCGGACGCCTCCTCCAGGGGGTTCAGCTGGGAGCGATGGAGGTTCTCGAGGAGCGCGTCCTGGAGCATCGCGTCATCCGCGGTCTCCTTGATGACGGCGGGGATGGTCGACATGCCCGCGCGCTTGCTGGCACGCAGGCGGCGCTCGCCCATGACCAGCTCGTACTTCGCACCGGAACCGGGAGGCGCGGGGCGCACCACGATGGGCTGCAGCACACCGTTCTCGCGGATCGACACCACCAGCTCGTCCAGCGCCTCGGGCACGAACTCCTTGCGGGGCTGCTGGGGGTTCGGAACGATGTCGTCGAGCGAGATGCTCGCGAGCCGAGCACCGGGAACAGCGACCAGGCCATCCACGGGCGCCTCAGAGCCGCCGTTGGGGAAGAACACGTCGACCGGCCGCGCAGCCCCTTCGTCCACGATGGGGATGAGGGCTCCGATGCCTCGTCCCAGGCCGGTTCGCTTCGGCGTCGCCATCAGTTCTGTGCCCCTCGCTGTGCGATCTCGGCAGCGGCCTCGAGGTAGGAGAGCGAGCCGGGTGAATTGGTGTCGTAGCTGATCACGCTCTGGCCGTAGCCGGGCGCCTCAGAGATGCGCACAGAGCGTGGAATCAGGGTCTTGAGCGTCTCGACCGGGAAGTGCGTGCGCACATCCTGCGCCACCTGGTTGGCCAGGTTGGTCCGGCCGTCGTACATGGTGAGCAGGATTGTGGAGACCCGCAGCTGCGGATTGAGGTGCTTCTCGATGAGCTCGATGTTGCGGAGGAGCTGGCTGAGACCCTCCAGTGCGTAGTACTCGCACTGGATGGGGATGAGGACCTCCCGCGCCGCGACGAATGCGTTGATGGTCAGCAGTCCCAGCGACGGCGGGCAGTCGATGAAGACGTAGTCGAAGCCGTCACCGAGGGCGAGGAACTCGTTGAGCGCGGTGCGCAGGCGCTGCTCGCGTGCCACGAGCGACACCAGCTCGATCTCCGCGCCGGCGAGGTGGATCGTCGCGGGGACGCAGTACAGGGTCGGGAACTCGGGGCTGGACTGCACCACCTCCTCCATCGCGGCGTTCCCGACGATCACGTCGTAGACGCTCACAGTGTCAGCGCGGTGCTCCACCCCCAGTGCGGTGGACGCATTGCCCTGCGGATCGAGATCGATCACCAGCACCTTGGCTCCGGCGCGCGCGAGCGCGGCCGAGAGATTGACGGTGGTGGTCGTCTTGCCCACGCCGCCCTTCTGGTTGGCGACGGTGAAGATGCGCGTCTCCGCGGGGCGCGGGAGGCGACTGGTGTCGAGTGCATGCCGGCGCCGAGTGATGTCCGCGAGCTCACGAGCGAGGGGAGTGGAGGAGTCGAACTGGGCCGTCACCGACGGCGCATCATTCTGTTTCACGTGGAACCTTCCGAGAAGGAGACCGGGAGGGCCATGGGGCGGGAGAGTGCTCGCCAGGAGTCACTGCACTCTAGCCCGGAAGACCCGGGTCACCTCGGTCGCCATACCGACGCCGAGCTCTTCCACTCGCACATCCGTCAGCTTCCCCCGGGCGATGGCCCGAGTCGCCTTTTCCGCCTCCACGGCCACATTCGCTCCCTTGAGCAGCAGCAGCTCCCCGTCCGGGCGAACCAGCCGCGCGGTGAGGGGGATGAGCTTCGAGAGCGCGCCGACGGCCCTCGCCGTCACCTGATCGAGCTGCCGCGGATATGGCGCCTCTTCTGCCCGGGTGTTCACCACGGTCACATTGGCCAGACTCAGGCGGTTCACCTGCTCCTGCAGCCAGCGCACCCGGCGCTCCATGGGCTCGATGAGCACGAACTCGACATCGGGCCGGGCGATCGCGAGGACGAGTCCGGGAAGGCCGGCGCCGCTGCCGACGTCACCGACTCTGCCAGCCATGAGAGGAGCAAGGAGCACCGAGTTGAGCACGTGCCGCGTCCAGAGCCGCGGGAGTTCGAGCGGACCGATGAGTCCGAGCTCCTCGCCGCGCTCGGCCAGATCGCCCGTGTAGGCGCGCGCGAGGTCGATCCGGTTCCCGAAGAGCTGCGCCGCGATCGCCGGCTCGTGCTCGGTTTCACGTGGAACGGTCACGCGCGGGAGAGCACCGTGTGCCGGTCGCGCCCTTCGCCCTCGGACTCGGAGGTGAGGCCGCGCTCTCCGGCGAGGTCATGCACGATCTTCCGCTCGTAGGACGACATCGGCTCGAGCGGGAAGCGCACCGCGCCGGCATCCAGTGCCGCGACGGCGGCGTCCACCAGCTCACTGAGCTCCTGCTGGCGCACTTCACGGCTTCCGCCCACATCGAGGATCAGCCGGGAGAACTCGCCGGTGCGCACCTGCACCGCGAGTCGGGTGAGCTCCTGCAACGCCGCAACCGCCTCGGGGTTCGAGAGCACGCGCAGGTTGCTGTCCGAGGACGCCGTCACCGAGATCTGCGTGCGCCCGCCGGCGCTCTCGATGTCGATGTCACCGTCCAGGTCGCAGATATCGAGGAACTCCTCGATATAGTCCGCGGCGACATCGCCCTCATCCAGGGTTGCCACCTCTTCGGCGGGGGTCTCCGTCATCGCTTGCTCCCGGACTTCTTGGCTCGGTTCTTGTTCACGGGCTGCTGGCGCTGCGTGACGCGCTTCGCCTCCTCAGCGGTGGGTGCCCCCTCGAGCGGCGGCTGCTGATCGGGAAGCCTGCCCTTCTTCGCCAGGCGGGCCTCACGGGCCTTCGCGGCCTCGCTGCCCGGCGTGGGCATGTTCCGGATGACGAGGAACTGCTGGACCATCGTCCAGGCGTTGGACGTGAGCCAGTAGAACATGACGCCGAGGGGGAAGGCGACGCCCGAGAAGGCGAACACCAGGGGAAGGATGTACAGCAGTATCCGCTGCTGCTTGAACATCGGGCTGTTCTTGGCCTCTGGCGACATGTTCTTCGCCATGATCTGCAGCTGCGTCACGAACTGGGACGCGGTCATCAGGACGACCATCGTCGCCGCGATGATCATCACGAGCACGTTGCCGTCGGAGCCCGAGGTGAGCAGGTTGAACTCGCCGATGAAGGTGGAGCGCAGGGGAGCGCCGAAGAGCTCGGAGTTGGCGAAGGAGTCCGCCAGCGAGGCAGTGAGCTGACCGACGCCCCGGCTGTCGTTCTGTGCGCCGTTCAGCACGGAGAACAGGCCGAAGAAGATCGGCATCTGGATCAGCAGGGGAAGGCAGGAGCTCAGCGGGTTCGTCCCCGTGCGCCGGTACAGCTCCATCGTCTCGCGGGACATCGCCTCACGGGAGAACTGATCGCGCTTGCCCTTGTACTTGTCCTGGATCTTCTTCAGCTGCGGAGCGACCTCGAGCATCTTCCGCTGGCTGCGGATCTGCCGGACGAAGATCGGGATGAGGGCGGCGCGAACGAGCAGCACGAGGCCGACGATCGAGAGGACCCAGGTGATTCCCGCGTCGGGGTCCATTCCCAGCGTCGACCACAGGGTGTGGAAGGACACGAGGATGAGCTCGATGACCCACTTGATCGGCCAGAGGATGGTGCCGATGATGTCCACCGAGTCAGACCTTTCCGTTGTTGGCGAGAACCGGGGAGCGGCCCTGGGAAGGGCCGGCCACGACGAATCCGAAACTCGTGATGCGATGGGGGCGACGGGAACGATGCGGAACATCGTCGACCCCACCGGCCGCCCACGGGTGGCAGCGGCAGATGCGCGCAGCGGTGAGCGCCCCTCCGACCACCACTCCGTGTTCTTGGACGGCCTCGAGACCGTAGCGCGAACAGGAGGGATAGTACCGGCACACGTCGCCGTAGAGCGGGGAAACTACTGTGCGATAGGCGCGCAGGAGGACGACCGCGACGTTGCGGGGCAGGAGAAGCACGAAGCGGAGAAGATTCATCGCCTGGTCAGGACCGCCTTTGTCACTTCATCGCGGAGTTCCGACCAGGGCGCCGTCGCGGCGGCCGGCAGTGCGCGGATGACCACGCTGCGCGCCGGCGCATCGCCGAGGAGCGCGAAGCAGACCGCCTTCAGCCGCCGTCGCACGCGGTTGCGCTGCACGGCTCCGCCGACCGCCCGGCTCACGATGAAGCCGAAGCGGGCGGGCTCGCCGGCCTGCTCGCGATCCAGGTACACGATGGCCACGCGTCCAGACACCCGGCGGCCCTTGCGGGAGATCCGGCGGTAGTCCGATCCGCTCACCACGCGGTGCGCCCGGGGAAGCACCTACGCGGAGAGCTCGGTGCGGCCCTTTCCGCGGCGAGCGGACAGGATGGCGCGACCGGCGCGGGTGCGCATGCGCAGGCGGAAGCCGTGCACCTTGGCGCGACGGCGGTTGTTCGGCTGGAAGGTTCGCTTGCTCATGAGTGTGCTCCGAGGGAGAAGATGGCGTGCCTGCGACGAAGGCCGGCGCTTCGCGGCAGAGTGGCCGCGGGACAACTGTCTAAAAATACGCGGGAGACGGCCCCCGGTCAAACGCGGATGTCTCTCGGCGCGCTCCCGCCGACGAAGATTCGCCGACGGCCTGTGCAGAGGACCTGCAGAAGGGTCCTCCTGCGGATATTCTCCCGTGGGGATTTGATTTACGTTTCGCCCTGTCATTACGGTGAGCAACCAGCCGCCGCCTGCACGCGCACAGCGGCGTAACGTTCTGTTCGGGGCACGGCGATCTTCTCGCCCGAGACCGGGGGACCCGGTAGAGCTGACAGAGGCGCAATGGCAGAGGCGGCACAGACCAGAGAGATCTGGCAGTCCGTGGTGTCGGCGCTCAACGACGACGAGCGCATCACACCGCAGATGCGGGGATTCGTCAGTCTGGTCGAGCCCAAGGGCGTCATGGCCGGAACGATGTATCTCGAGGTCCCCAACGACTTCACCCGCGGCATGCTCGAGCAGCGCATGCGGATCCCGCTTCTGAGCGCCATCGGCTCACTCGATCCGGAACTCGAGATCGCCAACTTCGCGATCGTGGTGAATCCCGACATCGAAGATGCGCCCGTCGCGGTGGCACCGGAGCCGGTCCAGCTGGAGACCACGACCCCGGCCGCGCCGGCCTACATCGACACCCCCGCACCGCAGCCCGTCGAGGCGGGGTCCCGGGCGGACACTCGCCTCAACCCCAAGTACAGCTTCGACAACTTCGTGATCGGCGCCTCCAACCGGTTCGCCCACGCGGCAGCCGTCGCCGTGGCGGAGACGCCGGCCAAGGCCTACAACCCGCTCTTCATCTACGGTCAGTCCGGGCTCGGCAAGACCCACCTGCTGCACGCGATCGGCCACTACGCGATGAGCCTGTACCCCGGCATCCGGGTGCGCTACGTGAGCTCGGAGGAGTTCACCAACGACTTCATCAATTCGATCGCGTCGAACCGGTCCTCGGTCTTCCAGGCACGGTACCGCGACATCGATGTGCTGCTGATCGATGACATCCAGTTCCTGCAGGGCAAGGACTCCACGCAGGAGGCCTTCTTCCACACCTTCAACACCCTGCACGACCACAACAAGCAGGTGGTCATCACGAGCGACCTCCAGCCCAAGCAGCTGACGGGCTTCGAGGACCGGATGCGATCCCGCTTCGAGTGGGGCCTCATCACCGATGTGCAGGCGCCCGACCTCGAGACCCGCATCGCGATCCTGCGCAAGCGCGCTCAGAACGACAAGCTCCAGGTGCCCGACGACATCCTGGAGTTCATGGCCTCGAAGGTGTCGAGCAACATCCGGGAGCTCGAGGGCACCCTGATCCGGGTGACCGCCTTCGCGAGCCTCAACCGCACCCCGGTCGACATGGGGCTTGTGCAGACCGTGCTGAAGGACCTGATCACGCTCGACCAGGACAACGTGATCGCGCCGGTCGACATCATCAATCACACCGCGGACTACTTCAAGCTCAGCGTCGACGACCTCTACGGCGCATCTCGGTCCCAGGCGATCGCGTCCGCCCGGCAGATCGCCATGTACCTCTGCCGGGAGCTCACGAACCTGTCTCTGCCGAAGATCGGCCAGCTGTTCGGCAACCGCGACCACACCACCGTGATGTATGCGAACAAGAAGATCAGCGAGCTCATGAAGGAGCGCCGCTCGATCTACAACCAGGTCACCGAGCTGACCAGCCGCATCAAGCAGAACCACCGCTACTCGCGCAGCTGAGCCGTCGGGCTCGTCCGTGCTGGAAGCCCCCATCCGAACGCTCAGCAGGCCCTCCGGCCCTGAGCAGCCGGTCCTGGCCCTGTTCCCACGGCGGCCGGCGTCCTGCCTGCTCGGCAGGAGCGGGTGGCGGTGAGCGCAGAAGCGGCGCAGCCTGCCGGTTCTCCCCACTCTGGACAGCGCTGTGGACGGATATCCCCGCCGCTGCGCGTTCTGCACAGACTGTGCAGAAGTTGTGGACAAGTCGGGGAACACACCCTCAGGCTGGGGAGAGCTCCGGAGGAGGTGTGAGAAGAGGGTCGGCCACCCCTGGACGGGTTGCACCTTTTCGGCGGTGTCCCCCACACGGGTCACACATCTTGCACCGTTGTAGTTCCCAGTGCTGCACTGGCGGCCGGGAGGTTACTCACACCTTCCACACCCGTTAATGAGATTAAAGAACTTCCTTCTCTATCTCTCTCCTCGACAACCTCTTGGGGAGGGGACGGGACGACGCTCGCTGGCCCCCGCTTCTCAGGCACCCGCTACGATTTGACGGACCGGAAACAGACAGGGGACATTTCGTGAGGTTTCAAGCGAACAGGGACGTGTTCAGCGAGGCCGTGTCGTTCGCCGTCAAGCTCCTGCCCCAGCGCACCACGCTCCCGATCCTCAGCGGAGTCCTGCTGGAAGCGGGACCGGACGGTCTCACCCTCTCCTCCTTCGACTACGAGGTCTCCGCACGCACCGTGATCACCGCCGAGGTCGCGGAGCCGGGAAGGGCCCTCGTCTCCGGCCGGCTCCTCGCCGACATCGCCAGCCGCCTGCCGGCCGCCGCCCCTGTCGATGTGTATTCCGAGGACTCCCGGATCGTCGTCCGCGCCGGCTCCGCCCGATTCACGCTGCTGAGCATGCCCGTGGAGGAGTACCCGAATCTGCCCGCCGTGGCGGCGCCGACCGGTGTCGTTCCGGCCGACGCGTTCTCGACGGCGGTCGCGCAGGTCGCCGTCGCCGCATCGCGGGACGATGTGACCCCGGTCATCACCGGTGTGCAGCTCGAGATCTCCGGCGACAGCCTGAGCCTCGTGGCCACCGACCGGTACCGCGTCGCCGTCCGAGGCATCCCGTGGGAGTCGGCCACCGGCTCCACCGACACGATCACCGCACTCGTGCCCGCCCGCACCCTGCAGGAGATCGGCCGCACCTTCGGCTCGACCGGCACCATCGCCGTCTCGATCACGGGCGGTGACGACCGTGAGCTCATCGCCTTCAGCTCCGCCAAGCGCACGGTGACGTCGCTGCTCATCAAGGGCAACTTCCCCCCGGTGAAGCGCCTGTTCCCCGAGGCCGTCGACAACTACGCGGTGATCAACACCGCCGAGCTCGTGGAGGCCACCCGCCGTGTGCAGCTCGTCCTCGAGCGCGAGGCGGCCCTCCGCTACAGCTTCGACCTCGACGGACTGACCCTCGAGGCAATCGGCTCCGAGCAGGCTCAGGCGTCCGAGAACATCGATGCCCTCCTCAACGGCACAGACACGGTCGTCTCGCTCAAGCCGCAGTTCCTCCTCGACGGGCTGGGCGCCGTGCACTCGGAGTTCGTGCGCATCGCGTTCACCAAGACGGAGAATCCGAACAAGCCGGGCCCCGTGCTCATCACGAGCCAGTCCAGCAAGGACAAGGCCGCGTCGGACGACTACCGCTACCTGTTGCAGCCCAACCTGCTGCTTCGCTGACTCGGGGGTTCGAAATGCAGATCGGTCTGATCGGCCTGGGCCGGATGGGCAACAACATGCGCACCCGGCTGCGCGCCGCGGACATCGAGGTCGTCGGCTACGACACCAATCCCGAGGTGTCGGACGTCGCCACCCTGGCGGACCTGGCCGCCGCGCTGACCGCTCCGCGCATCGTGTGGGTCATGGTTCCGGCCGGCACGATCACCGATTCCGTGATCGGCGAGCTCGCCGGGGTGCTGTCCGAGGGCGACCTGGTGATCGACGGCGGCAACTCCAAGTTCACCGACGACTTCGTGCACGAGAAGCAGCTCGCGGAGAAGGGCATCGACTACGCCGATGCCGGCGTCTCCGGCGGCATCTGGGGTGCCGACAACGGGTACGGACTCATGGTCGGCGGTTCGGACGAGACGATCGCCCGGGCGATGCCCGTCTTCGAGGCGCTGCGCCCCGAAGGACCCCGCGAGGAAGGCTTCGTGCACGCGGGGCCGGTGGGCGCCGGGCACTACGCCAAGATGGTGCACAACGGCATCGAGTACGCGCTGATGCAGGGCTACGCCGAGGGCTACGAGCTCCTCGCGGCCCGCTCGGACCTCATCACGGATCTGCCCGGCACGTTCAAGGCCTGGCAGCGGGGGACCGTTGTGCGGTCGTGGCTGCTCGAACTCCTCGTCCGCGCCCTCGAGCAGGATCCCGGCTTCGAGAAGATCGAGGGGTACGTCGCCGATTCCGGTGAGGGACGCTGGACGCTCGAAGAGGCCATCGAGCATGCGGTGCCGATGCCGGCGATCTCCGCCTCGATCTTCGCCCGCTTCGTGTCCCGCCAGGACGAGTCGCCTGCCATGCGAGCGGTCGCGGCGCTCCGCCAGCAGTTCGGCGGTCACGCCGTCAAGCCGAGCGCCGACGGCTGACGCCGTCTGCGGGGGAGGACAGTCGATGCACGTCCGCCGGCTGAGCCTCGTCGACTTCCGCAACTATCGGGAAGCCGATCTCGAGCTGAGGAACGGGGTCAACGTTCTCGTGGGCAGCAACGGCCAGGGCAAGACGAACCTGGTCGAAGCCCTCGGCTATCTGAGCACGCTGGGTTCGCACCGCGTCTCCAGCGACCTGGCCCTCGTGCGTCAGGGTGCCCAGGCGGCGATCGTGCGGGCACTCCTCGGACACGGCGACCGCGAGATCCTCGTCGAGCTGCAGATCAACGCGTCCTCGGCGAACAAGGCTCAGGTGGGGCGTTCCCCGGCGAAGGTGCGCGATCTGCCGCGCTATTTCTCCAGCGTCCTGTTCGCCCCCGAGGACCTGGCGCTCGTCCGCGGCGATCCCGGCGGCCGGCGCCGGTTCCTGGACGAGCTCCTCGTTCTGCGCACCCCACGCCTCGCCGGCGTCGTGGCGGACTACGAGAGATCACTGCGGCAGCGGAACACTCTCCTGAAATCGGCTCGGGCGACGGGCGCGCGATCGGGCGCACTGTCGACGCTCGATCTGTGGGACGAGCGCCTCGTGGACTTCGGCAGCCAGATCGTCGCAGCACGCCAGGGACTCGTCACCGATCTGCGACCCGGCGTCGTCGAGGCCTATCGCACCATCGTGGGCGCCGATCACGGCCCGCGGCTCGGCAGCCGGCTGAGCATCCTGTCGACGAGGCCGGACGCCGACGAGGCCGGGACCGAGGAGGCGCGGCGTGATCTGCCCGTCGAGGAGATCCGGGAGCTCTTCGGCACCGCGCTCGCCACGGTCCGTCCGCGCGAGCTGGAACGGGGCCTCACCCTGGTGGGGCCGCATCGCGACGACGTGCTGTTCGAGCTCAACGGCCTGCCCGCCCGGGGCTACGCGAGCCATGGGGAGTCATGGTCGTTCGCGCTCTCGCTCAAGCTGGCGTCGGCCGAGCTTCTCAGGGCCGAGTCCAGTGCGGGCGACCCCGTGCTGATCCTCGACGACGTCTTCGCCGAGCTCGACGCCCCTCGGCGCCGCAGGCTGGCGGAGGCGATCGTCGGCTACGAGCAGGTGATCATCACCTCGGCCGTGGCCGAGGACGTGCCCGATGGACTGCACGGCGGAATGGTGCACATCTCCGCGGGGCGCATCGTCGATGACGGGAGCGCGGCGTGAACGACGACGAATCGGTGGTCGACGAGGCGCGATCCGTGTACCTGCGCCTGCGTTCCGTGTTCGGCGGGATCGGTTCCGCGACGCTCCGGCCGCGACGCAAGCGCCGGTCGATCGAGGGCGAATCGCAGCCCTTCGGCAGCGGGCGGGATCCGGCAACTCTCGGCGAGACGCTCACCGGCATGACATCGACACTCGGCTGGGACGCGACGCTCGCCCAGGGCGAGCTCCTCTCGGCCTGGGAGCAGATCGCCGGCCCCGAGACCGCCGCGCACTCGACGCCGACCGGTGTGGAGGACGGGCTGCTGCGCGTCAGCTGCGACTCGACCGCATGGGCGACACAGCTCCGGCTGATGCGCACGGAGATCCTCACGCGCATCGCCCAGGGGTACCCCGCGGCCGGCATCTCCAACATCGCCTTTTCCGGCCCCGGTGCCCCTACCTGGAAACGTGGCCCCAGATCGGTTCCAGGCCGCGGTCCGCGCGATACCTACGGCTGAGGCGGCAAAAGAGCCCAACGGCTCGAAAATAGGCCCTCAGACGGCCGTTTTATCCCGTTCCGGCGCCCCCGATTTGATAGAATCGAGGCCTACCGGCGGGAGCCAGGAACGTATGACGACAGACATGAATCATCCCGAGCCGGAGCACACCTACGGCGCCAGCGACATTCAGGTCCTCGAGGGGCTCGAGGCGGTTCGCAAGCGACCGGGCATGTATATCGGCTCCACCGGCCCCCGCGGTCTGCACCACCTCGTGTACGAGATCGTCGACAACTCCGTCGACGAGGCGCTGGCCGGATACTGCGATGACATCAAGATCTCCATCCGGCAGGACGGCTCGGTTCGGGTGATCGACAACGGCCGCGGCATCCCGGTGGACATCCACCCGGTCGAAAAGCGGTCGACGGTCGAGGTGGTGCTCACGGTGCTGCACGCGGGTGGCAAGTTCGGGGGCGGCGGCTACGCGGTGTCCGGTGGACTGCACGGTGTGGGGAGCTCGGTGGTGAACGCGCTGTCGAAGCGCCTCGACGTCGAGGTCCGCCGTCAAGGTGCCGTCTGGCGGCAGAGCTTCCACTCCGGCGTGCCCGTCGCTCCGCTCGAGCAGGGCGAGGAGTCCAGCGAGACCGGCACCACGATCACCTTCTGGCCGAACGACGAGATCTTCGAGACCGTCGAGTTCGACTACGAGACGCTGCGCACACGCTTCCAGCAGATGGCCTTCCTCAACAAGGGTCTCAAGATCACCCTCACCGACGAGCGCAAGGCGGCGGCCGACGACTCCGACCCGGATGCCGGTGTCGATGACGCCAAGGGCGCGCTCACCCACGTCTACGTGTACGAGCGCGGGCTCGTCGACTACGTGGAGTATCTCAACAACGCCAAGCGCGCGGACATCGTGAACCCCGAGATCATCTCCTTCGAATCCGAGGACACCGAGCGGCGGATCTCCCTCGAGGTGGCCATGCAGTGGACCACCGCCTACACCGAGAGCGTGTTCACCTACGCGAACACGATCAACACGCATGAAGGCGGCACTCATGAGGAGGGCTTCCGCGCGGCTCTGACCACCCTGGTCAATCGCTACGCGCGGGAGAAGGGCATCCTCAAGGACAAGGACGACAACCTCTCCGGCGACGACGTGCGCGAGGGCCTCACCGCCGTCATCTCGGTGAAGCTCGGGGAGCCGCAGTTCGAGGGCCAGACCAAGACCAAGCTCGGCAACACCGAGGCGAAGACGTTCGTGCAGCGGGTCGCCGGGGACCAGCTCGGCGACTGGTTCGAGCGGAACCCGGCGCAGGCCAAGGAGATCATCCGGAAGGCGCTGCAGGCTGCGACTGCTCGGATGGCCGCGCGCAAGGCCCGCGAGACGGCCCGCCGCAAGGGCCTGCTCGAGGGCGGAGGGATGCCGGGCAAGCTCAAGGACTGCCAGAGCAAGGATCCGGTGGTCTCCGAGATCTTCCTCGTCGAGGGCGACTCGGCGGGCGGCTCGGCCGGCACCGGCCGCGACCCGATCCACCAGGCCATCCTCCCGCTCCGCGGCAAGATCCTGAACGTCGAGAAGGCACGCCTCGACCGGGCACTCGCCAACAACGAGGTCCAGTCGATGATCACAGCCTTCGGCACCGGCATCGGCGAGGACTTCAACGCCGAGAAGGCGCGGTATCACAAGATCATCCTGATGGCCGACGCCGACGTCGACGGCCAGCACATCACCACCCTGCTGCTCACGCTGCTGTTCCGCTACATGCGGGGGCTCATCGAGATGGGCTACGTCTACTTGGCGCAGCCGCCGCTCTACCGGCTCAAGTGGACGAACGCGCCGCACGACTACGTCTACAGCGACCGCGAGCGCGACGCCCTGCTCGAGGACGGCGCCGCACAGGGCAAGCGCATCCCGAAGGACAACGGGATCCAGCGCTACAAGGGCCTCGGCGAGATGGACTACAAGGAGCTGTGGGAGACGACCATGGACCCGGAGACCCGAACGCTCCGTCAGGTCACGGTCGAGGACGCTGCTGCGGCCGACGAGATCTTCTCCACGCTGATGGGTGAGGACGTCGAGTCGCGGCGGAGCTTCATCCAGCGCAACGCGAAGGACGTTCGGTTCCTCGACATCTGATCGTGCACAGGCCGACCGGCTGATGCCGATCGCGCCTGCCCGGATTGTCCACAGTCTCCACACGGTTCTCCACAACTGAGGAAAGAACATGACCGACAGAATCGAACAGGTAGACCTCCAGCTGGAGATGCAGAGGTCGTACCTGGACTACGCGATGAGCGTGATCGTGGGGCGGGCGCTGCCCGACGTTCGGGACGGGCTGAAGCCCGTGCACCGCCGGGTGGTCTATGCCATGTTCGACGGCGGCTACCGGCCGGATCGCTCGTTCAGCAAGTGCGCGCGCGTGGTCGGCGAGGTTATGGGCCAGTACCACCCGCACGGTGACAGCGCGATCTACGACGCCCTGGTCCGCCTCGTGCAGCCGTGGAGTCTCCGCTACCCCCTCGCGCTCGGCCAGGGCAACTTCGGCTCGCCCGGCAACGACGGCGCCGCTGCGGCGCGGTACACCGAGACGAAGATGGCGCCTCTCGCACTCGAGATGGTCCGCGACATCGACGAGGACACCGTCGATTTCCAGGACAACTACGACGGCAAGACCCAGGAGCCGGTTGTCCTGCCGGCTCGGTTCCCGAACCTGCTCGTGAACGGGTCAGTCGGGATCGCGGTCGGCATGGCCACCAACATCCCCCCGCACAACCTCCGCGAGGTGGCATCGGGAGCGCAGTGGCTGCTCGAGCACCCCGAGTCCACGCGAGAGGAGCTCCTCGGGGCCCTGCTCCAGCGCATCAAGGGGCCGGACTTCCCGACCGGTGCGCAGATCCTCGGCACCAAGGGCATCGAGGACGCCTACCGCACCGGCCGCGGTTCCATCACGATGCGGGCGGTCGTCAGCGTCGAGGAGATCCAGGGTCGAACGTGCCTCGTGGTCACCGAGCTGCCGTACCAGGTGAACCCCGACAACCTGGCGGTGAAGATCGCCGAGCTGGTCAAGGACAACAAGGTCGCCGGCATCGCCGACATCCGCGACGAGAGCTCCGGGCGCACCGGACAGCGCCTCGTCGTGGTGCTCAAGCGCGACGCGGTGGCCAAGGTCGTGCTCAACAACCTGTACAAGCACACCCAGCTGCAGGAGAACTTCGGCGCCAACATGCTGGCGATCGTGGACGGGGTGCCGCGCACCCTGCCCGTCGACGGCTTCATCTCACTGTGGGTCGAGCACCAGGTCGAGGTCATCGTCCGGCGCACCGCATACCGTCTGCGCAAGGCCGAGGCGGACGCCCACATCCTGCGCGGCTACCTCAAGGCGCTCGATGCCCTGGACGACGTCATCGCCCTCATCCGCCGGTCGGCCACCGTCGACGACGCCCGCGAAGGCCTGATCGAGCTGCTCGAGGTCGATGAGGTCCAGGCGAACGCCATCCTCGGCCTCCAGCTTCGCCGGCTCGCCGCCCTCGAGCGTCAGAAGATCATCGAGCAGGCCGCCGAGCTCGAGCGCATGATCGCCGAGTACAAGGACATCCTGGCTCGTCCGGAGCGCCAGCGTCAGATCATCAGCGAGGAGCTCGCCGAGATCGTCGAGAAGTTCGGCGATGAGCGGCGCACCGAGATCCTGCTCGGCTACGGCGGCGACATGACGGTCGAGGACCTCATCCCCGAGGAGGAGATGGTCGTCACCGTCACCCGCGGTGGATACGTCAAGCGCACCCGCAGCGACAACTACCGCCAGCAGCACCGCGGCGGCCGCGGCGTCCGGGGCGCCCAGCTGCGCGCCGACGACATCGTCGACCACTTCTTCGTGACGACGACGCACCACTGGCTGCTGTTCTTCACCGACAAGGGCCGCGTCTACCGCGCCAAGGCCTACGAGGTGCAGGAGGGCGGCCGCGACACCAAGGGCCAGCACCTGGCGAACCTGCTCGCGCTGCAGCCCGACGAGAAGATCGCGCAGGTTCTCGACATCCGCGACTACGGGGTCGCCCAGTACCTCGTGCTCGCCACCCGGCAGGGCCTGATCAAGAAGACCGCCCTCCCCGAGTACGACACGAACCGCACGGGTGGCATCATCGCCATCAACCTGCGGGACGGGGACGAGCTGGTCTCCGCGCTCCTCGTGAACGAGGACTCCGACCTGCTGCTCGTCTCCCGCAAGGGGATGTCGATCCGGTTCACCGCCACCGACGATGCACTCCGGCCGATGGGGCGGAGCACGTCCGGCGTCATCGGCATGCACTTCCGCGGCGACGACCAGCTCCTCGATGCCTCAGTGCTCTCCGGGCCCGGCAGCGTGGACGGCTCGTACGTGTTCGTGGTGACCGAGGGCGGCTACGCGAAGCGGACCTCGGTCGACCAGTACCGGGTGCAGAACCGCGGCGGCCTCGGCATCAAGATCGCCAAGCTCGAAGAGTCGAGGGGCGACCTCGCGGGCGCGCTGATCGTGGAGGAGTCCGACGAAGTGCTCGTCGTGCTCGCCGGCGGCAAGGTGGTGCGCTCGGCGGTGTCCGAGGTTCCCGCCAAGGGCCGCGACACCATGGGAGTAGTTTTCGCCCGATTCGGCGACAAGGACAAAATCATCGCCGTTGCGAAGAACAGTGAACGTAACCTAGTCGCGGGTGCGACGCCGGCCGATGAGGTCGACGAAGTCCCGGTCGACCGCGCTGAGGTCGTTCCGGTCGAGCCCGAGGCTGGAGAGGACGTTTCAGGGGATGAGTAGTGTCGCGGAGAAGCTGGCGCGGAAGTCGTCCCGGACGGTGAACAGCAAGCAGGTTCGCCTGAAGCTCGTGTACGTCGACTTCTGGTCGGCGGTCAAGCTGTCCTTCCTGGTCGCCCTCGCGCTCGGCATCGTGCTGGTCGTCGGAACCTTCCTCATCTGGATGGTGCTCTCCCAGACCGGCATCTTCGACACCCTCAGCGGGCTCTACGGGGAAGTGTCCGGTGAGGCGGACTTCAGCATCACCGAGACCTTCGGGCTGGCGCAGGTGCTCGGATTCGCCCTCGTGGTCGCGCTGCTCAACGTGGTCGTGGGCACCGCACTCGGTGCTCTCTCCACCGTGCTGTACAACCTGAGTGTCAAGATCACCGGTGGGCTCCTCGTCGGCTTCACCAACCAGTAGGCGCCGGCCACCCGGATTCGTCCGGAGCGGCCGTGTGGGGTAAAGTCGACACGGTCGAAAACGGGGCTATAGCTCAGGTGGTTAGAGCGCTTCGCTGATAACGAAGAGGTCCGAGGTTCAAGTCCTCGTAGCCCCACGTGCCCATGGCGCCGCCGTCGCTTCTGCGGCGGCGCGTCGGGGGCACCCCGATCGGCCCGGCGCGGCGGTCCGATCTTCGGACCCAGCTTCGGGTCGCCTCATCTCGTCCTCCTGTAGCTTGGGCGGGTCCGCGTCAGCACGGGGACGTAGCTCAATTGGCAGAGCACCGCCTTTGCAAGGCGGGGGTTAGGGGTTCGATTCCCCTCGTCTCCACAGGGATGAGGCGCCGTCCGTGAGGGCGGTGCCTCTCGGCTGCGCGGAGACGGTGCGATTCCCCCCGTCGCTCCGGCCAGAAGGCGATAGCGTTCGGCCGTGCCATCCAGCAGCGGAGCTTCCACGCCGCCGCCCATGAGTCTCGCGGAGCTGGGCAGAGCGGTGGGCCGCGGCGAGCTGAGTGCGGCGGACCTGGTGCAGTCCGCGCTGTCGCGGATCGCGGAGCGCGACGGCGGGTTGAACGCGGTGGTCGCCCTGCGCGACACCGAGGCGCGTGCGGAGGCCGAGGCACTCGACACGTACGTGCGCGGCGGCGGGATGGCCGGACTCCTCGCCGGCGTGCCATTCCTCGTGAAAGACACCCAGGATGTCGCCGGCATGCGAACGACCCATGGGTCGCTCCTCTTCGCCGATGCGCCGGCTGCGGCGAGCGATGACGTAGTCGTCGGGCGACTGCGCGCGGCAGGGGCCATAGTGATCGGGAAGACGAACACCCCCGAGTTCGCGATCGAGGGGTTCACCGACAATCTGCTCTTCGGGGCCACCCGCAATCCGTGGAACCCGGCCCTCTCCTCGGGGGGATCCAGCGGTGGCTCGGCTGCCGCATTGGCGGCCGGCATGGTTCCGCTCGCCACCGCGACCGACGGGGGCGGCTCATCCCGGATCCCCGCCGCGCTCTGTGGGCTCGTCGGCTACAAGCCCACCAATGGAGTCGTGGGCCGGAGTCGGGCGCCGGAGTGGATCGACTTCCAGACGGACGGGTTCATGGCCACGCGAACGGAGGATCTGCGCGGGCAGCTCCAGATCGCTGCGGGGCCCGCACCGGGAGACCGGACCGCCTTCCCCGGAGTCCTGCCGCCCGGCAGGCTTCCGGCCCGGATGATCGTGGCCGAGCGCACGGACGAGCTCGGCGCACTCCCGGCCGCAGTCGCGCGGGCGTTCGCCGACGCGGTGGAGAAGCTGGCGGCTCTTCTCGGCCTGCGACCCGAATGGCGTTCGCCAGGCTCCTTCTTCGGGAGCGGAAGTCCCGATCGGGACTGGTTCACGATCGCATCGGCGGAACACGCGGCAGCCCTCGACCGGGCGCTCGGCGACGGCTCCGCTCCTGCTCTGCATCGGAGTACGGCACAATTCCTCGCTGACGGCCGCGGGGTCGGTCTCAGCGCATACGTTCACGCGCGCCGGCGCACCTTCGACTATGCGCGCGAGATGGACCTGCTCCTCCGCGACGACGGTGTTCTCGTGACGCCGACCCTTGCGGTGGCGGGCTTCTTCCCCGACGGGGGGATGAGTGGAAGCGCCGAGCCGGGCCTGCTCGGTCCCGAGGTGTACTCGACGGCGGTGCAGAACGTCACAGGACTGCCGGCCATCTCCGTGCCGGCCGGGATCCTGGACAACGGGCTGCCGTTCGGGCTGCAGATCACCGCGCCGCGGTATGCCGACCGGGCCCTGCTCGACACCGCCGAACTGTGGGAGCGCCACTATCCGTGGCCCTCCCCGGCCGGCTTCTCCCCCTTCCAGCCGTGACCGCCCCGATCCACTCTCGCTCAGCAGGCATAAAGACCCTCAGCAGGCAGAAACCGGCCTATACGGGGCACGGCGGAAAATCTGCCTGTTGAGGGAAGGAGGGGCCGCGCGGGGTGTTCCACGGGAAACACGAAGGGCCCCGGCGACTGCCGGGGCCCTTCGGGGAATGTCACGCGGTGGGCGTGGGGGGAACGTCCTTGGGGATGTCGGTCGGGTTCACCGTTCCGGTGGCCTCCGGCTCGTCGTCCGCGATCCACAGGTCGTCGTCTGCTCGGAAGGTCTGCCAGGCTGCGTAGGCCACTCCGGCCAGCGCCACGACCCCGAAACTCAGCAGCACCCAGCCGCCGACCCCCGGGCCACCCTTCTTGACGGGCTCGGGCGCCTTGCCGAACGACATGCCCTTCGCCTTGAGGGCTGCCACGTCCAGCCTGTCCCGCAGGCCCTTGGTCAGCTCCAGCACCGAGAGGGCGGAGGCAGCCACACCGGCGACTGCGGGGAACACCTCGTTGACGGCCTTCGCCCGGGCGGCGGTCGCGAACAGTCTTCCCGTCGAATAGCCACGGTCGACGGACGGCTTGAAGCGCGACTCGTAGGTGCTCAGCACGCGCGGCACCACATGCTCGCTGGTGAGGAGATTGGCCTGCTTCCGCGCCTCACGAGCAACAAAGGATGCGTGCTCGAGCACCTGCTGCTGCTCCTGCCACAGGTTCTCCGCGCTGCTCCGCAGCCGCTTGAGGTCCTTCTTGCGTGTGCGGGAGAGCTTCATGTCTTACCTCCGTGGGGTAGCTTGGCGGAATTCCTCCATCTTGCCACCCAGAGCGCTGAGAGCGCCCTGGGGAGTTTTTGCAGGCCGATTAGGATCGATGCATGACTCTGCACACCGCGGTTGCCACGTTGCACACGACTCAGGGCGACATCCGCGTGAACCTGTTCGGCAATCACGCGCCCAAGACCGTCAAGAACTTTCTCGGTCTCGCCACCGGGGAGAAGGAATGGACCGACCCGCGCACGGGCGCCAAGGGGTCGGGGCCGCTCTACAGCGACATCATCTTCCACCGCATCATCCCGGGCTTCATGATCCAGGGCGGCGACCCGACGGGTACCGGCACCGGGGGACCGGGCTACGAGTTCGACGATGAGATCTCCCCGGAGCTCAACTTCTCGCAGCCGTACATGCTGGCGATGGCCAACGCGGGCAAGCGCGGCGGCAAGGGAACCAACGGGTCGCAGTTCTTTCTCACCACGGGCGCCACCACCTGGCTGCAAGGCGCTCACACCATCTTCGGCGTCGTCGCCGACGACGAGTCGCGCCAGGTGGTCGACCGCCTCGGTGCCGTGCCGACCGATGGACGTGACCGCCCGCTGGAGGACCAGCTCCTCACGGGCATCACCATCAGCGAGAAGTGAGCGGGTCGGGGGGCGCCGCCGCCCTCGCATGGAGGAGGTTCCGCCGCACCGTCGCCCCGTCGGCGACCTACCTCCTGATCACGATCACCCTCCTCGTCTTCCTGGCGCAGCTGCTGCCCGGCTCGGGCGTGACCGAGGCGCTGCTCTACAGCCCCGCGTACTCCGTCCCCGCCACAGGAGCGCCGTTCGAGCCGTGGCGGATGATCACGGTGGGCTTCGTGCACTCCACCGGGGTGATCCTGCACATCCTGTTCAACATGCTCGCGCTGTGGATGTTCGGGCAGCCCCTCGAGGCGATGATCGGCAAGTGGCGCTTCCTCGCCGTCTACTTCCTCTCCACTCTCGGCGGGTCCATCGCGGTGCTGTACCTGGTCAGCCCCTTCCAAGGCGTCGTGGGCGCTTCCGGAGCCATCTTCGGCCTGCTCGGCGCCTTCTTCGTGATCGCGCGCAACTCGGGGACCAACACGACGGGCCTCCTCGTGATGATCGCGCTCAACCTCGGCATCGGCCTGTTCTTCCGCACCATCTCGTGGCAGGCGCACATCGGGGGGCTCATCGCGGGCGCCCTGGTTGCCCTCATCTTCGTGCGCACTCCGCGGCGCGCGCAGCGGAACCTGCAGATCACTCTGCTCGTGGCACTCACCGCACTGCTCCTGCTGATCTCCTTCTGGCCCGCGATCTCGGGAAGCACTCCCTGAGTTATCCACAGGCGTCTCCACACTGTGCATAGTTACACCGGTGTAGTTGCCACGTGACCAGCAGATTTTGTGCCGTTTGTACCCCGAAGACGGGGCGAACTGACAGGAGAAACCGTGCTCAACCTGGGATTGCTGTGTGATATAGACGGACCCATCGCAAGCCCCGTCACCCGGAGCATCGCGATTCCGAGCATCGCGCAGGATCTGGTCCGGCTCGCCGGCGCGGGAGTCCCGGTCGCGTTCATCACCGGTCGCTCGGACGAGTTCGTCCGCCAGCAGGTCATTCCGCCGCTCCAGGGGGCCGGCCTCGCGGACGCGCTGACCCGCTCCCCGGGCCGGATGTTCGCGGTCTTCGAGAAGGGCGCCGTGTGGGCGACCGTGGAGCCGTCCGGTCTCAGCGAGATCACGGTGGACTCCTCGGTGGCGCTGCCGGCCGAGGTGGGGGAGGAGATCCGGAACCTCGTCCACGGCCGGTTCAGCGACACCATGTTCTTCGACGAGACCAAGCGGGCCATGATCTCGGTAGAGCAGCGCACCGACGTCGAGTCCGAGGTGTATCAGGAGGCGCAGGCCCGGTTCGATGACCTGGCGTTCGAGGTGCTCGTCGGCCACGGCCTCGGCGTTCGGCACGGCTCACGTGTGCATGCGGATGCGGACGGGGCGGTGCCCTTCCGGATCGACCCCACGATCATCTCCACCGACATCGAGTCGGTGCTGCTCGACAAGGACCGCGCGGCCGAGCGCACGCTGGCGTACTTCGCGGAGAGCGGCGAGCTGCCCCGACGCTGGCGCTCCATCGGCGACTCGCGCAGCGACTACCGGATGGCAGACCACCTGCACGAGGCAGGCTTCGACGTGGCGCATGTGGACGTGCGCCCGAGCGACGGGGTCCTCGAGAAGCCGTACCCCGTGATCGTCATCGAGGGGAAGATCCACGACGAGGCCGGCGCGGAGTTCCTGGCCAACTGGGTGGCGGAACTCGGGCTCTGAACCGCGGGCTCAGCTCGCCGGCGAGGAAACGCGAGGGTCGACGATCAGCGCCAGCGGGTGGTCATCAGGAAGCCGATGAAGGCGATTCCGAAGCCGATGAGGATGTTCCAGCTCTGCAGGTCCGGAATCGGCAGGGTGCCCTGACTCACGTAGAAGACGATGATCCAGGCGAGGCCGACCAGCATGAAGCCGAACATGACGGGCTTGAACCAGACCGGATTGGGGGCGTCGCCGCGGTCCTCGGTGCGCACCTCGGGGCGAACTCGTGTGCGTGCCATGTCGGCGAGTCTAGCAAGCGTCTCGGGCTCCAACCGGAAGGCGCAACTAGACTTCCCGCCATGGTGACGCCCGACGATTCCGGGTCGCCGTCCCCGCCGCGCGGGCCTTCGCGGTCGGCATCCCTGGTGGGGGTGCTCGGCGAGGTCCTGCTCACCGCCGGAGTGATCGTGCTGCTCTTCCTCGGCTGGCAGCTGTGGTGGAACGATGCGATCCTCGCCGACTCGCAGACTTCCGCGGCGCGCGCGCAGAGCGAGGAGTGGGGCGACCTCTACGCACCCGGCACGCGCCTCGCCCCCTCTGCAGCGCCGGCGAAGGAGGACTTCGGAGATCCGCTGGTGGCGGCAGAGCCGGCCCATGCCGAGGTGATCGGCAACCTCTACGTTCCCCGCTTCGGCACGGACTACGTGCGCACCATCGCCGAGGGCACCTCGACCGACATCCTCAACAGCACCCGACTCGGTCTGGGCCACTACGACGGCACCCAGATGCCGGGCGAGGTCGGCAACTTCGTCGTCGCTGCTCACCGCAGCGCGTACGGCGGCGCGCTGCACCTGGTCGACCAGCTGCGGCTGGGCGATCCTCTCGTGGTCGAGACGGTGGACGGGTGGTACACCTACCGCTTCACCAACCTCGACTACGTGATGGCTTCCGCCGTGGATGTGCTGGCACCGGTGCCGCAGGAGCCGGGCGTCGACGCGAAGGATCGGACCATCACCCTCACCACCTGCAATCCGCTCTACTCCACGGCCGAGCGCATCATCGCGTACGGCGTGCTCGACTCCTGGCGGCCCCGCTCGGCCGGCCCGCCCGCCGAGCTCGCCTCGATCCTGGGGAAGGGCTGATGTACGCGGCGCTCTGGCGGGTGCTGCCCGGTCCGATCTGGCTCCGCATCGCGGTGCTCGTCGTGCTCGCCGCGATCCTGGTGGCCGCGCTGTTCACCGCGGTGTTCCCCTGGCTGGACGGCATCCTCAACCCGCAGTCGGTGACGGTGGGAGAATAGAGGGGCCATGACCCGCATCCTCGTGCTCGACAACTACGACAGCTTCGTCTACACGCTCAACGGCTACCTGCACCAGCTCGGCGCGGAGACCGATGTGGTGCGCAACGACAGCATTCCCGCCGACCGGCTGGCCGGTCGGCTGAGGGAGTACGACGGGGTGCTCCTGTCGCCGGGACCGGGCAAGCCGGCCGACGCCGGTGCCTCCGTCGCCGTGGTCGACATCGCCATCGCCACCGGTCAGCCTCTGCTCGGGGTGTGCCTGGGGCACCAGGCGATCGCCGAGGCGCGCGGAGCGGTCGTGACGAATGCGGACGAGCTGATGCACGGCAAGACCTCCGCGGTGGAGCACGACGGCAGCGACTTCTATGCAGGCGTCCCGCAGCCCTTCACGGCGACGCGGTATCACTCCCTGGCGGTGGTCGACGAGACGGTCCCGGACGAGCTCGTGGTGACGAGCCGCACCACCGGGGGCGTCATCATGGGGCTGCGGCACGAGAGCGCCCCGGTATTCGGCGTGCAGTTCCACCCGGAATCGGTGCTGACCGAGGGCGGCTACCGCATGCTCGGCAACTGGCTCGCGGTCGTCGGCCTGGAGGGCGCTCAGGAGCGGGCGCGCGACCTCAACCCGCTGCTGAGCGCGCGCCGAGGCTGATCCCACCGACGCTGCCGCACGGACCTACTCGCCGCTGCAGTAGGAGATCGTGATCTCGGAGCGCTGCGCGACCGTTCCGGGTGCCAGCGACTGACCGAACACGACGTCGGACGCGGCGCCGCACCCGGTCGCCGCCACGATGCTCACCCGCAGGCGGAGCTCCGGTCCTTCGAGCAGCTCCCGTGCATCTGCGATGGGGAGGTCGATCACGCGAGGCAGCTCGACGAGTCCGTCGGACACCACGAGGTTGACGACGGCACCAGCGTCGAGCTGCTGCCCCACCTCGGGGTCGGCCCGCAGCACGGCGCCGGCGACGGCGGTCGAGGAGTGCTCCCGGGTGATCGCGCCGAGCGTGAACGAGGAGTCGTTGAGCAGCTGCTGCGCGGAAGCCTGGTCGAGGCCGATAACGTCGGGGACCACCGACTGGGTCTTCCCGGTCGAGATGTACACGTCGATCGCGGTGCCGGAGGCGACGATCGTGCCGGCTTCGGGATCGGTGCGGACCACCTGGTCCTTCGGCACCGCGTTGCTCTCCTCGAGTCGCCGGGTCGCGACCAGCTCGAGCTTCTCGAGCGCGCCGGCCGCCTGGTCGTACGTCATGCCCCCCAGGGAGGGAACCGACCGCGACACCGGCGGGAGGTCCTGACTGGGGGTCAGGGTGAACACCCAGATCACCACGGCCACGACGATGACGCCGATGCTGAGGATGCCCGCCCAGATCCAGGCCGCGGGGGGGCGGGTCTGAGTTCGGACGAAGGTGTCGTCGTCGGCGGCCAGCTGCTTCATGGCCGGGTTCGCGTCCAGCGTGTCCGTCGCGGCGATGCCGAAGAGGGTGGGCCCGACTTCGGAGTCCGGCAGGCGTCGGGCAGGCATCCGGCCCGACGCGGCCGTGTGCACGTCGTCCCGGAACTCGGCGGCGCTCTGGAAGCGGTCGAATCGGTCCTTCGCGAGGGCGTGCAAGGTGACCTCGTCGAGAGCCGGGGACACCTTGGGGTTGAACGAGCTCGGGACGGGGGCCGGCTCGCTCACGTGCTGGTAGGCGATCGCCACCGGGGTGTCGCCGCGGAAGGGGGCCCTGCCGGTGAGCATCTCGAAGAGCACCACGCCGCTGGAGTAGAGGTCGGTGCGGGCGTCGACCGTCTCGCCGCGAGCCTGCTCGGGGGAGAAGTACAGGGCGGTGCCGAGGATGGCGGTGGTCTGTGCGACCGTCGCCGAGGAGTCGGAGATCGCCCGGGCGATGCCGAAGTCCATCACCTTCACCTGGCCGGTGCGGGTGATCATGATGTTTCCCGGCTTGATGTCGCGGTGCACCACCCCGGCGCGGTGCGAGTACTCGAGCGCGGTCAGGATGCCGTCGACGATGTGCACCGCCTCGGCAGGCTCCAGGGGGCCCATCGCGATGATGTCCTTCAGCAGCTTGCCGTCGACGTACTCCATCACGATGAACGGCTGCGGCGTCTCGTTGCCATGCGCATCGCGCACGATCTCCTCGCCCGCGTCGAAGACCCGGACGATGGTGGGATGCGCCATGCGGGACGCGGCCTGCGCCTCTTGGCGGAACCGGGTGCGGAACGCGGGGTCGGTGGCCAGCGACGGCTTGAGCAGCTTGATCGCCACCGTGCGACCCAAGCGGATGTCGGTGCCGAGATGCACGTCCGCCATCCCGCCGCGGCCGATGAGGGAGCCGATCTGATAGCGCCCGGCGAGGACCCGGGTGGTGTCGGGCGCGGGGCGGGACGTGGGCCCGGTGGAGGTGGTCACGGGATCAGCCCGCCGGAAGGAGGGGCGGGTCGGTGGGGGTGGGCTCGGGAGCCGGTTCCGGAGCCGCGGCGGCGACAGGGATGCTGAGCGCGGGCGAGTCGGGCGAGTTGCGGTCGTCGCAGAAGACCACGTAGCTGACCGTGATCTCGCTCGCAGTGTCCTGGTTCTTCGCGGTGATGTCGTTGTAGTTGGTCTGGCCGGCCCCGAGCGAGAAGGTGCCGTTGCTCTCATCCGAAGCGCCGGCGACGGTGATCCCGTAGCCGCTGCGATCGGTCCCGGCCGGGCAGGAGTTGTACGCCGGCCAGCTCACGTTCACCGTCGAGCCGGCAGGAGCGGGGTTCGCGGACTGCAGCTTGGGGGCTGCGGGCGCCGGGATCTCCGCGAGGTCGCCGTAGTAGGTGACGGTGATGGTGGCGCCCTTGGGGAGGTTGCCGGTGGGGTTCACGTCGTAGACCACGCCCACCTGCGACTCGTCCGACGCCGCGTTGCCCGACTGCGCGTTCACGGTGAAGCCGAGACCCTCGAGGTCGCCCTGCACGTCCTGGTAGGGGCGGCCGGTGTAGTCACCGGCATCGACCGGCACGGTGCTGCTGGTGGGAGTGGCCGAGGGAGTGGGGGAGACGGACGGGGACGCCGACGGGCGCGAGGGGCTGGGGCTCGGCGAC
Organism: Naasia sp.; assembly: GCF_025465545.1. Classification (GTDB taxonomy): domain Bacteria; phylum Actinomycetota; class Actinomycetes; order Actinomycetales; family Microbacteriaceae; genus Naasia. Next base: position 70,201 of record NZ_JAODMK010000016.1, on the reverse strand, counting down.
GTGCCGTTCTTCGGCTGGTTGCCGAGCAGGCTGAACAGGACGACCGCGAGCACGATCGCGAGGATCCCGACGAGGGCGATGAGCGGCCAGGTCCAGGGGCTGCGCCGGTGCGGCTCATCCTCGTCGCCGTCGATCGGTACGGCTCCGGTCGCGCCCGCGAACCCCATGGCGCCCGCGGCGGGGAGAATCGTGGTGGCGGCCGCATTGGGGGAGCCGGCGGCGGGGAAGAGCTGCGTGGTCGCGTCGGAGTTCGGCATCAGCGACGCCCCGTGCGGCAGGATGCCGGGGACGGCGGAGGCCGCAGCGCCGACGTCGCCGCGGCGGAGGGCCTGGGCCGCCCGCGCGAGATTGGCCGTGGACGCCGGTCGGTCGGACGGACTCTTCGCGATGCAGGCGAGCACGAGGTGCCGGACGGGCTGGGGGATGCTCGCAGGCAGGTCGGGTGGTGTCTCGTTGATCTGCGCCATCGCGATCGCGACCTGCGACTCGCCGGTGAAGGGTCGGCGACCGGCGAGAGCCTCGTAGGCGACGATGCCGAGCGAGTAGATGTCGGTGGCGGGGGACGCAGGATGACCGCTCGCCTGCTCGGGCGACAGGTACTGCACCGTGCCCATGACCTGGCCGGTCGCAGTGAGCGGCACCTGGTCGGCGATGCGGGCGATGCCGAAGTCGGTGATCTTCACCCGGCCGTCGGGGGTGATCAGCAGGTTGCCGGGCTTGATGTCGCGGTGCACCAGGCCGGCGGCGTGAGCAGCCTGCAGCGCGGAGGCGGTCTGCGCGACGATGTCGAGGACCCGGTCGGTGGGCAGGATGTGCTCGCGTTCGAGGACAGTGGAGAGAGCCTCGCCCGGCACCAGCTCCATCACGAGGTAGGCGCTGCCCTCCTCCTCGCCGTAGTCGTAGACGTTGGCGATGCCCTCGTGGTTGACGAGAGCGGCGTGCCGGGCCTCGGCGCGGAAGCGCTCGAGGAATCCCGGGTCACCGAGGTACTCGTCCTTGAGGATCTTGATCGCGACGGTGCGTCCGATGACGAGGTCGGTCGCCTCCCACACCTCGCCCATGCCGCCGATGGCGACACGGTTGGCGAGCTGGTAGCGACCGCCGAAGGTGATGCCCGTTGCCGGTCTCATCTGTTCAGCACCGCCTCAATAACCTGCTTCGCGATGGGCGCGGCAACCAGGTTGCCGAAACCCTCCTGGCCGAGCCCACCGCCGTTTTCCACCACGACCGCAACGGCGACCTGAGGGTCGTCCGCCGGCGCGAAGCCGGTGAACCAGAGCGTGTACGGATCGTCCCCACCGTTTTCCGCCGTACCCGTTTTACCGGCCACGCTGACCCCGTCTATTCTTGCATTGCTCGCCGCGCCGTTCTCGACACCGTTGACCATCATCTGGGTGAGTGTTGCCGATGTGTTATCACTGATCGGGGTCGAGAAGACCTCGGACTGGTACTCCTGCTTGACCGTCAGGTCAGGGGCGAGGACCTGGTCCACCAGGTTCGGCTTCATGACCACGCCTCCGTTTGCGATGCCGGCCGACACCATGGCGATCTGCAGCGGTGTGACGCGGTCCTCGTACTGGCCGAAGGCCGAGAGGCCGAGCTGCGCCTTGTCGAGCCCGGTCGGGTAGGTGCTCGGCGTCACGGACATGGGGATCTTCAGCTTCTGGCCGAAGCCGAAGGCCTTGGCCATGTCGGAGATGGGCTGCTCGCCGAGTGCGATGCCGAGCTGGGCGAAGACGGTGTTGCAGGAGAGCCGGAGGCCGGTGGCGATCGTGGCCTTGTCGCCGGGGCCGCAGGGCGCTCCATCCGCGTTGAGCACCAGCGAAGTGCTTCCGGGCAGCGGGAACTCTGCGGGGTTGGGGAAGGCGCTGTCCGGGGTGAACTTCCCGCTCTCGATCGCGGCGGCGCTGACCACCAGCTTGAAGACGGATCCGGGAGGGTTGAGGTTGCCGGCGATGGCCCGATTCTCCAGCGGCTGACCGTCGGCGTCGATCAGCTTCTGGTAGGCCGCGGCGGCCTTGTCGCCGTCGTGCACCGCGAGCTCGTTGGGGTCGAAGCCCGGCTTCGACACGAGCGCGAGGATCTTTCCGGTCTTGGGCTCGATCGCGACGACCGCGCCCTGCTGGTCGCCGAGCGCGTCCCACGCCGCCTGCTGCACCTTCGCGTTCAGCGTCAGCTCGATCGAGTCGCCCTGCGGCGGCTGGCCGCTGATGATGGTGCCGAGCTGGTCGAAGAACTGGGCGTTGGCGGTGCCGCTCATCTCGTCGTTGAGTGCACCCTCGATCCCGGTGGGCTGGCCGCCGAGCGTGAGATAGCCGGTGACCGCCGAGTACAGCTCGGGGTGGTCGCCCGGGTAGGTGCGCTGGAACTTGTAGACGTCCTTGGACGGCACCGACTCGGCGATGGGGTCACCCTGCACGAGGATCGAGCCGCGCTGGGCGGAGTAGCTCTCGTAGAGGGTGCGCACGTTGCGGTCGTCGGCTCGCAGGTTGTCGGCCTGGAAGACCTGGATGATCGAGGTGGAGCCGAAGAGCACGGCGAACAGCAGCACCACGAAGACGCTGATCCTCTTCAATTCGCGGTTCATACGACAAGCCTCGGCTGGTTGCGCACGGAGTCGGAGATGCGCAGCAGCAGCGCCGCGATGATCCAGTTCGCCACGAGCGAGGAGCCGCCCGCCGCCATGAACGGCGTCGTCAGGCCGGTCAGCGGGATGACCCGCGTGACTCCGCCGATGACGATGAAGCACTGCAGGGCGAGCACGAAGGAGAGACCGACGGCGAGCAGCTTGCCGAAGTCGTCCTGGCCCGCGAAGCCGATGCGGAAGCCCCGCGAGATGAGAAGCAGGTAGAGCGCGAGGATCACGAACAGTCCGGTGAGCCCGAGCTCCTCGCCGAGCGTGGCGAAGATGTAGTCGCTCTGGGCGACCGGTGTCACGTCCGGCATGCCCTGACCGAGGCCCGTGCCGATGAGGCCGCCGTTGGCGAGCCCGAAGAGCCCCTGCACGAGCTGATAGGAGGGACCGGCGCTGCGCTCGGGGTCGAAGGGGTCCAGCCAGTTGTTGAGGCGGTCGTTGACGTAGGACAGGGTCTGGGAGGCGGCGATCGCGCCGATCGCGAACATGATCAGGCCGAGCAGCACCCAGCTGAAGCGCCCGGTGGCCACGTAGATCATCACGAGGAACAGGCCGAAGTAGAGCAGCGCGGTGCCGAGGTCCTTCTGGAACACGATCACCGACATGGTGACGGCCCAGACGACGAGGACGGGGCCGAGGTCGCGCACCCGGGGCAGCTGAAGCCCGAGGACCTTGCGGCCCACCATCGAGAGCGAGTCGCGGCGGGTGACCAGGTACCCGGCGAAGAAGACGGCCAGGGCGATCTTGGCGATCTCGCCCGGCTGGAAGGAGAACGGGCCGATGCCGATCCAGACCCGGGCGCCGTTGATCTCCTGTCCGATGCCGGGAAGCATCGGCAGGAGCAGCAGCAGGATGCAGGCGAGCATGGCCAGGTAGGTGTAGCGCTGCAGGACGCGGTGGTTGCGGATCACCACGAGGACCGCGATGCCGGCGACCACGGCGATCGCCGTCCACATCATCTGGCGGACCGCGACGGACTCCCAGCCGTCCACGCCCTCGGCGAGGTCGATGCGGTAGATGCCGGCGATGCCGAGCCCGTTGAGCAGGGTCGCGACGGGGAGGATGAACGGATCCGCTTCGGTGGCGAGGAAGCGCAGCACCACGTGCATCACGAGCGTGAGGAACGACAGCCCGGCGACCAGGATCACCACCGTCGGCTGGATCTTGCCGAGTGCGCCGAGCTGCACGAGCACGACTGCGCCCGCGTTGATGGCCCAGACGAGCACCAGCAGCGCGAGCTCGAGGTTGCGCAGCTTCCGGGGCATGCGCATCGTGCGCACCTTGCCCGTGGTGCCTGCGGGCGGAGCGGTGACCAGCGGTCCCGTCGGCGCGCTCACGAGGCCGTCCCCGGAGAGGTGATGGTTGCCAGGTTGGTCACGATCGAGAGCGCGCGCTGCTCGTCGCCGGCCGAGATGGTCGCCTCGAGCTGGCGCTGGTAGTAGGCGGGCAGGTCCTCGACGGGGATGCCGCTCTCCTCGTAGACCGCGGAGAGCGGGAGTGGCCCGACGGAGGCCTGGATGCCCCGGTAGATGGCGACGTGGCCCTCGCTCACCCCGACATAGAACTGGGTCTGCGTCCAGCGGTAGCCGAGGACGATCGCCAGGATGATCCCGATGACGAGGATCGCGATGCCGATCAGCCAGGTGATGGTGCGTCGCCGCGACCGGCGTCGATCCGCCTCGATGAGGTTGTCGAGGTAGTCGTCGTCGTCCGCGTCGAGATGGGTCTCCCGCGCCACGGCGGTGGCTTTGATGGGGTGCAGCAGCAGGCTCGGGAGCCGCAGGCGCCGGCCGGACTCGCTGTCGAATTCCAGCGGCGCGGCGGCCGAGCCGACCGTGACCGCGGCCGTGGGGGAGTCCGCCTCCGGCGATGTCGGATCGATGTCGGCGACGACGACCGTCACGTTGTCGGGCGCGCCCTGCTCGAGCGCCTCCTTGATGAGCCGGTCCGCCACGTCGGAAGGCGTGGAGTTGTCCCCGAGGATCGAGCGGATGCGGTCCTCGCCGACATAGCTGCTCAGGCCGTCGGAGCAGATGAGCCAGCGGTCGCCCGCGGCGGTGCCGATGATGCTCGTGTCGATCTCCGGGGCCTGGTCGATGTCGCCGAGCACGCGCATCAGCACGGACCGGCGCGGGTGCACCAACGCCTCCTCCGGCGTGATGCGGCCGCTGTCGACCAGCCGCTGCACGAAGGTGTGATCGATCGTGATCTGGGAGAGCTCGCCCTCTCGAAGGAGGTAGATGCGCGAGTCGCCGATGTGGGCGATGGCGATGCTGTCGCCCACCCGGATCATCGCGGACACCGTCGTGCCCATCCCCGTCAGCTCGGGATGCTCGAACACCGTCTCCGCGAGCAGCTGATTCGCCGCCACCAGCGCCGACTGCAGGGCGAACTCGGCGTCCTGCACGGACGCGTACTGCGCCGTGTCGGTCTCGGCGATCCGGTTCACGGCGATCGCGCTCGCCACGTCACCGCCGGCGTGCCCGCCCATGCCGTCGGCGACGACGAACAGCTGGGATCCGGCGAAGGCGGAGTCCTGGTTGTTGGAGCGGACCTTGCCGACGTGGGAGACGGCGGCGGCCAGGGTCTTCTGGGGCACCGGCTACCGCCGCAGCTCGAACGTGGTGGCACCGACCTTCACGGGGGTGTTGACGGGGACCTGCGTGGGAACGGTGATGCGCTTGCCGTCGAGGAACGTTCCGTTGGTGGAGTCGAGGTCCTGGATGACCCACTCGTCGTTCCACAGCAGCAGGCGTGCGTGGTGCGTGGACGTGTAGTCGTCGCGGATCTGCAGGCCCGACTCACCCGAGCGGCCGATGGTGAGGGGTTCCGTTCCGAGCGGGATCTCCACGCCGGCCTTGGGGCCCGACGTGATGACGAGCCGGGCGGCGGTGCGAGTGGTCGCCATCGGCTTGGCGGCGCCCTGCACCGGAATGGGTGGCCCGGTGGGAAGCGACTGGACGGCGGGGGGAGCTGCCGGAGGGGCCGGAGCCGTCGCGGCGAACGCCGGGGACTGCTGCTGCTGGAGCTTGCGCACACGGCTGCCGAAGAGGTCGGAGCGCAGGGCGTAGACGATGGCGAACACGAATGCCCACAGCACCGCGAGGAACGCGATGCGCAGGATCAGGAGGGTCAGCTCGCTCATCGGCCCTCGCCCCAGAAGTTTCCGAGGTCGCCGGGCTGCGCTCCGCCTTGAGCCACGTCGGGGTCGTCCGACTGGGGCAGCACCCGGAACACGATCCGGGTCCGCCCGATCTGCACAACTGAGTCGGGCGGGAGCAGTGCGCGCTCGACGCGCGCGCCGTTCAGGGTGGTGCCGTTCGTGCTGCCGAGGTCGTTGACCTGCGCCCGCTCGCCGTCCCAGAGCAGCTCGACGTGCTTGCGGCTGGTCCCGCTGTCCTCGACGGTGATGTCGGCCTCCGAGCCGCGGCCGATGACCGTCCGGCCGCGCTTCAGCGGGTACCGGGTGCCCGCCACCTCCACGACGGCGGTCCACGAGACCTTTCCGCTCACGCTGCCCGACTCGACCTGCAGCAGGCCCTCGGTGAGATGGACATCGCGGTCGAGCGTGATGCTGATCGGGCCCGCGAACTGGTAGCCCTGCGAACGGGCGTGCTGCTGCACGAGCGAGGTGAGCTCGTCGGTGAGGCTGGAGCCGATCGCGGTCATCCGCTCGTGGTCGCCCGGCGCGAGCCGCACCGTGAAGCGGTTGGGTACCAGGATGCGGTCGCGCGCCACGATCGCCGCATGGGTGTCCAGTTCTTTGCGCAGCGCCGCGGTGATCTCGATCGGCTGAAGGCCCGATTTGAACGTCCTGGCGAAGGCGCCGTTGACCGCGCGCTCGAGACCTCTTTCGAAGTTGTCGAGTATGCCCACGGGATCGCGGCCTTCCGGTCGTGCGCGCGCGGAAATGCCGCGCATGGCTTACTGAATGGTAGCCGGGTCGCTTCGGGCTCCCTGTGCGCCCTGCCGGAGTCCGCCTCCGGCAGGGGCCGCTCATCCTCGCTCCGGCAGGGGCCGCTCAGCCTCGCGGTCGAGGACGGCAGCGGGGGCGGCGAGGGCTCGGTCGCACGGGGGCGTAGGGGCACCGCCGCCGTGGTAATCTCGTTCGTCGGCGCGAGAGCGCTGGTGGTGAGCGCGAGTGGCGGAATAGGCAGACGCGCACGGTTCAGGTCCGTGTGCCCGTGAGGGCGTGGGGGTTCAACTCCCCCCTCGCGCACCAACCAGGAGATCCGTCTCTCTGGATGAGCGAAACGCACGAGGAGAAAAGGGTCCGCGAGGGCCCTTTTCTGTTTCCCCGTGTGTCGGCCACGTTTACGCACCGACCCTGGAGATACTGACCGCAGGGCACACACCCCAAACTGGGGGCGTCAATGTCCCCGATTATCAGGTCTTCTGCTGGATAGTGGGGGATGCGTCCACCCGAGAACAGGGCGAAACCTCGAAAGGGCGCACGTCGTATGAATACCTCCCACCAATCCCGCTCCGGATTCCGTCGGCCGATCCTGGTTGCGCTGGGCCTGCCCGCCGCCTTGGCGATCGGCCTGGCCGGGTCGACGGCCGCGTATGCCGCGGCCCCCACCGACGGCGACATCCTCGGTCTTGCGTCGGGCTACGCCGTCCTCGGCGGCTCGACCGTCACCAACGATGGCGCCGGCACCGACATCACCGGCGATGTCGGCCTGAGCCCGGGTACCGCCATCACCGGGCTGCTCGCCGAGCAGGTCCACGGGACCATCCATACGACGGACGCTGATGCCGCTGATGCGCAGCTCGCCTCGCAGGCCGGCTACACCTTCCTCCAGAACAAGGGCGCAACCGGAACGGAAGCGGACGGCGACCTCGGCGGCTCCGATCTGGGCCCTGGCGTCTACGACAACATCGCACAGATCGACGGCAAGCTCACCCTCACCGGTGGCGCGGACGACGTCTGGATCTTTCAGTCCCCGAGCGCGTTGACCGCGATGGTCGGCAGCGAGGTCGAGCTCGCCGGCGAAGCGAGCGCCTGCAACGTCTACTGGCAGGTGACCAGTTCAGCGACTCTCAACGGAGCCTCCTTCGTGGGCAACGTGTTCGCACTCACGTCCATCTCGGTGGGCACGAACGCGCCCGTGACCGGACGCCTGCTCGCGCAGAGCGGCGCCGTGACCCTGCTCAACAACGTGATCTCCGCCCCGGACTGCGGCACCGTCGATGACGGCGGCGCACCGGCGGACGACGGGAGCGGGACCGACGACGGCACGCCGACCGACGGCGGGTCCGCGGACGGCGGCACTGAGGGAGACGGCACTGGCACCGGCACGGACGCCTCCGGGGGCGGGACCACGACGACTGTGGAGGATTCCACTGCAGGGGGCACGCTCCTCGCCGAGACCGGCATCGATGGCGGACTGATGATCGGATCGGCTGGTCTGCTCGTGCTCACCGGCGGTGTCCTGCTGGTCGCGCGGCGCCGCATCGCCAACAGCTGAGGCGGATGCGGGCACCTCCCGTGGTGCCCGCCACCCTTCCCTCGATTCCTGATCGGGAAGCTCATGCGCCGCTCGGGGCTCCGGCGTGCGGGGATAGACTCCCGTGCCGTGAACCCGGCGGCCAGCTCGACACCGATTCCCGCCCCGGTGTGACGCACCGATGGACATTGCTCGCACCGTCCTCACCGTCGCGCTCCTCGTGGCGGTCACCTATGCACTCGTGCGCGCGGTCGGAGTGCAGCACGCGTGGCTGCAGCCGTGGGCGATCCTCCGGGCCGTCGTGCAGCTGGGAGTGCTGAGCGTCCTGCTCTCCGGAATCGTGTCGGACCCGGTCTGGGTCGCGGTCTTCCTCGGTGTCATGGTGGTCGCGGCCACGGCGGTGGTCGCGAGCCGGCTGCGGATCGGCCCCGGACGCGTCCCGCTGATCGCGCTGATCCTCGTGACGGCCGCCGCGGTGCCGCTGCTCCTCGTCTTCGCCACTCAGGCGATCGACTTCACTCCCCGCTACGTGCTGGCGACCGGAGGCATCATCATCGGCAACGCGATGACCGTCACGACGCTGGCCGGCCGGTCGCTCCAGTCGGCGATCGCAGGCCAGCGGGACGAGATCGAAGGGTGGCTCGCGCTCGGCGCCACACCGCGGCGAGCGACCCGCCGAGCGGTGCGCTCCGCCTCATCCACCGCCCTCATCCCCTCGACCGACCAGGCGAGGACGACCGGGATCGTCACCCTCCCTGGTGCGTTCGTGGGAGCGATCTTCGGCGGCGCATCGCCCCTCGACGCCGCGCAGTTCCAGGTTCTGGTCCTCGCGGCGGTCCTCGCTGCCGGGGCCATCGTCGTCGGCGCCACCAGCATCTTCTTCGGGGCGCCGCGAACGCTGCCCCTCCTTCCGGTGGACTGATCCGGCTCAGGCTCGGCCGCCCTGCCGCAGCTCCTCCAGCCTGCTCTTCAGCTGCTCGAAGAGGCCGGCCCAGCTCTTCTCGAAGGCCGCCAGGCCCTCGCGTTCCAGCGTCTCCACCACGTCGGCGTACGAGATCCCGATCGACTGCAGGTCGGCGAGGACTCCGGCCGCGTCGTCGTAGAACGGGCGTATCGAGTCCGCAGTCACGGTGCCGTGATCGGCGACGGCCCGCAGCGTCGCCTCCGGCATCGTGTTGACCACGCCGTCCGCGATCAGCTCGTCCACATAGCGGGTGTCCGGATAGGCGGGGTCCTTGACCGAGGTGGAGGCCCAGAGCGGCCGCTGCGGGGAGGCGCCCGCCGACTGCAGGGTGGCCCAGCGCGAGGAGCCGAGCAGCTGCTCGTGCATCCGATGCGCGAGCCGGGCGTTCGCGATCGCAGCACGGCCGCGAAGCGCCGCCGCCCCGGCGGTGCCGATGCGCTCCAGCCGCGCGTCGACCTCCGTGTCCACGCGCGAGACGAAGAAGGAGGCGACGGAGGCGATCGCCCCCAGTGCCCTGCCCGTGGCGGCCGCCTTCTCCATGCCTGCCAGGAACGCGGACTGGACCGCGCCATAGCGCTCGAGCGAGAAGATCAGAGTCACATTCACGCTGATCCCGTCGCCGAGCAGGGCCGCGATGACCGGCAGTCCTGCGCGCGTGGCTGGCACCTTGATGAAGAGGTTCCGCCGGTCGACGAGCCGCCAGAGCGCAGATGCCTCCTCCAGCATGGCCGCAGGGTCATGGCCGTTCCTCGGGTCCACCTCGATGGAGACGCGGCCGTCGATGCCCTCCGTCGCCTGGCTGATCGGCAGCAGGATGTCGCAGGCGTCCCGCACGTCGGTCGCGGTCAGCTCTCGCACCACATCGTCGAGGCCGAGACCCCGGCGCACGAGGTCCTCGAGCTGCGCGTCGTACGCGCCGCCGTCCGCGATGGCCTTCGCGAAGATGCTGGGATTCGTCGTGACCCCGGTGACGCCGTCCTCCTCGACGAGGCGGGCCAGGCTGCCGGACACGATGCGGTTCCGGCTGAGATCGTCGAGCCAGACCGACACTCCTGCTTCGGTCAGCGCTGCGAGACGCTGGTTCATGAGACCGTCCTCCCTCCGCCGGCGGTCGCCGACGTCCCTGGTTCCGGCACTCGATAGCGCAGGAAGAGCGTGTCGCCACTTCTCAGCACCTGCGCGAGAGTGAGACGAACGGGCTCGGCGTTCTCCCGAGCCGCGAGGGCGATCCGCGTGTTGGGACCGCCGACCAGGGCGGCGGCGAGAGTGAGACACAGCTCGTGCACGAGCCCGGCTTGCTGGAAGGCCCCGAAGAGGCGGGGGCCGCCCTCCGAGAGGAGCCGTCGATGACCGCGGTCTGTGAGCTCCTGCACGATCCGGTGCGGCTCCGCGGTGCTTCCCCCGCAGATCACGACCTCGGCCACTCGGGCGAAGGCGGCGCGCGCCTCTGGATCGGCCGCTTCTGTCGTGAAGACGATCGGGCGGACGAGCGAGGAGGTGAAGAACGATGACCATGGGTCGAGGTCCAGCGTGGCCGACACGATTGCGACGGCCGGCCGTTCCGACGCCCCGTGCTCGGTGCGCCAGGCGAGATCGGCCGCCCGCAGCAGCTCACCTCCGTACCCCTCAGCTCTCACCGTGCCCGCACCGAGGAGCAGCACATCGGCCGTGCGCCGCAGCAGGTGGAGGAGAAGCTGGTCGTCGGCGGATCCGAGGCCCGCGGACCGGCCCTGGAAGGTCGCCGCCCCGTCTGAGCTCTCGACGAAGTTGAACCGCACGGCCGGTGGGGCGCCGTGAGGCGTCGCGTATGCCGCCGCGATGTCATCCTCGCTGAGGGCGACCGCCGGAGGGGGCCAGAGACGCTCGATCACGACGTGCGCTCCAGTGGGGCGTCCACGTTGGCCTCGCCCATGTTGTGACGGAGCAGGACGGGCGGCCGCCAGCCGAGCACCGATTCGGTCAGGCGCGCCGCCGACCAGGCGGCAGCGGGGTCGTGCATCCGCAGGATCCGGGCGCCTTGCAGGATGCAGAGCACAGCGGCGGCCAGCGAGCCGGCCTGCCGCTCCTGCCGCTCCTGGCCGAGGGTCTCGCCGATGAAGTCCTTGTTCGACACAGCAGCGACCGTGGGAAAGCCGAGGCGCGTCACCTCCGCCAGCCGGAGGCACAGCTGAAGGGAATGGAGGGTGTTCTTGTTGAGGTCGTGGCCGGGGTCCACGAGGAGGCGATCCGCGGGCACCCCCTCCTTCATCGCGTCATCCACGCGAGCGGAGAGGAAGCCGACGACCTCGGACACCACGTCCCCGTAGGTCGGGTGCGGAAAGGGCGTGCGTGGAGCCGCGAGACTGTGCACGAGGATCAGGGAGGCGCCGGATGCCGCGACGACTGCGGCGACCGCGGGGTCCCGCAGGCCCGACGTGTCGTTGATCACGTCGGCTCCCGCGCGAATGCTGCGCGCCGCGACCTCGGGCTCGAAGGTGTCGACGGAGATGACGGCGTCGGTGGTGCGGCGCACCTCCTCGACCAGCGGGAGGACCCGGTCGCACTCCTCGGCCACGCTCAGCCGCCGCCCCGGCGCGAACGGCTGGCCGCCGATGTCGACCCACTCCGCTCCTGCGGCGACGGCGGCTCGAGCGGCAGCGACCGCCGTGGCCAGCGGGAAGGTCCTCCCTCGGTCGTAGAAGGAGTCCGGGGTCCGATTCACCACGGCCATGATGGCGACATGCCGGCGGAAGTCGATCGTCCGAGTTCCGAAGCGGCGGATGGGATCGGTGAGTGGCGGCTCCGCGGCGGGGTACGGCTGGATCTCCGGGGCGGACCTCGCCTCGAGGCCGGAGAGGGCCGTGGTCGGGGTCATGACGCTGCCGGCAGAGGAGCCCGGGTCAGTTCGACCGGCGCCACCGGTCGACGGGAGGAGATCAGCTCGCGGATCTCGTCCTGCACGTCCCAGGTGTTGACGCTCATTCCGGCGACCACGATCAGGCGGCCGTCGTGTTCCGGGACCGCCCAGAAGGCGACATACGCCCCGGCGCCCGGCTCGCCCCGGAAGATCAGCTGCGCGTCGCGCGCCAGCGAGGGGTAGCCGGAGTACTCCATGCCGATGTCGAACTGGTCGGTGTAGAAGTACGGGATCGCCGTGAGACCCGAGCCCGTGCCCAGGATGGAGCGCGCGGCCGCTTCCCCGGAGGCGATGGCGTTCGCCCAGTGCTCGTTCCGCTGGTGCCCGCCGAGGGCCGGGTCGTAGACGGAGGCGGCGTCCCCGGCCGCGTAGACATGGGCGGTGCTGGTGCGCAGGAACTGGTCGACCAGGATGCCGTTGTCCGTGGCGATCCCGGAGCTCGCCGCGAGCTCGACGTTCGGCGTCGCCCCGACGGCGATCAGCACGAGGTCGGCCGGCAGCGCCTCGCCGGTCGCCAGCCGCACCCCGCTGACGCGGCCCCCCTGGCCGATCAGCTCTCGGGGCCGGGAATCGAGGCGGAACCCGACCCCGGCCCGTGCGTGCCGCTCGGCGAAGAGGGTCCCGATCTGCGGACCGAGCGCCGCAGCGAGCGGGATCGCATCCGGCGCGACCACGGTGACCGCAGCGCCGAGGGCCCGGGCCGTCGCGGCGACCTCCATGCCGATCCAGCCTGCGCCCACGATGACGAGCCGCACGGTGGACGGGTCGCCGGAGCCGGTGATCGCGCCCCGCATCCTCTTCGCGTCGTCCAGCGACCTCAGGGTGAGGACGCCGTCGAGCGTGGCGCCGGGAAGGGTGAGGGTGCGGGGCGACGCGCCAGTGGCCAGGAGCAGATCCGCGTACGCGAGCGATCGACCGTCCGACAGCGTCGCGCGACGCAGCACCGTGTCGACGGTCAGGACCCGCTGGTCGAGCACGACATCGATCCCCGCATCGGCGTAGCCGCCCGGGGGAGCGACGGCGAGAGATGCTTCGTCCTCGCTGCCGGCCAGGAACCCCTTCGAGAGGGGCGGCCGGAGGTAGGGAAGATGAGGCTCAGCTCCGACGAGCGTGACCGAGCCGGTGAATCCCTCCTCGCGGAGAGTGAGTGCGGCGGTCGCGCCGGTCAGTCCGGCGCCGACGATGATCACTCCGGGTGTCTCCACGATGGTCTCCTCTTCGAGTCGGGTGCCTGCGCTGGTGACGGGTCTCGCCAGCGCGGTCAGCCGGGGAAGCGCAGGCGCAGCGGCCCGGCGTCGGTGAGGACCCCGCGGAAGGCGGCAGTCCTGGTGAGTGAGCCGGTGGCCTGCACGCCCCGCAGCGACATGCACAGGTGCTCGGCTTCGAGGACGACTCCGACCCCGAGCGGCTCGAGGGTCTCCTCCAGCCAGTCGGCCGTCTGGAGCGTGAGCCGCTCCTGGAGCTGCAGGTCGCGGGCGAACTGCTCGAGTCCCCTGGCGAGCTTGGAGAGCCCGATCAGGCGGGATCCGGGGACGTAGCCGATGCACGCGACGCCGCGGAACGGGAGCAGGTGGTGGGCACAGAGGGAGTGGAAGGGGATCCCCGTCACCAGGACGAGGTCCGCGTAGGAGTCCTCGTTGGGAAAGGTGGTCCACCGGGTCGGGCGGGGCGTGAGCATCTCGCGCAGCGCCTCGGCCACCCTGCGCGGGGTGTCGACGAGGTGCGGGTCGGAGTGATCACGTCCGAGTGCGTCGAGGAGGGCAGCCACGGCGTGCTCGGCGGGGTCGGTCCGGTCCTGAGGGGAAGGACGCAGAACGCCTCCGCCCTGATGCACACTCAGAGGAGCATGGTCGTGCACCGCCGGGCTCGACGCGGGAGTGGGCAGGGCCTGCATGCTGGCCTTCCTTCTAAAATTCGGTAAGCTGAAGTTAGAACGGAACCGGAGGGATGTCAAGGATGGAGACGGCCATGGATGAAAGCCCCCGCGAGGCCGACTCGATCGGCAGGGCGCTCTTCCGCCTGATCCTCGCCTCGGATCGACCGGTGAGCAGGAACGAGGCGTCCGATCTGCTCGGCCTCCCCAAGAGCACGATCGCGGCGCACCTGGAGCGGATGACGCGGGCGGGCGCCCTGGTGACGACCACCCGCAAGACGACAGACCGCACCGGCCCAGGATCCGGTCGGCCTGCGGTGTTCTACTCCGCGGCGGTCTCGGAGATCAGCACGTCGATCCCGCCCCGCCGCTACGAGCTGATGGGCGACATCCTGGCCGGGGCGATCGAGAGCGGCGCGGAGCAGCTGCCCGGGCTTTCCGAGCTGCTGCGGAGCGCGGCGCGCGCCCGCGGCGAGGAGCTCGGGGAGGCGGCGGGGAGCACGGAGGCGGCACTCCGCGACAACGGGTTCGAGCCCGTCGAACGCGAGGACGGGATCGCGCTCGGCAACTGTCCCTTCCATCGCCTGGCTCGTGCCCACACCGAGGTGGTGTGCGCACTCAACGGTGCGCTGCTGGAAGGGGTGCTCGACGGCGCGAACGATTCGACGGCTCGGGTGCGCACTGCTCCCGCGGAGTCCCCCTGTTGCGCCTGGATCAGCCGCACTTAGCGGGCGCCACGGCACCGCCGAGGAGCCCTCCGGGACGGCCAGGGCAGCGATGCCGCAGGCGGAGCGTGTCCGGGTGTAGCTTTCGGCCATGATCGCCCAGCGCCGGGCTCGTGCCGGCATCATCCTCGCGGTGCTGCTGGCCGCGCTGGTGGGGGTGTCCGGATGCGCGGACGACTCGACGGAGGCAGGACTGGGAGTGCCGACCGTCAGCGATCTCGAGCTGTCCACCGGGACGGTGACTGCGCTGCAGGGGACCATCTGGATCGCCGGCAACGGCTGCTTCCACCTGAAGAACGAGGACGGCACCTACTTCATCGTCTGGCCTCGGGAGTTCCAGCAGGATGCCGATCAGGTCTTCGTTCAGCTCGGCGACACCTTCACCGATGGCGACCCGGTGACCGGCATGGGGCGCATCCTCGACGTGGCCGCTGCAGTGGCTGCGGCCGGCGGGCCCGACGGCTATGTCGGCTCGGTCACGGGCTACTGCGCCGAGAAGGGCGAGCAGATCGCCGCGTTCGGCGAGATCAGGCACGCCTAGTCCGCTGCGCTGGTCCGCGCGAGACGGCCCTGGGACAGCACGCCGGGTCAGGTCGTCGGCGTGAGCCAGGTGAGCACGGAGCCGTCGCCCTCGATGAGGGTCGGCAGCACGGCGTTGAACGCGTCACTGTGGGGAGCGGTGATGTGTGCGCGGAACGCGTCCTCGTCCTGGTACACCTCGTAGACGAACCAGCGGCGCGGGTCCTCCTCGAGCCGGTAGGGGACGAACGCGACGTTCCCGGGCTCCTGCCGGACCGCGTCGGTCAGTTCCGCGACCCGGCGGGCGAGCTCCTCATCGGCGCCCACCTTCGCGACGAACTCGGCGTACAGGGCCTTCACCATGGCTTGTCCTCTCAGGCGGCGAGTTCGGGCAGCAGGAGCATCAGCAGCTCGGACGGGCTCGCGACCGCCGCGATGCTTCCCGCCTGCTCCACCTCGGCGCCGTAGCCCCACTGGACGAAGATCACCGGCAGGTCGTTGGCGAGCGCGCCCTCCACGTCGTGGACGCGGTCGCCGACCATCACCGGGCTGCTCAGGTCGACCCGCTCGGCACGGAGGTTGTCGAGCACATAGGCGATCACGTCCGCCTTCTCGCTGCGGGTCTCGTCCTCGCTCGCGCCGCCGATGAAGGTGAAGAGGTCCGCGAGCCCGTAGTGCTCGAGCATCCGCGTGGCCTGCAGCTCCGGCTTGGAGGTCGCGAGGGCGATGGGAACACCCGTGTCGTGCAGGGTCCGCACGGTCTCCTCGATGCCGGGGAACATGGCGCTGTCGAAGGCCCCGCGCTCGGCGTACCGAGCGCGGTACAGACGGAGGGCCCTCTGGCTCTCCGACTGGTTCAGCCCCAGTGCGGCGAAGCCGTCCATGATGGGAGGGCCGACGAAGGCGAGGAGCTCGGCGGGCGGCGGGACGGGCTTGCCCATCGTCTCGAGGGTGTGCGCGAGTGTCGAGGTGATGCCCGCCGCCGAGTCGGCGATGGTGCCGTCGAGGTCGAACAGCACACAGCTCCACTGGACCGGCGTGTTCATGCAAACAGCCTACGTGGCGCGCCTGATCGCTCCGACTCCCAGAACACGGGGTCTGGCCGGGTCAGAACAGGCGGTGGTGGGAGTCGTCCATGCCGCGCATCGAGTCGTAGTCGAGCAGGAGGCAGCGGATACCCCGGTCCTGCGCGAGCGTGCGCGCCTGCGGCTTGATCTCCTGAGCGGCGAAGACCCCGGTGACGGGCGCCAGGTGCGGGTCCCGGTTCATCAGCTCCAGGTAGCGGGTCAGCTGCTCGACGCCGTCGATGTCCCCCCGGCGCTTCAGCTCGACCGCGACACTGCGGCCCTCAGGGTCGCGGGCGAGGATGTCGACCGGTCCGATGGCGGTCATGTATTCCCGCCGGACGAGCGTGTGGCCGTCGCCGAGCAGCTCGATCTGCTCCGCGAGGAGCTTCTGCAGATCCGCCTCGACGCCGTCCTTCACGAGGCCCGGGTCGATGCCCAGGTCGTGGCTGCTGTCGGAGAGCACCTCGTGCACCGACACGACGAGCAGGTCGCTGGTCTTCGCGTTGGTGACGGTCCACAGTTCGGTGACGCCGGCGGCGAGCTGGTCCTCGTCCGGCTCGCTGACCACCAGGGAGCAGGGCGGGCTCATCCAGTTGAGCGGCTTGTACGAGCCGCCGTCCGAGTGCACGAGCACGCTTCCGTCGGCCTTCACCATGAGCACGCGGGGGGCGAGCGGCAGGTGTGCGCTGAGCCGCCCGGCGTAGTCGACGGAGCATCGAGCGACCACCAAGCGCATTCGTCGAGCCTAACCGCGGACGGCCGCTGCGCCGCCCGGCTCGGAGTCGACGGGCGCGCCGTCCGCGGCCGGCAGCTCCCGTGCGGAATGCGAGACGAGGCCCGCCAGGGCGACGAGGACGAGGACCACGCCGAGCGCCAGGAGGAGTCCCACCTGGTCGGCGAGGAAGCCGATGAGGGGCGGGCCGACGAGGAACGCGACGTACCCGATGGTCGCGACGGCGCTCACCCGCGCGGCGGCCCGGCGGGGCTCGTCGGCGGCCGCGGACATGCCGACGGGGAAGCCCAGCGAGGCGCCGAGACCCCACAGCACGGCACCGACGACGGCGAGCTCGGGGGAGGGCACGAAGATGATCACGCCGAGGCCGATGGCGGCCAGGCCCGCCGAGGCCCGCAGGACAGGCACCCGCCCGAAGCGGTCGAGCACGAAGACGCCCAGCACCCGCCCGATGGTCATCGAGACGAGGAACACGCCGAGCACGACCGCCCCTGTTGCGTTGTCGAGCCCATGCCCGTCGACCATGGCGAGGGGCAGCCAGTCGTTGGCGGATCCCTCCGTGAACGCCATCCCGAGCACGATGAGTCCGATCAGGAGGGTGCGCGGCTCCCGCCACACCGCCAGGCGGGTGCGCCAGCCCTCCGTCCGCGCCTCGTGCGCGCTCGTTCCTGAGGACTCCGAGTGCTCCGGCTGATACCAGCGCAGCGTCACGACCACCGCGACGAGCAGCACCGCAGTCGCCGCGCTCACATGCACGAGCACCGGCACCCCCCAGGCCTCGGCGAGGGCGCCGATGCCGACGCCCAGCACCGTGCCGGCACTGAACATCGCATGGAAGAGCGGCATGATCGCGCGCCCGATGACGCGTTCGTTCGCGGCCCCCGACACGTTCATCGCGACATCGCAGAGCCCGCTGCCCGCGCCGAACACGAGCAGCCCGGCGAAGCACAGCACCGGCTGACCGAGCTGCGAGCCGAAGGCCGCAACGGGAAGACCGAGCACGCCGACGCCGAGGCCGAACAGCACCCCACGCGCGGTGCCGGCCTTGGCGATCACATGGCTCGAGAGCACCAGCCCGATGATCGACCCCACCGCGATGCCGAAGAGCACGAGTCCGAGAGTCGACGTGGACACGCCCAGCTCATCCCGTACAGCGGGCACCCGGGACAGCCAGGTGGCGATCGCGAAGCCCGAGAGGGCGAAGGTGACGAACACGGCGTTGCGCCATCCGGTCACCTGGCGGCGGGTCAGGGCGGGAGCGCTCATGCCCCAACGCTACGAGAGGAGAGACCGACGCGCCGACCACCGCCCCGCGCGAGAGCTGTCCTGGTGACCGACCGGGGACGCGAGGTCCCGGGCCCGGCGAATAGGCTGTCGAATCATGAGCAACAGTGCCCCGATCCCCTTCACGTCGGGCATCGCGCTCGACGAGCTCGACCCCGCCATCCGGCCGCAGGACGACCTCTTCCGCCATGCGAACGGGCGATGGATCGAGCGCACCGAGATTCCCGCGGACCGCGCGAGGTACGGCTCCTTCTACGTCCTGGCCGAGGAGGCCGAGAAGGCCGTCCGCGACATCATCCTGGAGGCCCAGGGCTCGGAGTCCGGCACGGAGCAGGGCAGGGTCGGCGACCTCTACTCCAGCTTCATGGACGAGGAGCGGATCGAGGAGCTGGGAGCGCGCCCGATCGAGGGCCTCCTGGATGCTGCCCGCGCGGTGGACTCGATCCCCTCGCTGCTGGCGACGGTCGGGCGTCTCGAGCGGTCCGGCGCCCCCGGGTTCGTGCAGCTCTTCGTCGACAACGATCCGGGCAACCCCGAGCGCTACCTCGTCTTCGTCGAGCAGTCCGGCCTCGGACTTCCCAACGAGAGCTACTACCGGGAGGAGAAGTTCGCCGAGGTCCGCGCCGCGTACCGCTCGCACATCGCCCGGATGCTGGAGCTCGGCGGCTTCGACGACGCCGAGGCCCGCGCCGACCGGGTCGTCGCGCTGGAGACGGCGCTCGCCGCGGAGCACTGGGACAACGTGCGCACCCGGGACAGCCAGGCCACCTACAACCTCAAGTCGTGGGCGGCGGTCGAGGAGCTGGTCGACGGGGGCGCCGCGGCAGGCATCGCAGTGTGGCGTGAAGGACTCGACGTTCCCGAGTCCGCGCTCGACGAGGTCGTCGTGCGCGAGCCCAGCTTCCTCGAGGGTCTCGGGCGGCTCCTCGTCGAGGACCGGCTCGAGTCCTGGCGGGATTGGCTCTGCTGGCAGCTCCTGCACAGCGCCGCCCCCTACCTCTCCAGCGCCTTCGTGGACGAGAACTTCGGCTTCTACGGCCGCACGCTGACCGGCACTCCGGAGCTGCGGGCGCGGTGGAAGCGGGGCGTCTCGCTCGTGGAGGGCGCGCTCGGCGAGGCCGTCGGCCGCATCTACGTGGAGAGGCACTTCCCGCCGGCCGCGAAGGAGGCCATGGACGACCTGGTCGATCACCTCGTGGAGGCGTACCGGACCTCCATCCAGGGGCTCGACTGGATGAGTGCGGAGACCCGGCAGCGCGCACTGGAGAAGCTCGACAAGTTCACGCCGAAGATCGGCTACCCCGTCAGATGGCGTGACTACTCGGACCTCGTCGTCGATCCCACCGACCTCCTGGGGAACGTGCGCCGTGCCGCCGAGTTCGAGTTCGCACGCGAGCTCGCCAAGATCGGCAGGCCGCTGGACCGCGACGAGTGGTTCATGACCCCGCAGACGATCAACGCGTACTACAACCCGGGGTTCAACGAGATCGTGTTCCCGGCCGCGATCCTGCAGTACCCGTTCTTCACGCCCGACCGGGACGCGGCCGCCAACTACGGCGCCATCGGTGGCGTCATCGGGCACGAGATCGGCCATGGCTTCGATGACCAGGGCTCGCGCTTCGACGGCGACGGCCGACTCACCGACTGGTGGACCGAGGAGGACCGGGCGGCCTTCGAGACCCGGACCGCGTCGCTCATCGAGCAGTACGACGCGCTCGCCCCGCAACAGGTGCCCGACTCGCACGTGAACGGCGCGCTCACGATCGGCGAGAACATCGGCGACCTCGGTGGTCTGGGCATCGCCTGGAAGGCCTACTTGCTCTCCCTCGGCGGCGAGGAGCCGCCCCTGATCGACGGGCTCACCGGCGCTGAGCGCTTCTTCCTCTCCTGGGCTCAGGCCTGGCAGATGAAGGGACGCGACGAGGAGGTGCGGCGTCTGCTGGCCATCGACCCGCACTCGCCCAACGAGTTCCGGTGCAATCAGATCGTCCGCAATCTGGAGCCCTTCTACGAGGCCTTCGGAGTCACCGAGACGGACGGCCTCTGGCTTCCCCCCGCCCAGCGGGTCACCATCTGGTGATGCCCACCGCCGACAGCACGAGGCGCGAGGGTCGCGGGGACGCGATCAACGGACGGCACAGGGGACTCGACCGCACCGAGAATTTCGTCGCGGGCTTCGGCGCGCTCGCCGACCTCGCCCTCGGCGGGGCGCAGGTGTCGGCTCGAGCGGTGGACCTCTCGACCGGCAAGGTGCTGCTCTCGGTCGACGACTCGCTCGTGCTCCCCACGGCGAGCATCGGCAAGGTCCTGCTGCTGCTCGAGGTATCCGCCCGGATCGGCAACGGCACGAGCTCCCGCTATGACATCCTCGACCGCGAGCCGGTGGACTACGCCGCCGACTCGGGAATCTGGCAGCACCTCTCGGCCCCGTCGTTCCCGCTCGCCGACCTCGCGGCTCTGGTGGCCTCGACGAGCGACAACCTGGCGACCAACGTGCTGCTGCGCCGGGTCGGACTCGACTCCGTCCGGCTGCGCGCCGAGGAGATCGGCATCCGCCGGACGGCCCTGCTCGACCGGGTGCGCGACAGGCGGGGACCCGACGACGCTCCTCAGCTGTCCGTCGGCTCGGCCGAGGAGCTCACCTGGCTCTTCGGCGCCCTCGCGCGGGGCGAGCTGATCGATCCCGCGACGAGCTACCGGGTGGTGGACTGGCTGATGCTCGGCATGGACCTGTCGCTGGTCGCGGCGGCGTTCGGGCTGGACCCACTGGCGCACAGCCGACCGGATCACAACCTCACCCTCTTCAACAAGACGGGAACGGACCAGGGGGTGCGAGCCGAGGCCGGCGTGCTCCGCGGACCGAGGGCGAGCGTCGCCTACGCCGTGACCCTCGTCTTCCAGGATCGACGCATCGACGACCGGCTCGAGGCGATCGGAGCCATGCGCACGATCGGCACCGACCTGCTGGAGTACGTGCACTGAGCGCCGGCGGCGGCGCCGCGGCGATCAGCCGACCGCGTCCTCGGATGCGCGCCCGTGCTCTGCGTCGAGTGTCACGCCGAGGTCGAAGAGGGTGTTGAGGGCGTCGACGACCCGCTCGCCCTGCCCCGCCCGCGCGAGCTCCTTCGCCCGCTGAGTCGGCCGGTGCACGAGCACGCTCACCAGATGACGCAGCGCGCGCTCGGTCTCCGGGCTGCTCTCGCCCCGCGCCTGCAGCCGCTCGAGCTCCGCCTCGAGGACGTCGAAGACGTGCGTGCGGTAGGCGACGACGGCCGACTTCACCTGGTGCTCGGTGCTCTCCGCGGTGAAGGCGGCGGCGGCGCGGCCCACGAGGTCACGGGCGTCGTCGGGAGCGTTGAGCTCGGCGAGCGGCGCATGCAGCCGGATGGTCTCGAGGTCGAGCAGCTCGGCCCCGGGCACGCGGGCGACCGCGGGGTCGACGTTCCGGGGGAGCCCGAGGTCCATCACGAACACGCGCTTGCCAGCGGACCGCTCCAGCGAGGCGGCGAGCATCTCGGCGGTGAGCACAACGGCGGGCGCGGTGCTGCAGGTGACCACGACGGTGGCGGCGTCCAGCGCGTCGGCCAGTTGATCGGCCTCGACCGGCCGCACCCCTTCGCGGGCCGCGAAGCGGGAGGCGCGACCCGACGGGGAGAAGACTCCGACCTCGGTGACGCCGCGGTCCCGCAGGGCGGCGAGGCATGCGCCCGCGTAGGCGCCGGTGCCGACGAGCAGCACATTCTGCGCCTGCCAGTCGGCGATGCGGGAGGAGGCGAGGTCGAGGGCGAGGCGCACGATCGAGCGTCCGGCGCCGCCCAGCCCGGTGCGGTTCTGCACCTCGCGGGATGCGGTCGAGGCCCGCTGGAAGACGCGTTCGAGATCAGGAGAGGTGGTGCCGGAACGGCGCGCGGACTCGAGGGCGCGACGGACCTGGCCGGAGATCTCACCCTCGCCCACCACCACGGACTCGAGGCCGCTGGACACGGCGAAGAGGTGCTCCGCCGCAGCGGCGTCGGCATGCACGGCGACCGCGCCGGAGAGTTCCGCCGGGCTCACTCCCGTGATGCCCGAGACGATGTCGATGGCGCGCCCCGCGGCGGCGTCCCGGACCTCGTCGGCCGGCCCACGGACGTCGAGGTAGGCCTCGAAGCGGTTGCAGGTCGCGAGCACGACAGCGCCTTCGACCGATCCGTCAGCGGGGATCAGAGCCTGCCCGAGGGTGGCTGCGCCGGTCGAGAGACGCTCCAGGAGTTCGAAGGCCGCGGTGCGATGACTCGCGGACAGACAGAGGAGCACGGAACGAGTCTATTTCTTCGGGGCTGTGCACTGGCCCTCGTCCTCCTTGGCGCAGATCGAGGGGAATGGCCGGATGACCGTTACGGCTCGTGACGCGAGGGAAGCGAGAGAGGGCCCTCGGTGCGACGCTGGAGGGGCAGCGAACGCGAAGCCTCGCGCCGTCCCGGCAGCGCTGCCCCGGATCGGAAGGATTCCGGGCCCCCGACTTCAAGCGAGGCACCCATGCGCAACAGCAGCGACCGCATCCAGACGTCCCACGCCGGCTCCCTTCCGCGGACGCCTGAGCTGATCGCCGCCAACGAGGCGCGGGAGCTCGAGGACGACGGCTTCACCCTCCGGCGCACCCCTGCGTTCGATGCGCTCCTCGCCGACGCGGTCAGCGACCTCGTCGCGCGGCAGACGGCAGCGGGAATCACGGTCCCGGGCGACGGCGAATACGGCAAGGCCATGTCGAGCGCGGTGGACTACGGCGCCTGGTGGTCCTACTCCTTCCAGCGCGTCGCCGGCCTCTCACTCACCGGGCAGGACCCCTTCAGCGCGGAGCCGGTGCGGTCCGAGCCGGGCAGGGTCCGGCTCACCACCTTCCCCGATCGGCGGGACTGGACGATCTTCCGCGAGGCCTACAGCGATCCGACGAGCGGCATCTCCACGGGCACGACGGCGACCGCATTCCCGTCCACGACCGGACCGCTGCGCTACATCGGGCACGAGGCGATCCGCTCCGATGTCGCGAACCTGCGCGCCGCCCTGGATCGCGCCGGCGTCGAGGACGGCTTTCTCACCTCGCTCTCCCCCGGCAGCGGCGCCCGCATCGCCAACGACTTCTACGCCACCGAGGAGGAGCACATCTGGGCGTGGGCCGACGTGCTGCGGGAGGAGTACCAGGCCGTGATCGACGGCGGCCTGATCCTGCAGATCGACGACCCCTCCATCGCCGAGAACTGGGATCAGATCAACCCCGAGCCGAGCGTCGAGGACTACCAGGCGTTCACCCGCATCCGCGTCGAGGCGCTCAACCACGCGCTGCGCGGGCTGCCCGAGGACCGCATCCGCTTCCACCTGTGCTGGGGAAGCTGGCACGGCCCGCACACGACGGACATCGGCCTGCGGGACATCGTGGGGCTCCTGCTCGAAATCGATGCGGGCGCGTACTCCTTCGAGGCCGCGAACGCCCGGCACGAGCACGAGTGGCGGGTGTGGGAGGACGTGACCCTGCCGGAGGGCAAGCTGATCCTCCCCGGGATCGTCGGTCACGCCACCAATGTCGTCGAGCACCCGGAACTCGTCGCGGAGCGCATCGAGCGGTTCGCGTCGGTCGTCGGCGCCCCGAACGTGATCGCCTCCACGGACTGCGGACTGGGCGGACGCATCCACCCGCAGATCGCCTGGGCGAAGCTCGAGTCGCTGGCGGCGGGCGCGCGGATCGCGAGCGAGCGGCTCTTCTCGCCCGCGCGCTGACCCTCCGCCGAACGGACCCGGCGGGCCGTGGAACACTGGATGGTGTGCCGCTGCCCCCCGACCATCCGCTGATCGACGGCCGCACCGGTCGCGCTCCCCTCATCCGCGCGTATCGCGGGGAGCGGCAGCCGACGCCACCGGTGTGGTTCATGCGGCAGGCCGGACGCTCGCTCCCGGAGTACCGGGCGCTCCGCGAGGGCGTCCCGATGCTCGACTCCTGCCTGGACCCGGAGCTGGCGAGCGAGATCACGCTCCAGCCGGTGCGCCGGCACGGGGTGGACGCCGCCATCTTCTTCAGCGACATCGTGATCCCCCTGCGGCTCGCCGGGGTCGACGTCGAGATCGTGCCGGGCCGGGGTCCCGTGCTCGATGCGCCGGTGCGCACCGCGGAGGACGTCACCCGCCTCCGGGAGCACGTGCTGACCCCGGAGGCGCTCAAGCCCATCACGGAGGGTGTCGCGCGCACCGTGTCCCAGCTCGGGGGAACTCCGCTCATCGGCTTCGGCGGTGCACCCTTCACCCTCGCTGCCTACCTGGTCGAGGGCGGGCCCTCCAAGGACCACCTGCGTGCCCGCTCGATGATGCATGCCGACCCCGAGGCCTGGACGGCTCTGATGGAGTGGACGGCGGACGTCACGGGCGCGTTCCTCCGGGCTCAGCTGCTCGCGGGGGCGAGCGCAGGTCAGCTCTTCGACTCCTGGGCGGGTTCCCTGTCCCGGAGTGACTACCGGCGATGCGTCGCCTGGGCGTCGGCGCGAGCCCTCGACGCCGTCCGGGACCTCGAGGTGCCGCTCGTGCACTTCGGCGTGGGGACGGGGGAGATCCTGCCCGACCTGCGCGACGTCGGCGTCGACGTGGTGGGCGTCGACTGGCGCATCCCGCTCGACCAGGCGGCCGCGCGACTCGGTCCGGTCCCGCTGCAGGGCAACATCGATCCCGCCCTGCTCAGCGCTCCGTGGCCGGTGCTCGAGGCGCACGTCCGCGACGTGATCGAGCGAGGACGCTCCGCGCCGGCACACGTGCTCAACCTGGGGCACGGGGTGCCCGCCGACACCGACCCGGACGTCCTCACCCGGCTGACCGCCTTCGTGCACGGGCTGCCCGCCCAGCCATGACCTCGGTCCTCGTCGTGGGCGGTGGGATCGCCGGACTGGTCGCCGCGCGATCCGCGGCCCTCGCCGGAGCGGATGTCGTCCTGCTCGAGGGAGCCGAGCGCCTCGGCGGAGCCGTCGCCGGGATCGAGCTCGCGGGCGTGCCGGTCGACACCGGAGCCGAGAGCCTCGCGGCGCGCGGCGGGACCGCGCTCGCCCTGCTGTCCGCGCTCGGCCTGACGCCCGTGCCGCCCGCGCCTTCCGGGGCCTGGCTGCAGAACGCCCGGGGCGCGTACCCGCTGCCCGCGGCAGGAGTGCTCGGCATCCCCGCCTTCCCGCTCGCGGCCGATGTGCGCGCCGTGATCGGCACGCGAGCGGCGATGCGAGCCTGGGCGGATCGGCTGCTGCCCGAACTCACCGTGGGACGGGAGCGGAACCTCGGCGCGCTGGTGCGCAGGCGGATGGGCGCACGTGTGCTCGAGGAGCTCGTGGCACCGGTGGTCGGGAACGTGTACGCGGTGAACCCGGATGAGGCGGACGTGGAGTCGCTCGTGCCGCTACTGAACGGGGAGCTGACCCGCACCGGATCGCTGTCCTCCGCGGTCCTCGCCCTGCGCGCCGCCGCACCGGCGGGCTCCGCCGTGGTCGGGCTTCCCGGCGGCATGGTCACGCTGGTGGCCGCGCTCGAGCGGGAGCTCGGCCGCTTCGGAGTCGGCACGCGGACCGGTTCGCCGGTCACCGCTGTCGAGCGCGTCGGTGAGAAGTGGCGCGTGCAGACCGCCGCCGAGGCGCTCGAGGCCGATCGGGTGGTCGTCGCCTCCGACGGCGCGAGCGCCCGCGCCCTGCTCGCGCCGCTGCTTCCGGCGGCGCCGTTGGCGGGCTGGCCCGAGCCGCACGGCACCACCGTCGTGTCGCTCGTGCTCGACGCTCCCTCGCTCGACTCCTTCCCCCGCGGTTCCGGCGTGCTCGTCGCCCGCGGCGTCGACTCCGTCGCGGCGCGCGCCCTCACCCACAGTTCGGCCAAGTGGCCGTGGCTGGCCGCGCTCCTGCCGCCGGGACGGCACGTGGTGCGGCTGAGCTACCGCACCGTTGCGGGATTCGGTTCCCGCCCCATCGATGCGGGGGACCTGGCGCTGTCCGACGCGGCGCGACTCCTCGACGTGCGTCGCACCGAGCTCAACCTGGTCGACTGGGCGATCACCGAGTGGCGGCAGGAGAGCCAGCGCGCCCTGCTCGGCGTCCGGGCCCGGATCGAAGCCGTGCGTGCGGCGGCCCTCGGCCTCGAGGGACTCGACCTCACGGGCGCCTGGCTGGCAGGCACGGGCCTCGCCTCCGTGATCGCGGACGCCGACCGGGCCGGCCGCGGCGACTGAGGACGCCGCCGGCGGGCCGGCGGAGGCGGCAGACCGGCTGGCCTCGCCCCTTGTCAACCTCCCCGGTGGCCCTTCCGGTGATGCGGCTACGCTGGTCATCTCGTCCAACAGATCGGAGCGACCATGAAGGGCAAGTTGGTTTTCCTCGCCGGCGCGGCCACCGGATATGTCCTGGGAACGCGCGCCGGGCGCAAGCGCTACGAGCAGATCAAGGCCAGCGCCGAGCGGTTCTGGAACACCCCGGCCGTGCAGCGCGGCGTCGGGCAGGTGCAGGGCTTCGTCGACGACCACGCGTCGGACGTTCCGGCCGTCGTCAGCAACACCGCGAAGAAGGTCGTCAACCAGGTCAGCCAAGTCGGCAAGCGCTCCGGCAAGGGGTCCTCGTCGACCAGCGGCACGGGCACCCTGCCCCCCGCCGAATAGGAGACGGCATGCCGTCCGTGCGCGTCGAGCCGCAGACCGACCGCAAGTCGCTGCTGCAGCTCATCGCGGACGTGCCCGGCCTCGTCGGGCAGCTGATCCGCGACGAGATCGAGCAGATCAAGAAGGAAGTCACCGGCAAGCTGACCGAGCTCGGGATCGGGGTCGGCTTCTTCGCCGGAGCGGCGTTCTTCGGGTTCTTCCTCTTCGCCGTGCTGCTCACCGCAGCGATCCTCGGCCTCGCTGTGGTGTTCCCGGGGTGGCTCGCGGCACTGATGGTGGCGTTCGTGCTGCTCGTGATCGTCGTGGTGCTGGTGCTGCTCGGCATGAAGCGGGTCAAGAAGGGCGTTCCGCCCACGCCCGAGGACTCCATCGAGAGCGTGAAGAACGACGTCCGAGCCTTCAAGGGAATGGGGAAGTATGACCGCTGACGACTCGAACCTGAGCCACAAGGAGCGGGCGCTCGGTGAGCTGCGGTCGGACATCGAGTCCACCCGCGAGAAGCTCGCGCAGACGCTCGACGCGATCGAGGACCGCCTCAACGTCCCCAAGCAGGCCAAGCAGTACGCGGACCGTGCCCGCGAGGCTTTCGCCAGGATCAACAAGGAGAACCCGATCGTGGTGTACGCCACGGCCGGGGCCGTCGTGCTCGCCGCGGGAGGACTTCTCGCGTGGAGGCTCGTGCGTCGCTGAGCGATGCTCGTTTTGACCCTCTCGATGCCGGGTGGACAATGGGACCCATGACGTCCACCGCTTTTGCGCTGTGGGCCGTGCTCCGACGAAACCCCTCGCTGCCCGCCCCGGCGGGCGATGTCGGCGAGGTTCTGGAATTGGTCGGCGAGCTCTCCAACGAGGGCATCACGGTGCGCGGCTTCTACGATGTTTCCTCGATCCGGGCGGACGCGGACGTGATGGTCTGGCTCGTCGGGCCGAAGGCCGAGGGGCTGCAGAAGGCGCTCCGGCGTCTGCGCAGGACAACGCTCTTCTCGTCCCTGCTGCCCACCTGGAACGCCCTGGGCGTGCATCGGGATGCGGAGTTCAACCGCAGCCACGTGCCCGGGTTCCTCCGGGGCGAGCGTGCCCGGGACTGGTTGACCGTGTACCCGTTCGTGCGCTCGTTCGACTGGTACGTGCTCGAGGACGACGACCGCAAGCGCATGCTCGCGGAGCACGGCCGCAAGGGCGCCGCCTACAAGTCGGTCGTCGCCAACACGGTGGCCGCCTTCGCGCTGGGCGACTACGAATGGATCCTGCCGATGGAGTCGGACGTGCTCGTCGACCTCGTCGACATGATGCGGGACCTCCGCGCCACGGACGCACGCCTGCATGTGCGCGAGGAGGTGCCCTTCTTCACCGGGCGCCGCATCGAGGCGACCGAGCTCCCCGAGGTGCTCTCGTGAGCGAGCTCGTCCGGGCAGCCACGGCGGCCGCGGCTGAGGGCCCCGAGCACGTCTCCCAGCCCACCGACTACGACGCCATCCTGCTGGCCAGCTTCGGCGGGCCCGAGGGCCAGGACGACGTGCTGCCCTTCCTCCGCAACGTGACGCGGGGTCGCGGGATCCCCGACGAGCGGCTCGAAGAGGTGGCCCATCACTACCGTGCCTTCGGCGGGGTCAGCCCCATCAATGACCAGAACCGCGAGCTCAAGGCGGCGCTCGAGGCGGAGCTCGCTCGGCGCGGAATCGACCTGCCGGTGCTCTGGGGCAACCGCAACTGGGATCCGTACCTCGGCGATGCGCTGCGCGGGGCTCACGAGGCCGGTCATACGAAGCTGATCGCCGTGGCGACGAGCGCGTACAGCTCCTACTCGAGCTGCCGCCAGTACCGGGAGGACTTCGCCCAGGCGCTGACCGACACGGGACTCGACGGCGTGGTCCAGATCGACAAGGTGCGCCAATTCTTCGACCACCCGGGATTCGTGCAGCCCTTCATCGAGGGCCTGCGGGACGGGCTCGCCGAACTGGAGCGCCTCGGCATCGACCTCGACACCGAGGCGCACATCCTCTTCTCGACGCATTCGATCCCCACCGGCGACGCGAACAGGTCGGGGCCTGACTTCCGCGGCTTCGGCGAGGGCGGCGCCTACGCGGCCCAGCACCTCGCCGTGGCCGAGGTCGTCCTGGCCGAGTCGGGCCGCGACGTCCCATGGGACCTCGTCTACCAGTCGCGCAGCGGACCCCCGAGCCAGCCCTGGCTGGAGCCGGACGTGAACGATCGCATCGCGGAGCTCGCGGCAGCCGGCATCAAGGGGGTCGTCATCGTGCCGCTCGGCTTCGTGAGCGACCACATGGAGGTCAAGTGGGACCTCGACACCGAGGCGAGGGAGACGGCCGAGGAGCATGGCGTGGTCGCGATCCGCGTGCCGACTCCCGGGGTGCACGCCGCCTACGTGTCGGGACTCGTCGACCTCGTGCTGGAGCGCCGCGACGGCGTCCCGGCGGACCAGCGACCCGCGCTGACCGCGCTGGGACCCTGGTACGACGTGTGCCGTCCGGGCTGCTGCGAGAACGCGCGCCTCGGATTCCGTCCCGCGGTGGCCGGGCTGGCACCATGACCCTTCGCATCGGCACCAGGGGAAGCGCCCTGGCGCTGGCCCAGGCCGGAGCCGTCGCGGACGCCCTCGAGACGGCGGCCGGAACCGACGTGCGACTGATCTCCATCGCCAGCGAGGGCGACATCCGGGACGACTCGCTGGCGGTCATCGGCGGGCGGGGCGTCTTCGCGGGAACCCTCCGGCGGGCGCTGCTCGCGGGGGACTGCGACCTCGTGGTGCACTCGCTCAAGGATCTGCCGACGGCGCCGGCCGACGGGCTCGCGCTCGCCTCGGTTCCGGTCCGCGCCGATGCGCGCGACGTGCTCTGCGCGCGCGACGGCCTCACGCTGGACCGGCTCCCGTCCGGCGCGCGGGTGGGCACCGGATCGCCCCGGCGGATCGCCCAGCTGCTCGCCGCCCGGCCTGACCTCGAGGTCGTCGACATCCGCGGCAACGTGGACACACGGCTGCGCTTCGTGTCGGAGGGCCGGCTCGACGCAGTGCTGCTCGCCGCGGCAGGGGTGAAGCGCCTCGGCAGAGCGGACGCCGTGACCGACACTCTGGACCTCCGGAGCTGGCCGACCGCTCCCGGCCAGGGGGCACTCGCCCTGGAGGTGCGGGCGGCGGACCTCGCGAACAGTGAGGTCGCGCGCGCCGCCCGCGTGCTCGCCGATCCCGGGGCGGAACTGACCGTCGCCGCCGAGCGCGAGGTGCTCCGCGGCCTGGAGGCCGGCTGCACCGCACCGGTCGCCGCCTCGAGCTCCTTCTCCCAGGGCGTGCTCGCCGTCTGGGCCGCCGTCTACCGGCCGGACGGCACCGCTTCCGTGCAGCGGCAGGTGGAGCAGAGCGCGGCCGCCGGTGACCTGGACCCACTGGCGGCCGGTCGGCGGCTGGTCGACGAGCTGCTCGACGCCGGTGCGGCAGAGCTCGCCCCGCTCGGGGGCAGAGCGTGACAGCGAAGAAGCCGCTCGCGGGCTGGCGGGTGCTCGTCCCGCGCGGCGGTCCATGGGGCCACGGAGTGGCAGCCGACCTGCGCGCCAGGGGCGCTTCGCCGATCGTTGCCCCGCTCATCAACTTCGCCGGCACCGCCGACGCTCCCGCCCTCGATCGCGCACTTCAGGATCTCGAGGACGGCGTCTTCGACTGGATGTCCGTGACGAGCGCAACGACGGTCGACGTGCTGGCCTCCCACCGAGTGGAGGTTCCGGACCGCACCCGCATCGCGGCGGTCGGCGAGACGACGGCGGCGGCTCTGATCGCGGCGGGCTACCGCGTGGACTTCGTGCCCAACGCGGACAACTCGGCACGCGGCCTGCTCGCCGAGTGGACCGAGGTCACCGCGGCTTCGGCGCCGCAGCGCATCCTCGCGCTGCGCTCCGACATCGCGAAGCCCGTGCTCACCGACGGGCTCCGCGCGATCGGACACCTCGTGGACTCGGTGATCGCGTACCGCACCGTCGGCGTGCCCGTCGACGAGGCCATCCGCGAGGACATCGGCGTGGGCCGCGTGCACGCGATCCTCGTGACCTCGGGCAGTGTCGCCGAGCAGGTGCAGCTCCAGCTGGGACCCATCCCGGAGGCCACCCTGGTCGCCTGCATCGGCCCGCGCACCGCCGCGGACGCGCGTGCCGCCGGGCTGCGCGTGGACCTCGTCGCGACCGAGCGGACCGCCGAGTCGCTCATCCAGTCGCTCGTCGACGTCGCTGAGAGGCAGGAGTCATGACCGCGACCCGTCCCCGTCGCCTCCGCGCCAGCCCGGCGATGCGCCGGCTCGTCGCACAGACGCGCCTGCACCCCGCCGAGCTCGTGCTGCCGATGTTCGTCCGCGAGGGCGTCTCGGAGTCGGTGCCGATCGCGTCCATGCCCGGAGTGGTCCAGCACAGCCTGGACAGCCTGCGCCGCGCGGCCGTCGAGGCGGCCGAGGCCGGCATCGGCGGCGTGATGCTCTTCGGCGTTCCGCTCGAGCGCGACTCGACGGGCACGCGCGCGACCGATCCGGACGGCATCCTGAACGTGGCGACCCGCGCGGTCGCGGACGAGGTGGGCGAGGCCCTGGTCGTGCAGACCGACCTGTGCCTCGACGAGTTCACCGATCACGGCCACTGCGGGGTGCTCGCTCCCGACGGCTCGGTGGACAACGACGCCACCCTCGAGCGCTATCGCGACATGGGCGTGATCCAGGCTGCGAGCGGATCACAGCTGCTCGGGCTCTCGGGGATGATGGACAACCAGGTGGCCGCGGTCCGCGACGCGCTCGACAGCAGCGGCTTCGCCGGCACCGCGATCCTCGGCTACGCGGGCAAGTACGCGTCGGCCTACTACGGCCCATTCCGCGAGGCCGTCGACTCGCAGCTCGCCGGCGACCGCCGCACCTACCAGCTCGACCCCGCCAACCGCCGGGAGGGCGTGCGCGAGGCCGCTCTCGACGAGGAGCAGGGCGCCGACGTCGTCATGGTGAAGCCGGCCTCCAGCTACCTGGATGTGCTCGCCGACGTCGCCGCGGCCAGCTCCATTCCCGTCTGGGCATACCAGGTGTCCGGCGAGTACGCGATGCTCGAGGCCGCCGCCGCGAACGGCTGGATCGACCGCCGGCGTGCGGTCCTGGAGTCCCTGGTGGCCATCCGCCGCGCGGGGGCGGAGGCGGTCCTCAGCTACTGGGCGGTGGAGGCCGCGCGCTGGATCCGGGAGGACGGGTGAACTCCGACCTCTTCGCCCGCGCCCAGCGATCGATCCCGGGGGGCGTGAACTCGCCGGTCCGCGCGTTCGGCTCCGTGGGCGGGACCCCCCGCTTCCTCGTCGGCGCCTCCGGCCCGTACGTGACCGACAGCGAGGGCACCGAATATGTGGACCTGGTCGCCTCCTGGGGTCCGGCGATCCTCGGCCACGCGCATCCCGAGGTCGTCGCCGCTGTGCAGCAGGCAGCCGCCCGCGGGCTCTCCTTCGGTGCGTCCACGCCGTCGGAGACCGAGCTCGCCGAGCTGGTCATCGCGCGCGTCCGCGCGGGATCGGTCTCTCCCGTCGAGCGGGTGCGACTGGTGTCCACCGGGACCGAGGCGACCATGACGGCGATCCGCCTCGCGCGCGGCTTCACCGGCCGCGACCTGCTGGTGAAATTCGCCGGGCACTACCATGGCCATTCGGACGCGCTCCTCGCCGAGTCCGGCTCGGGCGTCGCCACCCTGTCGCTCCCCGGTTCGGCGGGAGTGCCGGCCGACGTCGCCGCCCTCACCCTGGTGCTGCCGTACAACGACCTCGGCGCGCTGACCGAGGCGTTCGGGCGCTACGGCGACCGCATCGCCGCCGTCATCACCGAGGCCGCCGCCGCCAACATGGGGGTCGTCCCGCCGCTGCCCGGCTTCAACGCGGCCGTGCACCGGCTGGCCCACGAGCACGGCGCGCTCGTCATCCTCGACGAGGTGCTCACCGGCTTCCGGGTCGGCCGGGCGGGCTGGTGGGGCCTCGAGAACGACGGCGGGGCCGACGGCTACACGCCGGACCTGTTCACCTTCGGCAAGGTCGTGGGCGGGGGGATGCCCCTCGCCGCGCTGGGCGGCCGGGCCGACGTGATGGAGCATCTGGCCCCACTCGGGCCGGTGTACCAGGCGGGCACCCTGTCGGGGAATCCGGTGGCGGTGGCCGCGGGCCTCACCACGCTGCGCCTTGCCGACGACGCGGTCTACGGCCGGCTCGACGCGGTGGCCGCGCAGCTGTCCGCCGCGGTATCCGAGGCGCTGTCCGCGGCCGGGGTCGTGCACTCGGTGCAGCGGGCAGGGAACCTGTTCAGCTTCGTGTTCGGCGGGCCGGCGCAGTCCTACGCCGAGGTGAAGCGCCAGGAGGCGTTCCGCTATCCGCCGTTCTTCCACGCGATGCTCGACGCCGGGGTCTCCCTTCCGCCCAGCGTGTTCGAGGCCTGGTTCGTCACGGCCGCACACGACGACGCGGCGGTCGAGCGGATCCTGTCGGCGCTCCCGTCGGCGGCGCACGCCGCGGCCGTTGGGACGCCCCCGGCCTGAGTTCAGCCGCGGACATCCACCACGACGCGGCCCGCGATCCGGCCCGCCAGCACGTCCGTCGCCACCCCGGGCGCCTCGCCGAGTCCCACCGTGCGAGGGGCGATAGCCTCGATCGTCGCGCTGTCGAGCGTGCGAGCCAGGAGCTCCCAGGCCTGCTGCCGGGCGAGCGTCGGCGCATCGACCGAGTTGATCCCGGTGAGCGTCACCGCACGCAGGATGAACGGCATCACGGTCGTGGGAAGGTCGGCACTCGCGGCGAGGCCGCAGGCCGCGACCACGCCGCCGTACCGGGTCTGCGCCAGCGCGTTCGCGAGCGGCACCCCGCCGACGGAGTCGACGACCGCGGCCCAGCGTGTGCTCTGCAGAGGCTTGCCGCCCTCGGCGAGCTGCGTGCGGTCCACCACCTCCGCGGCGCCGAGCTCGCGCAGCGCGGGACCCCGCTCCTCCGCGCGGCCCGTCGACGCGACGACGCGGCAGCCCGCCGAGGCGAGCAGCGCGACCGCGAAGGAGCCGACCCCGCCGCCCGCGCCGGTGACGAGCACCTCGCCCGAATCCGGGGAGATCCCGTGGCGCAGCAGGGCGAGCAGGGCGAGGGCTGCCGTGAATCCGGCCGTGCCGATCGCCGCCGCTTCCCGGCCCGAGAAGGCGGCCGGGAGTGCCAGCAGCGCCGCGGCGGGCACGACGACGGATTCCGCGAGGCCCCCGTCGGTGCGCTCGCCGAGGCCGGCCCCGTTGACGAGGACGCGCCGGCCGGGGGACCACTCGGCGGAGCCTTCGAGGACCGTGCCGACCGCATCGATGCCCGGGACAAGAGGGGCGGAGCGGAGGATGCCGGGGCCACCCGTGAGAGCGATCGCGTCCTTGTAGTTGACGGAGGAGTGACTGACCTCGATCTGCACGCGGGCGCCCTCCGGGACGACGCACGGCTCCTCGAGGTCGCGCAGCTGGGCGCGAGCACCCTTCTCGGGAACGACGAGAGCGCGGTAGGACATGGGGCACCTTCCGGAGGGGATTGGGGCTACGGTATCCCGGCCGCGGTCGGCCCGCGCACGTACGATGATCGGGTGGCTTTGGGGGGAGCGGAATGACGATCGCACCTCCCCGCTCCGGTCTCCCCGCGCTCGCCGGCTCCGCTGCGGCAGCAGGGCCGGAGACGCCCGTCGGCACCACCTGGGCGCCGGCGGAGAAGGTCGACCTCCGGCTCGTGCTGAGCCAGCTGGGCCGCGGAACGGGCGACCCCACCTTCCGCTGGGACCGTGAGGGCCGCTTCGGGCCGCCGGGTGCCTGGCGCACGCTGCTCACCCCTCACGGAGCGGCGACTCTGCATCTCGCACAGCAGCGGGGCGGAGGGATCGCCGCCCGGGCCTGGGGTCCCGGAGCGGAGTGGGCCATCGCCGGGGTGCCCGAGCTGCTCGGCGCGGGCGACGACCGGGACGGCTTCGATCCGTCGGCCCACCCGCTCGTCAAGGACGCCGCGCACCGCCTGCCGGGGCTCCGCCTCGCCCGGGTCGGGCTCGTCGTGGAGATGCTGCTGGCGGCGGTCATCGAGCAGAAGGTCACGACCCTCGAGGCGCACGCCGGCTGGCGGGTGCTCGTCCGGAAGCACGGTGGAGAGGCGCCCGGCCCTGCGCCTGAGGGCATGCGTGTGTTCCCCTCGCCCGAAATGTGGCGCCGCATTCCGTCCTGGGAGTGGCATCGCGCGGGAATCGGTCCCCAGCGTGCGGCGACCTGCCAGGAGGTGGTGCGGGTCGCCCCCGGTCTCGAGCGGACGCTCTCGCTCGGTCGGGGCGGCGACGAAGTCCGCAAGCGCCTCCGCACCGTCCGCGGCGTCGGAGTCTGGACGGCCGCCGAGGCGGCTCAGCGGGCCCACGGCGATCCCGACGCAGTGAGCGTCGGCGACTTCCACATCCACGACATCGTCGGATGGGCGCTGGCCGGCACGCCCGTGGACGACGACGGCATGCTCGAACTGCTCGAGCCGTGGCGGGGACACCGGCAGCGGGTGGTGCGGCTCATCCTCGCGAGCGGCTTCCGCAAGCCCCGCTTCGGGCCGAAGCTGACCATCCAGGACCACCGCGGCCACTGACCCGCGGCGATACCGTTGGGACCGGGACCGGGACCGGCCTACGGGCCGTAGGCGAAGAGCTTGTCCGGGTCCCAGGCCGTGCGGGTCTCGGCGAGCCGGTCGAACGCGTCGCTCGGCCACGCGCTGGCGAACTGCTGGGTGGACGCCACGTGGCCGAGGAAGTTGATGTTGGTCTCGGTCGCGATCCACGGCAGGATGCCGGCCACGATGTAGTCGGACTTCTGCGGCATGGCCGTCTCGAACAGCTCGGGGACCGGCACCCCGATCATCACCAGGGTGAACGGCGCCTGGCGGCCGCCGACTGCGGTTCCGCCGTGCTGCTCCTCGCTTGCGGCGCCGCCGATGTGCCGGATCTCGATCGCGATGAACGGCACGTCCGCGCGGGCGCCGGCGCGGGCGAGGAACTCGGTGACGAAGTCCTGGTCGATGTCTTCGAGCTGCATGCCGCGGTCCCAGGCCGGTCCCGGCTGGTCCGCGTCGTTGTGGATGGAGCCGATATCGGACGTCGGCATCTCGCCCACGAGGTCGAGGAAGGTGGGGGCCGCCGCGCGCAGCGGGCCGAGGAGTCGTTCGC
Source organism: Naasia sp. (assembly GCF_025465545.1). Taxonomy (GTDB): domain Bacteria; phylum Actinomycetota; class Actinomycetes; order Actinomycetales; family Microbacteriaceae; genus Naasia. Next base: position 34,211 of record NZ_JAODMK010000016.1, on the reverse strand, counting down.
CCTCCTCGTCGTCGCCGACGAAGGCGTACCGCAGGTGCAGCACGAACTTGCCGCGCAGTGCCTCGGGCACTTCCTCGATCGGCGGGAACCGGACGAGGGCGACGGAGGAGGTGACGGTGTCCGGAACCGTGTGCACCCAGTCCACCCAGGCCCGCATCGCCCGCTCGATGTGCGCGGTGTCGAAGAAGAGCCCGCCGCCGTAGACGTGGGTGAGCGGCACGAGTTCGAGCTCCATCTCGACCACCACACCGAGGCCGCCCTTGCCGCCCCGGAGCGCCCAGAACAGATCCTCGTTCTCCTCGGCGGTCGCGCGCACCACCCGGCCGTCAGCGGTGACGAGGGTGAAGCCGCGCACCCAGTCGGCGGTGAAGCCGTAGGTGCGGGAGAGGGGGCCGAGGCCGCCGCCGAGGGTGTAGCCGATCGCGCCCACATTGGTGGAGGAACCGGTGATGGGAGCCAGCCCGTAGCGCGAGGCCGCCTCGACGACCTCCCCCCACCGGGTGCCTGCGCCGATCGACGCGACGGAGGTCTTGCGGTCGATGCTGACACCGGTCATCCGGCCGGTCGTGATGAGAAGACCCACCGTGATGGGGGCGAAGGCCCCGTGGCCGGTCGCCTGCACGAAGACAGGCAGCGAGTGGATCCCGGCGAAGCGGACCGCCTCCACGACGTCGGCGGTGGTCCGCGCCCCCACCACCACATCGGGGTCGTGCACGATCGCGGTGTTGAAGCAGGCGGCCTCGTCGGCCAGTCCCTCGTCGTCCCGGAGGAAGACGGCGCCGGTCACCGCGTCGCGCAGTCCCGCGACGTCTTCCGACGAGATCCCCGGTGCCATATCGCGAGAATACTGGGTGGACCTTTGCGCCGTGCCCCGTTCTGGGGGTGTTTCCTCCGGCATCGGGGGGCAGCCGGGGGGAACGCCGACGCCGACGGGCGGTCAGAGCTGAGAGATCCTCGCCACGAACAGCTCGGTGAACGCGGCCACATCGACGCCGACCGCGATGCGGCAGTTCGGCTCGGGAGGGGAGGCGGAGGTGAGCAGGTCGGCCACGGTGACGCCGCGCGCGATGCTCGGGCCGGTGACGACCCCGACGTGGGCGTCGCGCCAGGTGAGCAGGCCGGGCTGCGAGACGGCGGCCAGTGCGAGCGGGTCGTGCATGGCGCAGGAGCCGGCGGCGGCCGGATCTCCCGGGTTGGTGTCGCGCAGGTGATCGATCCAGGCCAGGGTGCACTCTCCCGCGAACCGCGCGAAGGGGCGGCCCGAGTCGACGAGGCGCTGACCGTCCTCCCGGCTCATCCGCACCTGGAGGGTGACGTCGAGGCCCACGAACCGCAGCGGGGCCCCGGAGTGCAGGACGGCGGAGGCGGCCTCGGGGTCGACCCAGATGTTGAACTCGCCGGGCATGACCTGGTGGTTGGTGTGGGCGAGGAAGACACCGCCCATCACGACGATCTCGCGCACCGCGGTCGCCAGCCGCGGCTCGAGCGCGAGCGCGGCGGCGAGGTTGGTGAGGGGGCCGATCGCCACGAGCGTGATCTCCCCCGGCGAGGCCATCACGCGGCGCACGATCTCGACCGCGGCGTGGCCAGGGACGGGAGCCCGCGAGCCGTACCGGCTGCGCACCTGCTCGGAGGCCGAGCGGGCGAGGTCGGGGCGCAGCAGCGGCGCGGCCGCACCGCGCACGACCGGGATGTCCTCCCTGCCGAGCCGGGCGAGCAGCTCCAGGGTCAGCAGGGTCGCGCTCTCCACGTCGGTGTTCCCGTTGACGGTCGTGACGAGCTCGAGGTCGATCGAGGGATCGGCGATCGCCAGCGCGAGTGCGAACCCGTCGTCGATGTCCGAGCCGGGCGCGCCCATGGCGAGATCGGTGTCGAGGATCACCCGAAGGATTCTGGACGGCTCTGCCATTTCTCCGGAAGTCTAGGCCGCCGCTCCGCTCGGATTCCGGGCGCCGGGCTCGTCGGATGGAGGTCCGGGCGATGGCCCGCCGCGCTCGGAGACGGCAGCCGGGAACTCCCGCATGACGCCGGTTGCGCTCACGACCTGACCCGCCCGGCCGGGCACGCCGGCCCGTGCCCCGAGCGGAATATGCTTCCTGCATGCCCGACGCCGAGCCCCGCGGAGCGGAGGGCGGAAGCCTCGAGGAGCGCTCGGTCGCCCTCGTCCGGACCTGGCTGCGCCGGGGCTCGGCAGGCCGGGTGGACCCCGCCGCGGCGCGGCTCGCCGGGCTGCTGCGCGACCCGTCGGGGCTGGCGTTCACGCTCGGCTTCGTGGACGGCGTCGTGCGGCCGGAGGACCTGCGCGTCGCCGCCCGCAACCTGCGACGGCTGCTTCCGGGGATTCCCCGCTTCCTGCCGTGGCCTCAGCGCGCGGCGATCATCGCGGGCGCCCTGCTCGGCCCGCTCCTCCCGGAGGTCGTCGTGCCGATCGCGCGCGTCGTGCTCCGCCGGATGGTGGGTCACCTGGTGCTCGACGCGACCCCCGCGCGGCTCGGCCCGCGGATCGTCCGGCTGCGATCGCCGGGCGTCCGCCTCAACATCAACCTGCTCGGCGAGGCCGTGCTGGGAGAGCAGGAGGCGGACCGACGGCTGGAGGGGGCCCGCCGGCTGCTCGAGCGCGACGACGTCGACTACGTGTCGATCAAGGTCTCCGCCATCGCCGCCAACCTCTCCATGTGGGCATTCGACGAGACCGTCGAGCGGGTGGTGCGGCGCCTGCTCCCCCTCTACCGCTACGCCGCGGCGTCGACGACCCCCAAATTCCTCAACCTGGACATGGAGGAGTACCGGGACCTCGATCTCACCCTCGCGGTCTTCACCGCGCTCCTCGACCGCGAGGAGCTGTTGGGGCTGGAGGCCGGGATCGTGCTGCAGGCGTACCTGCCGGACGCACTCAGCGCGATGCAGGGTCTGCAGGCCTGGTCCGCGGAGCGCCGCACTCGAGGGGGAGCGCCGATCAAGGTACGCGTCGTCAAAGGCGCGAACCTTCTGATGGAGCGGGTGGACGCGGCCCTGCACGGCTGGCCGCTCGCGACCCTGCCCACCAAGCAGGCCACCGACACCAACTACAAGAGAGTGCTCGACTGGGCGATGACCCCCGCGCGCACCGACGCGGTCCGGCTCGGCGTCGCCGGCCACAACCTGTTCGACATCGCCTTCGCCTGGCTGCTCGCCGAAGACCGGGGAGTGGCGGACCGGGTGGACTTCGAGATGCTCCTCGGCATGGCCGGCGCGCAGGCGCAGGCGGTGCGCGAGGACGTGGGCGGCCTGCTCCTCTACACCCCGGTGGTGTTTCCGCGCGAGTTCGATGTGGCGATCTCCTACCTGGTGCGGCGCCTGGAGGAGAACGGGAGCGAGGAGAACTTCCTCTCCTCGGCGTTCGACCTGGCGGATGACCCGGCGGCCTTCGAACGCGAGCGCGAGCGTTTCTCCCGTTCTCTCGCCGCGCTGGATGCCGCACCCCTCCGCCCTAATCGGACTCAGGACCGGGCCGAGGAGCGCCGGGTGCCGCGAACGGGCGAGCCCTTCGCGAACGAGCCGGACACCGACCCGTCGCTTCCCGCAAATCGCGCCTGGCTGGGGGACATCCTGGACCGGGCGAGGAGCACGGACCTCGGCACGGTCGTGCTCCGCGCGTGCCGGGTGGACGACCCGGGGATCCTCGACCGCATCGTCGACACGGTCGCGCGCTCTGCGGACTCCTGGGCCGAGAAGAGCGGAGCAGAGCGCGCCGACGTGCTCGATCGGGCCGCCGCAACGCTCGCCGAGTTCCGCGCCGACCTCCTGGAGATCGCCGCCGCCGAGACGGGGAAGACGCTGGCCGAGGGCGATCCGGAGATCAGCGAGGCCGTCGACTTCGCCGCCTACTACGCCGATCGGGCCCGCGAGCTGGACGGCATCCGGGGCGCGCGATTCTCCTCGCCCCGGGTCACCGTGGTCGCACCGCCCTGGAACTTCCCGGTCTCCATTCCCGCGGGGTCGGTGCTGGCCGCGCTCGCGGCGGGCAGCGGAGTGATCTTCAAGCCAGCGCCGCAGGCACGGCGGGTCGGCGCCGTGCTGGCCGAGGCGCTCTGGCAGGCGGGCGTTCCCCGCGAGCTCCTCGCCTTCGTCGACCTGGAGGAGGCCGCGCTCGGCCGGCGCCTGCTCGAGAACCCGCTCGTCGACCGGGTCCTCCTCACCGGCTCGTGGGAGACCGCAGCCCTGTTCCGCTCGTGGCGGCCCGACCTCCCGCTGCTCGGCGAGACCAGCGGCAAGAACGCGATGATCGTCACGCCCAGCGCAGACCTCGACCTGGCCGCCGCCGATGTCGTCACGTCGGCCTTCGGGCACGCCGGTCAGAAGTGCTCGGCGGCGAGCCTCGTGATCCTCGTCGGATCGGTGGCCCGGTCCCGCCGCTTTCTGACCCAGCTGGTCGACGCGACGACGTCGCTTCGGGTGGGGGAGGCGACCCAGGCGAGCACGCAGATGGGGCCGCTCATCGAGCCCGCGTCAGGCAAGCTCCTCGCCGCCCTCACCGAACTCGGGGAGGGCGAGTCCTGGCTCGTCCAGCCGCGCCGCCTCGACGAGGAGGGCCGGTTCTGGACGCCGGGGATCCGAGCCGGGGTGAAACCGGAGTCCGCATTCCACCTCACGGAGTACTTCGGCCCCGTGCTCGGGGTGATGCATGCCCGGACCCTCGACGAAGCGATCGAGCTCCAGAACGCCGTCGAATTCGGGCTGACCGCGGGCCTGCACTCGCTGGACGCCGACGAGGTGGCGACCTGGCTCGACGCGGTGCAGGCCGGCAACCTCTACGTCAACCGCGGGATCACCGGGGCGATCGTGCAGCGGCAGCCGTTCGGCGGCTGGAAGCGGTCCTCAGTGGGCGCAGGCGCGAAGGCAGGAGGACCCAACTACGTCCTCACCCTGGGCTCATGGCAGCCCGAGCCCGTCAGCCCGGGTGCGAGCCTCGACCTGAGCGGCATCTCGCGTCGCGTCGCCCAGCTGCTCGAGGCGGCGATGCCCGACCTGCCCTACGAGGGCTTCGAGTTCGTGCGCGCCGCAGCCCGCAGCGACGAGGAGGCGTGGCAGGGCGAGTTCGGGGTGGTGCGGGACACCGCCGGACTCGAGGTCGAGCGGAACCTGTTCCGCTACCGCCCGGCCGAGCTGCTGATCCGGCTGGCGGAGGGCGCTCCGCTGGCGGAGCTGCTCCGCCTCCTCGCCGCCGCCGTGAGGACGGGCGCGGCAGCGCGGGTGAGCAGCGCGCTGCCGGTGTCCGCTGTCGTGCTCGCCCGACTGGAGCGCTCCGGACTCGACGTGCGCATCGAGACGGACGAGGAGTTCCGCGCACGAGCGGCGGGAGGCCTGGGCGTGCCGCGCCTCCGGCTGGTCGGCGGGCACGCGTCGGCGCTCGCGCGGCTCGTGGGCGGGGATCCGGACCTCGCCATCTACTCCGGCGAGGTGACGACGGCCGGCAGGATCGAGCTGCTCCCGTTCCTCCGCGAGCAGTCGGTGTCGATCACGGCGCACCGGTTCGGTGCGCCCAGCGCCTTCGCCGGCGGCCTGCTCTAGAGGAGCGGCCGGGCCGCGAGGGCCCCCCGGACCAGGCGGAGGGCCTCGTCGTCGTCGACGCCCAGCGAGCGGATGCGGTCGGCGAAGGCGGCCGCGGCCACCGCCGCCGGGCCTGCCACCGGATCGGGAGACGGCGCCACGACCGTGCCCAGCCGCCCTCGCGTCTGGAGGAGCCCGTCCTGCTCCAGCTCCCGGTAGGCGCGGGCCACGGTGCCGGGGGCGAGGCCGAGTGACTCGGCGAGCGTGCGCACGGGCGGCAGCCGGGTGAGCGCGGGCAGTTCGCCGGAGGTGATCTGCTGCAGCAGCTGGCGGCGAAGCTGCTCGTAGGGCGGAGTGGGGTCGGTGGGATCGACCGCCAGGTGCGGCGTCATCGTCAGTCCGCCCGGCGGTGGATGAGGCGGGACAGGACGATCGCGCTGCGGGTGTGGTCCACGTTGGGCGCGACCCGCACCCGCTCCAGCGCGAGCTCCAGGCTGGGGATGTCGCGACTTCGCATGTGCACGATCGCGTCGGCGCTGCCGGTGACGGTGCCCGCGTCGACGACCTCGGGCACTCCGGACAGGATCCGCTTGAGCTCGGCCGGCGCGACGGTCCCGCGGCAGAACAGCTCCACGTAGGCCTCGGTGCTCTGCCCGTCCACGTCCGGGTCGACCTGGATGGTGAACGCCCGAATGACGTTGTCGGCGACGAGCCGGTCGACCCGCCGCTTGACCGCGGACGCCGAGAGGCCCACGACGCCACCGATGTCGCCGTAGCCCGAGCGCGCGTTCAGGCGCAGCAGGTCCAGGATGCGGTAGTCGATGTTGTCCATGCGCGGTACTTTACGCCGGATCATTGCGCCGTGGACAGTTTGGCGCTCGATCCTTGCGCCGGTCCCGGTCAGGTGCGCGCCCGGGGGACGAGCCGCTCGAGCTGTGTCACGTGCGAGGGAGTGAGCTCCTCCAGGCTGTTGACGCCGAGCAGGCGCATGGTCCGGGCCACCTGGCTGCCGAGGATCTCAATTGCCCGGGTCACTCCGGCCTCTCCGCCCGCCATCAGCCCGTAGAGGTAGGCGCGCCCGACCAGCGTGAAGCGGGCGCCCAGCGCGATCGACGCGACGATGTCGGAACCCGACATGATGCCCGTGTCGAGGTGCACCTCGGTGTCCTTGCCCACCTCGCGAACCACCTCGGGCAGCAGGTGGAAGGGGATCGGCGCGCGGTCGAGCTGACGCCCGCCATGGTTGGAGAGCAGGATCCCGTCGACGCCCATCGATGTGAGCCGCTTCGCGTCGTCCAGGTTCTGCACGCCCTTGACGACGAGCTTGCCCGGCCACTGGTCCTTGATCCAGGCGAGGTCCTCGAAGGTGACGGTCGGGTCGAACATGGTGTCGAGCAGCTGGGCCACGGTGCCCGACCACCGGTCGATCGAGGCGAAGGCGAGCGGCTCGGTGGTGAGGAAGTTGATCCACCACGCGGGCCGGGGCAGGGCGTTGAGCACGGTCCTCGGCGTCAGCGTCGGGGGGATGGTCATGCCGTTCCGGGAGTCGCGGAGACGGGCGCCGGCGACGGGCACGTCGACCGTCACGAGCAGCGTGTCGAATCCCGCCTTGGCCGCCCGGTCGACGAGAGCCATCGAGCGCTCGCGGTCCTTCCACATGTACAGCTGGAACCAGTTGCGGCCGTTCGGCCCGCCCGCCTTGGCCACGTCCTCGATGGAGCTCGTGCCCATGGTGGAGAGGGAGAAGGGGATGCCGGCCGCGGCGGCCGCGGTTGCCCCGGCGATCTCGCCCTCGGTCTGCATCATCCGGGTGAAGCCGGTCGGCGCGATGCCGAAGGGGAGCGCCACCCGCTTGCCCAGCACGTCCCAGCCGGTGTCGACCTGCGAGACGTCGCGGAGGATCGCGGGGTGGAACTCCACGTCCTCGAACGCCTGGCGGGCACGGGCGATCGACAGCTCCTGCTCGGCGGAGCCGTCCGTGTAGTCGAACGGCGCCTTGGGGGTGCGCCGCTTGGCGATCTGCCGCAGGTCGTAGATCGTGTAGGCCTCGGCGAGCCGGCGCTTCTTCGCGTTCAGCGTCGGCTTCTTGAACTTCATCAGGGGCGCGAGGTCGCGCGGCTTGGGGAATCGTCGTTGCACCATGGGGTCTCCTAGCGGGTGGGGATCTCGGACAGCTGGGTCTCGGCGTAGTAGCCGGTGATGTGGTCGGTCACGATGCGGGCGGCCGCGTCACGGTCGTGGACGCGGATGGCGGCGACGAGCGCACGGTGCTCGGAGCGCAGTCGCGAGGAGGTCGCCGGCCAGTCGGGCAGGGTGGCGCTGCCCGCGACGACGTAGCGCTCGACCGCGTCGCGCAGCCCGGCCATGACCGCAGCCACCACGGAGTTGCCCGTCGCCTCGGCGAGCGCGGTGTGGAAGCGGGTGTCGAGGGCGAGGAACTCGGCGGAGTCCGCGGCGACGTCCATGCCGTCGAGCAGGGCGTCCGCGGTTGCCAAGGGGGGATCCGCGGCGCCGGCGAGTTCCGTCGCGACGGACTGCTCGAGGATGAGGCGGGTGCGCACGACGTCGTTCACCGCGAATCCCTTCGCCGCCACCTGCAGTCGCAGCAGCACCGACATCCCGCCACTCGGCAGCGAGACCACCACGGCGCCGGCAGTTGGCCCGGATCCGGTCTGGGTGCGGACGAGGCCGAGCACCTCGAGCACCCGCACCGCCTCCCGCACCGAGGAGCGGCCGACGCCCAGCTCGGTCGCGAGGGCGCGCTCGGGGGGAAGGTGGTCGCCGGGCACCAGCCGTCCGGACACGAGGTCGGCCTCGATGCGTGCGAGCACCAGCTCCCACGCACGGCGCTCGCTGTCCGGCATCTCGCTCCGCATCCATGTGGTCAGACCACAGACGATATCGCACCCTCCGGCCTCCGCCTAGCTTCTCTCGGTCACCGCCTGCAACCGTGCCCGCCCGAAACAATGCGGCAACGTGCGCCTGAGTAGGCTTCCGGCATGGGCGACCTGTTCGAGGGCTACGCGCGCCGGAGCGCCACCCGGCGTCCCGATCCCTCCCGCCCCGCCTGGGACGAGATGTTCTCGACGCCTCCGACGCGACCCGGCTCGGGAACGGCGCGCACCCCGTATCGGGAGATCCACTCGGCGCTCGCCCGGATGACCCAGGAGGAGCTCCGCGGCCGCACCGAGGCCCTCGCCTCCAGCTACCTCGCGCAGGGCGTCACCTTCGACTTCGCGGGGGAGGAGCGCCCGTTCCCCCTGGACGCGGTGCCCCGCGTCATCGACCAGGCCGAATGGACGCAGCTCGAGGCAGGGGTCAAGCAGCGGGTCCTCGCACTCGAGGCCTTCCTCTCCGACGTGTACGGCCCCCAGCGCGCCGTGCGCGACGGGGTGATCCCCGCATCGCTCATCACCTCCTCCTCGAACTACCACCGCCAGGCGGCCGGCATCGAGTCGGCCAACGGCGTGCGCATCCACGTGTCGGGCATCGACCTGATCCGCGACGAGGCCGGCGCGTGGCGCGTGCTCGAGGACAACGTGCGCGTGCCGAGCGGGGTGAGCTACGTCATCTCCAATCGGCGGGTGATGGCCCAGACCCTGCCCGAGCTCTTCGTGTCGATGCGCGTGCGCCCGGTGGGGGACTACCCGAACCGCCTGCTGCAGGCACTGCGAGCCAGCGCGCCGGCAGGCGTCGAGGACCCGAACGTGGTGGTGCTCACCCCCGGCGTCTACAACTCGGCCTACTTCGAGCACACGCTGCTCGCCCGCCTGATGGGCATCGAGCTCGTGGAGGGCCGCGACCTCTTCTGCTCGGGCGGCAAGGTGTGGATGCGCACCACCGAAGGCCCCACCCGGGTCGACGTGATCTACCGGAGGGTCGACGACGAGTTCCTCGATCCGCTGCAGTTCCGTGCCGACTCGATGCTGGGCTCACCCGGCCTCATGCTCGCCGCCCGACTCGGCAACGTGACGATCGCCAACGCGGTCGGCAACGGCGTCGCCGACGACAAGCTCGTCTACACCTATCTCCCCGACCTCATCCGCTACTACCTGGGGGAGGACGCCATCATCCCCAACGTGAGCACCTGGCGGCTGGAGGATCCGGGGGCGCTCGAGGAGGTGCTCGACCGGCTCGACGAGCTCGTCGTGAAGCCGGTCGACAGCTCCGGTGGCAAGGGACTGGTCGTGGGGCCCGCGGCGTCCGCGGCGGAGCTCGAGGAGCTGCGTCGCCGCCTGATCCGCGACCCACGTGGCTGGATCGCTCAGCCGGTCGTGCAGCTGTCCACCATCCCGACGCTCGTGGAGGACGGGATCCGCCCCCGCCATGCCGACCTGCGCCCCTTCGCGGTGAACGACGGCCGAGACGTGTGGGTTCTGCCGGGGGGTCTCACCCGGGTGGCTCTGCCCGAGGGGCAGCTCGTCGTCAACTCCAGCCAGGGCGGTGGGTCGAAGGACACCTGGGTGGTCGGTCGTGACCCGATCCCGAACGGCGGGGGCAGGCGCAGCATCCAGGGCCTCGTGGCAGGCCAGGCTTCGCCGACCACCTCGATCCCGGTGATCCGCGAGCACGCCCCCGACCACTCCCCGCAGGACAAGCCTCACGACCACGGCGAGCAGGACCAGCAGCAGCAGCAGTCCCGCGCCCAGGTGCCCGTTGCGGCGCCAAGTGCCCCTCCTTGCGGTCACTCCGCGCCGGAACGGGCACCTGGCCAGGAGCAGGAGGGGGAGCCGTGCTGAGCCGGATCGCCGAGAGCCTCTTCTGGATCGGGCGCTACATCGAGCGGAGCGACGGGACCGCCCGCATCCTCGACGTGCACCTGCAGCTGCTGCTCGAGGACCCGTGGATCGAGGAGAACCTGGCCTGCCGCGCCCTGCTCTCGGTGATGGGCAGCTCCGTGGACGACGACCGGGCGCTCACCCGGGAGGATGTGCTCGCGATCCTCGCGGTGGACCGCACGCACCCCGCCTCGATCGCCTACTCCCTCGGGGCGGCGCGGGAGAACGCCCGCCGGGCGCGCGAGATCGTGTCCACCGAGCTGTGGGAGTGCCTCAACACGACCCGAGCGCGGATGCCCCGGCGCGTGTCGAGTGAGAAGGTGCACGAGTTCTTCGGCTGGATCCGGGAACGTGCCGCGCTCGCCGTGGGCATCATCGAGTCGTCCACCAGCCGCGACGAGGCCTGGCAGTTCTTCACCCTCGGCCGCAGCATCGAGCGCGCGGACATGACGGCCCGCCTGCTCGCCACCCGGTCCCTCACCGAGGCGAGCGGGCCGAGCTGGACCACGATCCTCCGCTCCTGCGGCGCCTACGAGGCCTACCTCCGCACCTATCGCGGCGTCCCGTCGGCTCGGAACGCGGCGGAGTTCCTGCTTCTCGACCGCCTGTTCCCGCGCTCGATCCTCTTCTCGGTGAGCCGGGCCGAGGAGTGCCTGCGCCAGCTGGAGCCGCGCAGCGGCCGCGTGGGGGTGACGGACCAGGCCCAGCGCCTGCTCGGCCAGATCCGGAGCCAGCTCGAGTACCGCCCGGTCACCGAGATCCTCGACGACCTGCCCCGCCAGATGGACGCGGTGCAGGACGTGACGAGCGTGGCATCCGAGGCGATCCGGCAGCGCTACTTCCCGACGAACGCCGCCCCATCGTGGACGGGGGAGACCTGATGAAGCGACTGCGAGTCCGGCACGAGACGGGCTACCACTACGAGGGCGAGGTGACGACGTCCTACAACGAGGCGCGGATGCTGCCCTCGAGCGCCGAGGGGCAGTTCGTGCTGTCGTCGCACCTCGACATCTCGCCCATCTCGTCGCAGCACGGCTACGTCGACTACTGGGGCACCCGGGTGAGCTCCTTCGAGATCCTCACCCCGCACCGGGAGCTGTCGCTGACCGCCACGAGCCTCGTCGAGGTGCGTGACCGCCACCACGGCGGGGTCGGGCTGTCCTGGGAGGAGCTTCCCGACGCTGTCCGCCGCGAGGTGGAGTACGTGGAGCAGGCGGGACAGACGCCGCTGACGGATCCCGCCGACGACGTGCTCCAGCTCGCGACGAGCATCGCCGCCGACTCGTCCGACCCCTGCTCGGCGGCGGCGGCGATCTGCCGGATGGTGGGCGAGAGCGTCGAGTACATGCAGGGAGTCACCGGCGTCGGCTCGACCGCTCGCGAGGCGTGGGCGGACCGCCGCGGCGTGTGCCAGGACATCACGCACATCGCCCTGGGCGCGATCCGCGCGGCCGGCATCCCGGCGCGCTACGTGTCCGGCTACCTGCACCCCAAGGCCGACGCGGCCATCGGCGAGACGGTGACGGGAGAGTCGCACGCCTGGGTGGAGTGGTTCTGCGGGCAGTGGCACGGCTGGGATCCGACCAACCTGATTCCGATCGGCGACCGCCACGTGCTGGTGGGCCGCGGCCGCGACTACCGGGACGTCGCGCCCCTGCGCGGCGTGTATGCGGGCCCGTTCCGGTCGAAGCTCTTCGTGAAGGTGGAGATCACGCGCGAGGCGTGACCCCTCCGACGTCTGCGGCACAGGCGCCTCCACCGCGACGGGACGTCGCCGAGTGAGACAATCCAGCGTGCCTGAGTACACCGACGACTACGGCGTCGCCATCACCTATCACGAGTGGCTCGTCGAGGAGCCGCGCGCGGTCGTCCAGCTGCTGCACGGCATCGGGGAGCACGCCCTCCGGTATGGGACGCTCGCGCAGGAGCTGAACGCGGCCGGCTACTCGGTGGTCGCCGACGATCATCGCGGGCACGGCGTGACCGGCATGACCCAGCACGGGGGAGACCGCACGCGCCTGGGGCGGCTCGGGCCGGGCGGTCTGCGCGCCACGATCGCCGCCATCTCCCAGCTCTCCGGGATGCTGCGGGCGGGGAACCCCGGCGTGCCGCTGGTGCTGATCGGGCACTCCTGGGGTTCGCTCATCGCCCAGATCCTGCTCAACACGCATCCGCGCGACTACGACGCGGTCGTCCTCACCGGCACCGCCTACCGCGCGCTCGGCTACATGAACGGCGGCGACCTCAGCAGGAGGCACCGCCACCTCGGCACCACCGGCGCCGAATGGCTGAGCCGGGACGAGGCGGTCGCCGCCGCGTTCGTCGCGGATCCGCTCAACTTCCCCGCCATCACGGCGAAGCTCATTGGCGTGCCGGACTCCCTGCGCCTGCTCGGGCGGCCCGCACGAAACCTGCCGACCGACCTGCCGCTCCTCATCCTGGTCGGCAGCGACGACCCGCTCGGCGGCGGCCGCAGCGCAGAGCGCCTGGCGGAGAGCTACGTGCGCCGCTCCGGCCTGACCGATGTGGAGGCGATCGTGTACGACGACGCCCGCCACGAGGTGTTCAATGAGATCAACCGACTCGAGGTGGTCGCCGACCTCCTCGCCTGGCTCGACGCCCGGGTCGGTGCGCCGCGCTCCGCGTCCTGAGCGCAAGGTCGAGAGGCTCCTCGCATGCACGGTGAGTACAAGGTCCCCGGCGGCAAGCTGGTGGTGGTGGACCTCGACGAGGCCGACGGCGCCATCGCGAACTTCCGCCTCGCGGGCGACTTCTTCCTGGAGCCCGACTCCGCGCTGGAGGCCATCGACCATGCGGTGAACGGCCTCCCCGTCGACGCCGACTCCGCGCACATCGCCGCCGCGATCCGCTCCGCGCTGCCCCTGGACGCCGTGCTCCTCGGCTTCACCCCCGAGGCGGTCGCGACCGCGATCCGGCGCTCCCTCGGCAACGCGAAGAGCTGGCGGGACTACGACTGGAAGATCGTGCACCCGGGACCGATGTCGCCGGCCACGCACCTGGCGCTCGACGAGGTGCTCACCGAGGAGGTCGGCGCCGGTCGACGCCCGCCCACCCTGCGCATCTGGGAGTGGGATCGCTCCGCCGTGGTCATCGGCAGCTTCCAGTCCCTGCGCAACGAGGTCGACCTCGACGCGGCCGCGCGGTACGGGGTGGAGGTCGTGCGACGGATCAGCGGCGGCGGCGCGATGTTCATGGAGGCGGGCTCGGTTGTCACCTACTCGCTCTACGCGCCCGGCGATCTGGTGCGCGGAATGTCCTTCGCGGAGTCCTACGCCTACCTCGACGAGTGGGTGATCGTGGCCCTCAAGTCGCTCGGGATCGATGCGTTCTACCAGCCGCTCAACGACATCACGTCGGCCAAGGGCAAGATCGGCGGCGCCGCCCAGAAGCGGCTCGGCGGCGGCGCGGTCCTCCACCACGTGACCATGAGCTACGACATGGACGGGGCCAAGATGGTCCAGGTGCTGCGGATCGGCCGCGAGAAGCTGAGCGACAAGGGCACCACGAGCGCCGCGAAGCGCGTGGACCCCCTGCGCAGCCAGACCGGTCTGCCGCGCGCCGAGATCATCGACCGGATGAAGGCCACCTTCACCGGCCTCTACGGGGCAACCCCCGGAGAGCTCAGTCCCGAGGAGCACACCAGAGCCGAGGAGCTCGTGAGCACCAAGTTCGCCACGAAGGAGTGGCTCGCCCGAGTCCCGTGACCGGCTCGCGCCGCGGGCGGGCGCAGCCAGTCGGGCGCTCAGCGCGTCAGCAGGTCCTGGTAGTCCGGGTGCAGGCCGATCCAGTCGTCCACGAACGGGCAGATGGGCACGACGCGTGCCTCGGTCGACTCCCGGAGATCGTCGAGCATCCCGCGGACGAGGACGCTGCCGAGACCCTGTCCGCGCAGCGACGGGTCCACCTCGGTGTGGGTCACCTGCACCGCGTCGTCCTTGACCCGGTAGTCGGCGAGGCCGATCACCTCGCCGTCGCGCTCCAACAGGTAGCGCGAGAGCGCCGGTTCGTGCCGCAGGGTCTCCGGCATGGAGGCACCTCCTCGTTCGTCGTCCTTCGAGGGTAGGCGGAGCACGCCGCGAAGGCGACCCATTGCTAACGACGGGTGGATCCCCTGACAATCAGCTCGGTGGGCATGATCGTGACCCGCTCGACCGGCCGGCCCTCGAGCAGGTCCACGAGCACCTCGGCCATCTTCGCGCCCATCGCCGTGGACGGCTGGGCGACCGTGGAGAGCGGCGGATCGCTGGACTGACCGAAGTAGTCGCCGTCGAAGCCCACCACCGCGAGCGAGTCCGGGACCGCGATACCGCAGTCCCGGAGCACCGACAGGGCTCCGACCGCCATCTGGTCGTTGGCCACGAACAGGCCGTCGAAGGGGACACCGCGGTCGAGGAGCCGGCGCATCGCCTCCGCACCCTGGCCCGGGGTGAAGTCGCCCTCCTCCACCAGCGACGAGTCGAGTCCCGCGCCGATCAGCGTGGTGCGCCAGCCGAGGAGTCGGTCGAAGCCTGCCGGCATGTCCTGCGGGCCGGCGATCGTCGCCAGTGACCGACAGCCGAGGTCGAGCAGGTGCCGAGTCGCCTCCACGGCGCCGGCCACATTGTCCGTGTCCACGAAGTAGCTGTCGCGCTCCTCCGCGCTCATCGGCCGGCCGCCGAACACGGTGGGCAGCGTCTGACTGAGACGCGCATAGGAGTGGTCCCCGCGGTGGTGCGAGACCACCAGGGCACCGTCGACGTTGCCGCCCATCAGGTAGCGCCGCGTCTTGTCCGGGTTCGTCTCGGATGCGATGACCATGTTGAGCGTGTACTCCGTCTGCGCCAGGTGCAGGGCGACGCCCTGGACCACCGAGGCGAAGAACGGGTCGGCGAACACCCGGGCGGTGCTCTCGGGCACGACCAGGGCGATCACCTGCGTCTTGCGGCTCGCGAGAGAGCGTGCGGCCCGGTTCGGCACGTAGCCGAGAGTCTCGATCGCCTCGAGCACCGCGCTCGCGGCTTCGTTCGTCACGTGGGGAGAGTTGTTCACCACGCGGCTCACGGTGGAGCGCGAGACGCCGGCGAGGGCCGCCACCTGCTCGAGGGTCGGCGCGGCGGGAGCGAACTCGTGCGTCATCGTTGCCTCCGCTCCGGTTCGCAGTCTAGGTGTCGGGGCGCGCCGTCCGCGGTGCTTCCGACTGCCCGCCGAACGGCGACGTAGTCTGTGCGCGTGATCCGCCGCATCGCACCGTTCCTGGCCCTTGCCATGGCGCTGGGCGCGCTGGCGGGCTGCAGCGCACCCCCTGCCGCTCCTCCACCCACGGCCGACTCGGCTTCGGCGGCGAATCCGGTCGTGGTTCCGGCCCCGGCCCCGCCGCTCGTCCCGACACCCTCGCCGACTCCCGCCTTCGACATGGGGGCGCGGTCGATCGACGATCCGGACAGCATCTGGGTCGTCGTCGACAAGCAGCGCCCGCTCGATCCCCAGGACTACTCGCCCGCCGACCTGGTGGATGTGCCGGTGGCCCATACCTGGGACCCGCTGCTGCGCCGAGAGGCGGCGGATGCCGTCGTCCGCATGTTCGATGCGGCCCGCGAGGAGGCCGGACTGGAGCTCGCCTCCAACAGCGCCTACCGCTCCTATGACACCCAGGTGGGCGTCTACAACGGCGATGTGTCCGACTTCGGTCAGGAGCATGCCGACGCGAACACCGCGCGGCCCGGCAACAGCGAGCACCAGACCGGGCTCGCGGTGGATATCGGTGCGGCATCCGGCGACTGCTCGCTGGACGTCTGCTTCGCCGCCACCGACGAGGGACAGTGGCTGGCCGAGAACGCCTGGCGCTTCGGCTTCCTGCTGCGCTACCCGGCGGACAAGGTGGCGGTGACGGGCTTCGCCTTCGAGCCGTGGCACTACCGGTACGTCGGCGAGGACCTGACGGCGGAGCTCCACGCGACCGGAGTCACGACCCTCGAGGAGTTCTTCGGGCTCGCCCACGCGCCCGACTATCCCTGACCGACGCGCCCCCGTTCGCGCGTTCTGGGCGTGCTCCTAGGGTCTGCGGTTAAGGTTGTTGCTCGTGTCTTCGCGTCCCCTGGTGCCCTCGTTGGTCCTGACCGGCCTTCTCGTCGCCGGCCTGAGCGGCTGCGCCACCGGCTCGGCGGGTGAGTCCTCCTCCTCGACGGCCGAGGCTTCCGCGCCCGAGAGCGCCGCAGCGGACGAGGCGGGCCGCGTCACGATCTCCGGCGTGAGCCCCGCGACCGCGCCGGTGTCGGGCGGCACGACGGTGAGCATCACCGGGGCCTCCCTCGACGAGGTCGCGTCCGTGATCCTCGCCGGCGAGACCATCCCGGTGAAGGTCGGGGCGGATGGCAGCAAGGCCACCTTCACCGTTCCGGCCGCCGTCGACTACAGCCCCTCCACCGAGGCGCTCGTGGTGCAGGACGCCCAGGGCGAGGAGCTGCACCAGGCCGACTTCAGCTACGAGGTGACCACGCCGGTCGACCGCCAGCTGACCTACGCGCTCGCGCACTGGAGCGACTACAACACCGCCGAATACGAGACGCTCGGCGACAACGACTGCGTCAACTTCACCAGCCAGACGCTGATCGAGCGCGGCTGGACGCAAGATGACGCGTGGCACTACGGGGAGAGCGGAGTGTGGTCGGCGAGCGACGCCTGGCGCAGCTCCACCGCCCTGATGGCGTATCTCGGGACCCGGCCGGACCTCGCGACCCCCCTCGACGACACCCAGCGGGACCAGGTAGTCCCGGGCGACATCGCCCAGTTCGACTGGGACGGCAGCGGCGACCGGGACCACACCGGCATCGTGACCCGCGTTGAGCACACGGCCGACGGCGTCAAGATCTACTTCGCGGGGCACACCCTCGACTCGGACTACCGCGACGTGGACGAGGCGATCATGGTCGACCACCCGGGCGGCACCGCCTACTACTGGCACCTCTCCTGACGCGCTCTCCGGTGTGCCCGGGGGCGAGGGGCGTCTAGGAGAGCGCGGCGTCGACGATCCGCCTGGCCTCGGCCTGCACCTCGCGCAGATGCTCGACGCCCTTGAACGACTCCGCATAGATCTTGTAGACATCCTCGGTGCCGCTCGGCCGTGCCGCGAACCAGGCGCTCGCCGTGACCACCTTGACGCCGCCGATCGCTGCCCCATTGCCGGGCGCAGCGCTCAGCTTGGCCACGATCGGCTCGCCGGCGACCTTGTCCGCGGCGATCGCGTCGCCGTCCAGCTTGCCGAGTGCCGTCTTCTGGTCCTTGGTGGCTGCAGCGTCGACCCGCTCGTAGGCGGGTGAGCCGAAGCGCTCGGTCAGCTCCGTGTAGAGCACGCTCGGCGTCTTGCCGGTCTTCGCGAGGATCTCGCTGGCGAGCAGCGCCAGGATGATGCCGTCCTTGTCGGTGGTCCACACGCTCCCGTCGAAGCGGAGGAAGCTCGCCCCGGCTGACTCCTCGCCGCCGAAGGCGACGGATCCGTCGACCAGTCCCGGCACGAACCACTTGAAGCCGACCGGCACCTCCCAGAGGCGCCGGCCGAGGGACTCCGCGACCCGGTCGATCATCGTGGACGAGACGAGCGTCTTGCCGATCGCCGCATCGCTGCGCCAGCCGGGGCGGTTCGAGTAGAGGTACTGGATGGCGACAGCGAGGTAGTGGTTGGGGTTCATCAGCCCGGCGTCGGGCGTGACGATCCCGTGGCGGTCGGAGTCTGCGTCGTTGCCGGTGAGGATGTCGTAGTCGTGCCGGCGCGCGACCACGGAGGCCATCGCGGAGGCGGAGGACGGATCCATGCGGATCTTGCCGTCCCAGTCCAGCGTCATGAAGCGCCAGGTGGGGTCGATGGCCGGGTTCACCACGGTGAGGTCGAGGCCGTAGCGGTCGCGGATCGCCTCCCAGTAGGCGAGGCTGGCGCCGCCCAGCGGGTCGGCGCCGATGCGGATGCCGGACTGCTTGATGGCGTCCATGTCGATAATGTTCTTCAGGTCGTCGACGTAGGTGCCGAGGAAGTCGTAGCCCTCGACGGCGCCGGGCTCGGCCCGTTTCACGTCGACCAGACCGCCCTCGATGATCTCGTTGGCGCGGCGGGCGATCCACGATGTGGCGTCGCTGTCGGCCGGGCCGCCGTGCGGCGGGTTGTACTTGAAGCCGCCGTCACGAGGCGGGTTGTGGCTCGGCGTGACGACGATGCCGTCCGCCTCGTCGTCGTGCCCGGCCCGGTTGTAGGTGAGGATCGCGTGCGAGACCGCCGGGGTCGGGGTGTAGCCGTCGTCCGCGTCGGAGAGCACCCGAACTCCGTTGCCGACGAGCACCTGCAGGGCGGTCGTCTCCGCCGGCCTGCTGAGCGCGTGGGTGTCGCGGCCGATGAAGAGGGGGCCGGTGATCCCCTGCGCCGTGCGGTAGTCCACGATGGCCTGCGTCGTGGCCGCGATGTGGTCCTCGTTGAACGCGCCGTCGAAGGAGCTGCCCCGATGTCCTGAGGTGCCGAAGACGACCCGCTGGGCCGGGATGGACACATCGGGGTGCAGGTCGAAGTAGGCCCCGATCAGGGCGTCGATGTCGACGAGGTCGGATTCCTGGGCGGCAGTGCCCGCGCGATCGCTCATGCCCCCATCCTGGTGCTTGCCTGCCGCTAACCTCTACTCATGCCCGGGCCCCTTGACGACGCCTCGAGCTACAGCTTCCTCGGCCCGGCCGGCACCTTCACGGAGGCGGCGCTGGCTCAGGTCCCCGAGGCGCAGGGCAAGCAGTGGCGCTCGGTGAACAACGTGGGCGAGGCGCTCGACGACGTGGTCACCGGCCGCAGCGTCGCGGCGATGATCGCCATCGAGAACTCCGTGGAGGGCGGCGTCTCAGCAACCCAGGACGCGCTGGCCAGCGTGCCGAACCTCCGCATCCTCGGCGAGTACCTGGTGCCGGTCGCATTCGTGCTCGTCGCGCGGCCCGGCGTCGCGCTGGCCGACGTGCGGACCGTCGCCGCGCATCCGGTCGCCTATGCCCAGTGCCGGAGGTGGCTCGAGCGGACGCTGCCCGAGCATGAGCACGTGCCGTCGAGCTCCAACGTGCGGGCCGCGACGGACCTGCTCGAGGACGGCCAGCTCGCGGACGCCGCGATCGCGCCGCCGACGATCGTCGACCACCATCCGCTGTCGGTGCTCGCCTCCGGAATCGGCGACAACCCGAACGCCGTCACCCGCTTCGTGCTGGTGAGCCGCACCACCCGGCTGCCGGCGCGCACCGGGGCGGACAAGACGAGTGTCATCGCGGAGCTTCCCGAGGACCGCTCGGGCGCGCTGCTGGAGCTGCTCGAGCAGTTCTCCACCCGTGGGATCAATCTGAGCCTGCTGCAGTCCCGGCCGATCGGGGATGCGCTCGGCCGCTACCGGTTCGTCATCGACCTCGACGGGCACATCCACGACGAGCGGGTGGCCGACGCGCTGCTCGGCCTGCGTCGCTTCAGCCCGCGCGTGATCTTCCTCGGCTCCTATGCCCGGGCGGACAAGGTGGCGGTGGACTACGTGAGCCGCTACGACGATGAGGTCTTCATCGAGGCTCGCGACTGGCTCCGCGGCATCCTCTCCGGCGAACCGGAGTAGTCCCGCCTGGGCCCGACCGGGGCGCCTCGTGTCGCCGAGCGCACCTCGAGACGCCGAGCGCGGTGCGTACCCAGGGCGC
This sequence comes from Naasia sp., assembly GCF_025465545.1. Taxonomy (GTDB): domain Bacteria; phylum Actinomycetota; class Actinomycetes; order Actinomycetales; family Microbacteriaceae; genus Naasia. Next base: position 14,214 of record NZ_JAODMK010000016.1, on the reverse strand, counting down.
GCTCGGCGTTGCGAGGCGCGCTCGGTGAAAGAGTCGAGGCCGGACCGGGTCAGGCGCCGGCAGGCTCCCCGACCGGAGTGCCGATGGGCACCTCCGGTGCCGCCTCGGCCGGGGGGATCGAGGACTTCTCCGGCGGCAGCTCGGCCTGCTCGGCGGCGGTGGCGCCGATCTCGGTGCGCTCCGCCGCGGGCAGCCGGTCGGCCTCGGCCTGCGGGATCTTCACGGTGAGGGCGAGCGGGTCGACGAACGCCTTGATCGCGGTGGCCTCGCCGAAGGTATCCCCGTCCAGCTCGAAGATGGTCGGATGCTCGGGGCGCAGGATGATCTCCTTGCCCTTCAGGTAGCTGAGCGCGCGCACCTCGCGGCTGAGGCCGGTGAGCAGCTTGCGGCCCACCGTGCTGCGGCGCAGCACCCCGTTCTCCCAGACGATCTTGACCCAGATCTGCACCCAGCCGAACAGCCCCTGGGGGCGCAGGGCGACGATGTCGAAGAGCCCGTCGTCCACCGCCGCCTCGGGCAGCAGCAGGATGTTCGCCGGCAGCGAGCCGCAGTTGCCGATCATCAGGGTGTGCACGCGCAGATTCCGGGCCGGAGCGCCGTCGAGCTGGAAGCGGAGCCGCACGTTGTTGTCGCCGCGCAGGGACTTGCGGATGGCGTCAACGTACGCGAGCCAGCCGACCTTCCTCTTGAGCTCCGAGTCGGTGTTCTCGATCATCTGGGCGTCGAGGCCGATGCCGGCCATCACCAGGAAGACGAGCCGGTCCCGGGTGTTGTCGGGCCGCCGCACCTCGACGATGCCGAGGTCGATCTCCCGGTTCGTGCCCTCGAAGGCGGTCGCCACGGAGTCCTCGAGGTTGCCGAGCGTGAGGTTGAGGTTGCGCGCAAGCAGGTTGCCCGTGCCGGATGGCAGCAGGGCGAGGGGCACGCCGGAGTCGCGGAGGCCCTGCGCGACCGCTCGGACCGTGCCGTCGCCGCCCGCGGCGAGTACGACGTCGGCGCCCTCGTCGAGCGCCTGGCGGGTCATCCCCTCGCCGGGGTCCTCCTCGCTGGTCTCGTACCAGCGGGTGGCACCCCAACCTGCGTCGTTCGCGGCGGCCTCCACCGTGGTGCGCAGGGCGTCGAGGTCCACCTTGATCGGGTTGTAGACGACGGCGGCCGTCTGCTGCACGGTCTGGGTGTCGGTCATGCGCACAATCTATCCGGGGCGCACCTGTGGAGGCGGGCTCCGGGGGAGGGGTTGCGGCGGCGACGTTAGGCTGTTCGGCGTGATCGACCCCCAGCTGCTGCGTGAGAATCCCGACATCGTGCGCCGCTCGCAGGAGTCCCGTGGAGCGTCCGTCGCTGTGGTGGAGGACGCGATCGAGGCCGAGACCGCCCGTCGCGCCGCCATCGCCGAATACGAGCGCCTCCGCGCGGAGCAGAACGCGTTCGGCAAGCAGGTCGCCGCCGCGCCGAAGGACCAGAAGGCTGCTCTGGTGGCGCAGGCGCAGCAGCTCGCCGCGGCGGTGAAGAGCGCGCAACAGGTGTCGACGGACGCCGACCGCCGCTTCACGACCACCATCCGCTCCGTTCCCAACGTTGTGCTCGACGGCGTCCCGCCCGGCGGGGAGAACGACTACGTCGTGCTCCGCGAGGTGGGCGAGCGGCCGACCTTCGACTTCGAGGCGCGGGATCATCTCGCGCTCGCCGAAGGCTTCGACGCCATCGACATGGCGCGCGGCGCGAAGGTGTCCGGCGCGCGCTTCTACTTCCTGAAGGGGATCGGCGCTCGCCTCGAGCTCGCGCTGATGAACCTCGGACTCGACCGAGCCCTGGCGGCCGGCTTCACCCCCGTCATCCCGCCGACGCTCGTCAAGCCCGAGATCATGGAGGGGACCGGCTTCCTGGGGGAGCACGCCGACGAGATCTACTACCTCCAGGCGGACGACCTCTACCTGGTCGGCACGAGCGAGGTGCCGCTCGCGGGCCTCCATGCCGACGAGATCCTCGACGTCTCGGCCGGGCCCATCCGCTACGCCGGCTGGTCCACCTGCTATCGGCGCGAGGCAGGCTCGTACGGCAAGGACACCCGCGGCATCATCCGGGTGCACCAGTTCAACAAGCTCGAGATGTACGTCTACACGACCGCCGATCAGGCGGAGGCGGAGCACCAGCGCCTGCTCGGGTGGCAGGAGGGCATGCTGCAGAGCCTCGGCCTGAGCTACCGGGTGATCGACGTCGCGGCCGGCGACCTGGGCACGAGCGCCGCCCGCAAGTTCGACGTCGAGGCCTGGGTGCCCACCCAGGGCGCATACCGGGAGCTGACCTCCACCTCGAACTGCACGACCTTCCAGGCGCGGCGCCTCGGCATCCGGCATCGCGGCGAGGACGGCACCGAGCCGGTCGCGACCCTCAACGGCACCCTGGCCACCACCCGCTGGCTCGTCGCGATCCTCGAGACGCATCAGCAGGAGGACGGCTCGGTGCTCATCCCGGAGGCGCTGCGTCCCTACCTTGGCGGCCTCGAGGTCATCCGCCCGGGAGCCGCCCGATGACCCGCGCCTCGTGGCCGAAGCACCGGATGCTCGTGGCGCTCGACATCGATGGCACCGTGGTGAACGAGAGTGGAGCTCTCAGCGCACCGGTGCGGAACGAGGTGCAGCGCCTCGTCTCGCTCGGCCACGAGGTGATGCTCGCCACCGGGCGCTCGGTGGCCTCGACCCTTCCCGTGCTCGACCAGCTCGGCATCACGCCCGAATACGTGGTGTGCTCGAACGGCGCGATCACCGTCCGCCGGGACCCCACCGCCCCGATGGGCTATCGCCGCGAGTACGTGGAGACCTTCGATCCGAGCTCGGTGCTCACCACAGTGCGGTCGCACCTGACCGACGCCCGCTACGCGGTCGAGGATGAGACCGGCTTCTACCGCTACACCGGCGAGTTCCCCGCCGGTGTGCTGGGACTCTCCAGCGAGCACGTGCCGTTCGAGAAACTCCTCGGCGCGAGGGCGACGCGCGTGGTGGTGATCTCGCCCGACCATGCTGTGGAGGAGTTCCTCGGCGTGGTCGAGCGGATGGGCCTGCACCGCGTCAGCTACACGGTGGGCTGGACCGCCTGGCTCGACATCGCGCCCGATGGGGTGAACAAGGCCACCGCTCTGGAGCGTGTCCGGGAGACGCTCGGCGCCCCCCGCTCCCATGTGGTGGCGGTGGGTGACGGCCGCAACGATATCGAGATGCTCGAGTGGGCGGCCTCCCTGGGGCGCGGCGTGGCCATGGGCCAGGCGCCGCACGAGGTGGTCGCCGCCGCGTCCGAGGTGACGGCGCCGGTCAGCGAGGACGGCCTGCAGCGGGCTCTGGCCTCGATCTCCTGACCGGAGACAGGGCCATGAGGGTCCAGTAGACTCGCCCCCGATTCATCGGGAGGGCTGTCCGAGCGGCCGATGGAGCCAGTCTTGAAAACTGGTGGGCAGAAATGTCTCGTGGGTTCGAATCCCACGCCCTCCGCACCGTGCGGCACCGCCGCAGGTGGTGGCGCACGTGCGGACGTCGTAGGACGAGGCCGCTTTCGCGTGGTGGGCCCCTGGCGCAGGCTTGCGCCAGGGTTCGAATCCCACGCCCTCCGCTCTAGGCGGTCCTGCCGCCTTCCTGGTCCTCGGTGAGGTGAGCACGATCTTCCGCCGATGATTCCCGGTCGCTCTTCGAGTGCGAACGGTCGAGTGCCGCAGCCCGGCGCTCGGCCTGGCCGGGGTAGGGCGTGCTGGGGTCCATGAAGGCGTCACGGTCCGCGAGGCGCTCCCGCTCGTCGGAGCGGGAGTCCCTGGCCGTCGCCTCATCGTCGCGCCGATCGGCGTCGACCAATATCCTCTTGGTCTCCTCGCCCCGACGTCTTCGATCCAGGTCGCGAGCTTCGTCCTCGGTCAGCGCGCGCAGTTCGGTTTCGGTCTCCGATTCGGGAGTGTCCGCATCGCCGCCGTCGGACTCAGTTCCTGAATGCATGCTCGTCAGCAAACACGAGGTGCGCTGGCATGTCGAGTCAGCTCTCACTCGCCGATCGCCCCGGCAATGCGACTCAGCTTGCAGAGCCGCTCTCTCCGGCGCGGCAGGCGCTGCCCCCCGGAGCCGACGCTCAGGACCCGTCCGCCGCCTGGCGACCGCGGTTGGCGAGCCCGTCGACGCGCAGCGTGGTCGATTCGTCTCGGTGCGCTCCGGCGCTGCCGACGTGCTTGTCGCTGATTTCGGTGCCGTTCTTCATCAAGGCGAAGAACGCCATGGCGTGGCCCCGGCCGACGCCATATTCCGTGCTGAGCCAGTCGAGGACGACACCCGCCTTGGCGTCGGTACCATAGCCGCGCTCGGCTGCCTCGCCGAGCAGTTCAGCGGGGGTCTTGCCGGTCTTCTTCTCGACCGCATCGATGTATGCCTGGAACGACATGGCGTTCTCCGTTCGGGTGGTGTTGCTGAGAATGGAGCGGGCCGCCTCGTCGGAGTGAAGAGGGTGGTTGATCCGGGCTATTCCGCGGTGCCGCGCCGTCCCTGCCGGGCGAGGGTTTCGAGCTGCTGTTCATGCACGTCCGCCACCCAGTCGAGGGCGGCCGATGGGCCGATCCGCGAATCGCTGACCTGCCGGCCGTCGCGCACGGCGTGCACATAGGCGCGATCTCGATCGATCCTCTCCCGTGTCGCCTCCCCGTCACCGACGGAACCATGGCCGGGGATGAGGACTTCGACGTCGCCCGCTACCTCCTCGATCAGCCGGAGGGCGGCGAGATAGTCCTCGATCGGGTCGGCGGCGTTCGTGTCGAGCATCGGGATCAGCACGTCGGAGAGCATGTCGCCGGCGATGAGCGCGCCGTGAGCCTCGACCATCAGCGCAGCATGGCCCCGGGCATGGGCGTCATGTTCGAGGATTCGGACCCGAGGGCCGTCCCACGGAATCTGCGTCTCACCCTCGGGCAGGCCGGTGAGGACACCGAGCAGGCCGAGCGGCACACGGTCGACGATATCCGCGGGGATCATCTGGGCGACGCGGTCCAGGAAATCCGGGGCGGACAGTCGAGCTCGGACGGTGTCCGCACAGCGGGCCGTGGCGTAACGCGGGGCAGGACCGAACCCGACGTCCCAGAGGAGGTGATCCCAGTGCGGATGGGTCGAGAACCCTGCCACAACGCTCCGGCCCATGGCGCGCAGGTCGTCGGCGAGGCAGACCATCTCATCCCGCACTATCCCGGCGTCGACGAGCAGCACCCCGGCCGCGCCGTCGACGACGACCGCGTTGCTCCGGCAGAACTCGCTCTCGTGGATCAGCACGCCCTCCGCAACCTGGTTGAGCACGGTGCTTCCTTCCGCGGATGGATGGGGACTGATCTCGGGATGATTAACCCACGGCGGGCTCGCCGCGGACCACCTCGAGCGAACATCGGCCCTGCTTGTTGGTTGTTCCTGCAAGCACTGCGGTAGATTCCGCGCATGGCCTGGACTGTCCCCCGGATGGACGAGGTGGAGTCGGACGCGTGGCTCCAGCTCGTGACGATCCTCGAGCTCCTCCCTCCCTCCCTCGACGCCCAGCTGCAGCAGGACTCGCAGCTGACGCACTTCGAGTTCATGGTCTTGAGCCTGCTGCGGTTCGCGCCGGGCCAAGTGATGCAGGCGAAGGAGCTGGCCACCAGCACGAACGCCACTCTGCCGCGGCTCTCCCACGTGGTCTCCCGCCTCGCGGACCGCGGGGTGGTGGAGCGGCTCCCGTGCCCGGGGGACAAGCGGGCCACCAATGTGCACCTCACCGACGCAGGGCGCCGGGCGGTGGTCCGCGCCACGTCCAGCCACATCGACCACGTGCGCCGGCTCGTGATCGATCGGCTGACCCGGGAGGAGTTGACGGCGCTCGCCGGAATCGGGGCGAAGATCACCGCCGTGCTCGATCCGAACAACCGCGGCTTCGGACCAGCAGCTTCTGCGCACGCGATCGACGAAGCAGGCTCGTCCGCCTGACGCGCAGATACTTGTCGCGTCAACTGTCTGATGTATAGTTGACGCGACAACCAAAATGGGTTGCGTCTTCGAAAGGGCCACCATGGCAACCATCACGATCTTCGGAACCGGCAACATGGGCAGCGCGATCGGCGCAGTCTTCGCCGCCGGCGGGCACTCCGTGCAGCACATCGACACCGCCACCCAGGAGCCGGCCATCACGGGCGACATCGTGGTGCTCGCTGTTCCCTACGGCGCCCTGGCCACGATTGCCGCTCGGTTCCCCGCGGAGCTCACCGGCAGGATCGTGGTCGACATCACCAACCCCGTGGACTTCGCCACCTTCGACGGCCTGACCGTGGCCCCCGACTCGTCGGCGGCGGCCGAGCTCGCGGCGGCGCTGCCCGGCGCGTCGGTGCTCAAGGCGTTCAACACCAACTTCGCCGCCACCCTCGCCAGCGGCAAGGTGGGCGAGAACCGCACGACGGTCCTCATCGCCGGCGACGACGCGGAAGCCAAGCAGACGCTCGCTCAGGCGATCGCCGCAGGAGGTGCTGTCGACGCGCTCGACGCCGGCTCCCTCAAGCGCGCGCGGGAGCTGGAGGCCCTCGGCTTCGCGCAACTCGTGCTCGCAGCGACGGAGAAGGTCAGCTGGACGAGCGGGTTCGCGGTGATTCGCTAACCTGCTCGCCGACGAAGGAGAACTCCATGGCTAGTGAAGACGCCACCCCGCGCCGCCTGAGCGTGCGGCCCGACTCGGAACTCCTGGCCGTCGACACCGCCATGGGGGCGGTGACCCTCCGGGTCGCCGACCTCGACGGGCTCACCGCCTACTACCGGGATGGGCTGCTCCTCACCGTGCTGAACGAGGAGCCGGGAATCGGCGGGCGGAGCGCCCGGGTCGTGCTGGGCCGCCTCGGCGTGCCGATCGTCATCCTCGAGCACGCGCCCGAGCTGAGGCACGCCGCGCCGCACGAGGCAGGGCTCTACCACACGGCGATCCTCTTCGATCGCGAGCGCGACCTCGCGGCAGCGATCTACTCCGTGGCCAGCCGCTATCCACGGACTTTCACCGGCTCCGCCGACCACCTCGTCAGCAAGGCGTTCTATTTCGACGATCCGGAGGGCAACGGCGTCGAGCTCTACTGGGACCGCGCCCGAACCGAATGGAGCTGGGTGCACGGGCTTCCGCAGATGGGGGCTGCTGCACTCGATCCGAACCGGTACCTGCAGGAGCACCTCGACCTGTCGACCGCCAGCGACGGGACGGCCGCGCCGGCGAAGGTCGGACACGTGCACCTCTCAGTAGGAGACACCGCAGTCGCCCGCGCCTTCTATGTCGACCGGCTCGGGTTCGAGGTCGTCGCGGAGATGCCGGGCTCCGCGGTCTTCGTGAGTGCCGGCGGGTACCACCACCACATGGCGATGAACGTCTGGAACAGCCGCAACGCCGGCCGGCGCCGCTCCACCCTGGGCCTGGGGCTCGTGCGTCTCGATGTGCCCACGCCGGACGACCTCGCGGAGCTCGACGGGCGACTGCGGCACCACGGCATCGAGACCGGTCACGACGGGGCGAGCCTCGTCTTCGCGGACCCCTGGGGCAACGCGCTCGAGGTCGCGGCCGCGCAGCGCTGACCGGGTCGCGTGTCCTCCAAATGACGGGCACTCGCTATGGGGGACGCGGAGGAGGGCGCGAGTCGTCAGAATGGACTCACGCCGGTGCAGGAACTCACTTTCGGGTTGTGAGATCGCACAGGCTTGGATTCGACCAGCCGTTGGGTACGGCAGGTCTGGGGCCGGGTTCCTAGGGGTAGGAGCAGCGGCCCCTCTTCCATGTCCAGGACAGGTCCTGCCAGGTCGCATCGCTCTGATCCGTCGGCAAGGCGACACCCCTTCCGTCGGGAAGCGGACACACCGGGTGGGAACGCGGCGGGATGCTCATGTCACCGCAATCCACGACAAAAAGGATCCCGACCATGAGCAACACCGACACCCTTCCCCGCACCGGCCGCCCCACCTCCGCATCGCGCCGCGGCCCGATCTATCGGGTCGGAGCCTTCGGGCTCGCGCTCGCGGCCATGCTGCTTCTGGCGCCCACCGCGGCCCAGGCCGCATCGAACACATGGACGGGGGTGCCCAGCTACGGCGGCGGAACGGGATCGGCGATCATCGACGGGCACAGCGGAAGCTCCGCCTGGGGCCGGGTCCAGGTGAGAGCGACCAGCTACTGCGTGAAGATCCAGTACGCGCCCTACGCCATCGCGGCCCTCGACGGCAGATGGAACGACCTCGCCTACAACTGTTCCTCGAACACCACGAAGGTGTTCTATTGGAGCGACTCGTACCGCCTGGCCTACGACGGCTTCAAATTCCGCATCTGCACGACGGCGGGCTGCGGATCTTCGCAGAATGTCCGCTACTGGTGAGGAAGCCTTGACGGAAGTGGGTCCCTGCACTGGGGCCCACTTTCTGCCGTCCAGCAGGCCCGACGAGCAGCCCACCTGATGCCGGCGCGGCCGGTTCTCTGAGTGCTTTCTGCGGACCCCGTGGTTCTCCCGGTATCCCAGCTATCATCACGTACCCTCGAGAAATCGCCGCTCCCGACCCAACCGTCTCCGGGGATCAACGGCGGACCGCGCCTCCTGGCGAGGGCGTCTCGGAGGGAACTGGATGAGCGGGAACAGCCGGAGGGCGAGGCAGCAGAAGCTGACCTCCATCGCCCGCCACGGCCGGCTTCGCCAACCGAGCCTCCTCGCCTCGATCGCCAAGTTCTTCGGGGTGGCCGTGGCGGTGATCGCCGTCAGCGCCCTCGCCGTCACCGGCATCGCCGCCTGGGATCTCAACCGGCAGATCAAGACCGTGCACCTCGCCGGCGAGGATCGGTCGGGCAACACCCCCGAGATCAGCGCGATCGACGGCGGTGTCAACCTCCTGCTCGTGGGCAGCGACAGCCGCGCCAACGCCAAGTACTCCTACGGCGAGGACCCGGGAAGCGAGCTCAACGACGTCAACATCCTGTTGCACGTCTCCGAGGACCACACCAACGCGGTCGCGATCAGCTTCCCCCGGGACCTGTACGTCCCGATCCCGGAGTGTCCGGACGGCAACGGGGGCACCACGTCGGCGATGACCTCCGAGAAGATCAACACGGCGCTCCTCACCGGCGGCGGCTCCGCCAACGGAGGCCTCGCCTGTGTGGTGCTCACCGTGGAGAGCCTCACCGGCCTCACCATCCCGTTCGCGGCCGAGATCTCTTTCGACGGCGTCATCGAGATGTCGAATGCGATCGGGGGCGTGCCGGTCTGTGTGGCCCAGCCGATCCAGGACGACCACACGCAGCTCTACCTCGACGCGGGCGTGCACGACCTGAAGGGCATGGACGCCCTCAAGTTCCTGCGCACCCGCTACGGCGTCGGCAATGGCAGCGACATCACCCGCATCAGCTCGCAGCAGGTGTTCCTCTCCTCCTTGGTCCGCAAGGTGAAGAGCGCGGACACGCTCACCGATATCAGCAAGCTCTACGGTCTCGCGGGCGCCGCAGTGCGCAACATGACCTTCTCGAACTCGCTCAACAACATCGACACGATGGTGCAGATCGCCAAGGCGCTCGCCCCGATCGATCTCGGCAAGATGGTCTTCGTGCAGTACCCCTCGGTGGACAGCTACGACGGTTCAGGACTGGAGACCAATCAGGCGTCGGCCGACGCGCTGATGCAGGCTGTCCTCGCAGACAAGCCGATCGGCCTCACGACGAACCCCGACGAGAACCAGGGTTCGGTCGCGGCTCCGGGCACCGAGGAGACGCCGGCTCCGACCGGGACGGACCCATCGGCGACGCCGGAACCCGGTGCCACCACCTCTCCGGACGGCGTCGTGCAGCTGCCCGCGGACGTGCTCGGACAGACCTCGGCGCAGGAGACCTGCACCGTCGGCCGCTCGCTGCAGGATCAGTAGGCGCAGCGTCCCGAGTGCCGGAGCGCACCCGTCGAACGGCTATGCTTGCTGAGACCACTGGAGACGTCGCATAGTCCGGTCGAGTGCACCACCCTGCTAAGGTGGAGAGGGGTTTGACCCCTCCGTGGGTTCAAATCCCACCGTCTCCGCTGTAGCCGCGGATTCCGCGGTGGCTGACCTGCGCCCGTAGCTCAACGGATAGAGCATCTGACTACGGATCAGAAGGTTGGGGGTTCGAATCCCTCCGGGCGCACACGGCAAGTGGCCGGTTTCCTCATCGGAAGCCGGCCACTTTTTGGTCCTCAGCCGCTTGTTCGGCCACGCGCGCCCGCTAGCCAGCCGATCGCCACCCGACTTGACCTCGTGGGACATCGGGTGTCGTGGGCCCTGCGGGACCCCGCGGGCGGGGAACACCCTCATCCCCTGGTCGAAGATGGAAGAAGTCGTCCACAGACGTGCCACAATCGCCGTCTTTGGGAACATCAGTGGTGTCTTTGTGAAGATCTCCCGGGAGCATCTCCTCAAACTGGGGGAAATTGCCGGTTAACTTCGCGGTTCACGGCGCAGTAGGGGCTGGGGCCATAGCCTGGGCGAAGATCGTGGATCGGATCGAGAGCAAGGGGCGCCCATCCTCGCCGGGGCTCTCGATCGAACGGGCCGCGGTGGCCGCGCTCTGAGCGCGGCCCCCCTCCCGCTCCGAGCACCGGAAGGAAGATTGAATGCCTGATGTGACGAGCGCCACCCCTGACCTGTCGAGCTTCCAGGTCTGGTTCCTCACCGGAAGCCAGGGCCTGTACGGCGAGGAGACCCTGCGCCAGGTGGCCGAGCAGTCCCGACGAATCGCCGACGAGCTGGGCGGGTCCCTCCCGGTGACCCTCGTGTGGAAGCCGGTCCTGACTGACCCCGACGCGATCCGGCGCGCGGCTCTCGCGGCCAACGCGGACGACCGGGTGATCGGGCTCGTCGCCTGGATGCACACGTTTTCGCCGGCGAAGATGTGGATCACCGGCCTCGACACCTTGCGGAAGCCGCTGCTGCACCTGCACACGCAGGCCAACGTGGACCTGCCCTGGTCGAGCATCGACTTCGACTTCATGAACCTCAACCAGGCTGCCCACGGAGACCGGGAGTTCGGCTACATCCAGGCACGGCTCGGCATCCCCCGCGCGACGGTCGTCGGCCACGTGTCGGACCCGAGGGTGGTCGGCGACGTCGACACCTGGGCCCGCGCGGCGGCCGGCTTCGCCGCCACCCGCTCGCTCAAGCTCGCCCGGTTCGGTGACAACATGCGCTACGTCGCCGTCACCGAGGGCGACAAGACCGAAGCCGAGCTGCGCTTCGGAGTCCAGGTGAACACCTGGGGCGTCAACGAGCTCGCCGACGCGGTGGACGCGTCGCTCGACTCCGAGGTCGACTCCCTGGTCGCCGAGTACGAGGACCTCTACGACGTCGTGGCCGAGCTGCGCAGCGGCGGCGAGCGGCACTCCTCGCTCCGCGACGGTGCACGCATCGAGCTCGGACTGCGCTCCTTCCTCACCGCTGGCGGCTTCGGCGCCTTCACGACGAGCTTCGAGGACCTCGGCTCCCTCGCCCAGCTACCGGGCCTCGCCGTGCAGCGCCTGATGGCCGAGGGGTACGGCTTCGGTGCGGAGGGCGACTGGAAGACGGCGATCCTCGTCCGCGCGGCCAACGTGATGGGCGCGGGCCTTCCCGGCGGTGCGAGCCTGATGGAGGACTACACCTATCACCTGGCGCCCGGCAACGAGCTCATCCTGGGCGCCCACATGCTTGAGGTGAGCCCGTCCCTGACCACCTCCCGACCGAGCCTCGAGATCCACCCGCTCGGCATCGGCGGCAAGCAGGACCCGGTCCGCCTCGTCTTCACCGCGGACCCCGGCCCCGCCGTCGTCGTCGCGATGTCGGACATGCGGGACCGGTTCCGCCTCGTCGCCAACGTGGTCGAGAACGTCGCCCTCCCCGAGCCGATGCCGCACCTGCCGGTCGGCCACGCGGTCTGGAAGCCGGCTCCCGACTTCCGCACGAGCGCGGCCGCCTGGCTCACGGCCGGCGCGGCACATCACACCGTGATGTCTACCGCGGTGGGAATCGACGCCTTCCGCCACTTCGCGGACATGTCCCGCACCGAGCTGCTCGTCATCGACGAGGACACCACGCTCGCCGGCTTCCAGGACCGGGTCCGCTGGAACGCGGCCTACCACCGGCTCGCGCAGGGCCTCTGAGGCAGCGGGTCGCACCCCAAGACCAGGCGGTTGCCGCCCACCCATCAGTGAGGACATTGCCGCCGGCATCCCCTTCGCGGTTTCGGTCGGTCCTGCGCAGACGGCCCATGGGCGAAGGCGACCGTCTGATCCGCGGAGCAGGCGGGCCGCGTCGCGGCAGCAGCGTTGGCGCCCGCGACCAGCCACGCCCTTCCCAGTCCGGGCGCCCTCCGCTCGTTCGCCGGCCTGCGTGCGCGGACGGCGATTGTGCTGCTGCTGGCGGTCAGCGTCGTGCGCGCCGCCCTGGGTGCTGCTTGACGAGGGACGGGCGGCGCAGGATCAGGGATCACCTGCACGTCGGGTTGGTGGCTGATGCCGGATCGGCTCATCGCGGGAGCCGCCGCCTGCCTGGTGCTCGCAACGCTCTGGGGCCAGACGATCTCGAATCCGTTCGTCTGCATCGCGCGTGTGCACGCCGTGCTGCCGAGCCCGCTGCGAGGCGGCGACCGGCTGATCGTCTTCTTCGAGCGCGGTCTCGTCGTCGCTGATCCGCTCTGAAGCCGTGGGCACCCTGCTTCAGGGGAAGGGCCACGCAGCTAGCGGCGGGACGGCGTCCCTGATCACCGCTGGATCAGGCGCGCCCCCAGGCTGCGGCGGGGGCGGAGAGGCTCTCCCACACGCGGTGGGTGTCTGACTCCGGGTAGCGACCCAGGATCGCCTCAAGCTCGGCGCGCTCGGCGGCGGAGCGGTAGGTGCGCAGGGCGGACTCGAGCGCGGCGTTCGCGGCGCGGTCCGTGCGCCTCGAGGCGATGGACTCGCGGAGCGTGGAGCGGATTGCTGAGATCTTGGTCATTTCGTACTCCCCTTATGTGGGATCTGCGGTGTTCACTCAGTCTCGCGACCGAAACTCCATGCGTCCAATGTGTGGTTTGCATGGCATCCATGACCTACAGTCATGCAATGGATACGGATGCGTTGCGATGGTTCCAACAGGTCGCGGACGGCACGACCGTCACGGAGGTGAGCGAGACCGAGGGGCTCACCCAGCCGGGTGTATCAAGGGCGCTGGCACGGCTCGAGCGGGACGTGGGTGCGCCGCTGCTGCAGCGAACCGGGCGCACCCTGCGGATGACCCGGGCGGGCGCCGTCTTCAAGCGGCACGTCGACGCCATGCTGCATGAACTCGACGATGGTCTGGCGGCGATCAGCGAGGAGCTCTCGCCGGATACCGGCACAGTCGTCGTGGCCTTCCAGGGATCCCTCGGAAGCTGGCTGATTCCCGCCCTCCTCGCCTCGTTCCGGGCGACGCACCCGGACGTCCGGTTCGACCTCCGTCAGATCCGCGACGAGGTGGCGGCTCCGCTCCTGTTGGCCGGCGACGCCGACCTCCTGATCACCGCGACCACTGCACAGCACGAGGACGTCACCTGGCGCCCGCTGATGCCCGAGCCGCTGCGCCTCGCGACGCACCGCACGCACCCTTTCGCCGAAGGAGCGTCCGTTGCGCTGAGTCAGGCTGCCGCCGAGCAGTTCGTGACCCTTCGGCCTGCCTACCGGCTGCGCAAGATCACCGACGCGCTCTGCCGGGCGGCCGGTTTCGAGCCGACCGTCGCCTTCGAGGGGGAGGACATCGCCACCATGCTCGGGCTGGTGGCTGCCGGTCTCGGCATCGCGATCGTCCCGTCTCACCACGCCGACGTCGCCGAACGCCCGAGCATCCGCTACCTGGCGCTCACCGATGCAGGGGCGCATCGGATCATCAGCGTCGGCTGGTCGACGAAGCGCCGGCTGGCTCCGTCGTCGGAGCTCTTCCGAGCCCACGTCCTCGCCGATGCCCGGAACCACGGCGCCCGTCCTGCCTCGCGGTGACGGCTCGGCGCCGGCTCAGGCGTCCGCCAGTGCCTTCTCGAGCCCGTCCAGAATCAGATCGAGACCGTAGGTGAACTCGCCTCCGTGGTCGTAGCCCGGCTGCATCACGTGCTCGGCCACGAACTCGGCCAGGTTCGGGTACTCGTTGGCGGGGAACGGCTCGAACATGTCCTCCGCCATGGCGGCCATCTCGGCGGTGCTGTCGAACGGCATGCTCAGGTTGG
>NZ_JAODMK010000014.1 GCF_025465545.1 Naasia sp. | reverse complement strand
CGACGCGTTGAGGGAGCGGAGAGCGCTCAGGAAGCTGTTGGTCGAGTTGAGCGTCGACTTGAGGAGCGTCTGAGGCCGCGCCTCGAGCGTCATCAGCTGGTTGATGATCGACGTGGTGTCGAGTGAGGACACGAGTCCGTCGATGCCGAGCGTGGCCACTGCGTCCCCTCCCCCACCGGTCGATCAGAAGTGTCGCCCGGTGGCGCCCGCCGAAGCGAGCGCCACCGGGCGAGGGCGACTAGCCCAGGAGCTGCAGCGCGAGCTGCGGCATCTGGTTCGCCTGCGCGAGCATGGCGGTACCGGACTGGCTCAGGATCTGAGCGCGGGTGAAGTTGACCATCTCGGACGCCATGTCGACGTCGGTGATCCGGCTCTTCGAGGCGGCCAGGTTCTCGATGGCCACGCTGATGTTCGCGATGGCGCGGTCGAACCGGTTCTGCACGGCACCGAGGGCGGACCGCTGCGTCGAGACCACGTCGAGCTGAGCGTCGATCGAGTTGATCGCAGCCTGCGCGTTCGCGGCGGTCGAGAAGCTGAGGCCACCCGCAACGGCCGTGGCGGTCGAGCCGCCCGTACCGATCGCGGCCGGGGTGCCGATGACGCCACCGAGGACGGTGCCGCCGGTCTTGCTCGTGACGACCAGCTTGTTGGCGGAGTCGACCGACGCGGAGAAGTTCGCCGCGAAGCTCGTGTCCGAGTTCAGCTTCTCGGCGACAGCGCCCACCGTGTTGTACGTGTTGGCCGCACCCATCGCGACGACGACCTGAGCGGTGCCGTTGTTGACGGTGAAGTTGCCCGTGACCGCAGTCGGGGTGACAACCGCGAAGTTGGCACCGCCCGCACCGAGGTTGGTGGCGACCGTTGACAGGTTGGTCATCAGCACGCTGATCTGGCTGTTCGCGGTTCCGTCGGCACCGACCTGGAACTGCATGGTGCCGGCGGTGCCGTCGAGCAGGTTCTTGCCGTTGAAGTTGGTCGAGTTCGAGATACGCGTGAGCTCCGACGTGAGGCTGGATGCCTCCGCAGCGAGGGCCGTGCGCGCGTCCGTGCTGTTCGCGTCGTTACCGGCCTGAACGGCGAGATCACGAAGACGCTGCAGGATCGACTGAGCCTCTCCCAGGGCGCCTTCTGCGGTCTGCACGACCGAGACGCCGTCCTGGGCGTTGCGCGATGCGGCGGTGAGGCCGCCGATCTGCGACTTGAGGCCCTCCGAGATCACCAGGCCGGCTGCGTCATCGGCAGCGCGGTTGATGCGGAGACCACTGGACAGCTTCTCGAGCGACTTGCTCAGGCTGTTCTGTGTGGAGTTGAGGTTGCGGTACGTGTTGAGCGCATTGATGTTGGTGTTGATCTGCATACCCATTTTGCAGTTCCTCCATGAGTCGTGGTTGGCGCCGGCCCTTCCGTGGTCCGACATGGACATCTATCGACACCCGGGCGTCAGGCGTTAGCCATCACCCCCGGACTGGGCACGTCACGACGCGGCGGACTCCCGCGCGAACGGAGCGCTCAGCTGACGGCTCATCGCCGCAGTGGCATTCTCGGCAAGACGGGCGAGGTACGCGCTGCGGCGCGCCGGGGCCACCCGGGAGTGCACCTCGGCCACCTCCTGCTGCTCATCGGCATAGTGCGTCTCGAGACCGTCGCGCATGAGGCGGACCGCCTCGGCACGCTGCTGCGAGATTGCGGAGTGGGTGGCACCCAGCTCCTCCGCGAGCTCCTTCACCGAGCGGTCCTCGAAG
Organism: Naasia sp.; assembly: GCF_025465545.1. Lineage (GTDB taxonomy): Bacteria > Actinomycetota > Actinomycetes > Actinomycetales > Microbacteriaceae > Naasia. Next base: position 58,188 of record NZ_JAODMK010000014.1, on the reverse strand, counting down.
TAGATCTGCTCCACGATGTAGCGCATCTTCTCGGGCAGGGACTGCACGGCGGCGATCAGGTACTTGTTGCGCTCGGTGTCCACGAGGCTGTCCTCGGGGCTCGCGATGTCGGCAGCCACGAAGTCCGCCTCGGTGGCGTCGAGACTGGACACGGTGCGCGCGGCATCCGTCAGCGCCTCGGTGACGGCGGCACGATCGACGCCGAGCGAGGTCGCGACCTCGTCGATCGACGGGGCGCGCCCCAGCGCCGCGGTGAGCGACTCCTGCACGGCGAGCGACTCTCGGATGCGCTTGCGGGCGGTGCGGGTGGCCCAGTCGGCGGCCCGCATCTCGTCGGCCATCGCGCCGAGGATCCGGCGGCGGGCGAAAGCGCCGAAAGGCACGCCGAGCTCGGAGTTGAAGGTGTCGGCGGCCATGATCAGGCCCATCGCCCCGGCGGAAGCCAGGTCATCACGGGAGAGGTGCGTCGCCCGGGAGCAGACGTCGTTCACGAGATATCCGACGATGGCCAGATTGTCCTCGACAAGGCGGTTGCGCTCGCGACGATCCATGAAATGCTCCCCCGCGCATGTGACATGTGGAGCGGTACCACTCAAGGCGGTGCCTCTCCGGCGCTTTCCGCTTCCCAGGGCGGATGCGTCCGTCCGGCAATTCTGCTTGGGAAGGCAAGGGGGCCGACATCCCCCACTAATGGTCGCGTGCGCCTCCCGTGTCGCGAGGGCGAGGCCGGTATCATTCGGCGCTCCGGACAGGGGGAATTCGCGCGGCACCCTTACCTATCGGCACCCATTGCCGAATGTGAAAGGAGACGCGCAGAAAAACCTTGCGCCGAATCAGCCGGCACCGAGCTGCCGGAAGGGAGCACGAGGAGCGTGAGAACCATGGCCGCCAACGAGCTGTCGACGCTGCTGTGGCGCGAGCGGGAACTGCTCGAGCTGCTCATGTTCAAGCTCGAGGAGGAGCACCTGCTCCTGACCACGGGCAAGAGCAAGTGGCTGCCCTTCGCCACCCGCGAGGTCGAGCAGGTGCTTGTCCGGCTCCGCAAGGTGGGCATCGAGCGCACCGTCGAGTCGTCCTCCGTCGCCCTGGAGTGGGGACTCCCTGAGGACGCGACTCTCCGCGAGATCGCCGCCTCCAGCCCCTCCGAGACCTGGAGTGAGATCTTCACCTCGCACCTCAACGCGCTCACCAGCATCACGGCTCAGATCGCCGACATCCGCGACACCAACCTGCAGTACCTCCGCGCCGCCACCCGCTCTACGCAGGAGACGCTCGCGAACCTGCAGCCTGCCGCCGGCGTCTACGACGGACAGGGCGCGCCCGCGCTGGCCACCAGCGGCGGGCACCTCTTCGACCGGCGGTTCTGAGATGAGCACCTTCGGCGGACTGCAGACCGCGTACAGCGGTCTCGTCGCCGCGCGCGCGGCGATCGACCTGACCGGCCAGAACATCGCGAATGCCACAACCGACGGCTACACCCGTCAGCGCGTGTCCCAGTCGGCGGTGGGCTCGGTCAGCTCGTCGAGCATCTTCCGCACCGGTGTCAACATCGGCCAGGGCGTGCAGATCGACCGCATCGCACGCCTGGGCGACTCGATCCTGGACAGCCGCGTCCGCGCCGCCGCCTCAAGCTCCGGCTACTGGAAGGTCGCGTCCTCCGCAGTCTCCACCATCGAGACCTCCCTCAATGAGCCGGGCAGCGACGGCCTCTCGGTCACCCTCTCCGACTTCTGGTCCGCCTGGCAGAACCTCTCCAACAACGCCGGCTCCGCGAACTCGGCCGGCCCCGGCGCAACCCTGCTCGCTCAAGCCGGACAGCTGGTGTCCCGCATCGCCGACGGCTATGCGCAGGCGAGCGCCGGCTGGTCGGACGCACGGACGGCTGCCCAGACCGCCGTTCAGGCCGTCAACACGGCCGCGGGCCAGGTCGCGCAGCTCAACGACCAGATCCGGAGGACCGTCGCGTCCGGCGGATCCGCGAACGAGCTGCTCGACCAGCGGTCGCTGCTCCTGACGAACCTGGCCGGGCTCACCGGCGCCACGGTGCGCGAGAACCCCGACAACACGGTCGACGTCGTCCTCGGCGGCAACGCCCTCGTCGCGGGAACGACCTCCCGCGCCCTCACCCTCGGGGGCGCCGCCCGCCTCGAGGACGCGGCGGCCAACCCCGCCCACCTGGAGTGGGCAGGCGGCGGCGGCACGGTCGACCTCGACGGCGGAGAACTCGCGGGGCGCCTCGCTACCATGGGTCCGGCCGAGACCGGTGGCACCGGCGGCCCGTTCGCGGAGGCCGCGGCGCTCTACAACACGCTCGCTACGACGCTGTACACGAAGGTCAACGCCATCCACTCCAGCGCCGTCACGTACTCCGGCGCGACCGGTGGCCGGTTCTTCGCCCTGAACGCGGCCATCCCCTCCGCGGCCCTCGGGCTCTCGGTCGTCCCCACCGACGTCTCTCAGATCGCAGCGGCAGCGAGCGGCAAGGGCGGGGCCGACGGCAGCAAGGCCGACGAGATCGCCGACCTGGCGAGCGCCCTCGACGGACCCGACTCCCGGTGGGCGACATATGTTGTCCAGGTCGGCGTGGCCGCGCGTACGAGCATGCAGCAGGCGGTCCTCAGCGATCAGAGCGCCGTCGCGGCAACGACCGCGCAGTCCTCCCAGTCGGCGGTCGACCTCGACGAGGAGACGATGAATCTGCTCACGTTCCAGCACGCCTATCAGGGCGCCGCGCGAGTGCTCACCGCCATGGACGAGATGCTCGACACCCTCATCAATCGCACCGGCGTCGTCGGAAGGTAACGCACCATGCTCGGACGCATCACCAACCAGCAGCAGCTCGTCACGACGCAGCGCAATCTGCAGTCGTCGCGCACGCTCCTCGCCCAGCTGCAGGACCGCGTCTCCACCGGCAAGGCGGTCACGAAGCCCTCGGACGACCCCTCGGCGACCGCCTCCATCCTGCGGGTGCACGCCCAGCAGCGGGCCACCGACCAGTACGGAAGCAACATCGCCGACGGCACCGGCTGGCTGGCCACCGTCGACTCGGCACTCACCTCGGCGGAGTCCATCATGGGCCAGGTGCGCGACCTCACGGTCCGCGGCGCCAGCAGCGGCGTCATGACGCCGGCCTCACGGGACGCGATCGCGGCCGAGCTCGAGGGCCTCAGGGCAGACCTGCTGTCCAAGGCGAACACCACTTACCTCGGGCGCACCGTCTTCGCGGGCAGCTCCGACACCGGCGCCGCCTTCGACAGCACCTACGCCTATTCGGGAGCCACCGGCAGCTCGGTCCAGCGCAGAGTGAACGACACCGAATCCGTGCGGGTCGACGCGGACGGGGCGGCCGCATTCGGCAGCGGCACGTCCAGCGTCTTCGCAACGATCGACAGCATCGTCGCCGATCTCAGGGCCGGCGTCGAGGTCAATCCCCGACTCGCCGAACTCGACGCCCACCGCGCCAACATCACGACTCAGCACGCGTTCGTGGGGACGCGCTACGCTCGCCTCGAGCAGGCCGCTCACAACAATCTGACCCAGTCGACGGCCCTCGAGTCGCAGCGCGCGGGTATCGAGGACATCGATCCGGCGAAGGCGATCGTGGATCTCAAGTCGCAGGAAATCACCTACCAGAGCGCGCTCGCGGTCACCGCTCGCGCCCTGCAGCCCACCCTCCTCTCCTACCTCTCGTGAGCACCATGACCCCCACCCTCCCCGGCACGACTCTGAACGTGACCTTCACCGCGTCGCCTCCCGGCTTCTCGCCGGTCGTCGACTTCGAGCTGGCCGCGGTCGACGGCGCGGTGGGACTGTTCACCCTGCGCGACACCGCAGGCGCTGACCTGCGGCTGTTCCTTCTCGACCCGGCGATCTTCGTGCCGGACTACGCGCCCGACATCACCAGCGAGCACCTCGCCCCGATCGGCGCGACGTCGAGCGACGACGTGGACGCCTTCGTCGTGGCCACCATCTCCGAGGGAGCGCCGGTCGTGAACCTGCTGGCGCCCATCCTGGTGAACCGGGACACCCGCTCTGCCGCCCAGGTGATCCTCGACGGCTCGCGCTGGCCGCTCCGTGCGGAGCTGGTGGCGCCGAACGCCGCCTGACCGGGCACTGCCCTCGCGGGTCTCACCTGCTCGGCGCGCGCTGGCGCGCTTCTTCGCCGAACTTCTTCGCCGAGCGCGTTCTGAAACGCCGAGCGCGCCCTGGGCACGGGGCGCGCTCGTCGTTTCGGGGCGCGTCCGGCGGCTCGGGGCGCGCTCGGCGTCACTGGTGCCCGGAGCTCAGCTCCCCGCGTAGCCCGCCTGAGCGCGCTCGTACTCCGCCTTGCGCTCGGCCGTCTCGTGGTCGAACTCCGCACGCGCGGTCGCGTTGTGCGCCTTGAGGCGCTTGCCGCGGGCGCTGATCGCGCGACCGGTCCAGATGGAGACCTCCCGGGCCACCACGGCGGCGCCGATCGAGAGCGGAGTGAACGCCACCTGGTTGAGGAAGCTGCCTACGTCGGCCGAGGTGATCTGCTGCGAGACGGTGAGCAGAGCGCCGCCCAGGTAGCCGAAGTAGACGACGACCGCGACGACGAAGCCGAGCAGGATCCACCAGGTCCAGCCGGCCCGGTTGAGGATCAGGGACACCAGGATCATCGAGAGGCCGAAGAGGAGGATCGGGATCCAGAAGACGGGACTCGTGACGAAGTTGGAGAACGACTGCCCGAAACCGGCCTGGTCGGAGCCGGTCGCGATGACCGCCGCCGCCACCGCCGCCCAGATGAGCGCGTAGACGATCGTGCCCAGCAGGGACATGAGGATCGCGAAGCCGCGGTTGCCCTTCTTCCTGGGCGGGATGGGCGACTCTACGTACACCGTGCGAGGGGTCGGCGGCGCGGCCACCGGGGCGGTGGACGTCTCGGCGACCGGCTCGGTGGGGGTCGGCACCGGCGGGATCGGCGCGTCGGCGGTCACGCTGGACTCCGCAGAAGCGGAAGCCGGAGCCGGTGATGCGGCGGGGGCGTCAGCGGGAACCGCGACGGCGGCAGGACGGGACCCCTGCCCGATCGGCTCGCGCGTCTCGGCCGCCGGACGCTCGGCTCTGCCGGGCTCCGAGGGAGCGTCGCCGTCCACGGGCGCCGCTGCGCGGTGCGCCGGACCCTCCTCGGGTGCGGGCTCCCCGGGCTCGACGAGCACGCCGTCGGCGGTGTGGCCGTCGACCACGATGGGGTCACCGTGGCTCTCGACCAGAGTGGGCTTGCCCACCTCGGCCGGGTCGGCCGTCGGGGCGGGCTCCTCGGTTCGGCGAATCGGTCGCTCGTCGCTCATGGCGCACTCTCCTTCCACCCTCGGCGTCCGCCCAGGTCCTGGCCAGTCTAGGGCTGGGCTTGAGGGTGAAGGCAGGGGGAAAGCGGACAGGAGCCGGCGCGGTCGGGTCAGGCGGCGGGGGCCGCCGCCTGGGCCGCGGCGTCCACCCCGTCGAGCAGCACGTACACGAAGCCCGACATCGTCGCCTTGACCGAGGAGGATCCCTCGTCGGTGACGCTGGAGAACTTGTTGACGAGGAACAGCCGGGGGCCGTTCTGCACGCCGTGCACGAACTGCAGCACGTGAGTCAGGGTGCCCGTCACGTCCAGCGCCACCGGAACCACCACGAAGTCGTCGGAGGTGATGCGGGGGTCGGTCGTGGGCACCAGCGCGGGGTCAGCGGGCGGGCCGGCCACCGCCTCGCCCGTCTCGGGGTCCACCGCGGCGTCCGCGGGCGTCGGAGGCAGGTACGGGACGGCGGCGTCGATGGCGATGCGCTGCACCGTCACGCCGCGTGCATCGGCGAGAGCGTCGATGCTGTCGAGCAGCTCGGATCCCCCCGGGGTCGCCGGGACCGACGCGTCGAGCACCACGAGCTGCTTCTTCAGGGCGGGCAGGGTCGATTGAGCCTTCTCGAGCTCGGCGAGCGTCGCGCGTGCGGCGTCGTTCTGCGTCCGGACGGCGGTCTCCTGCGTGGCGGCGTCGAGCGCGGCCGTGACCGCGGGCTGGACGCCGAGCAGCCAGCCGCCCGCCGCGAGGACGAGCATCAGCAGGACGGCGATGAGCACCTTGATCCGGTGGTCGAGTGTGAGCGTCACTTCTGCGCCCCTTCCGTCTCGGTGAAGCGTCCCGTGAAGGCGTCGGGACCCACATGCAGCGTGATGTTGACGATGTACGAGCCGCTCTCGTCGCGCGTCACCGAGTTGGGAACGGCGTCGACGAACGCGGGAAGGGTGCCGAGTCCGGTGAGCCACTCCGGCACGTCCGGCAGCTTGGGGCTCAGCGCGGTGAAGGCGAGCGTGGCGATCCGGGGGCCCTCGAGAGGCCCGGTCGGCTGCTCGTAGGCCTGCGTGGCCGAGGCGGAGTCGATCGAGACGGCCGTGAGGGTCACCCCGGACGGAAGCGTGTCACGGAGCCGCCCGAGGTATGCGTTCCAGTCCACCTCGGGCGACGCGCCCACCGCCTGGGCGGCCCGGGCGAGCGAGATGCGGTCCTGCACATCACTCAGCTCGGAGTACTGCCCGCGCTGGGCGAGCAGGGTGAGCGTCTCGTCCTGGGCGGAGGCGAGGGAGGCCTGAGCCATCCCGTTCACGGTGGCGCCTCCGGCGACGGCGACGGCGACCAGGACGGCGATGCCGACCACGCCTGCACCGAGCCGGCGGCGGAGGCGCTTCTGCTGCTGCCGCTGACGCAGGGCGAGCGGGAGCAGATCCACCCGAGGTGCGCCCCCGATGCCGGCCTCGGGCTTGCGCCGCGGCGCCGGCTCGGCCGGCTCTGCGGGCCCGGAGAGCCGGTTGACGTCGATCTTCGGAGTCTCGATGCCGGTGCTCATGCTGCGCTCCCCAGGGTGAGGCCGAGTGCGACGGCGAAGTCGTCGCGCGTCTCCTCGGCGAGTTCGGCGCCTTCCGCGACGGCGAACCCGGCTCCCGGATCGATCACATCGACGCGGAGCCGCGAGACCTCGCCGAGGGCGGCCGCGAGGCCTTCGAGGCGGGCGCCGCCTCCGCTGAGCACGATCCGGTCGAGGGCGGCGACGCTGCGGGTGTTCAGGTAGAAGGCGAAGGTGTTCCGCAGGCTGGTGAGGAGCTCGCCGGTCACCTCGAACATCACCTCGACGGCCTTCTTGTCCTTGGCGGCCACGCGCTTGCCGAGGCCCAGGTCGCGCTTGAGCCGGTCCGCGGCGGGCAGGTCGAGCTCGAAGCGGGTCACCAGGGCGCGCGTCACGTCGTCGCCGCCGGCCGGGATGATCCGCACGAACTGCGGCACTCCGTCGGACACGAAGACCACGCTGGTCGTCGATGCGCCGATGTGCACGAGCACGGTGTGACCCTCGTCGCCGACCGGCAGCAGCAGCCGGGTGAGCGCGAACGGGATGAGGTCGACTCCGACCGGCTCGAGCCCCGCCTGCAGGGCCGCCTCCACGTTGTTCTCGACCGCTCCGCGCACCGCGGCGACGAGCAGGCCGTGGATCACCTCTGCGCCGTCGGACTCGCCCTCGGAGATCGGATAGAAGTCGAGCAGGGCGTCGGCGACCGGCACAGGAAGCAGCTCCTGCACCTGGAAGGGCAGCGCCTCCCGGATCCGCTCGAGCGGCATCTTGGGCATGGCCAGTTCACGCACGAGCACGCGCTGGTTGCCCATGCCGAGGACCACCTTCTTGGTCTTGAAGCCGGCCTCCGACCAGAGAGCCTTCAGGGCGGCGGTCACCTGGTCGATGCTCCGCACCTCCCCGCCCACGACGGCGCCGAGAGGCAGGGGAACCTCGTGATGGCGGGTGATGGTGGGCCTGCTGCCGGACGGGTCGAGGACCTCGACGGCGCGGAGGACCCCCTTCCCGAAGTCGACTCCGACCACGCTGTGCTTGGACATGGGACTGCTCCTCAACTGATTCCGGCGAGAGAGAGATAGGCGGCGGCGAGGGGCTCGCCGGCCAGGATTCCGACCCAGGCGCCCGCGAACATGAACGGGCCGAAGGGAAGCGCGGTGCGCCGGCCGGCCGAGCCGGCGGCGACTGCCGCGATGCCGACGACCCCGCCGGTGAGGAAGGCCGCGGCCACCCCCACGAGCAGCGGTGCGGGACCGAGGAAGCCGAGGAAGAGGCCGAGGACTCCGGCCAGCTTGACGTCGCCCATGCCCATGCCGCCCGGGCGGACGACGGCGAGCAGCAGGTAGAGGCCGAAGGAGGCGGCGCCGCCGATCGCGGTCCCGGCAAGAGCAGGCAGGTCCCCGGCGACGGCGCCGGAGCTGCCGAGCAGCACCACGCCGACCAGGTAGGCGGGCAGCACGATGCGATCCGGCAGCCGGCGCAGCTCGATGTCGATGGCGCTGAGGGCCACGCTGAGCGCGGCGAGGTAGAGGAAGGCGGCGAGCGCGAGCAGACGGGACATGATCCCCGGCGCGTCGGCCGCGCCGACCACCTCGGGTACGAACCGGAAGGCGACCACGAGGAAGGCGACGCCGGTGAGCGCCTCCACGAGCGGATAGCGCGCCGAGATGCGCCTGCGGCAGCCGCGGCAGCGACCGCCGAGGAGCACCCAGGAGAGCACCGGCACGTTGTCGTATGCGGCGATGCCGCGGCGGCAGCCGGGGCAGGCCGAGGCGGGCCGGACCACCGAGAGGCCCCGGGGAACCCGGTAGACGACCACGTTGAGGAACGACCCGACGGCCAGTCCGAGGGGAAGCAGCAGGCACAGGGCGGCGATCACTGTGCCACCCCCTTCGCGGTGAAGGCCTTCGGCACTTCGGCGACCTGGGTGATCCCGTAGGTGGTGGAGGTCGGCGTGAGGAACTTGGGCGGCGCGGTGGAGCGGAGGCGCTGATCGTAGATGTAGTTCTTGGCGTAGCCGGAGACGATGCCGCCGCCCGACGTGGTGGCGACCGGGCCTCGGAACCGCTGCGCGATGGCGCCGAGCACGGTGAGGGTGCCCCTCGCCGGGCCGCGCCGGTAGTTCTGCACGGTGAAGGTGTGGGCGACGGACAGGATGGCCGCGTCGATGGTGCGGTTGGCCGTCGTGTCGAGCAGCCCGGTGGAGGAGCGCGGGTTCCAGACCTGGACGGCGTTGTTGCCGACGAGTCCGAGGATGGAGGACTGGGCGTTGGCATATCGGAGATCGCCGGTCACGTAGACGAAGTTCTCGGCGGCGACCGTCATGGCCCCGCTCACCGACCCGCGCACGAAGACGTCCCCGTTGGTGCACTTGTACGCCGGGTTGCTCGCACCCGTGCCGTCGGGCTGGACCTCGCCCGTGGCCGGGTAGGAGGTGGAGCCGAAGGTCCAGCCCGGGAAGTCCGAGGTGCCGGTGCAGGCGAAGCCCGACGGCACGGCGGCATCGGCCGGGGCATTCGGATCGGTGCTGCCGACGCCGGGCACGTTCTGCACGTAGGCCAGGTTGCTGGAGAGCACCGGCACGGTGGCGCCTGCCGGGTTGCCGAGCCGGCCGCCGCCGGTGCCCGGGCTGCCGCAGGCGGACGAGTTGGATCCGCTGGTGGCCGACACCTGGGTGAAGCGGCTCCACGGCGAGACGACGGTCATCGTGCCGTCCCCGTTGAAGGTGATGGAGGTGGGGCCGGTGTAGAGGCAGCCGGGACGCGGGACGTCGGCCAGGTCGGTGCGCGTCTCCTTCTTCAGCTCGGAGTTGGTGGGGGGCATGCCGATGCTCGCCGAGTAGGTCACTCCCGCGCCGGTGGCGAAGACCGGCGCAGCGCAGCCGCTCGGGCGGGTGTAGATGGGGTCGAGGGTGCTCGCCGTGGACACCGCACCGTTGAAGCGGGTGCCGCAGATGACCAGTTGGTCGTTGCTGTGCAGAGGACCGTTGATGACGTCCATCGCGCCGAACTGGATGATGGAGCAGCCGCTGGAGCGACCGGCCCACGCATACATCTCGCAGGAGGCCGGCTCGCCGGAGAAGATCGGATCGAACACCTCGTAGTCGGTGAAGTAGAGGAAGTCGAGGAAGCCGGTCTGCTTGAGGTCCGCGACGAGGGACCGCGTCTGGTCGCCGGCACGCCCGGTGACGCGGAGGTGCAGCAGTCCCGATGCGTCGTAGTCCGAGTTGTCGATCTCGTAGCGGTAGGAGGCCGCTCCGCCGCTGCCGGGGATGCTCGCCCAGGTCCCGCTCGTGCCGATGCCGAAGGCGGGGTTGCTCGCGGTGGCCGGAGGCAGGCTGAGGGTGGCTCCGCTGCCGGCGCTGAACGGCGCCGACGGGTTGCCGTACTTCTCGTAGGTGCTGTCGCCCGCCAGCCGGCTCTGGTACTCCTCGAGCCCCCCGTACGCGGCGCTGAGAGCGGCGCTCCAGTCCGAGTCGGCCCGAGCGCGGACGTAGCCGCTCGTGGCCACGGTGAGCGAGGTGGCCACCATCGCGATCAGGACCATGCCGATGCCGAGGACGGCGAGCAGGGCGTAGCCCTCGTCGTTCCCGCGCAGCGAGCGGAGCAGGGCGCGCATCAGCGGGCCTGCGCCGTCGTGCCGATGTTGGGGAGGCCGATCGTGTTCTGCAGGACCACGGTCTTGGCATCCGCCGCGGAGGCCGGCCGCACGCGCACGCTGACCTTGACGGCGGCGACCGTCTCCCTCTGGGCAGCGGTGAGGCCGGAGTCGGCGGCGGGGATCTGCGCTCCGGCCGCGTCGAGGTAGACGAAGAGCGGCTCCTCGGAGCCGGTCGGGGCGACGACGGTGCCGCCGAGGATCCTGCTGGTCTCTGCCGCTCCGGAGCCGAAGGTCCAGTAGCCGCCGCCCGCGGTGGCGCTCCAGCGCTCCTCGATCAGCTCGCCGCCGCTCACCCGGAAGCGGACCTTGACCGGCGCGGGTGCCGCCGAATCGGCATCGACCAGGGAGTACACGGTGATGCTGTCCGGGGTTCCGGCGAGGACCCCGGGGTCCGGATTCGCCTGGCCGGATACGGCGTTGCGGACCGAGGAGCGCACGACCTTGCTCAGGGCGTTGGCGATGTTCGCGGCGGAGGTGCTGCCTTCGCGCGTGCGGTTGGCGTCGATGGTGGCGTGCGCCACGTTGACGAACATGGTGCCGACGAGCGCGAGCAGGATGGCGCTGAGCATCATCGAGACGAGGAGCTCGACCATGCCGATGCCGGAGTCCTCGGCGCGCAGCCGGCGCTGCAGCCGGCTCATGCGAGCTTCCTCGGGTCGACGGTGACGACGGCGCCGGTCACCGTGGGACCGGCCGCGTTGGTCGGAACGGTGCAGCGGGCCGCGGGCACCGGCTTCCAGACGCCCCCGGTGAACTCCTCCACGGTCCAGGACCCGAAGGGCACCGCGAGCGTGTAGGAGCCGGACGCGGGCACGGTGTAGGTGAAGGTCTGCGGCACCGAGCAGCCGGGATCCCCCGTGCCCACGGGAGCGGCGGCGGAGATCACCCGGACGTCGGAGGCCCCGGCGGCGGCGGTGACGACGAGCGCGCCCATCGGGACGCGGACCGGGGAGGTGGAGGCGCCTGCCGGAGGTGCGGCGACGGCAGGGGCGCGGGATCCGGCGGCGAGCGCCTTCCCGCCGACGGTGCCCGCGGTCCACGCCCCGCTGTCGACCGAGAGGCAGCCCGCGCTCGAGTCCCCGGCCGCCACGTAGCCCCCCGCCACGGCGGTGTAGCCGGACGGGATCGGGTGCAGCGCGACGCTTCCCGGGGTCCCCGGGACGCGGCTCATCCCATAGCTGCTGAAGTAGGTGCTGACGAGGTTCGATGGCAGGATCCGCGCCGGAGCGGTGTCCGGTCCGTACGCCACCGTGAGCGTGCCCGAGTAGTCGTACTGGAAGGCGGCGGAGCTGGACTGGCCGGCCTGCACCGAGATGGTCTGGGCGGGCGAGGTCTGCTGGTCGACATCGACGGAGGCCGAGCGGAAGATCGAGACGCTGTAGGTGCCAGGAGCGACCTTGAAGGCGTAGGTGCAGCCGTCCATGTCGGTGGCGGCCACCGGCTGGGTCAGCGGGGAGCCGCCGCCCTGAGGGGTCACGCTGACCGAGACGCCGCTGGCGCCTGTCCCGTCGACGCCGAGCACCGAGACGAGAACCGAGCCGTAGTGGGGGTCGGTGAGCCGGGTGTTGGGCGCGAGCAGGGTATCTGCGTGGGCGGCCGGGGTCGAGGTGAGCTGGCTGGTCCAGGACACCGCGACGTTGACCCGCTTGTACTGGAGGTTCCCGGTGCCCGTGCCGCAGCCGCCGGTCGTGCCGGTAGCGGAGACCCAGCCGGCGTCGCGCGCGATCGTGTAGGTGGTGCCCCCCACGCTCACCGAGCGGGTCGCGTCGTAGACGGTGAAGGGGTCCGCCGCCGCGCGGACCGAGTCGATCTCACCGGAGGCGAGGTTGGCTGCGACCTCACGCGCTCGGGTGTCCGCGGCCATCCGCAGAGTGGTGATCGTGGAGTAGCCCACGCCGAGCGCGATGAGCGCGAACACCATCATGGCGATGATGACCTCGACGAGGGTGAAGCCGGAGTCGTCCGGCTTCTCGGCAGATTCGACCACGGTTCACCTCCTCGGGTGCGGTCGGGTGCGCGGAGTGGTGCTGGTACGCCTGTGGGGCGTCGCGTTCGCGACGCCCCACAGGCTTGGTGCTGGGATCTAGCAGGGGCCGTCGAGCACGCCGGCGGCCTGAGTGATGTGGAACGTGTGGTTGGCGTTGCTCAGCGCGGAGATGCAGAACGCGCTGGAGTTGCCCGTGAAGACCAGGTCAGCAGTCGAGCTCTTGCTGTAGCCGTAGGAGCCGAGCGTGTTGAGCGCCGGCAGGGCGGTGGAGGTGCCCTTGTCGGTCCAGAACGCCACTGCTGCGGTCTTCGCGTTGGTGAGGTCGGACTTCGCCGCGGAGTCCTTGGCGTTGTCCTGCACCCCGATGTAGATCGGGATGGCGATGGCGGCCAGGATGCCGATGATGATGACGACCACCAGAAGCTCGATGAGGGTGAAGCCCTCATCACCCTTCTTGACGCGGTCGCGGTGACGGGCGAGCGCGTCAGCGATGCGGTTCATTTCGAGTTTCCCCATTCGGTTGGTAGATGTAGTCGAAATGGCCTCTTCCCCAGGCCTTATTCGACAAAGCACAAACTATTCCGATGAAGGGGCATTACCCAGACCGCGAATGGGGGGTTTTTACCCTGATGGCACGCCCAAAATGGGGGGCGACCCGCCCCTGGTCCGGGGGGGATCCGATCCAATAGCGGCTCAGTGGACGAGCGTGGCGATATTGAAGATAGGCATGTAGAGGGCGACGATCATTCCGCCGACGACCACACCGAGAAAGGCGATGAGCAGGGGCTCGATGAGCGAGGTGAGCGCCGCGGTGGTCGCCTCGATCTCGGCGTCGTAGAACTCGCTCACCTTGAGCAGCATCGTCTCGAGCGCCCCGGAGTCCTCACCCACCGCGACCATCTGGGTCACCATGGGCGGGAACACCTTCTCCTGGGCCAGCTGCTCGGCGATGGGCCGGCCCTGGCGCACGGACTCCCCCATGTTGTGGGCGGCCGTCTCGAGCACCCAGTTGCCGGAGGTGGAGCCGACGACGTTCAGCGCGGTGAGGATGGGCACGCCGGCGCCGATCATGTCGGAGAAGTTGCGGGTGAAGCGGGCGACGGCGATCTTCGTCGCGAGCGCGCCGAAGACCGGCATCTTGAGCTTCACGGGGTCCACCAGCTTGCGGACGGCTTCCTTGTGCTTGTTCGCACGCCACCAGAATCCGCCGGCCACGGTGATCACGAGCAGGAGCGGCAGTGCCCACACCATGTTCTGGGACAGCACGACGAGTGCCATCGTGGGCAGCGGCAGCTGCCCGCCGAGCCCTTCGAACATGTTCTGGAACACCGGCACGATGAAGAGGAGCATCGCGATGACGGCGACGAGCGACATCAGGAGCACCATCACCGGATAGGTCATGGCGGACTTGATCTGCGCGCGCAGCTTCGCCTCCTTCTCGAAGTTGGTGGCGATCGAGGCGAGGGCCGAGTCGAGGAAGCCGCCGGTCTCGCCCGCGCGGATCATGTTGATCATCAGCGGCGGGAAGACCTTGGGGTGGGCCGCGAGCGCGACCGAGAAGGCCGTTCCCGTCTCCACGTCCTCGGTGACCTTGGCGAGGATGCCGGCGAGCTTCTTGTTGTCGGTCTGCGAGCCGAGGATCGTGAGGGTCCGCAGCAGCGACAGTCCCGCCGAGAGCATGGTCGCGAGCTGCCGGCTGACCACGGCGAGGTCCTTGAGGCCCACGCCCTTGCTCAGCCCGGGGATCTCGATCTCGCGCTGCAGGCCGGTGCCCCGGGTCCACTCGCCGATCGCGACCGGCGCGAGGCCCATGGTGCGGAGCTTGCCGAGGGCGGCCGACTCGCTGGGGGCGTCGAGCTTGCCCTTGATGAGCTTGCCCGAGGAGTTGCGGCTCCGGTGCACGTAGGTCCGGACTGCGGTCGTCGACATCAGCCGCGTCCCTCTGACGTGAGTTCCACTCGGCGCTCGGTCGTCTCGTAGCCGAGGTCCAGGTCACCCATGCCCGCGCCCGAGCGGCCCAGGATGCGGCTGAGCCCCTCGAGGTCGTGCGCCTTCTCGGCGGCGGCCTGCCGCGTGATGACGCCCGCGGTGACGAGCTCGGCGAGGCGCTGGTCGAGCGTGTGCATGCCGAGGTCGCGCCCCGCCTGCATGCTCGAGGAGATCTGGAAGGTCTTGCCCTCACGGATCAGATTCGCGACGGCCGGAGTGGTGACGAGCACCTCGGTGGCGACGGCGCGGCCGGCGCCGCTCGCCCGGCGCACGAGGATCTGCGAGACGACTCCCTGCAGGGTGCCCGCGAGCTGCGCGCGCACCTGGCCCTGCTGGGCGGGCGGGAACACGTCGATGATCCGGTCGATGGTCTGCGGCGCGTCCTGGGTGTGCAGGGTCGCGAACACGAGGTGGCCGGTCTCGGCGGCGGTCAGGGCCACGCTGATCGTCTCCAGGTCGCGGAGCTCGCCGATGAGGATGATGTCCGGGTCCTGGCGAAGCACATGCTTGAGGGCCGCGGAGAAGCTGTGCGTGTCCGCGCCCACTTCGCGCTGGTTCACGAGCGACTTCTTGTTGGTGTGCAGGAACTCGATCGGGTCCTCCACCGTCATGATGTGGTCGCTGCGGGTGCGGTTCGCGAGGTCGATGAGCGCCGCGAGGGTCGTCGACTTGCCGGAGCCGGTCGGGCCGGTGACGAGGACCAGGCCGCGCGGCAGCTGGGCGAACCGGGCGACCGCGTCCGGGATGCCCAGGTCGCCGAGGGTGCGGATCTCGGTGGGGATGAGCCGGAAGGCGGCCCCCATGGAGTCGCGCTGCTGGTAGACGTTGACGCGGAAGCGGTACTCGGTGGAGAGCGAGTAGGCGAAGTCGAGCTCGAGCTCCGTGCCGAAGCGCAGTCGCTGCGCCTCGGTCATGATCGAGCGCAGCACGGCGCCCACCTCGCTCCCCGACCAGACGGGAGCGTCGGGCAGGGAGATCAGGGCGCCGTCGACACGCACCTTCGGGGCGGCGTCCGCGCCGAGGTGCAGGTCCGAGGCGCCGCGGGAGACGACCTCGCGGAGCGCCGCCTGGAGGGCGGCCTCCGGTCCGCGAGCCACGTCGAACCGGCTCTCCGGCACGGGAGGGGCCGCCACGGCATTGAGCCGATCGGTGAGGTCTTCCACCAGGTCGTCGTCCTCAGGCTCCGACTCGGCGGCGGCCACCGCGGCCACCAGGGTCGCGTCGTCCACCACGGCGGCACGCCGCCCGCGGGTCTCCCCCGGGCGGTTGCCCACGTAGTCGGCACCGACAGGAGTGTCCTCCACGCCGACGTCCCACACGGTGTGCGAGCGCGGGCGTCCGCCCGTCTGCATCGAATCGTCCATGCGACTGTCCCCCCAGGTCATGGTCGCTCTGCGCGTCGTCAGGCGACGACGCGCAATACCTCGTCGACGCTCGTCAGCCCGGCGCGGACCTTGGCCCAGCCGTCCTGGCGAAGCGTGATCATGCCCTCCGACTGCGCGGTCCGCGCGATCTCGGCGCTCGAGGCCCGGCTCACCGCGAGTCGCTCGATCTGCTCGCTGACCTCCATGACCTCGTGCACGGCGAGCCGTCCGCGGTAGCCGGTGCCGGAGCAGGCGGCGCAGCCGACCGCACGGTACATCGGGCCGTCCGCGTCGAGCAGCCGCTCGGGGAATCCGAGGAGGCGCAGTTCGGCGGCGGGCACCGCGTAGGGCGCCTTGCACTTCTCGCAGAGCCGGCGGGCGAGTCGCTGGGCGACCACGCAGTCGAGGGCGGAGCCCACCAGGAAGGGCTCGATGTCCATCTCGATGAGGCGGGTCACGGCACTCGGGGCGTCGTTGGTGTGCAGCGTCGAGAGCACGAGGTGTCCGGTGAGGGACGCCTCGATCGCGATCTGCGCGGTCTCCTTGTCCCGGATCTCGCCGAGCAGGACCACATCGGGGTCGGAGCGGAGGATCGAGCGGAGGGCGCTGGCGAAGGTGAGGCCCGCCTTCGGGTTCACCTGCACCTGGTTGATGCCCTCCATGCGGTACTCCACCGGGTCCTCCACCGTGATCACGTTGATCTCAGGGCGGGCGACGGCGTGCAGCGTCGTGTAGAGCGTGGTCGACTTGCCGGAGCCCGTCGGCCCCGTGACGAGGATCATCCCGTACGGCTTGGTGTAGGCGCGCTCGTAGGTCTCGAAGTTGCGCTCGAGCAGGTGCAGCTCGCTCATCCTGCGCTTGGTGTTCGAATTGTCCAGGATGCGCATGACCACCTTCTCGCCCCACACGGTGGGGAGGGTGGCGACGCGGAGGTCGATCTGGCGTCCCTCGTGCGAGACGGACATGCGCCCGTCCTGGGGGCGCCGGCGCTCGGCGATGTTGATCTCCGACATGATCTTGAGCCGGGAGATGACGCCGGCCTGGATGTTGCGGGGAGCGCGCTGCACCTCGTGCAGCACCCCGTCGATCCGGTAGCGGACGCGGAGCTCCTCCTCGCCCGGCTCGATGTGGATGTCGGACGCGTTGTCCTTGATGGCCTGGCTCACGAGCAGGTTGACGAAGCGCACGATGGGCGCGTCGTCGTCACCGGACTCCGCGATGCTGATGTCGTTGCCGCCCGCGGCGCTGTCGCGCTCGAAGGACGTGGTGAGGTCGTTGAGCTCGCCGTCGGCCCGGTAGAACCGGTCGATGGCGGACATCAGGTCGGCGTGCTCGGCGACGGCGGGACGGATCGGCATCGCGGCGGCGGCGCGCACGTCGTCGAGGGCGAGGACGTCGTTCGGGTCGCTCATCGCGAGCACGAGTCGGCCCTGCTCGATCGCGATCGGCAGCACGGCGTGCCGGCGGCAGAGGGTGGACGGCACGAGGGCGAGCGCTCCGGCGTCCGCGGTTCGCTCGGCGAGCTCGACGAAGGCGAAGCCGAGCTGAGAGGCGCGGGCCATGGCGACCTGAGCGGGCGTCACCGCCCCTTCGGCCAGGTACTGGCGGACGCGCGACTCATCGTCCGAGTCGGGCCCGATCCGGTCGATCGCATCCACCGGAAGATGTCCGCGCACGACCAGGACTTCGGTGAGCGATGTCACGAGTACCTCTTCAAATCCGCGTCCCCCGGGAAGGTAGTCCCCTTCCAGGCTGTGGCTCACGGTATCCGGGGGCGTACGGCGGGGGCGATCCCCCGTTGTCGTGCCGCCCTTAGAGGGGCCAGCGCCGCGGTCCGGCTTCCTAGCGGGCATCGATCTCCTCCAGCAGACGCGCGGCGAGCCGCCGGATCTGGGGCTCCACGTAAGCGCTGAGAGCCCAGGCGATCGCGGAGTGCTGGGCGAGGACGCGCAGCGACGCCTGCCGGGACGCGAGATTCCGGAGCGATCCGGCCGACACCGCGCCGCGGCGCTCGCCGAACGATTCGGACGCGTAGTCCACGACGGCACCCTCAACGGGAAGGGTCAGCAGGTGCAGCAGCGCGTGCGGCACCTCGTCGAGCTGCCACCGCTCGGCGTAGTGCAGGCAGAGCGTGCAGGTTCCCGTCTCGCCGGCGTCGGGGTCGAGCGTCCAGGTGGCGAGGTCGGCGAGCCAGCCGGCGGTGATGCGATCGATGTCCCGCTCGAGCCGCAGGGCGGAGGCGCCCATCAGGCGGTCCGTCCGAGCGCGGCGTCGATCAGCAGGTAGGGGGCGAGCATCCTGCCGAGCAGGTCGGGATCGTGCGCGACCCGGAGCGCCGCTGCCGCGTCGACCGCACCGCGGTCGACGAGATCGGCCAGCGCCTGGTCGAGGGTCTGCATGCCGAGGTCGGCGCCGGAGCCCATCGCCGTCCGGATCTGCGCCACCTTGCCCTGGCGCACCAGGTTGGCGATGGCCGGCGTCACGAGGAGCACCTCTGCGGCCACGACCCGGCCGGAGCCGAGGGCGCGGGGCAGAAGGGTCTGCGCGACCACGCCGCGCAGGGTGAGCGCCAGCTGGGCCCGGACCTGCTCCTGCTGGGTGCCGGGGAACACGTCGATGATCCGGTCGATGGCGGAGGGCGCGTCGGACGTGTGCATGGTCGCGAGGACCAGGTGCCCGGTCTCGGCGGCGCTCAGCGCCACGGAGATGGTCTCCTTGTCGCGCAGCTCGCCGAGGAAGATCACGTCCGGGTCCTGACGGAGCGCCTGGCGCAGCGCCGAGGCATAGTCGCGGGTGTCCCGATCGATCTCCCGCTGGGTCACGACCGAGCGCTTGCCGGCGTGGACGACCTCGATGGGGTCCTCGATGGTGAGGATGTGGCCGTCGCGCGTGCTGTTCACCCGGTCGAGGAGCGCAGCGAGGGTGGCCGACTTGCCGGACCCGGTGGGCCCCGTCACGAGCACGAGCCCGCGAGGCAGGTCCGCGAGCGCCTCGACGCTCTCGGGCAGGCCGAGTCGGCGGACGGACTGCACCTCGGACGGCACGAGCCGGATCGCGGCGCCGATGCTGCCGCGCTGGCGGTACACGTTGACGCGCAGCCGCTGACCGTCGCCGGCCTGCCAGGAGAAGTCGAGCTCGCGCTCGGTCTCGAAGCGGGCCCACTCGGCGTCGGTCATCATGCGGCGCAGCTCATGCACGAGGAGTTCAGGGGCCCACGGCGGGGAGGAAGGCAGCGGAGCGAGGGCCCCGTCGATGCGGACGCGCGGAACCGCGTCGGCGGCGAGGTGCAGGTCGGATCCTCCGGCGTCGCGCACGAACGCGACCGCGTCGAGGAGCGGGGAGGAAGGGGTCGGCGGGGCGCTGGTCAGCGCGGCGCCATGGACCCCGAATTTCGGGTTCGGGTTCACGGCTCAGGTTCGGGTAGCAGTGCCGGGAGCGATGGGTGGTCGCATCCGCAGCCCGATCGGGTAAGCGGGCTGATGCGAGGCTAGGCCCGGTCGGCAGGCGCCCGCCATGCCGCAAAAGGGGGACAGGGGCTCCGGGCGGCGTCCCCCCGACGCCGCACCGGAGCATCTTTCGGTCCGGGCATTCCCCCGAAGCCGTACCGGAAGCTCCCCCTGTACGGCTACGACGCTACGCGCCGAGGGGTCGCCGGAACATCCCGCTTCCGGGTGTCGGCAGAAAGGGGGACACGGCACGGCGGGCGGCAGGGGCGCTCAGGCCGCGCTCTCGCTCAGCAGGCAGAAAACGCGACGGGTGCCCCTAGGGGGGTTTTTCTGCCTGCTGGAGGGGAATCTGCCTGCTGAGCGAAAGGAGGGGCCGGGAGAAGGAGCCTGGACAGGGCCGCCGGAAGGGTCAGGCGGCTCCGCAGACCTCGGCGACGAGCTCGTCGGCCATCCGCTGCACCTTCGGCTCGATGTAGGCGCCGACGGCACGCAGCACGACCGTGCGCTGCCCGTGCAGCCGGGACACGGCGGAGTTGAAGAGGCTGTAGTACAGCCGGACCAGCTCCACCCGAGCCTGCGCCGCGTGCACCGCAGTGACCGTCCCAGTCGCCTGGATGGACACCGTGCCCATCGGATCGAACTGGTCCAGGAAGTCGTCGACGTCGCGGCCGTCCGTGGCGGTCACGCGCACGACGCCGCGCTCCAGCCACACCTTCCACTCGCCGTCGCGCTCCAGTTCGGGGAACCGGGCGGCGGCGTTGCGGAGGAACTGCTCGATGAGCAGCGACTCGACACTCGTCACGAGTGCATGCAGGGGGCCATGGGGCAGGTCGTCGAAGCCGAGCTCGTCGGCGTACCGGGGGCAGACGGTGCAGACCTCGCTGCGCCGGCGCAGTGAGCCGGGCTCCCAGCGGGGCAGCCAGGCGAGCCACTGGGCGACGGATCGATCGAGCTCGCGCTCGAAGCGGTAGGGACGCAGCACGGGTCAGTCGCCCTTCTGCACGCGGGGCGCGCCGGGGAGACTGGTCTGCGGAGTCGAGCGAGTCGCCGGGGCGAGCGCGTCGACCACGTTCGGGTTCGTGGTCACCTTGGGTCCAGGTGTGTGCAGGGGGCGGCGCGATGGGTCGTCGCAACGCATCCGATCGGGTATCGGGATATCCACAGGATAGTTCCGCGCCGCCCCCAGGACTAGGCCTCGAATGGGGGGCATGCGTCCCGACTGATCGGGGGCGCGGGCTAGCGGGCGTGCTGGGCGGCGAGCGCGGCCCTGAGCGCCTCGACCACCAGGTCGTGATCCGCGTCCTGGGCGAGACCCGACACGGCCACCGACCCGACGATCGCGCCGCCCACGCGGATCGGCACCGCCCCGCCGTGTGCGGCGTACTCGGCCGGGTCGTAGCCCGAGTGCGTGGCGAAGTCCTCGCCGCGCTCCCGGAACTCGGCGCCGACGCGGTAGGAGGAGGCGCCGTAGGTGGCCACCACGCGCTGCTTGCGCGCCAGCCAGCGGTCGTTGTCGGCACTCGTGCCCGGCATCGCGGCGTGGAACACCCGCTGCAGGCCGAACACGATCGAGATCGCGACCGGGAGGGAGTCCGCCCGCGCCCGCTCGGTCAGCCAGGTGCCGATCCGCCATGCGGTGTCGTAGCCGAAGGAGCCGAAGTCGAGCTCGTCCTCCTCCTGCCGGATGCGCGCAGACAGGGGAATGCCGCTCCCGGGCACTGGATCGCTCATCATCGTCCTCCCGGGATCACCGTACCGGGCCGTGCGAGATGCGGACCCGACGATCCTGCGGCAGGCAGCACTTTCTCCCTCCCCGATGGTTCCCGTAGCGTTGGACTCCGTGCAACGGAAGGACGATGTGACCCTCGACATCGGAAGGCTCGGCCCGGGATTCGACTCCGGGGACTGGCCGACGGACTCCCCGGACTACCCCCGCAGGCAGTTCCAGCGGCGGGACTGGCTGTGCCTCAACGGCGAGTGGCGGTTCGCCTTCGACGACGACCGGCGCGCCACGCACCCGAGCCAGATCCCCGAGTGGGACCGGCGGATCCAGGTCCCCTTCGCGCCAGAGTCGCCGCGCAGCGGCATCCACGACGAGGGCTTCCACGCCAACCACTGGTACGAGCGGGAGTTCGAGCTCGAGCCGGCCCCCGGACGCACCCTGCTGCACTTCGGCGCGGTGGACTACACCGCGCGCGTCTGGGTGAACGGGGTCCTGGTGGGCGGGCACGAGGGCGGCCACACCCCGTTCTCGCTGGACATCACGGACGCGCTGAAGCCGGGCGGAACCCAGACGGTGGCGGTGTGGGCGCAGGACGACCCCGCCGACATCGCCAAGCCCCGCGGCAAGCAGGATTGGCAGCTGCGCCCCCACGGGATCTGGTACCCGCGCACGTCGGGGATCTGGCAGACCGTGTGGGTGGAGCGCGTGCCGGACGTGTACCTCGACCGCATCCGCTGGACGCCGGACCTCTCCCGCTGGGAGTTCGACCTGGCCGCGTATGTGCACTCGCACGAGCGGATCGAAGGGCTGGACCTCGAACTGCGGGTGCGCCTCAGCGTGGACGACCGGATCCTCGCCGACGACTCATACCGCATCGTGGACAACGAGGTGCACCGCCGGCTGGCCCTCTCCGACCCGGGCATCGACGACTTCCGCAACGAGCTCCTGTGGAGCCCCGAGAAGCCGACTCTCGTGGACGCCCAGATCCAGCTCGTGGCCGGCGGGTCCGTGATCGACGAGATCCGCTCCTACACAGCGCTCCGGCGGATCGCCCTCCAGCGGGGGCGGGCCATGCTCAACAACCGCCCCTACTACATGCGCCTCGTCCTCGATCAGGGCTACTGGCCCGACACCCTGATGACTCCGCCCTCCGAGGAGGCGATCATCGAGGACATCCGACTGATCAAGGCTGCAGGCTTCAACGGCGTCCGCAAGCACCAGAAGATCGAGGACCCCCGGTTCCTCTACTGGGCCGACCGGATGGGACTCCTCGTCTGGGAGGAGATGCCGAGCGCATACCGGTTCACCCACGAGGCGGTGGAGCGCCTCGTCCGGGAGTGGATGGAGGTGATCGACCGAGACTCCAACCATCCGTGCATCGTGGTCTGGGTGCCGTTCAACGAGTCGTGGGGCGTGCCCGATCTGCCCGACAACGAGGCTCACCGCAGCTTCGTCCAGTCCCTGTACCACCTCACCCGGACGCTCGACCCGACCCGGCCGGTGATCGGCAACGACGGCTGGGAGAGCACGGCGACGGACATCCTCACCATCCACGACTACGACGACGACCCCGAGCGGATCCTCCGCCGGTACGGCACGGCCGAGGACCTCACGCTTCGGGACGCCGTGATGCGCGGCTTCCCGAGCGGTCGGGTGCTCACCCTGGAGGGGCACCCGCATTCGGGTCAGCCCGTGATGCTCACCGAGTTCGGCGGCATCGCCTACAGCCCGCCCGAGGAAGGCCCGGACGGCGTGTGGGGGTACAGCGTCACGAGTTCGAGCGGGGACCTGCAGGAGCGGTACGCCAAGCTCATCAGCGCCGTCAGCCGCGTGGAGGCCCTCGGGGGCTTCTGCTACACCCAGTTCACCGACACCTACCAGGAGGCGAACGGGCTCTTCTTCGCCGACCGCACGCCGAAGTTCCCTCTCGAGGGCATGCGCAAGGCGACCCACGGCACGGGCCTGTCGACGGACTACGGCTACAACTTCACGCCGGGCAACTGACCGGCCTCCGCCGGCGGTCCGGATGACCGCCAGCCCCCGCCTGGCGCCGCCCTGTCCGAGGCGGAATCGCCTGCCGGAGGCCGTTCCGCCTGCTGGGGCAGAGGGAGGAGGTCCCCGGCCGGCCTGCGGGGGCGCCTGTTGCGCGAATGGGCGCGGCGCGCAAGGGCCTTGTCGCACCCCGAGGGCCAGGAGAGTCTGAGGAGGCATCGTCGGTCCTGCTTCCGCACGGCGCACCGAAAGGAACCGCATGCCCACCGATCTCGTCGTCCTCTCCCACCTGCGCTGGGTCTTCGTGTGGCAGCGTCCGCAGCATCTGGTGTCGCGCTTCGCCGCCGAGGACGAGGTGGGACGCATCTGGTTCGTCGAGGAGCCGATCACCGAGGACGTGGACTCCCCCGTGATGCGCTCCGAGGAGCGCGACGGCGTCACCCGGGTCTGGCTGGCGATCCCCGCCCTCGAGGATCGCCCCGGGCTGTTCGGCTTCGCCGCGGCCGGAGCGGAGCGCTATCCGGAACTGCTCGCGGAGTTCCTCGCCGAGCAGGGATCCACCCCCGCGCCGATCGTCCTCCTCTACACGCCGATGGCCTACGACATGGCGTGCGCGCTGCACCCCCGTCTCACCTGCTACGACGTGATGGACGACCTCGCCTCGTTCAAGTTCGCGCCGGCTGGGCTGCGACTGCGCCAGGGGGAGCTGCTGCGCAGCGCCGACGTCGTGTTCGCGGGCGGTCGCACCCTGCACCGGTCCATCTCCGGGCAGCGCGAGGGCGAGAGCCACCTCTTCCCGAGTGGCGTCGACCCGCGCCACTACGCCCCCTCGCGCGCCCTGCGATCCGAGCGGACCGAAGGCCAACGGGTCGCCGGCTACGTCGGCGTGGTCGACGAGCGCCTCGACCTGGAGCTCCTCAGCGGGCTCGCCCATGAGCTGCCCGACTGGACCATCCGGGTGGTCGGACCGGTCCTCAAGATCGAGGTCGCCGACCTGCCAACGGAGCCGAACATCGAGTATCCGGGAATGGCGCTGTACGAGGACCTGCCCGGCGTGATGGCGGGATTCGACGTGGCCCTCATGCCGTTCGCGCTCAATGAGGCCACCCGGTCGATCAGCCCCACGAAGACCCTCGAGTACCTCGCCGCAGGTCTTCCCGTCGTCTCCACCCGGGTCGCGGACGTGGTCTCCGACTACTCGGGCGTCGTGCACTTCGCCGACGATGCGCACGGCTTCGCCGGAGCCTGCCGCATCGTGGTGGAGGACGCGGTCGAGGACCGGGACGGCCGGGCGCGGCTGGAGGAGCGGCACAGCTGGGACGCGATCGCCGACAAGATGTGGCGGATCGTCGAGGACGCGCTCGCCGACCGCAGCGCCGCCCGCCCGCTGACTCCGCCGCGGCTGCTCCGCGCCCGCGCGTCGGAGAGTGAGCACCTCGCCAGCTAGGCGCCGCAGCGCGATCTCGCTCGCCGCCACCCGGGCGCGGGCGCTCCGTGCCCGTCGCCCCATCCCTGAGGACCCGATGCCCCACCTGCCCAGCTCTCCCCCGTTCTCGGACGCTCCCGCCGCCGGAGGCGCGGTCGCCGACCTGCCCCGGGAGAGCAGGCAGCGGGCCTCCCTGCCCGGACCCGGACGCCTGCAGCTGTGGGGCGGAGTCGAGTGCACCATCAACCGGGTCGGCGACGCCTGGTCGGATCAGGCCCGATTCACCGGGCACCACGAGCGCGCCGTCGAGGACATCCGCCGATTCGAGGGACTCGGCATCCCGCTCGTGCGCTACCCGCTGCTCTGGGAGGCGGTAGCGCCCGACTCGCTCGAACAGCCCCGGTTCGAGGTTTTCGATGAGCGCATGGACGTGCTCCGGGAGTCCCGGCTCGAGCCGATCCTGGGCCTGCTCCACCACGGCAGCGGGCCGCACTACACCTCGCTCGTGGATCCTGCCTTCCCCGAGAAGCTGGCCGCGTACGCCGCCGCGGTGGCGGAGCGCTACCCCTGGGTCACCTACTACACGCCGGTCAACGAGCCGCTCACGACCGCGCGCTTCAGCGGTCTCTACGGCGTCTGGTACCCGCATGCGCGGGATCACGCCACCTTCGCCCGCGCGCTCGTCAACCAGGTCCGGGGCACGGTGCTCGCCATGGCGGAGATCCGCAAGGTGAACCCGCACGCCAAGCTGGTCGCCACCGACGACCTGGGCCGGGCGACCGGCACCGAGCAGACACGGGGTCAGGTCGACTTCGAGAACACCCGCCGCTGGCTGAGCTGGGACCTGCTGCTCGGGCGCGTCACGCCCGAGCACCCCCTGCACGACTACCTCGTGCAGAAGGGCGGCCTCAGCGTGGACGAACTGCGGGAGCTCGCCGACTCCCCCTGCCCGCCCGACATCCTCGGCATCAACCACTACCTGCTGAGCAACCGGTTCCTCGACTCCGAGACGGACTGGTACCCGGGCTTCACGCACGGGCCGCGGGATCCGGAGAACGGGCTGGAGTACGCGGACGTCCCCGCCCTGGAGACGGCGCGCGCCGACTCCCCGCCCCTCGAGGACATCCTCCGCGAAGTGTGGGAGCGGTACGGCGACCTCCCGTATGCGGTGACCGAGGTGCACATCGACGGAGATCCCGGAACCCAGCTCCAGTGGCTGTGGGAGGTGTGGAACGCCGCCTCCCGCCTCCGCGGCGAGGGCGCCCCGCTGGTGGCGGTGACCGCGTGGAGCCTCCTCGGCACGTACGACTGGAACACCCTCTGCACGACCCCGCCGGGCGGCGAGGTCTACTACGAGCCGGGCGTCTTCGATGTGCGATCAGGCGCCGTGCGGGCCACCGAGCTGACGAAGATGGTGCGCTCGCTCGCGACCACCGGCACCTACCGCCATCCGGCGCTCGAGCAGGAGCCGTGGTGGCGGCTCGAGTCCCGCTTCCGGTACGCGCGGGAGCTCCGGGAGGAGCTCGCCTCGTAGCGCCGCCCCACGACCGGTACGACGAAGGCCCCCGCTCCAGTGGAGTGGGGGCCTTCGTTCGTGTGTTCAGGTTCCGTGAGCCTGCACGGGTCTCTGACCCGTCGCGAGCGCGCGGCGCCCTGAACCTGCGTTGTGCGGGGGCCTCTCGGCCCCGCGCAACTCAGTTGTAGGTGCCGGGCTCGTAGTCCGTCGAGTTGAACGAGTCGAAGTCGACGAACGAGAGGTCCGCCTCCGAGAACACCGCGTCGTCTCCGAAGATCCGGTTCGGGTAGCGCTCGGCCTTCGCCTCTTCGGTCGCCTCGACCCGGACGTCGCGGTACTTCGCGAGACCGGTCCCCGCGGGGATGAGCTTTCCGATGATGACGTTCTCCTTGAGGCCCATCAGCGGGTCCGACTTGCCCTCCATGGCCGCCTGGGTGAGCACCCGGGTCGTCTCCTGGAAGGACGCGGCCGACAGCCAGGACTCCGTCGCGAGGGACGCCTTGGTGATGCCCATGACCTCCTGGCGGGCCGAGGCGGTCTTGCGACCCTCGGCCAGCGCGGTGCGGTTGACCTCGTTGTAGCGGGAGCGGTCCACGAGCTCACCGGGGAGCAGGTCGGTGTCGGCGTGCTCGACGACGGTGACCTTGCGCAGCATCTGCCGCACGATGACCTCGATGTGCTTGTCGTGGATCGGAACGCCCTGCGAGCGGTACACGCCCTGCACACCGTCGACCAGGTGCTGCTGCACGGCGCGCACGCCCTTGACGCGCAGCACCTCCTTCGGGTCGACAGACCCGACATGCAGCTGCGTGCCCAGCTCCACGTGCTGGCCATCCTCCACCAGGAGGGTGGCGCGCTTCAGCACGGGGTAGATGTGCGCCTCATCGCCGTTGTCGGGCGTGAGGATCAGGCGGCGCTGGCGGTCCGTGTCCTCGATCGTGATGCGCCCTGCGGCCTCCGCGATCGGGGATGCGCTCTTCGGGGTGCGTGCCTCGAACAGCTCCTGCACGCGGGGAAGACCCTGCGTGATGTCATCGGCGGACGCCACACCACCGGTGTGGAAGGTGCGCATCGTGAGCTGGGTTCCGGGCTCGCCGATCGACTGGGCGGCGTTGATGCCGACCGCCTCGCCGATGTCCACCAGGTTCCCCGTGGCGAGCGAGCGGCCGTAGCAGCGCGCGCACACACCGACGGCGGACTCGCAGGTCAGGACCGAGCGCACCTTGATGCTCTCGACACCGGCCTCGAACAGCTTCTCGATGAGCACGTCGCCCACGTCGTCGCCCCCATCGGCCAGCACCTCGCCTGCCTCGTTCACCACAGCGGTGGCGAGCGTGCGGGCGTAGACGGAGTTCTCGACGTTGGCGTCGAGCACGCCGCCCGCGGCGATCGTCAGGTCGAGTCCCTTGGTGGTGCCGCAGTCGTCCTCACGGATGATGACGTCCTGCGACACGTCCACGAGACGACGCGTCAGGTAGCCCGAGTCGGCCGTGCGGAGCGCCGTGTCGGCCAGACCCTTGCGGGCACCGTGGGTGGAGATGAAGTACTCGGCCACGGTCAGGCCCTCGCGGTACGAGTGCACGATCGGACGCGGGATGATGTCGCCCTTGGGGTTGGACACCAGGCCTCGCATGCCGGCGATCTGACGCACCTGCATCCAGTTTCCGCGGGCACCCGAGGACACCATCCGGAAGATGTTGTTGTCGATCGGGAAGTTGTCCTGCATGGCCTGGGCGACTTCGGCGGTCGCCTTGTTCCAGATCTCGATGAGCTCCTGGCGACGCTCCGCGTCGGTCGTGAGGCCCTTCTCGTACTGGCCCTGGACCTTCTTCGCGAGCTTCTCGTAGGCCGCCACGATCGCGCCCTTGTTGGGGGGCGTGATGATGTCGGACAGGGCGACGGTCACACCGGACCGGGTGGCCCAGTAGAAGCCGGCGTCCTTGATCCGGTCGAGCGTGGCCGCGACCTCCACCTTCGGGTACCGCTCGGCGAGGTCGTTGACGAGGATCGACAGGCGACCCTTGTCGGCGACGGCCTCGACGTAGGGGTAGTCCACCGGCAGCGCCTCGTTGAAGAGGGCGCGACCGAGCGTGGTGAGGAGGATGAACGGGCGGTCCTGCTCGAAGCCCTCGGGCTCCTGACCCTCGGCGAAGTGCAGCCCCTCGAGGCGGATCTTCACCTTGGCGTTCAGGTCGAGCGAGCCCTGGTCCTTGGCGAGGATCGCCTCGGCGATCGACGAGAAGGCACGGCCCTCTCCGGCGACACCCTCCTTGAGCGTGGTCAGGTGGTGCAGGCCGATGATCATGTCCTGGCTGGGCAGGGTCACCGGACGGCCGTCCGACGGCTTGAGGATGTTGTTCGAGGCGAGCATCAGGATGCGGGCCTCGGCCTGGGCCTCGACCGACAGCGGCAGGTGCACCGCCATCTGGTCGCCGTCGAAGTCCGCGTTGAACGCGGCGCAGACGAGCGGGTGCAGCTGGATGGCCTTGCCCTCGACGAGCTGAGGCTCGAAGGCCTGGATGCCGAGGCGGTGCAGGGTGGGCGCCCGGTTCAGCAGCACGGGGCGCTCGCGGATGATCTCCTCGAGCACGTCCCACACCTGCGGACGGCTGCGCTCGACCATGCGCTTCGCGGCCTTGATGTTCTGAGCGTGGCTCAGGTCGATCAGGCGCTTGATCACG
Source organism: Naasia sp. (assembly GCF_025465545.1). Taxonomy (GTDB): domain Bacteria; phylum Actinomycetota; class Actinomycetes; order Actinomycetales; family Microbacteriaceae; genus Naasia. Next base: position 29,567 of record NZ_JAODMK010000014.1, on the reverse strand, counting down.
AACGGCTTGAACAGCTCCAGGGCCATCTGCTTGGGCAGACCGCACTGGTGCAGCTTGAGCTGCGGGCCGACCACGATGACCGAACGGCCGGAGTAGTCGACGCGCTTGCCGAGCAGGTTCTGACGGAACCGGCCCTGCTTGCCCTTCAGCATGTCCGAGAGGCTCTTCAGCGCGCGGTTGCCGGTGCCCGTGACGGGGCGGCCGCGGCGGCCGTTGTCGAACAGTGCGTCGACGGCCTCCTGCAGCATCCGCTTCTCGTTGTTGACGATGATCTCGGGAGCCCCGAGATCGAGCAGCCGGCGGAGGCGGTTGTTCCGGTTGATCACGCGGCGGTAGAGGTCGTTCAGGTCGCTCGTGGCGAACCGGCCACCGTCGAGCTGCACCATCGGGCGCAGCTCCGGCGGGATGACCGGCACGACATCGAGCACCATGGCGGCCGGCGAGTTGCCGGTCTGCAGGAACGAGTTGACGACCCGGAGGCGCTTGATCGCGCGGATCTTCTTCTGGCCCTTGCCCTCGGAGATCTGCAGGCGCAGGTCCTCGCTCTCCTGAGCGAGGTCGAACGCCTCGAGGCGCTTCTTGATCGCCTCGGCGCCCATGAAGGCGTCGAAGTAGATGCCGAAGCGGTCCTGGAGCTCGTGGAAGACGCTGTCCTCCGGCTTGAGGTCGCCGACCTTGAGGCTCTTGAACTCGTCCCAGACGCGCTCCAGGTGGGTGATCTGGTCGTCGAACGACTTCCGGATCTGGCCCATCTCCTTCTCGGCGCCATCCTTGGTGCGGCGCTTCTGGTCGCTCTTGGCGCCCTCCTCCTCGAGCGCGGCGAGGTCGCCCTCGAGGCGCTTGAGCCGCTCGTTGATCCGCGCGTCGCGCTGGTCGCTGAGCGCCTTGATCTCGAGCCGGAGCTCGTTCTCGAGGTCGGGCATGTCGGAGTGACGGCCCTCGATGTCGACATGGATGATCATGTACGCGGCGAAGTAGATGACCTTCTCGAGGTCCTTCGGCGCCATGTCGAGGAGGTAGCCGAGGCGGCTCGGCACACCCTTGAAGTACCAGATGTGGGTGACGGGAGCGGCGAGCTCGATGTGGCCCATGCGCTCACGGCGCACCGACGACTTCGTGACCTCGACACCGCACCGCTCGCAGACGATGCCCTTGAAGCGCACGCGCTTGTACTTGCCGCACGCGCACTCCCAGTCCCGGCTGGGACCGAAGATCTGCTCCCCGAAGAGGCCATCCTTCTCGGGCTTCAGCGTGCGGTAGTTGATCGTCTCCGGCTTCTTGACCTCACCGTGGGACCAGCGACGGATGTCGTCGGCCGTGGCAAGGCCGATGCGCAGCTCGTCAAATGTGGTTACGTCCAGCAATTTCTCTTCTTCCCTGCGTTACGTATAGATCGTTGAGACGGGCTGCGGATCAGATGTCGTCGATCGAGGACGACTCGAAGCGCGAGGAGATGTTGATGCCGAGCTCCTCGGCGGCACGGAAGACCTCGTCGTCCGTGTCCCGCAGGCTCACTGCGGTGCCGTCTGCCGAGAGGACCTCGACGTTCAGGCACAGCGACTGCATCTCCTTGATCAGCACCTTGAAGCTCTCGGGGATGCCGGGCTCCTGGATGTTCTCGCCCTTGACGATGGCCTCGTAAACCTTCACGCGGCCGAGGATGTCGTCGGACTTGATCGTGAGGAGCTCCTGCAGCGCGTAGGCGGCGCCGTAGGCCTCGAGGGCCCACACCTCCATCTCGCCGAAGCGCTGACCGCCGAACTGCGCCTTACCACCGAGCGGCTGCTGGGTGATCATCGAGTACGGTCCGGTCGAGCGGGCGTGGATCTTGTCGTCGACCAGGTGGTGCAGCTTCAGGATGTACATGTAGCCGACCGAGACGGGCTCGGGGAAGGGCTCACCGGAACGGCCGTCGAACAGGCGCGTCTTGCCGGACGAGCCGATCAGCCGCTCACCGTCGCGGTTGGGGGTCGTCGAGTCGAGCAGACCCGCGATCTCCTCCTCGAGGGCGCCGTCGAACACGGGCGTTGCCACCTTGGTGCCCGGAGCCGCGGTGTGCGCGGCGGCGGGCAGGCGACCGGCCCACGAGGGGTTGCCCTCGACGTCCCAGCCCTGCTTGGCGGCCCACCCGAGGTGGGTCTCCAGCACCTGGCCGAAGTTCATCCGTCCGGGGATGCCCATCGGGTTGAGGATGATGTCGACCGGCGTGCCGTCGGTGAGGAACGGCATGTCCTCGACGGGCAGGATCTTCGCGATGACGCCCTTGTTGCCGTGACGGCCGGCGAGCTTGTCACCCTCGGTGATCTTGCGCTTCTGGGCGATGTAGACGACGACCCGCTGGTTGACGCCCGAGCCGAGCTCGTCGTCGTTCTCCGCGGAGAACTCCTTGACGGCGATGATCGTGCCCTCTTCACCGTGCGGAACCTTCAGCGAGGTGTCGCGCACCTCGCGGCTCTTCTCGTTGAAGATCGCGCGCAGCAGGCGCTCCTCCGCGGACAGCTCGGTCTCGCCCTTGGGCGTGACCTTGCCGACCAGGATGTCACCGGGACGGACCTCGGCGCCGATGCGGATGATGCCGCGCTCGTCGAGGTCTGCGAGCAGTTCCGGGCTCACGTTCGGGAGGTCACGGGTGATCTCCTCCTTGCCGAGCTTGGTGTCGCGGGCGTCGACCTCGTACTCCTCGATGTGGATCGAGGAGAGGACGTCGTCCTTCACCAGGTTCTGGCTGAGGATGATCGCGTCCTCGAAGTTGTGGCCCTCCCACGGCATGAAGGCCACGAGGAGGTTCTTGCCGAGCGCGAGCTCGCCGTTCTCGGTCGCGGGACCGTCCGCGAGGACCTGGCCGACCTCCACGCGCTCGCCTGCATCGACGATCACGCGGTGGTTGTAGCTGGTGCCCTGGTTGGAGCGGTCGAACTTGCGCAGGTAGTAGCTCTGCGTGCCGCCCTCGTCCAGCTGGACGGTGACCACGTCGGCCGAGACCTCGAGAACCACACCGGCCTTCTCGGCGGTGACCACGTCACCCGCGTCGATGGCGGCGTAGCCCTCCATTCCGGTGCCGACGACCGGCGACTCGGAGCGGAGCAGCGGGACGGCCTGACGCTGCATGTTGGCGCCCATCAGCGCGCGGTTCGCATCGTCGTGCTCGAGGAACGGGATGAGGCTCGTCGCGACCGACACCATCTGGCGCGGGGAGACGTCCATGTAGTGCACGCGCTCCGCGTCGACCAGCTCGACCTCGCCGCCCTTGGGGCGGACCAGCACCGAGTCCTCGGCGAACGTGAAGTCCGGGTTGAGGGGGGCGTTGGCCTGGGCGACGAGGTACTCGTCCTCCTCGCTCGCGGTGAGGTAGTCGATCTGGTCGGTGACCAGCTTGCCGACGACCTTGCGGTACGGGGTCTCGATGAACCCGAACGAGTTGATCCGGGCGAACGACGCGAGCGAGCCGATCAGGCCGATGTTCGGGCCTTCCGGGGTCTCGATCGGGCACATGCGGCCGTAGTGGCTCGGGTGCACGTCGCGCACCTCGACGCCGGCGCGCTCACGGGAGAGTCCGCCGGGGCCGAGCGCGGACAGGCGGCGCTTGTGGGTCAGGCCCGCCAGCGGGTTGTTCTGGTCCATGAACTGGGAGAGCTGGCTGGTCCCGAAGAACTCCTTGATCGCGGCGACGACGGGGCGCACGTTGATCAGGGTCTGCGGGGTGATCGCCTCGATGTCCTGCGTGGTCATGCGCTCGCGGACGACGCGCTCCATGCGGGACAGTCCGGTGCGGACCTGGTTCTGGATGAGCTCGCCGACCGCGCGGATGCGGCGGTTGCCGAAGTGGTCGATGTCGTCCACGTCGAGGCGGAGCTCCACGGGCGCACCGTCACGCATGCCGGGCAGCGTGGTGCGGTTGTCGTGGAGCGCGACGAGGTACTTGATCGTGGCGAGGATGTCATCGATCGTCAGGACCGAGTCGCTGAGCGGGGCGTCGAGGCCCAGCTTGCGGTTGATCTTGTACCGGCCGACCTTGGCGAGGTCGTAGCGCTTGGAGTTGAAGTAGAAGTTGTCGAGGAGCGCACGCGCGGCCTCGGCGGCGACCTGCTCTCCCGGGCGCAGCTTCCGGTAGATGTCCTTGAGCGCCTCCTCCTTGGTGAGGATGTTGTCCTTCTCCAGGGTGGCCTCGATGGACGCGAACCCCTGGAAGTGCTCGAGGATCTCCTCGCTCGTCAGGCCCAGGGCCTTGAGGAACACGGTGACGGACTGCTTGCGCTTGCGGTCGATGCGGACGCCGACCTGGTCGCGCTTGTCGATCTCGAATTCGAGCCAGGCGCCGCGGCTGGGGATGATGCGCGCGGAGTAGATGTCCTTGTCGGACGTCTTCTCCTGGGCGCTGTCGAAGTAGACGCCGGGGGAACGGACGAGCTGCGACACGACGACGCGCTCGGTGCCGTTGATGATGAAGGTGCCCTTGTCGGTCATCAGCGGGAAGTCGCCCATGAAGACCGTCTGGGTCTTGATCTCACCGGTCTGGTGGTTCATGAACTCCGCCTCGACGTACAGCGGGGCGGCGTAGGTCTTGCCGCGCTCCTTGCACTCGTCGAGGGTGTACTTCTTCTCCTCGAGGAAGGGGTTGGTGAACGAGAGCTGCATCGTCTCGGCCAGGTCCTCGATCGGCGAGATCTCCTCGAAGATCTCCTCGAGTCCGCTGTGCGCCGGGAGATCGGTGCGGCCCTCGGCCTTGGCCTGCGTGACGCGGGCCTTCCAGGCATCGCTTCCCACGAGCCAGTCGAAGCTCTCGGTCTGCAGGGCGAGGAGGTCGGGGACGGTAAGGGTGTCCGTGATCTTCGCGAACGAGAGCCGCTGTGCGTCGCGGCCGTTCTTGGGAGTGGTGGACGATGCGTTGCGCGCAGCAGCCAAAGAAATAACCTCCGGGGCCCCTGGTGGGAGCCGTGTCACTGTCGGTGTGCCGAGTATGGGATGGAACGATGGGACGAGAAACTCCCGGTGATCTCCCTGCTTGGAGGGAGCCAGCGCGCTCGACGAATAGTCAGACCGAAGGGCCGGAGAAGGGTCGAGGTTGTGGGCACGCGACCGCCGACCGCAATATGAAGGCGAGGATCTCCGCGAGGGAGAACGTGGGAGCGCAAGGATCTACTATATGTCGCCGATCAGGCGGTGTCCAGCGGAATCCTTGACCTGTCCGTGCGGTACCGGGTATAACCCGGCGAGCGCCGTGCGCATTCCCCCGATCGGCCGTCGCCGCCATGGCAGGATCGCCGGGTGGACAGCGAGCCGGACACCATCCTCTCCAACGGCATGCGAGCCCTCGTGGAGGAGGACCGGTACCGGCCGGGGTTCCTCAACCTCGTGGTGGACGGCACCCCGCAGTCCCAGGTGAACCCGGACGACCCGCGAGAGCTGGGCTTCGAGTACGTGCAGCGGATCGGGCACGTCATCGACCTGGTCGCCGAGCCCGGCGCCCCCATCACCGCGGTCCACCTGGGTGCGGGCGCCCTCACCCTCCCCCGCTACGTCGCCGCCACCCGTCCGGGCTCGCGCCAGCAGGTGCTCGAGCTCGAGCCCGCCCTGGTCGATCTGGTGCGCCGCCGCATCCCCCTGCCCCAGGACTCGGGCATCCGCGTCCGCTACGGCGACGCCCGCGCGGGCCTCGGCAAGCTGCCCGCCGCGCTCCACGGATCGGTGGACATGGTCGTGGTCGACATCTTCAGCGGCGCCCAGATCCCCGCCCACGTCACCTCGGTGGAGTTCTACCGGGAGGTCGCCGGCCTCCTCGCCCCCGGCGGCGTGGTCGCCGTGAACCTCGCCGACGGCCCGGGGCTCGCCTTCGCCCGCGGGCAGGCCGCGACGCTCGCCGCGGCGGTTCGCGAGGTCGCCGCGCTCGCCGAGACGCAGATCCTCAAGGGCCGGCGCTTCGGCAACATCGTGCTGATCGGCTCGACGTCGGCGCTGCCCCTCGAGTGGCTGCCGCGGCTGCTCGCCGCGGGCCCGCATCCCGCCAAGGCGGTGGCCGGCGCGGAGCTGCGCAACTTCCTCGGCGGCGCCGCGGTGGTGACCGACGAGTCCGCGAAGCCGTCCCCGCCGCCGGCGCGCACCTTCCTCGCGGTGGACCGCACCCGCCCCTGACCCCTCCCCTCGCCGGCCGAAGTGGCACGTGATGTCCCCTCATGGCCCGGGAAGGGACATCGAGTGGCAATTCGGCCGCTCTTGCGTCGCCAGACACGTGCGGCTTGCAGGAAGACGTGCGAGCGTCGGGGGATGAGGGACGCTCAGTGCGAGCGCCGCGGGCGCCGGGAGCCACGCGAGCCGCGCCAAGGACGCCAGGGCGCCGGCGGGTTCGTGGTGTTCCCGCGGGTCAGCGCGACCGCCGGCCTGACCGCGGCGGCGCTTGTGCTGGCCGGCTGCGTCCCGCAGGACGCGGGCGGCGGCGCGACGCCCGTTCCGCTGCCCAGCCCCCCGCCCGGCGCCTCCTCGACGCCCTCCGGCACGCCGCTCGAGGACGCCCTGCAGCCGGCGGGCACGCCGGAGGACGTCGTCACCGGGCTCGAGGCGCCCTGGTCGGTGCTGCCGATCGGCGACACCGGATCCACGCTCATCAGCCAGCGCGACGCCGGAACCATCGTCGAGCTCGATTCCACCGGCCAGCTGCGGGAGGTCACCGCCGTCACGGGCTCCGTGCACGAGGGCGAGGGCGGACTGCTCGGGCTCGCGCTCCTCCAGGGGGGCGCGCTCCTCGACGGCACGGCCGACTGGGTCTACGCCTATTACACGTCGGCGACGGACAACCGGGTCGTCCGCATGCCGCTCTCCGGAGACCCGGGGGCACTCGAACTGGGCGACCAGGAGGAGATCCTCACCGGCCTGAAGAAGGCGGGCAACCACGACGGCGGGCGCATCGCGTTCGGTCCCGACGGGATGCTCTACGCCACCGTGGGCGACGCGGGCGATCCCGACGCGCCCCAGGACCCGGCCTCGCTGAACGGCAAGATCCTGCGGATGACGCCCGAGGGCGACGTGCCCGACGGCAACCCGCTCGGGGACTCGCTCGTCTGGTCGCTGGGCCACCGCAACCCGCAGGGCCTCGCGTGGGCGTCCGACGGCACGATGTGGGCCGCCGAGTTCGGCCAGGACACCTGGGACGAGCTCAACCGCATCGAGCCGGGCAACAACTACGGGTGGCCCGTGGTGGAGGGCGAGGCGCACGACGCCCGCTTCGTCGACCCGGTGCGGCAGTGGAGCACCGACGAGGCGAGCCCGAGCGGCCTTGCCGCCGTCGGCGGCACCCTCTTCCTGGCCGGCCTCGGCGGCAGGCGGCTCTGGGTCATCCAGGACGACGGCGCCGAGGCCACCGCGTACTTCTCGGACGAGTACGGGCGGATCCGCGACGTGCTGGCCGCCCCGGACGGCTCGCTCTGGTTCCTCACCAACAACACGGACGGGCGCGGCAGCCCCCGCGACGGTGACGACCGGCTCGTCCGGATCCCCCTCGCGCCCGCCTGATCCCCCGACCTGCCCACTTTGGTCGGTCTTTCGGCGAGATCTGCGACCGAAGTGGGCAGGTCGGCGGTGGCGGAGAGCGGGGAAGGCTGCCCGACCGCGCACAATGAAGGTCGCTGTCGGCCACCGGGAGAGGCGGGCCGCGGCGCTGTCGGGCGCCACGGCTAGCTTCGGGGCCGTGCCGGGGAAGGAGAAGAAGACGATGGCGGAACTCACCCGCGTGCGCGACCGAGCGCACGCCCTCCTCGGCCGCCACCTCGACAGCACCTGGACGTTCGGCTTCGACGCGGCCAAGAAGAGGGCCGGCCTCTGCGACTACTCCGCGAAGCGGATCAGTGTGTCCCGATACCTCGCCGCGCGCTGGAGCGACGACGAGGTGGATCAGGTGCTGCTGCACGAGATCGCGCACGCTCTCGCGGGCCATCGAGCCGGGCACGGTGCCCGCTGGCTGAGCGTCGCCCGGCGGCTCGGCTACACCGGCGCGCGCCTGCACGACGGCGAAACCGCGTCCGAGCTCGCGCCCTGGACGGGGCGCTGCCCGAACGGGCACGTGCACTACCGGTTCCGGGCTCCCACCGCCCCGCTGTCCTGCCGACTCTGCGGCCCCGGCTTCTCACCGACCCGGGCCATCTCCTGGACCAGGCGCGAGGTCAGCACGGCGGACCGGCGGGCGGCCATGCGAGCCACCGATGCCGCCGGCCTCCGCTGAGGAGCGACCCGGGGCGGCGAGACGAGCCCGGCAGCAGGAGACCGGGTCAGTCGACGACCTGGACTTCCTTCCAGAACGCCACGTAGTCGGAGTAGTCCTTGCCCACGCGGTCGAACGAGGTCGGGTAGGGGGTGGGATAGCTCCAGGCGCGGTCCTGCAGCAGGACGTCGCCCGACTTGAGGCTGAAGTACTGGCACTCGCCCTTCCACGGGCAGGTGTACGGGGTGGAGCTCTTCTGGAGCAGCTCGGCGTTGACGCTCTGCGGCGGGAAGTACCAGTTCCCCTCGATCTTGATGAGGTCGGAGGGGTCCGCCTCGGCGATCACGATGTCGTTCAGGACTGCCTTCATGCGCTCTCCTTCGGTGGGTACTCCCTCTGCCAACCCGCCTCGCGCTCCGAGGATTCCCCGGCCAGGGAATCCCCAGTTCCGCGCTGAGACCCGCGTGTCAGACTGGCGCGATGCGGGTCCTGCTCAAGCTTCTCCTCGACTGCGAGCCCGAGGCGGCCTGGAGGGCGCTGCAGTCCCCCACGGTCTTCCGGGAGGTGTCCGCGCCGTTCATCGACATCGCCTCGCTCGAGCCCAGCGGGTTCCCGTCGCGCTGGCAGCCCGGCGCGCACCCGGTGCGGATGATGGTCGCCGGCACCGTGCCGATCGGGCGGCAGACCCTCAACCTGGAGTTCCCGGAGCGGCGCCACGAGGGCGTGCAGATCCTTCGCGACAACGGGACGGGCGACTCCGGGCTGAACGCGCTCTTCACCCGCTGGGACCACCGGATGGCGATCGCCGCTGACCCCGCCGGCACCGGCAAGACCCTGTATCGGGACCGGCTCAGCTACTCGGCCGGCCCCTACACGGCGGCCGTCTGGCCGGGTCTGTGGGCGCTGTGGCAGTGGCGGGGCGCCCGCCTCACCCACCTGGCGCCGAGCTGGTCATCGCGCATCGGCGAACCGGCCGTCTAGGTGGACGCGCTGGACATCCTCGACTGGCGGCGCCAGGTCACCGCGCTCTACGCCGCGGTCCGTGCCGCCGACCCCGAGGAGGGGCACCGGCTCTGGCGGGAGGGGCGCGACCGCCTCTTCGCCAGCCACCCCGCCTCGCCGATCCCGGCGGAGGAGCGAGCCGGGTTCACGGGGCTGCCGGTGGCGGACTACGACCCGAGCTGGCGCTTCGAGCTTCCCCTGCTTCCCGCCGAGCCACGGCTGTGGGAGGTCGAGACGGGAACCGACGGCGTCGTCCCCTTCCAGCTCGTCGGCCGAGTCGAGGTCCCGGATGCCGGCCCCCTCGACGTGTGGTGGCTCGACTCCTACGGCGGCGGCCTGTTCCTTCCGGTCGGCGACCCGTCGCTCGACACCTATGGCGGCGGCCGGTACCTCCTCGACACGGTGAAGGGCGCCGATCTCGGTCCCGGCCGGGCGGCTCTCCTGGTCGACTTCAACTTCGCCTACAACCCGTCGTGCGCCTACGACGAGGCGTGGGCGTGCCCGCTCGCGCCGCCCGGGAATCGGCTGGCAGTGGCGGTGCCGGTGGGCGAGCGTTACCACCCCGAGGCGGAAAGCCGGTAGGCTTGACGAATCTGGCGCCCATCTGCGTGCGCCTGCGTCGAAAGAACGCCCCTCACTCCGCGGAGCGGATCCCAAGGATCCGATCCCTGCGATGGATCTTCTAACGGCGAACGGATGCGCCGTCCGGTGCACTCGCCTCTCCGACCGATTCCGGTCGGATACTGCCTGAAAGGCACTCGTTCTCCATGAGCTCTACCCCTTCCTTCAGCGCGCTCGGCGTGCCGAGCCGCATCGTCTCCGTGCTCGCCGAGCAGGGCATCGCGGAGCCCTTCCCCATCCAGGCCGACACCCTTGCCGACACGCTCTCCGGGCGTGACGTGCTCGGTCGCGGCAAGACGGGCAGCGGCAAGACCCTCGCCTTCGCCATCCCGGTCATCGCCCGGCTCGCTGGGGCGCTCTCCGGCGGATCCCGCCGTGCTGGCCACCCGACTGCGCTCATCCTGGCGCCGACCCGGGAGCTGGCCACCCAGATCGCAGCCGTGATCGAGCCGCTCGCGGCCCCCTACGGCCTGAAGACCACCACGATCTTCGGCGGCGTCTCCCAGAGCCGCCAGGTCGCGGCCCTCAAATCCGGCGTGGACATCGTCGTCGCCTGTCCCGGCCGCCTCGAGGACCTCATGAAGCAGCGCTTCGTGAGCCTCGACGCCGTGGAGATCACCGTCATCGACGAGGCCGACCACATGGCCGACCTCGGCTTCCTCCCCGCCGTGACGCGCATCCTCGCCGCGACCCCGTCCGGCGGGCAGCGCCTGCTGTTCTCGGCCACGCTCGACAACGGCGTGGACAAGCTGGTCGGGCGCTTCCTGCACAACCAGGTGCTGCACTCCGTCGACGAGGCCAACTCGCCTGTCGCCGCGATGACGCACCACATCCTCGAAGTGACCGGGACCGACGGCAAGCGCGACCTCGTGCACAAGCTGGCCTCCGGCAGCGGACGCCGGGTGCTGTTCCTCCGCACCAAGCACGCCGCCAAGAAGCTCGCCCGTCAGCTCACCGACTCCGGCATCCCCGCGGTCGACCTGCACGGCAACCTCTCCCAGGCCGCTCGCGATCGCAACCTTGCCGCGTTCGGCGCAGGCGAGGTGCGCGTGCTGGTGGCCACCGACGTTGCAGCCCGCGGCGTGCACGTGGACGACGTGGACCTGGTGGTCCACGTGGACCCGCCCATGGAGCACAAGTCCTACCTGCACCGCTCCGGTCGCACCGCCCGGGCAGGCAAGGCCGGCGACGTCGTCACCGTCGTGCTGCCCGAACAGCGCTCGGACGTGCGCGCCCTGCTCCGGAAGGCCGCCATCACGGCGATCCCGGTCGCCGCGAGCGCGGCGGGCGAGACGATCGCCCAGCTCGTCGGCGTGGTCGCGGCGCACGTGACGCCCTCCATCCGCACCGAGCAGGCGCCCTCCGGCCGCTCGACTGGCGCCAACGCCGAGCGCAACCGCGCCCGCAGGGGTGGACAGCGCACCGGTGAGCGGACCGACGCCCGGCCCGCCCGCGGAGACGGTCGTCCTGCCCGCGGCGAGGGCCGTCCCGCTCGCGGCAACGGCGCACCCGCCAAGCCGCTCGCCGTCGGCGGTCTGGTCCGCATGTCGCAGGCCGGCGCCGGTCGCCGATCCGGCGGCCGCTGAGCCTTCCGCTCCTGCCGAAACGCTCCGGTGGTCCTTCGGGACCGCCGGAGCGTTTTCGCGTCAGTGTGAGTTCGCGGAAGCAACCCGCCCACTGGGCCCCTGGCGCATGCTTGGGCCAGGGACTGCGGCACGTCACCGCTGAGTTGCCGCAGAGCTGGGCAGCTCAGCGAGGGGACGCTCTAGGTCAGGCGGCCGACGGACGCCAGGGCCGCTTTGACCAGAGCGCCGCGACCGCCGTCCATCTCGGCGGCCACCGCGTCGCTCGCCGCCTCCTCCGGTGTCAGCCAGGTCAGCTCGAGGGCGTCCTGGCGCGGCTCGCAGGTGCCGGTGACGGGGACCACGTAGGCGAGGGCGACGGCGTGCTGGCGCGAGTCGGTGTACTGGCTGAGGGTCGGCTGCGGGAAGTACTCCGCCACCGAGAACGGGTTCGGGCTCACCGGCAGCTGCGGGAAGGCCATCGGACCGAGGTCCTTCTCCAGGTGCCGGAACAGCGCGTCCCGCAGGGTCTCTCCGTACATGACGCGGCCTGAGACGATCGAGCGGGCGATGTTGCCGGTCTGGCTCACGCGGAGCAGGATGCCGACCTCGGTGACCTGCCCCAGGCCGTCCACCCGAACGGGGACCGCCTCTACGTAGAGCAGGGGCAGCCGCTGCCGGATGCTCTCGAGCTCCTCGTCGCTCAGCCAGCCGGGGTTCGGGTCGGGGGTCCGAACGAAGCTCATCCCCCATTCTTACCAGCCCTTCCCCGGCCTCCCGCCGTCCTGTCAGCTTCCGGATGCGAAGATCGACCGATGACGGATGCTGGCCAACCCCGCGTGGACCCGGACGCGGTGCTCTGGTCGTCCGCCCCGAAGGCCCTCGCCGACCGGCCGCTCCTGATCCTGCTGCACGGCGTGGGCGCCGACGAGGGCGACCTGTTCTCCTTCTCCCCGCGGCTGCCGCTGCATCCCGTCATCGCATCGCTGCGGGCCCCGAGCCCGTACGGGGCCGGCTGGTCGTGGTACGAGCTCGGCACGCCGGGTGAGCCGAACAGCGACGGAGTCGACGCGGCCGCGCGGGCCGTGCTCCGCTGGCTCGACGAGCTCCCCGTCGCTCCCCCGTCGATCGGACTGCTCGGCTTCTCCCAGGGCGCCGCCGTCGCCACCCAGATGCTCCGCCACGCGCCGGACCGGTTCGCCTACCTCGTGCACCTCTCGGGCTACGTCACCTCCGGCGACCTGCCGGGCGACGCACAGCTGGAGCGGCGCAGGCCGCCGGTGTTCTGGGGCAGGGGAACCGTCGACGAGGTGATCCCCGGCATCGCGATCGAGCACACCGAGCAGTGGCTGCCCCGCCACTCGTCGCTGGAGTCGCACATCTACGAGGACCTCGGACACAGCGTCTCGAACGAGGAGCTGGCCGACGTCGTGGCGTTCCTCGGACGCCGGCAGGCCTGACTCCCTGCCGGATGTCGGGAGCTGCGGCGAGAATGTCGGGGTGACACCCGACACACCCGCGGAAGCGGGGGCACTCGCCCTCTTCTCGGAGGCGACCCGCGAGTGGTTCCAGGGCGCCTTCCCCGCCCCCACCGAGGCGCAGTCGGGGGCGTGGAACGCGATCTCGGGCGGCTCTCACGCCCTCGTGGTGGCGCCCACGGGGTCGGGCAAGACGCTCGCCGCGTTCCTCTGGGCCCTCGACCGCCTGGCCGCAGGCACCCGGGATCCCGACCTGCCCCGCACCCGGGTGCTCTACCTCTCGCCCCTCAAGGCGCTCGGCGTGGACGTGGAGCGCAACCTGCGCAGCCCGCTCGTCGGCATCACCCAGACCGCCAAGCGCATGGGCCTGCCGGCTCCCGACATCCGGGTGGGGGTCCGGTCCGGCGACACCCCAGCGGGCGACCGGCGTGCGCTGCTTCGGGACCCGCCCGACATCCTCATCACGACCCCCGAGTCCCTCTTCCTCATGCTCACCTCGAGCGCGCGGGAGACGCTCCGCGGCGTCGACACCGTGATCGTCGACGAGGTGCACGCGGTCGCGGCCACCAAGCGCGGGTCGCACCTCGCCGTCTCGCTCGAGCGGCTCGACGCCCTGCTCGCCAAGCCGGCGCAGCGCATCGGCCTCTCCGCCACCGTCCGGCCCATCGAGGAGGTCGCGCGCTTCCTCGGCGGCCGGGCCCCGGTCGCGCTGGTCGCGCCGACCTCCACCAAGAGATTCGACCTCCGCGTCGTGGTCCCCGTCGACGACATGACCGACCTCGGCGCCCCACCGGCGCTCGACGGCTCCCCCGGCGCCCCCGCCCAGGGCTCGATCTGGCCGCACGTGGAGGAGGCCATCGTCGATCTGGTCGAGAAGCAGCGCTCCACCATCGTGTTCGCCAACTCGCGGCGGCTCGCCGAGCGCCTCACCGCCCGCCTCAACGAGGTCTGGTCTGAGCGGCAGGAGCTGGAGCTCGCCCCGGCCGGGGTGCCCGTCGCCTTGATGCAGGCCCAGAGCGGGTCGACGCGGGGAGCCGATCCGGTGCTGGCCCGCGCCCACCACGGCTCCGTCAGCAAGGAGCAGCGGGCCGGCATCGAGGACGACCTCAAGAGCGGGCGCCTCCGCTGCGTGGTCGCCACCTCGAGCCTCGAGCTGGGCATCGACATGGGCGCCGTGGACCTCGTCGTGCAGGTGGGGGCCCCGCCGTCGGTGGCGAGCGGGCTGCAGCGCCTCGGCCGCGCCGGCCACCAGGTGGGCGAGGTGTCCCGCGGCGTCGTCTATCCCACCCACCGGGCCGACCTGGTGCACTCCGCCGTCGCGGCCGGCCGCATGGTGACCGGCCAGATCGAGGCCATCGCCGTTCCCGCCAACCCGCTCGACATCCTCGCCCAGCACACCGTGGCCGCCTCCGCCATGGACGAGCTGGACGTGGAGGAGTGGTTCGACCTGGTCCGGCGCAGCGCCCCGTTCGGCTCCCTGCCACGCTCCGCCTATGAGGCGACCCTCGACCTGCTGGCCGGCCGCTACCCGTCGGACGAGTTCGCCGAGCTGCGGCCGCGCATCGTCTGGGACCGCGACGCCGGCACCCTCACCGGTCGTCCCGGAGCCCAGCGGCTGGCGGTCACCTCGGGCGGCACCATCCCCGACCGCGGACTCTTCGGCGTCTTCATGGTCGGCGGTGAAGGCTCGTCCCGCGTCGGCGAGCTCGACGAGGAGATGGTCTACGAGTCGCGGGTCGGCGACGTCTTCGCCCTCGGCGCCACCAGCTGGCGCATCCAGGAGATCACCCACGATCGCGTCCTCGTCACCCCGGCCTACGGTCAGCCGGGCCGGGTGCCGTTCTGGAAGGGCGACGGACTCGGTCGTCCGGCCGAGTTGGGGCGCGCGATCGGCGCCTTCCTCCGCGAGGTGGGCTCGCTGGACGCCGCAACAGGCACCGACCGGGTGGGCGCTCTCGGGCTCGACGCGCGGGCCACCAGCAACCTCCTCGCCTATCTCACCGAGCAGCGCGCGGCCACGGGCACCCTGCCGACCGACCGCACGATGGTGGTCGAGCGCTTCCACGACGAGCTGGGCGACTGGCGGGTGGTACTGCACTCCCCGTACGGGATGAAGGTGCACGCCCCGTGGGCCCTGGCCGTCGGCGCACGGGTCGAGGAGAGATACGGGATCGACGGCAACACCATCGCCAGCGACGACGGCATCGTGGTGCGCATCCCCGACACCGACGCGGAGCCGCCCGGCGCCGACCTGTTCGTCTTCGACCCCGACGAGATCGACGGGATCGTGACCGCGGAGGTCGCCGGGTCTGCCCTCTTCGCGTCCCGCTTCCGGGAGTGCGCCGCCCGGGCGCTCCTGCTCCCGCGCTACAACCCGGCCCGCCGCTCGCCGCTCTGGCAGCAGCGGCAGCGCGCCTCCCAGCTGCTCGACGTGGCCCGCAAGTACCCGTCGTTCCCGATCATCCTCGAGACCATCCGCGAGGTCATGCAGGACGTCTACGACCTGCCCGCCCTCGACCAGATCACCCGCGAGATCGCGTCCCGCCGCATCCGCATCGTCGAGACGACCACCGAGTCCGCCTCCCCGTTCGCCGGCTCCATCCTCTTCGGCTACGTCGGCGCGTTCATGTACGAGGGCGACAGCCCGCTCGCCGAGCGCCGGGCGGCGGCCCTCTCCCTCGACACCTCCCTCCTCTCCGAGCTGCTCGGGCGCACCGAGCTCCGCGAGCTGCTCGACCCCGCTGTGATCGAGCGCACCGAGCTCGAGCTCCAGCGACTCGCGGTGGACCGCCGCGGCCACGACCTGGAGGGGATCGCCGACCACCTCCGCCTGCTCGGCCCGCTCACCGAGGACGAGGTCAGGGAGCGGCTCGAGCCGGAGTTCCGGGCCTCCGCGGCGGGCTGGCTCGCCGAGCTCGTCGACTCCCGCCGCGCACTCCGGGTGTCCTTCGCCGGAAGCGAGTGGTGGACCGCCATCGAGGACGCCAGTCGGCTCCGGGACGCGCTCGGGGTCCCCCTCCCCATCGGCACCCCCACCGCCTTCGTCGAGCCCGTCGAGGACCCGCTGGGCGACCTGATCAGTCGCTACGCCCGGACGCACGCACCCTTCACGGCCGCGGCAGCCGCCGCCCGGTTCGGCCTCGGCACCGCGGTCGTCACCGACACCCTCCGGCGGCTGTCGGCCCAGAGGCGCGTGGTGGACGGCGAGTTCCGCCCGGGTGGCCAGGGCACCGAATGGTGTGACGCAGAAGTGCTCCGTCGGCTGCGGAGCCGCTCCCTCGCGGCGCTCCGCAAGGAGGTGGAGCCCGTCGACGGCACCGCCTACGCGCGCTTCCTGCCCAGCTGGCAGCAGGTCGGCGGCAGACTCCGCGGGGTGGACGGGGTCGCCGCCGTCATCGATCAGCTGGGCGGCGTGCCGATCCCCGCGTCCGCCTGGGAGAGCCTGGTGCTGCCCGCCCGGGTCCGGGACTACCTGCCCAGCATGCTGGACGAGCTCACCGCGACCGGCGAGGTGCTGTGGACGGGGTCGGGGCCGCTCCCCGGGAACGACGGCTGGGTCAGCCTGCACCTCGCCGACACGGTCCCCGTCACCCTGCCCGAACCCACCGAGCCCGAGCTCAGCCCCCTCGAGACCGAGATCCTCGCCGCACTCGGCACCGGCGGCGGCTACTTCTTCCGCCAGCTCTCCGATTCTGTGGGCAGCCTCGACGACGAGGCGATGTCGACGGCGATCTGGAATCTGGTCTGGGCGGGTCTCGTGACGGGCGACACGTTCTCCCCGTTGCGCGCGATGGTCGGCTCGGGCGGCTCCGCCCATCGCCAACCGCGCCGCCCCACCCGCACGCGCTCCTACCGGGGCCGCAGCCGACCCTCGATGCCCGCCCGCTCCGGCACACCGCTCGTGAGCGGCCGCTGGTCGATCGTGCCGCTCGCCGAGGCGGAGACCACCGTGCGGGCCGCCGCGACGGCCGAGATCCTGCTGGACCGGTACGGGGTCGTGACCCGCGGCGCCGTGGCCAGCGAGCGCGTCCCGGGCGGCTTCGCTCTCGTCTACAAGACGCTGAGCGCCTTCGAGGACAGCGGCAAGGCCCGTCGCGGGTACTTCATCGAGTCGCTCGGCGCCGCGCAGTTCGCCACGAGCGGCGCCGTCGATCGACTGCGCTCCTTCAGCAGGGCGCCCGGCGACGACCGGGGCGACACCCCCGTGCTCGCCCTCGCGGCGACCGATCCGGCCAACCCGTACGGGGCCGCCCTGCCGTGGCCGCAGCTCGAGGGCCACCGCCCCGGACGCAAGGCGGGCGGGCTGGTCGTGCTCGTCGACGGCTCGCTCGCCCTCTACCTCGAACGCGGCGGCAAGACCCTCCTCACGTTCACGGACGACCCAGGCGACCTCACTCAGGCGTCTGCGGCGCTCGGCGATCTGGTGCGGTCCGGGTTCGTGGACAAGCTCGCCATCGAGAAGGTCAATGGCGAGTTCGTGCTCGGCACGGAGGTGGGCACCGCGCTGGAGAGCGCCGGCTTCTCCCCCACTCCCCGCGGACTCCGGCTCCGTGCCTGAGGGCGACACCGTCTACCGCGCCGCCAAGCGCCTGGACGCGGCACTCCGCGGCAAGGTGCTCACCTCGTGCGATGTGCGGGTGCCGCAGTACGCGACGGTGGACCTGACCGGCAGGACCATCGACGAGGTCCTCTCCCGCGGCAAGCACCTGCTGATGCGCCTCGGCGACACGACGATCCACTCGCACCTGAAGATGGAGGGCGAGTGGATCCTCTATGCCCCCGGCAGGCGGTGGAACCGGCCCGCCCACGAGGCCCGAATCGTGCTCGGCACCGTCGATGTGCAGGCGGTGGGCTTCTCCCTCGGCGCGCTCGACATCCTCTCCCGCACCGAGGAGTACGACGTCCTCGGTCATCTCGGCCCCGACCTGCTGGGCCCCGACTGGGATGCGGCGGAGGCCGAGCGCCGGCTGCGGGCGGAGGGCGAGCGCCCCATCGGCATCGCCCTGCTCGACCAGCGGGTGATGGCGGGGCTCGGCAACGTCTATCGCAGCGAGATCTGCTTCCTCCGGGGGGTGCTGCCCACCCGGCCGGTGAGGGAGGTCCCGGATCTGCCCGCGTGGGTCGCCCTGAGCCGGCGGACCATGTTCGCCAACCGGGACCGCCCCTCCCGCGTCTTCACCGGCAACACCCGCAAGGGCCAGGGCAAGTGGGTCTACGGCCGGGCGGGCGAGCCGTGCCGCCGCTGCGGCACCCGAATCATCACCGACAGCCTCGGCGATCCGGTGAGTCCCGGGCAGGGGAGCACCGATCGCATCGTGTTCTGGTGCCCCCGCTGCCAGAGCTGAATCGGACGCCGGTCAGGAGGGTCAGGCGCCGACGGGCCCCACCCAGGGCAGGATCAGCTCGGCCGGCGTCAGCGCAACGGCCGGGGCAGGGCGGCCGAGCAGGTAGCCCTGCCCGAGATCGCAGCCGAGCTCCCGCAGCAGCTCGAGCTGTCCCAGCGTCTCCACGCCCTCGGCCACGCAGGTCATGCCCAGATCGTGGGCGAGGGAGATCAGCGTGCCGACCAGCGCCGCATCCACCGGGCTGGTGAGCAGCCCCGCGACGAAGGAGCGGTCCGCCTTGAGCTGCCGGGCGGGCAGGCGGCGAAGGTGCGCGAACGAGGCGTAGCCGGTGCCGAAGTCGTCGATCGAGATGGAGACACCGGTCGCCGCGATCTCGGCGACCCGGGCGACGGAGTCGGCATCGGCGACCGGAACCGACTCGGTGAGCTCGAGGATGAGCCCGCTCGGCTCCACCTCGTGGAAGTCCAGCAGCCGCGCGACGCTGTCGACCAGCTCGGGGTCCTCCAACTGCCGGGGCGAGAGGTTGACGGCGATCTGGAAGTCGTCCGGGACGGACGCGCTCCTGCGCCACTCGGTGAGCTGGCGAAGTGCCTCACCGAGCACCCACTCCCCCAGCGGCACGATGAGGCCGGTGGCTTCGGCCAGCGGGATGAAGTCGTCGGGAGCCACTTGACCGAGCTCGGGGCGCATCCAGCGCACCAGCGCCTCGGCGCCCTGCACCGATCCGTCGTCGAGGCGGCGCACCGGCTGGTAGACGAGGACCATCTCCTCGCGCTCGATCCCGAGCTGCAGGGCAGTGCCAGCTTCCGCGCTTCCGACCACGTCCAGAACCCTCTCCACTCCGTACCGACAGCCTGTCACTCGGTCCTGCATGCGCCTAACTGCGTCAATTGGAGGTTGACACTTATAGTGAAAGGGCCGCCGTGCCGTCCGGACCCGCCGAGTGCCGCGTGCCCATCCCAGGAGGTACTCGGTGACAGCAACCGCGCCGACGGCGGACGTGCGGCGCCGCAACAACGTTCACGTGCTCGGTGCCGCGTCCGGCTCGCCCCTGGTCTTCGCGCACGGGTTCGGCTGCAGCCAGGAGATGTGGCGGCACGTGGCGCCCGCCTTCGAGGCGGACCACCCCGTTGTGCTGTTCGATCACGTCGGCGCCGGCAACTCGGACCTCTCGGCCTACCAGCGCAGCCGATACGACTCCCTGCACGGGTACGCGGAGGATCTGCTGCAGATCCTGGAGCAGCTCGACCTGCACGATGTCGTCTACGTGGGCCACTCGGTGAGCGCGATGATCGGCGTGCTGGCCGCCAACATGGACCCGTCCCGCTTCCGCGCGCTGATCCTCGTCTGCCCCTCGCCGCGGTACATCGACGACGACGGGTACTCCGGGGGCTTCACACTGCCGGACATCGAGTCGATGCTGGACGCGCTCGATGCCAACTATCTGGGCTGGTCCGCGGGGATGGCGCCCGTCATCATGGGCGTTCCCCAGCGCCCGGAGCTGGGCGCCGAGCTCACTGAGAGCTTCTGCCGCACCGAGCCGGCCATCGCGCGGCACTTCGCCCGGGTCACCTTCCTGTCCGACAACCGCCGTGACCTCGCGGCGGTCTCCGTGCCGACGCTGGTGCTCCAGTCGGCGGACGACGCCATCGCCCCGCGCCAGGTGGGCCAGTACGTGCACGAGCACATCCCGGGAAGCACGCTCCGCGTCATGCCGACGACCGGGCACTGCCCCAATCTCTCCGATCCGGAGCTGGTCTCGGCAGAGATCCTGGCTTATCTCGCATGACCCGGCGACCTGCCCCCGAGCAGTCCTCGTGACCGCGGAGTCCGCGGAGGAGCTTTACGAGCACGCGCCATGCGGATACCTCTCCGCAGAGATCTCAGGCGGCATCGTCCGCGTCAACCAGACCTTCCTGGACTGGACCGGCTACACCCGCGAGCAGCTGCTGGGCCGCTCGTTCGACAGCCTCCTGAGCGTCGGCAGCCGTCTCTTCTTCGAGACCCGCTTCCTGCCGATCCTCCGCCTCGAGGGCGAGATCCGGGAGGCCGCGCTGAGCGTCCGGCGGGCTGACGACACCGTCCTCCCGGTGCTGGTCAACTCGATCCTGGTGCGGGACGACGCGGGCTCCCCGGTCTCCGTGCGCACCGCCGTGTTCGACTCCACCAAGCGGCAGGACTACGAGCGGGACCTGCTCCTGGCTCGTCGTGCGTCCGAGCAGTCGGAGGCGCGGGTGCGGGTGCTGCAGGAGGCGTCGGGACGGTTCGGCTCCAGCACCTCGGAGGAGGCGCTTGCCGAGGCGCTGGTCTCCACGATGCACGACGCCTTCGACGCGCGCGCCGCCGCGGTCCTCCTGCTGGAGGGCAACGGCGATCTCCGCCTCCGGGCGGGAGTCCACCCGATCGGCATGTCGCTTCCCCGCTCCGATTCCGGCCCCGAGACCGAAGCGCTCCGTTCCGGAATGCCGGTCGTCGTGACGAGCGTGGACGAGGCGGAGCGGAAGTATCCCGCGCTCGCGCGGGCGATGCTCGACGCGCATCTGGAGGCGCTGACCGTGGCGCCCCTGATCCAGGGCACCACCCCTCTCGGCGTCGTCGTCGCCTTCTTCGGCCGGCAGCGCACCTTCGACAGCGGCGCGCTGGACCTGCAGAGCGCACTGGGCCGGCAGGCCGCGCAGGTGCTCCAGTGGCTCCGCCTGCAGGACCAGCTCAGGCACGACGCGTTCCACGACAGCCTCACCGGGCTCGCCAATCGCAATCTCCTCCGGACGCGGCTGGGCGACGTCGTCCTCGGCGCCCGGCAGCGCAAGACGTCCGTCGCCCTGGTCTTCGTCGACCTCGACGGGTTCAAGCCCATCAACGACACGCTCGGCCACGCCGCCGGCGACCAGGTGCTGGCAGAGATCTCCGAGCGGCTGCGCGAGGTGGTGCGCCGAGAGGACACTGTGGGGCGGCTCGGCGGCGACGAATTCGTGGTCCTCTGCGAGGACGCGGACGAGGCGACCGCTCTGCTGATCGCGGAGCGGATCCGGGAGTCGATACGTCAGCCGTTCCCCGGAGTCGCCGACGGCTTCCTCGTCACGGCGAGCATCGGCGTCGCCGTGCACTCCCCCGAGTCCAGTCGTTCGATGACGGGCGAGGGCCTGCTGCACGAGGCCGACGAGGCGATGTACCGGTCGAAGACCGAGGGCAAGGACAGAGTCACCGTCGTCGCCGTCTAGGGCGACCGGTCACCCCGATGGGCGGGCCGCGAGCGGCCGGATCACATCAGCGGATCGAAGCCGCTCGGGTCCTCGTACGCTCCGGCGTGCTGCGGCTGATGGTCGGCGTCGTCGTTCCCGCCGCTCACATCGATCTCCGCCCACAGCACGGGCATGCCCGGCGAGAACAGGATCTCCAGCCCGGGTCCACCGCGGAGCGGCGGAATGGTGACATAGCCGCCCCCCGCCTGGATGGCACGGAGGATCTCACCCTTGAGCTGGGTCACCGGATCCGGCAGAAAGTAGTCACGTCCGTTGACCGTGAGCCTGTGCAGTGTCACCAAGGCGAATCCCTCTTGTCGTCCATAGTCGAGCGCGACCAGCGTAGTCCTGGTGGATTGCGTGTCGCCTCCGCTGAGCTGGCCCTGGACAGCCGCCGCACGATCCCCTAAGGCGCCCGGGCAGGATACACATGATGACAATTCGGTAAACCCCCGCACGGATGTCGGGGGTGCGCGGTACTTTCTCCTCACCGGGGAGCCCCACCCCCGTCCGACGCCGGGACGAACGCAGTCAGCGAAGCCCGGCCAGGACGCTGTCCTCGGTCGATAGCGAGGCATCACGACGCCTCGAGAGGCACGGTCAGCATGGCCAGCACCACGCGCTCCGACTCCCTGCTCAGCCCGGCACGCCAGGCGCTCTTCTCGCACGAGGTGCGCGAAGGCGACAGCGATCCGGTCGCCACCTCGTCGATGCTCGATCGGTTCGGAGCCTCTGACGTGGCCCCCGTGCATTCCTTCCCGGTCGAGGGAGGAAGCGGCCACCGCCGCTCCACCTTCGAGCCCCGACGGCGGGATGCAGTCCTGATGTGGGCCGCCACCGGCACGCTCGGCGCTGCGGCGGCCACCTTCCTGGTCGGCGTGCTGCTCGTCCGCTGACCCGCGAAGTGGGGAAGTCGACCCCCTTGTCCCCCATCCTGCGGACAGGCATGCTGTTCATGGGGTACAGAGGACGGTTCACCCGGCCGGCCTTCAGCCCCTGGAATGCGGCGTCTCCCCACGTCGAACACATCCTTACGAGCACCACCTGACAGCACGAAGGTCGAGCCCTTCCGCTCTCCACGAGGAGCGGGAGGGCTCTCTCCTTGTGCGCTCCTGCCGGCGAGCCCGTGGTTCCGCGGGGAATCCGGCGCTTGGCTGCCAGGCCGAACGGACGTAGCGTGGGGACCGGGAGGAAGCGGCAGCACCGAATCGGCTCGCCGCACCGCACCATGGAGACTCGTCTCACCCACGCTCAGCACCCCGACGCTGTCGTCGCCGACTTCGGGCAGCGCCGCTCGTGAACACGCCGGCCGACCGCGCTCCCGCCAGCCGGTGCCCGGACTGCGGCGGAAGGCTCGAAGCCGGCGGGGAGGTCGCGACTCCCTACTGGTCCTGCCGCACCTGCAACGTCGTCTTCCTCTAGGCACGCCGACCACGACGCCGGTCGCCTGCAGCCGGCCCCTGTCGACCGGACATCAACCGAGTTCACCCTCCGCCTGCGTTCTTCGGCGGCGGCTCGCGGCCTGGCCCCGCATCGAGGGGCCCCCGCTGTGGGGCTCCCCGGGCGCACTCCCCCCGGCCTAGTCTCCGAGGTGCGGCCGGGGGGGTCGCAGTCTCAAGGGGGATACGCAATGTTCGGATGGTTCGTCGGGCTTGGGCTCGTGGCAAAGGTCAGCATCGGGGTCACGGCCGCCACGGCGACCGTCGTCGGGGCCGGCGCAGCACATGTGCTGCCCATCGTCGCTCAGGAGGCCTTCGACACCGCCGCCACCGTGATCGCGCCGACGGACGACAGCTCGGACGGCGTCACCGACCCGAGCCAGGTCACTTCCGCGGACGACAGCGCCTCGGACGCCAGCACCCCGGACGACACCGCGTCGGACGAGGCGGCAGCGGACGACAGCGCCGACGACGAGCTCGCGGGTGCGGACGACGAGTCGCAGAGCGACGACACGTCCAGCGCCGCGGACGGCGACGACTCCACGCCGGCGGGCGATGCCGCCCGAGCGGAAGAGGACGCACTCGAGGACGCCGCGGACGCCGCGGAGGACGCACTCGAGGCCGCGGAGGACGCCGAGGAGGACGCCCGCGAGGCCGCGGAGGATGCGGAGGAGGACGCCCGCGACGCCGCGAAGGACGCCGAGCACGAACAGAAGCACGCCGACAAGGCGGCCAAGAATGCGGCGAAGGCAGCCGACAGGGCGGCACGCGACACCGCCGAGGACGAGCAGTCGGACGACTCCGCGAACTCCGGGCATGACAGCTCCGACGACGAGGGCGACAGCGAGGACGACTGATCTGACCGCACGGTGCAGGCACGGATTGCCCGCACCGGTCCAGGCACTGCAGAGACGCCGCCGGATCCCGGTGGCGTCTCTCTGCCGCCAAAGCAGTATGCACAGCTTCTGCGCGCCTGTATAGACGGCTGGCGACGGCCACGCAATAGACTCCTTTCGGCGGGAAGGGCGACGCGATGACGACGGCGGGCGGCACGACGAGGGCGCAAGCCATCGAGGACTGGCTCCGCGAGAAGGTGCACGCAGGCAAGGAGGGAGACCCCCTCCCCTCCGAGACGGAACTCGCGACCCGGTTCGGTGTGAGCCGCATGACCGCTCGTCATGCCGTGCAGAACCTCGCCTCAGAAGGGCTGGTCAGTCGGCGGCCCGGTGCAGGGACGTTCATCGCTGCCACGCCGATGCATCGCCATTTCGGCCCGCTGATGAGCTTCACGGCGGACATGAAGCGACGAGGGCTGATGGCGTCCTCGCAGCTCATCTCGGCGGAACTCCGGGAGCCCACCGGATCGGAGTCCACTGCGCTGGGACTCGCACCCGGGCTGCGACTGGTTGCGATAATCCGGCTGCGCCTGGCGAACGGGTCACCGATGGCGATCGAGCACACGCGGCTCACGCCGGATTGCCTGCCCCTGCTGGGCGGGGACCTCGAGAAGGGCTCACTCCACGAGGCGCTGAGGACCTTCGGAAGGGAGCCGACCCTTGCGCTCTGCCGGATCAGCGCGCGGGCGGCCACCGCGAAGGAGGCGAAGCTCCTGGGACTGGCTCCTCGGTCGGCGGTGCTGACCGAGGAGCGGGTGATCTCCGATCAGGAGTCGAAGGAGCTCGAGTTCACGACGACCGTGTATGCGCCGGAGAGATACGTGATCGATGCCGTGTTCTCGCTGTCCGGCACTCAGGAGGGCTGAATCGCGGCGCTCGGGGACCAGGTGAGGGCGCGGACCGCGTTGTCCCGGAAGATGCTTCGGATGTCCGAGGCGGACACTCCCGCCTCGGCGAGCTGCTTCGGAAGCTGCGCGCTCAGCCAGGCCAGGCCGGGGGATCCTCCGAGAGACGTCCACAGGTCCCGCCGGGCACCGTCGGTGCCGACCACGAGCTGTCGCCCGTACCCCGCCGTGATCAGATCGAGGGTCGCCCGCACGGTGATCGATGACAGGCCCTTCCCCGCCTGACGGAGTCCCTGGTCGAGTTCGAGCACGACACCCGTGCCGGCGAGAGCCCGCAGATAGCCGAGGTCCCCCGACTTGTCGACGTGGCTGAGGATGATTCGGCTGGGTGCGATCCCCCGGCCGACGAGGAACTCGATCTGGGCCAGGCCGCCGACGCCGCCTTCGCAATGGGTCAGGATCGGCGCGCCGGTGATCAGCGCCGCCTCCGCAACGGCCGTCATGTTGCGCACATCGCGGTCATCCGGGATCTCGCCGCTTGTGGCGACTTTGACGAGCCCGGCTCGATGCGGCGTCCGATGCACGAAAGGGCCCGTGTAGTCGAACTCATCGACGCCCTCGGTGAGGTCCGCGACGAATGCGCTGATCAGCTCGTCGACGCTCACGCGGTTGGTCCAGTGGGCGGGTCCGTAGTAGCGGTCGTGATGCAGACCGGTCGCCGTGATGACATCCACGCCCGTGCGAGTCGAGATCGCGGCGAGACGCACCGCATCTCGTCCGGAGGAGACGGGCATCGCATCCACCATCAGCACGGCCCCCGCCTCGCGACAGGCGACAACCTCCTCGACGGCGGCCTCGACGTCAGAGAGGTGGATATGCGGGAACCGGTCCGCGATGAGCGGTGAATCGATGATGAGGTGCTCGTGCATGTAGACCGTGCCCGGGCCGATCGACGCACGGTCGCCGAGCACGGTGCGGACGAACCCGCCCGTCGAGCCCGTCACAGGATCACGCCGTCAGCGACGAGCGCCGCCCGGAGCGCGTTCCGGTCCAGATCGCGGAGCCGCACGTCCGCGGAGACCGACAGGGCGGCGGCGGTTCCGGCCGCCTGCCCGTAGGACAGGCACTGAGCGATGGAGCGAGCGGACGCGTGCGCGTCGTGGGTGGCCGACAGGCATCGGCCCGCGACGATGAGTCCCTCCGTCTCGACGGGAAGCAGGCAGCGGTAGGGGATGCCGTAGGACTTCCCGGTCGGCCCGCCTTCGCCGTTCGTGCCGACGTACTGCCAGATGGTCCCGGCGCCACCGTCATGATCTTCGACAGGGGCGCCGCAGAGAGCGATGGCGTCGTCGAACTGCCGAGCGCCCAGCACGTCCTCCTTCCTGAGCACATACTCGCCGAGAAGCCGTCGAGTCTCCCGAGTACCGATCCATACCGAGGTCGCCAAGAGGTAGGACTCCTCATATCCGGGGACCTTGTCACGAAGGAAGCGCGCGTACTCCGTGGCCTGCGAGCGTCCCTCGATCTCGGCAGCCGTCATGGCCCACGGGTTGGTGGGGTCGATCCCGGCCACCCGGGTCATGTTGGTGTGGTAGACGCCGGGCAACACGGTGTAGTGCGCGGAGCCTTCCAGCCGAGGGAGGCGGTATTCGCCGCTGGCATCCGCCTCGGCCATCAGGCGGTGGATCTCCGGGGTCTTCGCCGGCTCACCGACACCGCCGACGCGGAAGGTGGTCGTGAGCGGCTGGACGCGACGCTTCTCCTCCGGCATCTCCAACGAGCTGCCCGCTGCCCAGGCGACGTCCGCATCACCCGTCGCATCGACGACTCTGCGGGCCGTGATGCGGAAGGGACCGCGGCGGGTCAGCACGATCACCCCGCAGACGGTGCTGCCGTCCATGATCACCGCGCTCATGCGCGAATGGAGCAGCGGAGTCACCCCCGCTGCGAGCAGCTGACGGTCCCATTCGAGCTTCAGGGCCTCTGGTTCGTAGGTGACGCCCGTGCCCGCGCCGTAGGTGTTGCCCCGCAGCACCGCCTGACCGTCCCGAAGCAGGGCATCCGCGACCTCCCACCCGATGCCGCCGACGATTCGCTCCTCGCTGCCCGCGGGGAAGAAGCCGTACATGGTGTCGAGCACCCCGGCGGCGGTTCCTCCGAAGAAGCCGCCGCTCTCGATGAGCAGAGTCTTCGCCCCATGCCGCGCTGCCATCACCGCCGCTGCGCTGCCTGCCGAGCCGCCACCCACGACCGCGACGTCGCCTGCCCACAGCTCGGGGTAGTGCACGGCATCGCCGACGGACAGGCGCACAAGAGACCAGGCGGTGTCCGGAGGCGTGCGGATGAGCTCGGGACGGAAGGTGTCGTTCATCGGTGCGGTCCTTTCACGCTCCTGCTGGGAGCACAGGGCAGTGGGTCAGCGAAGGAGCCAGCCGCCGTCGACGGGGATGACGGCTCCTGTCGTCTGAGGCGAGTCTTCACTGACGAGCCACCGGACCGCCGAGGCGACCTCGTCCGCGGACGACGGGCGGCGGGTCAATGGCATGAGCTCGCCGAAACGGGAGCGGATGCTCTCGTCGCCGAGCGCGCGAGCCGCCATCGGCGTATCGACCAGACCCGGCGCGACGAGGTTGACCCGGATGCCTCGTCGGGCTCCCTCGTAGGCGGCGGCCTCGAGCAGCGGGATGAGGCCCGCCTTCGCGACTCGATACGCCGCGGTGAGGAAGTCGCCGTCGAGGCCTCTGGCGAGAGCGGATCCGATCAGCACGATCGACGCGCCGGGTTCCGAGCGCCGAAGACAGGAGCGGAGGAAGTAGAAGGCGGAGGTCAGATCCACGCGGATCACCTCGTCCCAGGCCTCGTCGGTGCACTCGGACACCGGGCCATCGCCCAAGCGTCGACCGCTCATGCCGATGGTGTGGACGGCCGCGGTGAACCCGCCCTGGGCGGCCAGCGCCGACGCGACGCGATCCGCGACCCCCGGCATGGTGATGTCCTCATCGGGCCGATCCGATCCGTGCACCGCGAATCCGTCTTCCGCGAGACCGACGATGCAGGCGCCGCCGATGCCCCCGTCGGTTCCGACGACCCAGGCCTGCTTCGTCAAGCCGACACCCTGATCGCGGGTCCCACCTTGAGGACGTCTGCCTTGCGCCGTGCGTGCTCGAGGTAGGCGCTCTCGAAGAGCTGCGCGGAGGCGTCGACCCCCACGATCTGCGCGCCGGTGAGCACGGGAAGCTCGATGCCCATGTCGGCGAGCTTCTGAGCGGTCCGCACCTTCAGCTCGTTGACGATCGTGATGTTGGCGATGCTGCTGACCGGGCCGACCTTGTTCGCCCAGCCGTCGATGGCGATCGCCGCGTCACCCAGCGGGGTGCAGATGTCGATGACGACGTCGGCGTGGTCGGCCAGGATCGTGCCCGACTCGTGGGTGGCGGGAACGGCACGTGCTTCGCTGGCGGAGGTGACGGCGATCACCTTCAGCCCGGCCTCCTTCGCCAGCATCGCGGTCTCCACCGGCACCGCATTGCGGCCGGTCGCGCTGAACATGAGGATGGCGTCGCTCGGGCGCAGCTTGAAGTTGGCGAGGATCGCGGCGGCGAAGCCGGGCACACGTTCGATGAACATCGCCTGGCGCTGACCGTTGGAGCCGGCGATCTCCGTGTGGAAGGTCATCGAGAGCTCCACAAGCGGGTGCCAGCCCGGGTACGAGCCGTAGCGCGGGAACATCTCCTCCACGGGGATGCGCGAGTGGCCGGTGCCGAACGTGTGCACGACTCCTCCGCCGCCGATCGCGGCGGCCGCGATGTCCGCCGCCCGCTCGATGGCCTCGGACTGGGTGGACTCGATCCGATCGAGGACGTGTCGTGCTTCGTCGATCCAGGACATCAGGCATTGCTCCTTCGGTGGGAAGTGGAGGTGGACGGAGGCGGATCGAAGGTGGAGGCGGCGTACAGGGCGGCCCCCACCGATCCCGCCTCGGCGCCGAAAGTCCCGACGCGCGCATCGATGGGTCCCGAGATGGAGATGCGCTGGTCGAGGATGCGACGCACCTCGGGAAGCATCAGGGGGACGGACGGTGCGAGTCCCCCGCCCAGGACGAGGGTCGGGATCTGGAGCAGCATGCAGGTCGCTCCGGCGGCCATGCCGATCGCGCGACCGGCTCGAGCGAAGGCGTCGAGCGCCCATGGGTCGCCGCGGAGGGCCGCTTCCGACGCGACTCGCGCGGTGAGATTCTCGACTCGTCCGCCGCACAGCTCGTTGAGGACGGCCGACTGCGCCGTGATCAACGTGCGCGAGAGGCGGCCGACGATCGCCGACGCGGAGGCGAGGGTCTCGAGGCAGCCCCGCCCGCCGCAGGGACACAGCTCGCCGTCTGCCTCGGAAGGGAAATGACCCATCTCGCCGATGGAATCCACGTCGCCGATGAGGATCTTCCCGCCCAGGGCGACCGCGCCACCCACACCGGTGCCGAGGGCGATGAAGAGCGCGTTCTGCTCGCCGGCGGCCGCGCCCGCCACGAACTCGGCGTAGGCCATCGCACGTGCGTCGTTGAGCAGAGCGACCGGCAGCCCGGTCCGCTGCTCGACGACCTCGGCGACGGGGAACCCGTCCCAGTCGCCGGGGACGTTGGGGATGAAGCGGGTTCGGCGGCGCAGCGCGTCGATCGTTCCCGGGAACGTCAGCCCGATGGCGGAGGGCGCCGCATCCAGGGTGGTCGCGAGCTCGCAGATCGCGTCGATGACCGCGGTGCCGCCGGTACGGGGCGTCGCGAGGAAGCCGGTGCGCTCGAGCTGTCCGTCGCCCACGATCGACCACTTGATGGCCGAGCCGCCGACATCGATGCCGAGCTGACGGCGCGTTGCACTCGGCGGATTCGCCGCATCTGTCGCTGTCATCAGTTCCCCCACGCCGGACTCCGCTGTCACAGGCAGGTCCGTGAGATCGTC
>NZ_JAODMK010000039.1 GCF_025465545.1 Naasia sp. | reverse complement strand
GCGGCACCGTCGGCGGCCGGCGCCCCGGCCTCGGCCCTCTGCGGGCGCTCGGGGTCATCCTCGTCGTCGGGAAGGTCCTCGAAGAGCCCCTCCGGCGGGGTCACCGTGACCTCCCGGCGGACGGTGTCCACGGCGGGCACGATCGCCTTGACGAACGGCACCAGGACCTCGCGGTCGGGGGTCTTCACCACGAGCAGGTCCTGCGCGGGAAAATGCTCGACCCGCACGATCGTCCCGACCTGCACGCCGTCGCGGAGCACCGCGAGACCGACGAGCTGGTGGTCGTACCAGGCATCCTCCTCCTGGGGCTCGTCGGCGGACGAGTCCACCCAGAGGATGGCCTTCACGAGGCTCTCGGCGCCTTCGCGGTCCGTGACGCCCTCGAAGAACCCGACCGGGTGGCTGTTGTACCAGCGCAGCTCACCGAGCACGAGCTTCTTGCCGTGCCACGGAGAGGAGGTGGGCACCTGCAGCGAGAACTCGGCGCCCGGGACGAAGCGGCGCTCCGGGTCGTCGGTGAACAGCTCCAGCTTGAGTGCGCCCTTCAGGCCGTGCGCCTTGGTGAGGCGCCCGACTCTCAGCTGCGTCTGAGCGGACTGGCCGCCCGCCTTGCCTTTCGCCACTGTGTCCGTCACTCGTCGGTGTCGACGACGTCGACGCGGACGCGCCGTCCGTCGGCGAGCGCCGTGACGAGCGTCCGGAGCGCCTTGGCGGTACGCCCCGACCGGCCGATCACCCGGCCGAGATCGTCGGGGTGCACGCGCACCTCGAGCAGCTCGCCACGAGGGGTCGAGCGCTCCGAGACCTGAACCTGGTCCGGGTTGTCGACGATCCCCTTGACGAGATGCTCGAGTGCGTCAGCGAGCACGGACTACGCGTCGCTCTCGGACGCGGCCGGCTCGGCAGCCTCGTCGGCGGCGGGAGCGGGTGCGGCGGCGGCAGGAGCAGGCGCCTCGCTCTTGGGGCGGAGGACCGGCTTCTTCTTCTCGTCGGCGACGAACGCGGCCTTCGGCTCCTTGACCTTGACGGTGCTCACGGCGTTCGGGTCACCCTTGTACTTGCCCCAGTCGCCGGTGAGCTTGAGCAGCGCGGCGACCTGCTCGGTCGGCTGGGCGCCGACACCGAGCCAGTACTGGGCGCGCTCCGAGTCGACCTTGATGAGCGACGGCTCCTCGGTCGGGTGGTACTGGCCGATCTCCTCGATGACACGGCCGTCGCGCTTGGTGCGCGCGTCGGCGACGACGATGCGGTAGTACGGCGCGCGGATCTTGCCGAGGCGCTTGAGACGGATCTTGACAGCCACAATTCTCCTGTGTGCTTGGTATGGATGCGGTGAACCGGACCGTGCGCGTGGGGGCACACTCGGCGGAAGCTCGATAGGAAGTGAGGACGCCTGAATTAGAGGGTCGGGCGTCGCGGACTCGACCCACAATTGTGACAGATTCCCGGCGCCCTCGCATACCGTCCCGGCTTCTCGACGAGAACCGGCTCAGCATCAGCGTCGCCGACCCGACTAGCGGGGGCGGCGGCGCGAGACGGCGACGCCGGCGAGGCAGAGCACGCCGCCGAGGATCGCCAGCGGCGCCGGGACTTCTCCGAACGCGGCGAGCGCCAGCAGGATGGCGATGGGCGGGACCAGGTAGGTCGTCAGGCCGAGGCGTCCCGCGGGCATCCGCTGCAGCGCGAACGCCCACAGGGTGAAGCCGAGCGCGGTGGGCACGAGTCCCAGATACAGCGCACCGAGCAGCGCGGGAGGGGGTGCTGTCACCGCCTCGCGGAGCAGCGCCGGAGCGAAGGGAAGGCACGCGACCGCGCCGATGGCCGCCCCCAGGAAGGTCACCTGGAGGGCCGGAAGCCGACCCAGGAGCGGCTTCTGGCAGAGCACGCCGACGGTGTAGACCACGGCCGCGAGCAGGGCGGCGAGGACGCCGACCGCGTCGTCCAGACCGCGGGCGCCGCTCGCCGAGCCGATGAGCAGCACGCCCGCGAACGAGATACCCGCGCCGAGGAGGATCCAGCGGTGCAGCCGCTCCTTGAGCACCAGCGCCGCGCTCAGCGCAAGGAGGATCGGGCTGATGTTGACGACCATGGATGTGGTGCCGGCATCGAGCGTGAGCTCGGCGAAGTTCAGCGCCACGTTGTAGCAGCCGAACCACAGCACGCCGTAGCCGGCGAGGAGAAGCCACTCCCGGGGAGTCGGGGTGAGCCAGCGGCGACCGAGGGTGAACAGGCCGAGCGCGAGGGTGCCGACGAGGAGCCGGGCCAGCGCCAGCGCACCGGGCGAGAGGGCCGTGCCGACTCCGCGGATCACGACGAAGGCGCTCGCCCAGGCGAGGAGGGTCACCCCGATCGCGACCGGAACCACCCACCCGCGCTCGACACGAGGCACCTCGGCGGGCACGGCGGGCACAGTGCGGGGAGGGGTTGTCACCGTCCCACGCTAGACGGCGCCCACGACGCCGCACCGGCGGCATCCGGACACGGCACGGACGGCACGCGGGTTGGCAGGAACGTCTCGCCTGGCGTCGGCGGGACGCGACCGGGGCGTGCATGTCAGGATGGCGGCGTGGCTATCGAATTCGGTCGGTCAGCGCGGTCCGACCTGGGACTCGAGTGGGAGCTCGCTCTCGTGGATCACGTGAGCGGCGATCTCGCGCCGGCCGCGCCGGAGATCCTGGCGTCGCTCGACCTCACCGACGAGTCGGGCTTCTCCCGAATCACCGCAGAGCTGCTCACCAACACCGTCGAGGTCGTATCCGGCGTGCACCAGACGGTCCGCGGCGCCACCGAGGATCTCGAGGAGACGATCGGCCGGGTCCGCGACCTGGCCGAACCCCTCGGCGTCGACCTGATGTGCGCGGGCACCCATCCGTTCGCGCAGTGGACTCAGCAGCGGGTGACCGACAAGGAGCGCTACGCGACGCTGATCGACCGCACGCAGTGGTGGGGCCGCCAGATGCTCATCTGGGGTGTGCACATGCACGTCGGCGTCGACGACCGGGAGAAGGTGCTGCCGATCCTCAATGGTCTGCTGGCCTACTACCCGCACCTGCAGGCCCTCTCCGCCTCCAGTCCCTTCTGGAGCGGCGAGGCCACCGGCTACGCCTCCAACCGTGCCCTGATGTTCCAGCAGCTGCCGACCGCCGGGCTTCCGCCGCAGTTCTCCACCTGGGGCGAGTACGAGTCGATGGTCGGCGACCTGCTGCACGTCGGGGTGATCGACTCGGTCGACGAGATCCGGTGGGACATCCGGCCCTCGCCCAAGTGGGGCACGATCGAGGTCCGGGCGTGCGACGGGCTCTCCACCGTGCAGGAGGTGCGGGCGATGTCCGCGCTGGTCCAATGCCTCGTCGAGGACCTCTCCGGCCAGCTCGACCGCGGCATCGTCCCGCCGACCATGCAGCCGTGGTTCGTGCGCGAGAACAAGTGGCGCGCCGCCCGCTACGGCATGGAGACGATCCTCGTGCAGAACGCGGCGGGCGACGAGCGCCTCGTGCGCGACGACACCCGGGACCTGATCGCGCGGCTCGACCCGATCGCCGAGCGGCTCGGCTGCATCGAGGAGCTCCATGAGCTCGACGTGATCCTCGACCGGGGCGCAAGCTACGAGCGGCAGCTCACCGTGGCCGCCCGGAGCGGCGGCAGCCTCAAGGCGGTGGTCGCCTCCCTGGTCGCAGAGCTCCGCGACGGGATCTCCGCCCCCGGCTGACGCGCGCGGAGCAGCTAGCCCTGCGCCGCCAGCGCGGGGACCGGCGCGAGGCGGGCGATCAGCGCGTCGAGGAAGAGGCCGAACGACCGCTCCAGGTTGAACGAGGGATGCAGCAGGAACTGGATCTCGAGACCGTCCATGGTCGCGAGCAGCCATTCCGCCTCGCTCTGAGTCTCCTCGTCCGTCATCGCCCGGAACGCCCCCTCCGCCACCGCGTCGACGAAGATCTGCCGCATCGTCTCGAGGGTTCTCCGATACCGCTCGGTCATGAAGGCGTGTGCCGGATGCTGCGGCGACGAGGCTTCCGCCGCCATCGTCACGTAGAGCGCGAGCATGCCGGGGTGGTGCACGTGATAGCTCATCAGATTTCGGAACCCTTCGAGCATCGCCATCCCGCGGGAATCCGGCCCGGTCACCTCCGTGGTGAGGCTTCCCCAATGCTCGAGGGCCGCCACCAGGAGCTGTTCCTTGTTGCCGAACAGCTTGTCGATCGCGGCGGGCGTCACGCCGACCCGATCCGCGATCCGCTGCACCGTGCCGCCCGCGAATCCGAACTCGCCGAAGACCTCCACCGCGGCGGTGACGACCTGCAGGCGGCGCGCGATGCCCGCCTTGTAGGGCCCTCGCACCAGCACCTTGGCATTCGACATGGGTAGAAGCATGCCAGCGCCCAGGGGGCTTCCCGCAAGCGCGCCGGGGCGATCCGCTATCGCCGAAACGATTCGCTAACGATGTCGCCGTCGCGGCGGGGCGTCGTCTTGCATGAAAGGTAAAAGGTGACATACCTTTGGCCATCGCCCTCGGAGCAAAGAAGCTGCCGAGAGCTCGACTGAACAATAAAGGAGTTGTCGGTGAAGAAGCGTCTGACCAGAACCCTGGTCCCCATCGCGGCCGTTCTCACGGCCGTCGGTCTCACCGCCTGCGGCGGTACCTCGTCCGGGACGAACGGCGGCGGCGGCGGAACGGGTCCTGTCGCGGATCCCAAGGAGACGGTGACGATCTCCTTCGCCTCCTGGGTCGGCTCATCCAATGAGATGAAGAAGCTCAAGGCGGACTTCGAGAAGGCGCACCCGACGATCAAGATCGAGCTTCGGGACGTTCCCGCTGAGTCGATGGGGCAGACCCTCACCACCCAGATCGCCGGCAACAACCCGCCCGACGTCGCGTACATCGACGCGAGCTCGGTGGCGGCGTTCGCCTCACGCGGCGCGCTCACCAACCTGGACAACTACATCTCGCGCAGCGACGTCATCAAGCCGGACGACTACGTGGACGTCTTCAAGACCTTCGCGAGCTACGACAACAGCATGTACGCGCTGCCGATCGACGGCGAGTCGACGGGACTCTTCTACCGCACCGACCTCTTCGAGGCCGCCGGGATCGCGGGCCCGCCGACGACGTGGGACGAGTTCGAGGCCGACGCCAAGAAGCTCACCGACCCGGCCAACAAGCAGTACGGCCTCGCGATGTTCGCGCCCGAGTCCGCGTACTACTGGTACCCCTTCCTCTGGCAGAACGGCGGTGACGTGCTCGACACGGACGGCAAGCCGGTCTTCGACTCCCCCAAGGCGCAGGAGGCGGCCGAGTACTACGTCGGCCTCACCAAGTACGCAGCTCCCGACTACCTCAACTCCAACTCCTACGACGGCCGCCTCGGCTTCTTCCAGGGTCAGATGGGCATGTACATCGCCGGATCCTGGTTCGCCGGAGTGCTCAAGGAGGAGGCGCCGGACATCGAAGGCAAGTGGGCCACCGCGCCGCTGCCCGAGGGCCCTGCCGGATGCGCGACCACGGTCGCGAGCGACTCACTGGTCCTCTTCGACCACTCGAAGAACAACGACGCCGGCTGGAAGTGGATCGAGTACCTGTCGCAGCCCGAGAACATGGCGACCCTCACCTACACCGCCCCGAACAGCACGCTGCTCCCGACCACGAAGACGCTCCTCGAGTCGCCTGACCTGGAGAAGGTCAAGCCGCAGCTGAAGGGCTTCGCGGATGCCATGCAGTGCGGCATCAGCAACGTGCAGACCAGCGAGGTCTGGCCGCAGATGGAGGAGGCCCTGAACAACCAGCTCGGCGCCGCGATGTACGGCGACATCTCGGTCCAGGAGGCGCTCGCCAACGCCAAGGCCGAGGCCGAGAAGCTCCTCAAGTAGCAGTTCCCTGCCGCCGGCCCCGGTGCCACGCGAAAGCGAACGCAGCGGGGCCGGCGGCTCTCCCCTTCGGCGCGCCTGGCGCGCCGGCTCCACTCTCAGGACGCACGAAGGAGTTCGTCATGGCGGTCGACACCGCGACGGCAACCACCCAGCGCCGGCTCTCCTCCGCCGGCGGCCCCCCCGGGCAACGATCCGGCGACTCCGGCACTCCCCGCAAGCCGGCCGGGACGCTCACGAAGATGCGCCGGTCGTGGCGCGCCTACGCCTTCCTGTCCCCCGGGCTGCTCGTCTTCTCGGTGTTCACGGTCTTCGCCCTGCTGTTCGGGTTCTACCTGACCTTCCACGAGTGGAACCTGATCAGCCAGGACAAGCCGTTCGTCGGCCTGGACAACTACGTCGACATGACACAGGACGCTGGCTTCCTGAAGTCGATCGTGAACACCTTCTACTTCACCGGCGCCTCGGTGCCGATCACGATGGCCATCGGCTTCTTCCTCGCGCTGATGCTCAACCAGGCCATCAAGTTCCGGGGCGTCTTCCGCACCCTGTTCTTCCTCCCCCAGGTCACCCCCTTCGTCGTCGTGGCCATCATCTGGAAGTGGCTCTACAACGGCGACTACGGCCTCTTCAACTACTACCTGCTGAAGCTGCACCTGATCCGCGAGCCGCTCCTCTGGCTCGCCGACCAGCACCTCGCCATGCCTGCCGTCATCCTGATGAGCATCTGGTCGGGCGTCGGCTTCTCGATGGTCATCTACCTGGCCGGCATGCAGGGAATCCCCCAGGAGCTGCACGAGGCCGCCAAGGTGGACGGCGCCGGAAGCTGGGCGCGACTGCGTCACGTGACGCTCCCCCAGCTGGCGCCCACAACCCTGTTCCTGCTCGTCATGGGGATCATCGGGTCGCTTCAGGTCTTCACGCAGATCTTCGTGATGACCAAGGGCGGCCCGGTCGAGCGGACGACCACGATGGTCTATTACATCTACGAGGCGGCGTTCAAGTTCTACGAGATGGGCTATGCCACCACGCTGGCCTTCGTCCTCTTCGCGATCACCCTCGTCTTCACCTGGATCCAGCTTCGGCTCTACCGAAAGGCCGACCTTTGAGTGCCACCGCCGTCGAGGTCCTCCAGCCCCACGAGATCGAGCGCCGGGACGCCATCCGGCCGGAAGGAGCAGGCGGCCGGAAGCGCCGCTGGCTCCGCTACGGCGTCATCTACCTGATCCTCATCCCCGGCTCGGTCCTGTTCGTCGGACCGTTCGCGTGGCTCGTCAGCGCCTCGTTCCAGCACACCGGCGACATCTTCTCCTGGCCGCCGCAGTGGATCCCGCAGAATCCGACCATCGACGGTTACCTGGAGTTCGCCAAGACGGGCGCCCTCCGGTGGTTCGCGAACAGCGCGTTCGTGGCCACCTCGGTGACCGTGCTGCAGCTGCTGCTCAACTCGCTGTGCGCGTTCGCCTTCGCCAAGCTCCGCTTCCCGGGACGGGACGCGATCTTCCTGGTCGTGCTGGCCACGATGATGGTGCCGCCGCAGATCACGATGATCCCCAACTACGTGATCCTGCAGCACATCCCGTTCTTCGGCGACAACGACATGTTCGGCAACGGCGGCCACGGCATGCTGGACTCGTACGCCGGCCTGATCGTGCCTGGCGCGGTCAGCGCGTTCGGGATCTTCCTGCTGCGCCAGTTCATGATGACGATCCCCGACGAGCTGCTGGACGCCGCGCGAGTGGACGGCGCCAGCGAGTTCCGCGTCTACCGGCAGATCGTGCTGCCGCTCTGCCGCCCCGTCCTCGCCGCCACCGCGATCTTCACCTTCATGGCGGCGTGGGAGGACTTCCTCTGGCCGCTGATCATCATCTCCGACCCGGGCAAGTTCACGGCTCCGCTCGGGCTGGCGATGTTCGTCATGAAGAACCAGACCCAGTGGGGCATGCTGCTCGCCGGCTCGGTCATCGCGACCCTGCCGATGGTGATCGTGTTCATGATCTTCCAGCGCCAGTTCGTGCAGGGCGTCGCGATGAGCGGGATCAAGGGCTGAGCCGGAGGGGACGCCGGCGGCCGCGCACTGCTCAAGCGGAGACGCGCTCGCGCCAGGCCAGGAGCTTGCGGACTCCGTCGAGGTCGTAGTCCGGCCCGCTCCTGCCGATCGTGAAGAGCCGCACGCCGAGCGCGTGCTTCTCCTCGAGGTCCGCCTCGCTCACCTCCGTGCCCACGCCGGTCGAGATCTCGATCTCCGACACGTCGCGCCCGACCGCTTCGGCGTGCTCGGCCAGGATCCCGAGCTTGCGCTTCAGCGTCTCGGCATTCGTGAAGCTGTGCCAGATGTCGGCGTGCTCGGCCACGATCCGGAGCGTCTTCTTCTCGCCGCCACCGCCGATGAGGATCGGGATGTCCCGGACCGGGGGCGGGTTGAGCTTCGTCCAGCGGTCCCGGATGACCGGGAGGTCCCGAGCGAGGGCGTCGAGTCGCTGGCCTGCCGTGCCGAACTCGTAGCCGTACTCGTCGTAGTCGTGCTCGAACCAGCCCGAGCCGGTGCCGAAGATGAGCCGCCCGCCGCTGATGTGATCGACCGTCCGGGCGATGTCGGCCTGCAGGTTCGCGTTCCGGTAGCTGTTGCAGTTCACCAGCGGGCCGAGCTCGATGCGTGAGGTCTGCTCCGCCCACGCCGCGAGCAGCGACCAGGACTCGAAGTGCAGACCGCCTCGATCGCCGGAGAGGGGGAAGAAGTGGTCCCAGTTGAACAGGACGTCCACGCCGAGGTCCTCGACCGCCCGCACGGTGTCCCGGATCTTCGGATACAGCCCATGCTCTGGCGCGATCTGCACCCCCACGCGGACGGGACGGGAGGTTGCGGCGAAGGCGTCGATGCTCATCGGATCAGCGTAGGCGGACCGGATCGGCCGCCCGTGCGAGACGTCTCCGGCCGGACCTCATGACCCGATGTCGCCGTACTCGGCGGTCGCCACCAGGATCGCCCGGCCGAGCGAGTGGAAGCCCGCGTTGAAGCCGAGAATCGCCGGCGTCGCCTCGGGGTCGAGGTCGAGCTCGGTGTCGAGTGCGTGCACCACGAAGAAGTAGCGGTGCCGGCCCGTTCCCTCGGGAGGAGTGGGGCCGATGTACTGCTTGGTGCGCAGCTCGTTGGACAGCGTGCGGGCGCCGTCCGGAAGATGCCCGCCGGGCGCACCCGCACCCTGGGCCAGCTCTGTGACCGAGGCGGGGATGTTGTAGATGGCCCAGTGCCAGAAGCCGGATGCGGTGGGCGCATCGGGGTCGTACACGGTGACGGCGAAGGTCGCGGTGCCATCCGGCGCCCCGCTCCAGGACAGCTGCGGCGAGACGTCCTCGCCCCCTCCCCCTGCGCCCCAGTGGACCGTGGGCACCGTCGCGCCGGCGGTGACGTCGGCGCTCGTGACCTCGAAGGTGGCGACGGGCGGGAAGATCGCGTAGGGATCGTGCTGGCTCATGACCGACACGCTATCCGCTGCCACCCGCGGCTGGGAGGTCGGCCGGGTACGCGTTTCCGGTCCGTCCTGACGGGGTGGAACCCGAGAGGCCCGTCTGGGACCTGACCGTGCAGCTGGTGGAGGGCATCGCCTGAGCGGCAGCCGGTCCGCCACAGGGGATCGGACCGGGTCCTGCCTGCCGTGCCGGGCTAGCGCCCGAACATCTTCTGCAGGGCTGCCAGCTCCTCCTCGCTGGGGGTGCCCTTCGCGGCGCCTCCCCCACCGAGGCCGAAGCCGCTTCCGCCCGCGCTCGACGGTCCCTTCGGGGCCGCATCGAGTGCCGCGTTCTCGGCCGCGCGCTTGGCCGGGTTGCCCGACTTCGACCCGGACTTCTTCTTCTGCTGGGGCTTGCCGCGGTAGCCCGCACCCGGAACCGGTCCCATGCCCGGCACCTGAGGCACCCCGCCCCTGGCGACCGTCTTCATCATCTTCGCGGCCTGCTCGAAGCGCTGCACCAGCTGGTTCACGTCGGTGACGCTCATGCCGGACCCCCGGGCGATGCGCAGCCGGCGGGAGCCGTTGAGGATCTTGGGGTTCTGGCGCTCCTGGCGGGTCATCGACTGGATGATCGCCTCGGTGCGCACGATCTCGCGCTCATCGAAGTTCTCGAGCTGCTCGCGCATGCCCTTGGCGCCGGGCAGCATGCCGATCATCTTCTTGATCGAGCCCATGTTGCGCAGCTGCTGCATCTGCTTGAGGAAGTCCTCGAGCGTGAATGTGTCGGTCGCGAACTTCTCGGCGACCTTGCGCGCCTCCTCCTCGTCGAAGGCGCCCTGCGCCTGCTCGATGAGGGTGAGGATGTCGCCGAGGTCGAGGATCCTGCTCGCCATGCGGTCCGGGTAGAAGGGCTCGAAGTCGTCGAGGCTCTCGCCGGTGGACGCGAAGAGGATCGGCCGGCCGGTGACCGAGGCGACGGACAGCGCGGCGCCGCCGCGGGCGTCGCCGTCGAGCTTGGTGAGGACGACGCCGGTGAAGTCGACGCCCTCCTGGAAGGCCCTCGCCGTCGTGACGGCGTCCTGGCCGATCATCGCATCGATGACGAAGAGGACCTCGTCGGGATCGACGGCCTTCCGGATGTCGGCCGCCTGCTTCATCATGTTCGCGTCGACGCCGAGGCGTCCTGCGGTGTCCACGATGACCACGTCGTACTGCTTGTCGTTGGCGAAGCGGATCGAATCCTTGGCCACGCGCACCGGGTTGCCGACGCCGTTGCCCGGCTCGGGGGCGAAGACGGCGGCGCCGGCCTGCTCGCCGACGACCTGGAGCTGGGTGACTGCATTGGGGCGCTGCAGGTCGGCGGCGACGAGGAGCGGGCGGTGCCCCTCCTTGACGAGCCAGCGGGACAGCTTTCCGGCGAGGGTCGTCTTTCCGGCGCCCTGCAGACCCGCGAGCATGATGACGGTCGGCGGCTTCTTGGCGAACTCGAGCCGCCGCTGCTGGCCGCCGAGGATCGCCACGAGCTCCTCGTTGACGATCTGCACCACCTGCTGCGCCGGGTTGAGGGCCTGGGAGGTCGAGGCCTCGAGGGCCCGCTCCCGCACGGTGGCGGTGAAGCGCTTCACGACGTCGAGGTTCACGTCGGCCTCGAGCAGGGCGCGGCGGATCTCGCGGACGGTGCCGTCGACGTCGGCAGGCGTGAGCCTGCCCTTGCCACGGAGGTTCGCGAGGGCCTGGGTGAGACGGTCGGAGAGGGACCCGAAGGTAGCCATAGGTCCGTCAGTTTAGCTTCCCCTCTTGACCCGACGCCTACGCTCGACCCATGCGCGCAGTCCCCCTCGGCCGGTCCGGCATCGACGTCTCGGAGTTCCTGTTCGGCGCGGGCGGGATCGGCGGGGTGGGCGCCTCTCCTGCCACGCGGGGCAAGGGCCTGACGCTGAAGCAGGGCATCGAGCGGCTGGACGAGGCCTGGGATCTGGGCATCCGCGGGATCGACACCGCCAACTCCTACGCGGGCGGCGCCAGCGAGGAGGCGGTGGGCCGCTGGCTCGATGAGCGCCAGCCGGAGGATGCGCTGATCGCGACGAAAGTGGGCGCTCCGGTGGAGCGCGGGCAGGACGGCGTGGACCTGTCCGCGCGGCACATCGAGCGGCAGCTGACGGCGAGCGTTCGCCGGCTCGGCCGGGTGGACCTCTACCTCTCGCACGCCCCGGATCCGGGAACGCCGCTCGCCGAGACGCTCGGCGCCTTCGCAGCCGCGCTCGGCATGGGCATCATCCGCGCCTACGGCTGCAGCAACGTGACGCCCTGGGACCTCGAGGCGATGCTCACCACCGCCGATCGCGAGGGACTGCCCCGGCCCGAGTGGGTGCAGAACTCGTTCAGCCTGCTGGTGCGCGGGGACGAGCGGGATCTGCTGCCGCTCGTGATGGGCGAGGGGCTCGGCTACACGCCCTACTCCCCGCTGGCCGGCGGGATCCTCTCGGACCGCTACCTGGGCGGGGTGCAGCCGCCGCCGGGCAGCCGACTCGCCCTCGCACCGGCGCTCTACTCCAAGGTGTTCACCGACGGCGCGCTGGAGCGCGTCGCCGGCCTCGGCTCGATCGCCCGCGACTTCGACGTCAGCACCCCTGGCCTGGCACTGGCGTGGCTGCGCTGGCACCCGCAGGTGACGGCGCCCATCGTGTCGCCGCACTGGAGCGGCCAGTGGGATGCGGTGCACGAGGCGCTCGGCCTCGACCTTCCCGACGAGGACGCCACCCGCATCGGCGAGCTCTTCGACTGACGCGGCGCCCGTCCACGGGCGTAACGCTCCGGCCGAACTGCAACCGCGTGCCGCTGCGGGTTGGCCGCACTGATGCGGGGCTCGCGCTCGGGCTAGCGTGGGGGCATGCCGATCCTGCTGCCCTTCGGGGACGACGCGCCCGACATCGCCCCGGACGCCTTCGTGGCGGCCAGCGCCACCCTCATCGGCAAGGTGCGCCTCGGCGCGGGATCGAGCGTGTTCTTCGGCGCAGTCCTGCGGGCGGACCGTGCCGCCATCGAGCTGGGCGATCGCAGCAACATCCAGGACAACGTGTCGGTGCACGGCGACGAGGGCATCCCGGTCCTCATCGGCAGCGGCGTGAGCGTCGGGCACGGCGCGGTGGTGCACGGCTGCACCGTCGAGGACGACTGCCTCATCGGGATGGGGGCGATCGTGCTCAACGGCGCCGTGATCGGCGCAGGCTCGCTGGTGGCGGCGGGCGCCGTGGTGCTGGAGGGCACGGTGATTCCCCCGGGCTCGCTCGTGGCCGGGGTGCCCGGCAAGGTGCGCCGGGAGCTCACCGGGGAGGAGCAGGCCGGCATCCGCAGCAATGCGGCCACCTATCTGGAGCTGAGCCGCGCCTACCTGACCGCGCCCGGCTCCTGATCATGCGCCACGGCATCGTGATCCTGCCCCAGCGGCCATGGGCGGAGGCGCGGCGCCAGTGGAGCAGCGCGGAGGGTCTCGGCTTCGACTCGGCCTGGACCTACGACCACCTCTCCTGGCGCTCGCTCGCTGATCAGCCGTGGCAGGCCACCGTCCCGACCCTCGTCGCCGCAGCCACGGTCACCACCGACATCAGGCTCGGCACGTTCGTCGCCTCACCCAACTTCCGCCATCCGGTGCCGTTCGCCAAGGAGATCGCAACGCTGGACGACATCGCGGGCGGCCGTGTGCAGCTGGGGGTCGGCTCGGGCGGCACAGGGTTCGACGCGTCGGTGCTCGGTCAGCGCGTCCTCACGCCCGGTGAGCGGCACCGGCGCTTCGTCGAATTCGTCACCGCGCTGGATCGGCTGCTCCGGCACGAGAGCGA
Organism: Naasia sp.; assembly: GCF_025465545.1. Taxonomy (GTDB): domain Bacteria; phylum Actinomycetota; class Actinomycetes; order Actinomycetales; family Microbacteriaceae; genus Naasia. The sequence goes on along the minus strand of NZ_JAODMK010000039.1, from coordinate 4,645 downwards.
GGGCGAGCGCGGGATCTCGTTCGACGGCGAGTGGTTCAGGGCCGTCGACGCCCGCATGGTGGGTATGCCGCGCCAGAGCCCTCGGGTCCCTCTGCTGGTCGCCGCAGACGGGCCGAGAGCCATCGCCCTCGCCGTGCAGCGGGGCGACGGCTGGATCACCCTGGGCAGCCAGGGAGACGACCTCGACGCGTGGTGGCGCAGCGTGCGGGAGCGGGTGCGTCGGCTCGAGGACGAGGAGTCGCGGGAGGGCCGCCGACTGCAGCGGCTCCTGAGCCTCGACGCGGCACCCCGCTTCTCGCTCGAGAGCGTCGGCGCGTTCGAGGACGCCGAGGGCCGCGCGAGTGAGCTCGGCTTCGACGAGGTCATCGTGCACTGGCCGCGCGCGGAGGGCGTCTACGCCGGCGACGAGGCGGTGCTCTTCGAGGTGGCCTCCCGCTTCTGACCGGTGGGGAGGTGGCCGGCGACGGGATGGCCGGCCGCGATCTCCTGGCGGAGGAACGCCCGAAGGGCCCTGGCCTGCGAGGGCGGCGCCTCAGACCCCGACGAGGTTCTGTGCGAAGACGTGCGGGGTGAAGCCGGTGAGGTCGCCGATGCCTTCGCCCTGGCCGATCAGTTTGATCGGCAGGCCGGTGCGCTCCTGAACGGCGAGCACGAAGCCGCCTTTCGCGGAGCCGTCCAGCTTCGTGATCACGAGTCCGGTCACCCCGGCCATCTCGAGGAACGCCTCCGCCTGGAGCAGGCCGTTCTGGCCGGTGGTGGCGTCCAGCACGAGGAGGACCTCGGCGATCGGCGCCTGCTTCTCGATCACCCGCTTGATCTTGCCCAGCTCGTCCATCAGGCCGCCCTTGGTCTGCAGTCGGCCCGCGGTGTCGATGATGACGATCTCGGTGCCCAGCCGCTTCGCCTGCTCGATGGTCTGGAACGCGACAGACGCGGGGTCCTGACCGGGATGCTGCGGCCGCACGATGTCGGCGCCTGCGCGCTCCGCCCAGGTGGCGAGCTGCTCGACCGCGGCGGCACGGAAGGTGTCCGCGGCGCCCACCACCACGGTCCTGCCGTAGTTGCGGACGAACTTCGCGAACTTGCCGATCGTCGTGGTCTTGCCCACTCCGTTGACCCCGACGACGAGCACCACCGCGGGCCGGTCGGTCAGCTTGAGCGTCGGATCGAAGCGCGACAGGCGCTCCTCGATCGTCTCCCGCAGCATGCGCTGCAGGTCCCGCGGGTCGGTGGTCCGGTAGCGGTCGACCTTCGAGTGCAGGTCGTCGAGGATCTGGTCCGTGACGGTCGGCCCGAAGTCGGCGCCGATCAGCGCGTCCTCGAGGTCCTCCCAGGTGGTCTCGTCGATGGCCCGCTTCGCGAACATCCCACGGAGGGCGCCGGACAGCGACCAGGGGGTGCGATCAGCCACCCGTCCAGCCTACCGGCGCGGCCCCCCGCGGCGACCTCCGGAGGCCGCCGCCGGGCCTGTTCCCGCCCCCGCGCCCGCGGCTAGGTTGGGTCCGAGCGCACGGAGGTGCACATGACCGTCCTGGGATTCCACGCCTCGCACGAGCAGATCCCGCCCGGAGACCTGCTCCGGGCCGTGCAGCAAGCCGAGGAGGTCGGCTTCGGCGCCGCGATGTGCTCCGACCATGTGGCGCCGTGGAGCGAGAGACAGGGCGAGTCCGGCTTCGCGTGGTCCTGGCTGGGTGCCGCGATGCAGGCCACGACCATCCCGTTCGGCGTGGTCAACGCGCCCGGCCAGCGCTACTCCCCCGTGATGATCGCGCAGGCCGCGGCGACGCTGGAATCGATGTACCCCGGCCGGCTGTGGGTCGCCCTCGGCTCCGGGGAGAACGTGAACGAGCACATCACGGGCGACCCGTGGCCCCCCAAGGATGTGCGGAACGCCCGGCTGCGGGAGTGCGCGGACATCATCCGCGCCTTGTTCGCCGGCGAGGAGGTGACCCACCACGGCCTCGTCACGGTGGACCGCGCACGACTCTGGACACGGCCGGACTCGCCTCCGCCGTTCCTCGGTGCCGCCGTGAGCGAGGAGACCGCTCGCTGGCTGGGCGGCTGGACCGACGGGCTGATCACCATCTACCAGCCGGGCGATGCGCTCCCCCGCATGCTGGAGGCCTACCGGGAGGCGGGCGGCGGCGGGCGCCTCGTGCTCCAGGTGCACCTGAGCTACGCGCCGGATGAGCGGGACGCCCTGGAGCTCGCCCACGACCAGTGGCGCACCAACTCGCTCAAGCCGCCCACCACGTGGGATCTCGCGATGCCCAGCGAATTCGACGAGGCGACGGCGGAGGTTCAGCCGGACGACCTGCGCAGCAGCGTGCTCATCTCCTCCGACCCCGGCCGCTTCGTGGACTGGCTCGGGGACCTCCTCCCGCTCGGTTTCGACGAGATCCACCTGCACCACGTCGGACGGCATCAGGACGAGTTCCTCGACGTCTTCGGCGAGCGCGTCCTGCCGCAGCTCGCCCTCGGCGGCTTCCGGTGAGGACCGGCACGGCACCCCGTGCCGACCGGCCTTCGATGCCGAACGGCTCCCGATGAAGATCACGGACACGAGCGACCTCTGGTGGCGCTCCGCCGTGGTCTACTGCCTCGACGTCGAGACGTTCATGGACTGGACGGGCGACGGCAAGGGCGACTTCGTGGGGCTCGCCCATCGCATCGACTACCTGGCGCAGCTCGGCGTCACCTGCCTGTGGCTGATGCCGTTCTACCCGACGCCCGGACGCGACGACGGCTACGACATCACCGACTTCTACGGCGTGGACCCGTCCCTGGGCACCCACGGCGACCTCGTCGAGGTGCTGCGGCTGGCGGATGATCGCGGCATCCGCGTGATTGTCGACCTCGTCGTGAATCACACCTCCGACCAGCACCCCTGGTTCACGGCCGCCCGCTCGAGCCGGGAGTCGCCGTTCCGCGACTACTACGTGTGGCGGGACGCTCCGCCGCCGGGGCACGAGGAGAACGTCTTCCCCGACAAGGAGACGGGGGTCTGGCAGCGCGATGAGAAGACCGGCCAGTACTACCAGCACAGCTTCTACCGGCAGCAGCCGGACCTGAACATCACCAATCCCGCCGTCCGCGATGAGATCGCGAAGATCCTCGGCTTCTGGCTGCAGCTCGGCGTCTCGGGCTTCCGGGTGGACGCCGTCCCGTTCCTGCTCGACACAGCGGGCGTCGACGCCGCCCGGCAGCTCCTCCCCGACCCGCACGAGTACCTCCGGTCGCTGCGCTCCTTCATGGGGCGGCGCTCAGGGCAGTCGATCCTCCTCGGCGAGGTGAACCTGCCCTACGAGGATCAGCTCGAGTTCTTCGGCGGTCCCGATGGCGGCGAGCTCACCATGCAGTTCGACTTCCTCACGATGCAGCACCTCTACCTCTCGCTCGCGCGGCAGGACGCGCGGCCGCTCGTGCAGACGCTGCTGGCCCGCCCCGAGCTCCCCGACGGGGCACAGTGGGCGATCTTCGTGCGCAACCACGACGAGCTGACCCTCGACAAGCTGAGCGACGACGAGCGCCAGGAGGTCTTCGCGGCCTTCGGCCCCGAGCCCGGCATGCAGCTCTACGGCCGCGGGCTGCGCCGTCGGCTCCCGCCGATGCTCGACGGCGACCCGCGGCGCATCCGGATGGTCTACAGCCTGCTCTTCGCCCTGCCCGGCACCCCCACGCTCTTCTACGGCGAGGAGATCGGGATGGGCGAGAACCTGGCCGTCGAGGGACGCTCCGCGGTGCGCACCCCGATGCAGTGGACGGCCGGCGCGAACGCCGGCTTCTCGACGGCCGCCGAGCGGAAGCTTCCGGCGCCCGTCACGCCGGGCGGCTACGGCCCCGCGTTCGTCAACGTCGAGTCCCAGGACCACGACCCCGACTCCCTGCTGGTCTTCGTGCGCAAGCTGGTGCAGACCTATCGCACGACCTTCGAGATCGGGTTCGGCGCGTTCGGGGTGCTCGATTCGGGCACTCCTGGGGTCCTCGCCCACGAGATGCGGTGGGACGAGGGGTGCGTGGTCGCGCTGCACAACTTCTCGCCGGAGTCGGCCGAGGTGCGGCTCCCGCTGGAGGGATCGGCCGTGCTCGATCTGCTCACGGGCATCCGGGAGCCCCTGCCGGAGAAGGGTCCCGCGGTGCTGAGCCTCGAGGGCTACGGCTTCCGCTGGCTCCGGCTGCTCGCCTGACTCTCGCCCAGCCGGCAGTCCTCTCGCTCAGCCGGCAGTCCTCTCGCTCAGCAGGCTCCTCTCGCTCAGCAGGCTCCTCTCCCTCAGCAGGCAGAACTCACGTCAGCAGGCAGGATCGGCCGTATACCTGGAGTGGCGGTGATTCTGCCTGCTGAGCGAGAGTCCGGCTGGCAGCTGAGCGGCAGGATCGGCTCGGCTAGCTGGCTTCCTGGCGGACGCGCTGGCCGACCACGGCGGACACGCCGTCCTGGCGCATCGACACGCCGTAGAGGGCGTCGGCGATCTCCATCGTCCGCTTCTGGTGAGTGATGATGATCAGCTGGGAGGTGGAGCGGAGCTGCTCCACCAGGGTCAGCAACCGGCCCAGGTTGACGTCGTCCAGCGCCGCCTCGACCTCGTCGAGCACGTAGAACGGCGAGGGCCGGGCACGGAAGATCGCGACCAGCAGGGCCACCGCT
>NZ_JAODMK010000026.1 GCF_025465545.1 Naasia sp. | reverse complement strand
GGCGCGGCCGAGCACTGGGGCCTCCGGATAGCCCTCGCTCGCGAGGACAACGCCCACCGCGGCGTCGGACGAGAACCGCGGCCACTCCCGTCCGCCGAGCTCGCCGCTCGCCGCCGCGAACAGCAGCCGGCCGAGGGGGTCCTGCAGCCGGGGCAGCACCACCTGGGTCTCCGGATCACCGAACCGCGCGTTGAACTCGATCACCCGGATGTCCGTGCCGTCGAGGATGAGACCGCAGTAGAGCAGGCCGATGAAGGGCGTGTCCTCGGAGTCGAGCTGGCGCACGACCGGCAGTGCGACGGTGTCGAGCACCCGCTGCACGAAGGCCCGCTCGTCGCCGAACGCGTCGTCGAGCCAGGGCAGCGGCGAGTACGCGCCCATGCCTCCGGTGTTCGGTCCGGCGTCGCCATCGCCCAGCCGCTTGTAGTCCTGGGCGGGGGCGAGCGGGAGCACATGCGAGCCGTCGGCGAGGAAGAAGAGCGACACCTCCTGTCCGGTGAGGTGCTCCTCGATAAGCACCGAGCCCTCCTCGAGGTAGCGCTCGGCGTGCTCGAGCGCCGCCGCCCGGTCCTCCGTCACGAGCACGCCCTTGCCGGCGGCGAGGCCGTCCGCCTTCACCACGTGGGGTGCGCCCAGCTCGTCGATCGCGGCGACGGCCTCCGCGTAGGTGGCGGCGCGGATCGCCCGCCCGGTGGGAACGCCCGCCTCACCCATCACCCGCTTGGCGAAGGTCTTGCTGCCCTCCAGCCGCGCCGCCGCGCGTCCGGGCCCGAACACGGGCACACCGCGTTCCCGCAGTGCGTCGGCGACGCCCGCCACGAGCGGCGCCTCGGGCCCGATCACGACCAGGTCGACGGGGTTGTCCGCCACCCAGGAGGCCACCGCCTCGGGATCGGTGATGTCGCCGAAGCGAAGGCAGCGGGCCACCGTGGCGATGCCGTCGTTGCCGGGCGAGACGATCACCTCGTGCCCGTCCGGATCGGCCAGGAGGGCATCGACGATGGCGTGCTCTCGCGCGCCGGAACCGAGGACGAGGATCCGCACGACTCCAGGCTAGCGGGGTGAGTCGTCCCGGACCCGACCGTGGGGGGTGCGCGGAACGGCTACCGTGGAAGCGTGGCACGGGCGAGGATCAGCGCGGAGGTCGGCGAGCCGGCCGTGCTCGCCGCGCTCGCCCCGGAGCCCGACCGCTCCAGCATCGCGACCGCCGTGCGGTACACCCTGCAGCTCCTCGCCGAGCGCGCCGAGGGGAACACGGTGGAGGTGCGCGTGCCGCCGTTCGGAGCGGTGCAGTGCATCCCCGGTCCCCGGCACACCCGCGGCACACCGCCGAACGTCGTGGAGACCGATCCGGCGACGTGGCTCGCGCTCGCCGCAGGCAGCCTCACCTGGAGCGAAGCGATGGCCGGCGCCCGAGTGCACGCGTCGGGCACCCGCGCCGACCTCGAGGGCTTCGTGCCGCTGCCCCCCGTCGCGGCCCTGGGGAGGGCGGAATGACCGGTCCCGAGGCTCCGCGCGCAGGGCGCGATGAGGTGCACGTGCGCCGTGCGCCGCGCATCCTCAGCTTCCTGCTCACCGGCGCCGCGCTGGGCGCGGTCGTCGCGCTCCTGCTCACGCTGGCGTTCCCCGCGAACGGCGAGTTCCCGGCCAGCCAGGTCTTCGGCTTCCTGCTGCTGATCTGCGCCATCGCGGGAGGCGCCCTCGGCGCGGTCGTCGCGCTCGTGCTCGATCGGGTGCTGTCCCGGCGCACCCGCGTGCTGTCTGCCGAGCACGAGGTCACGGTGGAGCCCGACCGGCCGTAGACCGCGCAGCCCGCGGGCCGAGGTCAGCTGAGCTGCGTCGCCTCGACCCAGCGGAGGTACTCCTCGGTGACCGTGCCGGTGATGTAGCGGCCGTCGAAGCAGCTCTTCTCCAGGTCGGTCACGCTCGAGCCCTGCAGGATGGCGGACTGCATGTCCGCCACCTCCTGGTAGATGAGGTGGTCGGCGGCGATCTCCTGGGCGATCTCGGGGATCTTGCGGTCGTAGGCCACCAGCTCCCGCCGTGACGGCATGTTGATGCCGTACACGTGGGGGAAGCGGACCGGGGGAGCGGCGGAGGTGAAGGTCACCTTGTTGGCGCCCGCGAGGCGCGCCATGTCCACGATCTCCTTCGAGGTGGTGCCGCGCACGATGGAGTCGTCGACGATCAGCACGTTCTTGCCCCGGAACTCGCTGCCCATGGCGTTGAGCTTCTGCCGCACCGACTTCTTGCGCTCGGACTGCCCGGGCATGATGAACGTGCGACCGACGTAGCGGTTCTTGTAGAAGCCCTCTCGGTACTCGATACCGAGCTTCCGCGCCACCTGCATCGCAGCCGGCCGGGAGGAGTCGGGGATGGGCATGACCACGTCGATGTCGCCGAGCGGGGTGTACTTCGCCACCGTGTCGGCGAGGCGATCACCCAGCCGGAGTCGCGCCTCGTAGACCGAGATGCCGTTCATGACGGAGTCCGGCCGGGCCAGATAGACGTACTCGAAGGCGCAGGGAACCAGTGATGGGGCCGCCGCGACCTGCCGGGTGTGCAGCTCGCCGCTCATGGTGATGAAGACCGCCTCGCCGGGATCCACGTCGCGGACGACCTCGTAGCCCTGGCTCTCCAGCGCCACCGTCTCCGAGGCGACGATCCACTCGAACCCCACGAAGCCGAGCGGACGGCGCCCGAGCACGAGCGGCCGGATGCCGTACGGGTCGCGGAAGGCGAGCAGCCCGTGACCGGCGATGAGGGCGATCGTCGCGTAGGAGCCCTCCACGCGCTCGTGGACCCGCGACACGGCCGTGAACACCTGGTCCAGGTCGAGGTCGGACCCGGAGATCTGGGTCTGCAGCTCGGTTGCCAGGATGTTGATGAGCAGCTCGGTGTCGGACGACGTGTTGAGGTGCCGCCGGTCGATGCGGTACAGCTCGTCGGTGAGCTCCCGGGTGTTGGTGAGGTTGCCGTTGTGCACCAGGACGATGCCGTAAGGCGCGTTCACGTAGAAGGGCTGGGTCTCCTCCTCGTTGGCCGCCGTGCCCTGGGTGGCATAGCGCACGTGGCCGAGGCCCATCGTGCCCGGGAGCGACCGCATGTCGCGCGTGCGGTAGGCCTCACGCACCTGACCGCGGGCCTTGACCATGTGCAGCGTGCTGCCCTCGGTGGTGGCGATGCCGGTCGAGTCCTGCCCACGGTGCTGCAGCAGAAGCAGGCTGTCATAGACGAGCTGATTGACCGGTCTGGACGAGACGACGCCGACGATGCCACACATTCCGGGCAGGGCTCCAGACCATAGAGTTGGGGGCTTACCGAGCAAGTCTGCCATGCCGCCAGGGGGATCGAGTCGTGAGCAACAAATACGCCGAGGCGGGCGTCGACACCTCGGCCGGCGATCTGGCCGTCGAGTTGATGAAGTCGGCCGTCTCCCGGACGCATGGTCCGGAGGTCCTCGGCGGCGTCGGAGGCTTCGCGGGACTGTTCGACGTGTCGTTCCTCCGCGACTTCCGGCGTCCCCTGCTCGCCTCCTCCACCGACGGCGTCGGCACCAAGGTCGCGATCGCGCAGGCCCTCGACAAGCACGACACGATCGGGCAGGACCTGGTGGGGATGGTCGTCGACGACATCGTTGTCGTCGGCGCCCGGCCGCTCTTCCTCACCGACTACATCGCCTGCGGCAAGGTGGTGCCGGAGCGGATCGCGGACATCGTGGCCGGCATCGCGCGCGCCTGCGCCGAGACCGGCACCGCCCTCGTTGGCGGCGAGACCGCGGAGCACCCGGGGCTCCTCGGCCCCGACGACTACGACGTCGCCGGCGCCGCGGTGGGCGCGGTCGAGGCCGATGCGGTGCTCGGGCCGGAACGGGTCCGTGACGGCGATGTCGTGCTCGCCCTCGCCTCGAGCGGTCTGCACAGCAATGGCTTCTCGCTGGTGCGGCACATCCTGGCCGAGCGGAGCATCGGCTACACCGACTCGCTGGCCGAGCTCGGCCCGGTGGGGGAGGCGCTGCTCGAGCCGACCCGCCTCTACACGAGCCCGCTGCTCCGCCTGCTGGGGGACGCCCGGCTCGGCCCGGGCGTGCACGCTCTCAGCCATGTGACGGGGGGCGGCATCGCTGCGAACCTGGCGCGAGTGCTGCCGCAGGGCGCCTGGACGGAGTTGGAGCGCTCGTCGTGGTCGCCTGCGCCGGTCTTCCGCATCCTGGCCGACCTGCACGGCATGCCCCTGGAGGCGGCCGAGGGCACCTGGAACCTGGGGATCGGCATGATCGCGGTCGTGAGCGCGGAGATCGCGGACGAGGCGATCACCGCCTTGACCGGGGACGGGATCCCGACCTGGCGCGCCGGCATCGTCTCGACGAGCGCACGCGACCTCGCCGCCTTCGAGCAGAATGCGAAGGGCGTCCAGGGTGGGGCAGTCCGCCTGACCGGCGACTATCCCCGATAGGCAGCGCGCAGCGGCGCAGATCCCTGATCGCCGCTCGTGGCGTCAGCGGGGATCTCAGACGGCAGAGCGCCCCTGAGTCCCGTCGTCCTCGACGTACTCAGCCCATTTGTCCAGATCCGGCACCCGCTGGTCGTCGAGGTGGTCGTGTCCGGTGAGTTCACGTTCGAGCGCGTCGTAGTTGGTGTCCGGGCTGAAGTACTTCAACTCCCGAGCAACCTTGGTGTGCTTAGCTTTTTGACGGCCGCGCCCCATATGCGTGACCCCCTCACCATTCTTCGCCGGCCATGCAGATGCGCGGCGGTACTCAACAGGGTTGTGAAAACTCGCCGCTACTTTAGCACGGGGCGAATGAGGCACGATGGGTGTGGGGGGTGCCGCGATCTGCGCCTCGCGGAGGGAGGTCACGTGCCGGACGAATCCGCTTCCGTCGTGGTCATCGGGGCCGGTCAGGCCGGGCTTTCGGTGGCGTATTACCTGCAGCGCCTGGGGATGCGCGCGGGCAGCGACTTTCTCGTGCTGGATCGTGGTCCGCTGGCAGGCGGCGCCTGGCAGAACCGCTGGGAGTCCCTGCGCCTCGGCTCGGCGCACCGGGTGCACGATCTCCCGAACATGAAGGCGCTGGATCTCAGCTTCGATTCGGCCGACCGGTCGCGCCCGGCTCGCGATGTGGTGGTGGAGTACTACGCCCGCTACGAGGAGTTCTTCGATCTGCGGGTGCGCCGGCCATCTCAGGTGACGGCGGTCTTCGACCGAGGGGCGGATCTGGTGCTGCGCTCCACGACCGGCGACATCGTGGCGCAGGCGGTGGTGAACGCGACGGGGACCTGGGGGGCGCCGTTCGTGCCGTACTACCCGGGCCTCCAGCAGTTCCGCGGTCAGCAGGTGCACACGGCCACCTATTCGGCGGCGGAGGACTTCCGCGGGCAGCGAGTGCTGGTGGTGGGCGGCGGCACGTCGGCGATCGGCTTCCTGCTCGAGCTGGAGGGGGTCGCGCAGAAGACGTTCTGGGCCACCCGGCGGCCGGTGGACTATATGGACCACGGCACGCTGAGCCTGGAGGACGCCGTCACGGCGGTCGCGGCGCAGGACGCCGCCGCGCGCTCCGGACGCGCCCTGCCGAGCATCGTGAGCGGGACCGGTGTGCCGAAGACGCGGCGGATCGCGGCCGGCATCGCGCGCGGCGTTCTCGACGCCAGGCCGATGTTCTCGCGGCTGGAGGAGGACGCGGTCGTGTGGCCCGACGGCTCCCGCGAGCCCATCGACGCGATCGTCTGGGCGACCGGCTTCCGACCTGATGTGCGGCATCTGAGCCCGCTGCACCTGCACGAGAAGGAGGGCGGCATCGTGGTGGCGACCGGTGCGGCCGAGCGCGACCCGCGCATATTCTTCGCGGGCTATGGACCGACGGCGAGCACGGTCGGGGCGAATCGCGCGGGCCGAGTCGTGGCCCGCCAGGTGTTCGCTGCGATCGGCAACCGGCTCCCGCAGCCTGCACCGGAGCCCCTGCCCGAGCCCGCGCTTCAGCCGGGGCCGCAGTCCGCTCCCCGTCAGGGGCGTCAGGCGCCGGCGGAGTCCGGCCTGCCGCCGCAGCCGGCGCGCGCCCGTGGCAGCTTCCGTCCTGCCACGGGCGAGGTGCCCGTCTCGAATCGCCGCGAGGAGGAGAAGGACGCGGTGTCGATCCTCGCCCGGTTCTTCGCCGACGACTGAGGGTTCCTATGTAGTGACAAAAGTACATAATTGCCGTGGAGGGTCGGAGTCGATCGGCCACCGGAGCAGACGGAGCGTGCAGCGTGGCGGCAATCCGGCGAGTGAGTGATCTTCGGGCTGCCGTCGTCGGCACCGGCTTCATCGGCCGCGTTCACGTGGAGGCCATCCGCCGGCTCGGCGCCCAGGTCGTCGGCCTGCTCGGCTCTGCCCCTGGCCGCGCGCAGCCGGTCGCCGACGAGCTCGGGGTGCCGAGGGTGTACCGGGACCTCGCGGAGCTGCTCGGTGACGACGCGGTGGACGTCGTGCACATCGCCTCTCCCAATCACGCGCACTTCGATCAGGCCAAGCAGGCGCTCCTCGCGGGCAAGCACGTGGTGTGCGAGAAGCCGCTGGCGATGAGCTCGGCCGAGACCGCCGAACTCGCCGGGCTGGCCCGTGCCAGCGGGCGAGTCGCGGCGGTCAACTACAACGCACGCTTCTACCCGCAGGTCACGGAGGCGCGGTCGCGAGTGCTGCGCGGCGACCTCGGCGACCTCCGCCTCATCACGGGCTCCTACCGCCAGGACTGGCTGGCCGAGAGCACCGACTGGAACTGGCGCATCGAGAGCGAGGCGGGCGGGCCGCTCCGCTCGGTTGCCGACATCGGCTCGCACCTGCTCGACACTCTCTCCTTCGTGACCGGAGCACGAGTCACCCACGTGATGGCCGACCTGATGACGTTTCTGCCCGTCCGGCAGCGTCCGACCGGTCCGGTCGAGACCTTCGCGAGCACGAGCGGCGCGCCCACCGAACCGGTCGAGATTCGCACCGACGATGCCGCCGCCCTGCTCGTGCGCTTCGAGAACGGCGCCCGGGGCGCGCTCGTGATCTCGCAGGTCAGCATGGGACACAAGAACTCGGTCGAGTTCGAGATCGCCGGCTCGTCGAGCGCTCTCGCCTGGAGCAGCGAGAGCGCCGAGCAGCTCTGGCTGGGGCATCGCCACGAGCCGAACCAGCTCCTGGCGCGGGATCCCTCGCTGCTGTCGCCCGCCGCCGCCTCGGTGGCCTTCCTGCCGGGCGGGCACAACGAGGGGTTCGCCAGCAGCTTCAAGGGCCTCCACCGCGCGGTGTACGAGTCCGTGGTGGCCCAGTCCGGCGCCGGGACGGCCCCTCAGGTCCCCTTCGCCAGCTTCGACGACGGCCATCAGGACGCGCTCATCATGGACGCGATCCTCGCGAGCGCACACTCCGGGTCGTGGACGGCGGTCGAGGCCGCCTCCCCGTCCGCCCCTTCCCGTCCAGCAGAAAGCGACAACCGATGAAGCTCGGCCTGCTCACCGCCGCATTCCCCACCCTTTCCCTGGACGAGGTCGCCGACTGGGCGGGCGGGAATGGCTTCCAGGCCCTGGAAGTGGCGGTCTGGCCGGCCGCGTCCGGGCCTTCCCGCCGGTACGCGGGCACATCGCACATCGATGTGGAGAGCCTCGACCAGGGTGAGGCGAACCGCGTGGTCGACTCGCTCCAGGCTCGCGGCCTGGAGATCTCCGCTCTCGCCTACTACCCGAATCCCCTCGACCCGGACGAGGCGGCCGCCGCGGCGGCCCGAGAGCATCTGCGCCGGGTGATCCGAGCGGCCGAGCTGCTGGGCGTGGAGGTCGTGGGGACGTTCGTCGGCCGGGACAAGGGGAAGCCGGTGGATGCGAACCTCGAGCAGTTCGGGAAGGTGTGGCCGGACCTCGTGCATTTCGCCGCGGACCACGGGCGCAAGATCGCGATCGAGAACTGCCCGATGATCTTCAGCGGCGATGAGTGGCCGGGCGGCAACAACCTCGCGTATTCGCCGAGCATCTGGCGGCAGATGTTCGAGATCCTCCCCGACGCGAACTTCGGGCTGAACCTCGACCCCTCCCACCTGGTGTGGCAGTTCATCGACGCGCCCCGGGTGGTGCGCGAGTTCGGCAGCCGGATCTTCCACGTGCACGCCAAGGATCTCGAGATCGATGCGGACGGGCTGTACGAGCACGGCGCTCTGAGCCTCGGCGTCGGCTGGCAGATTCCCCGGATCTGCGGCCTCGGCCAAGTGGACTGGAATGCGTTCCTCGGGGCGCTCTACCGCGTGGGCTACGACGGAGTGCTGTCCGTCGAGCATGAGGACCGAGCGTTCGAGGGCTCCGTCGGTGCGGTGCGGCGCGGTTTCGAGATCGCGCGCGACAACCTCCGGCCCCTCGTGCACTGAACCCGGGCGCCGGTCAGGTCGCCCGTGCGGCATCCTCCGCGAGGCAGAGGGCGCCGACCAGCGTCGCCGTCTCCCCCAGGGTCGCCGGCACGATCGTGACCCGCTCGGCGATGTAGGGGACTCCGACGCGGGCGAGCTCCCGGCGAGCCGGGGTGAGCAGCCGCTCTCCCGCCGCCGAGACGCCCCCCGCCACGGCGACCACCTCCGGCCAGAGCAGAGCGCTCCAACTCGCCACCGCTCGCCCGAGGGCGACGCCCGCGCGGTCAAGGATTGCGGCCGCGTCCTCGCGCCCCTGCTCCGCGGCGACCGTCAGGTCCTCGCCTGTGCGCAGACCGATGACCCGGGCCTCCCGGGCAAGCGCCCAGCCCGAGGCCACGGCCTCGAGGCAGCCGCGCCCGCCGCACGAGCAGCGCGGCCCGTCCGGCTCCACCAGCACGTGACCGGCATCACCGAGGCACCCGAAGGCCGTGTCCACCACGCGGCCGCCGCGGGTCGCCGCCGCGTTCGCGCCCGTGCCGAGCGCGACGCAGAGGAAGGAGTCCACTCCGAGCCCGACGCCGTGGCGTGATTCCCCCACGACCGCCGCGGCGAGATCGGGAACGAGCAGGGGCTCGGAGCGGCCGAGCTCCGTGGCCATCAGCGCGGCGAGCCGGACTCCGGTCAGGGCGGGGATGGACGGGCAGTCGAGGAGGGTGCCGTCGGGCTTCACGAACGTGGGCAGCGCGACGGCGACGGTCGCAGCGCCCCCCGGGTCGACGGCGGCGAGGAGCCCGCCGGCGGCCTCGATGAACTCGGCGAGCGTCGTCGCCGCGCTGACCGGAGCCCGAATCGCCGCCGCCGCGTCGCCGCTCTCGGCCGCGCGCATCGAGCTCCCGCCCACGTCCAACCCCACTGCGCGCAGCTCAGTCATCGCTTCCCCCGGACCGGATGAGGCTCGCCCGGAACTGGTAGCGGTCGCCCCGATAGATCATCTCGCCAAGCTCGACGATCCGTCCGTCGGCGTCGAAGCTCCGGGTGCTCGTGGTCAGCAGCGGTGCGCCGATCGCCACGTCGAGGTGGGCTGCGGAGCCCTCGTCAGCCGCGACTGCCCGCACGGTGTAGTCGGCGCGCTTCGGCCCGCAGCCGAGCCCCTCCATCGTCGAATAGAGAGAGGCGGTGGAGAAGTCGACGCCGTCGATGCCGGGCACCCGTTCCGCCGGAAGCCTGCTGTGGTCGATCGAGACGGGCAGCGCATCGAGCATGCGCACGCGGCGGAGCTCGAACACCGGCGCCCCTGGTGCGATGAGGAGAAGATCTGCTTCGTCCAGCGAGGCGCCACGGATCCGCAGATCGAGCACGCGCGCAGTCGCCGTCAATCCCCGCTCGGCCCCCATCTGGGAGAAGCTCATCAGCGAGTTGGCGGACTCTCCCAGCACCCGATTGGTCACGAAGTTGCCGCGTCCCGGCTTCGACTCGATCAGTCCCGCCGACGCGAGCTCGGCCAGCGCCCGACGGATCGTCACCCTGCTCACGTCGAACCGCTCGGCGAGTTCGCGCTCGCCCGGCAGGCGGTCGCCGTGCCTCAAGGCGCCTCCCCGCACGTCCGCGCTGATGGCGGCGACGACCTGCAGGTAGAGCGCGGACGGGGCCGCGAGCAGAGCCATGGAAAGACCATACCAGCACGCACCATTGCCAGACCGGAACAATACCAGTAGCGTGCTGCAGGTGTCGACCGACTCCGTGCCGCAGCTCTCAGGAAGCCGGCTGTGGGCTGATGCCCTCGGCATGCCCCAGACACTGCGCGAGGTCATCGAGCGCTTCGGCTCGCCGGGAGGCGAATCGGCCGTTGGCATCGCCAGAGGGGCGCGGCGCCTCGTGCCAACGGGCAACGGCGCGGCCTTCTACTCGGCGCTCGCGCTCGAGTCCGCCGCGCGGAGCGCGCCGTCTCCGGCCATGGACGTCGTCGCGGTACCGGCCGGCATCATCGCGGCGGGCGGCTTCACCTGGCGGGAGGGCGACGTCCCGATCATCTTCTCGACGTCAGGCGAGCTGCGGGACCTGGTCGCGGCAGTGCACGCCCGCCGGATGCCGGAGGAGTGGATCGCGATCACCGCGACCCCCGACTCCACCCTCGGCTCGGCGGCGACCGCCCGTGTGGACGTGCCGGTGCGCTCCCAGGTGGCCGTGACCCACACACAGTCCTATGTCGCGAACGTGCTGACGGGGTACCTGCTCTGGCAGGCGGTGGCCGAACGCCCGCTCGACGTCGACACGGCGACGCTCGCGGACCGGATGGACACGGAACTGGCCGTGGCGTCAGCGTGGGCGCCGACGGTGCTGGGGGACATCGGGAACCGCCGGACCGGAATCGCGTTCGCCGCCGGCGCCGGCTGGTCGGCCGCCCTGCAGACCGCGCTCGTGTTCAAGGAGGTCGCCGGGCTCACCATAGAGGGGCTGGAGGCCCGGGAGGCGGCGACGACAGGCATGTACGCCCTCGACGCCGAATCGCTCGTGCTCTCGCACGCGCGCGAGGATCTCGGCACAGAGGCCGAGCGCATCTGCGGGGGCCGCGGGGCGGCCGTGCTGCGCCTGCCCCTCGGGGAGGCGACGGCCCTCGAACTCCCCATTCTCGGCTTCCCGGCCGCTCTTGCGCTGAGCTCGGCGCTCGGCATCGCTCGCGGACGGAACATCGACAAGCCCGACTGGGTGGACGCCTACTACGGGACGGCGCGCACCTAGTGGATCCGGACCCCAGAAGGAGATCAGCGAAAGATGACTGAGCGCACCGTCAAGATCGGCATCGTCGGCTCGCAGTTCCAGGCCGACATCCACGCGGCCTCCATCGCGATGGGGAAGCACGGCGAGGTCGTCGCGGTCGCGTCGCCCACCGCCGGCAACGCCGCCGAGCTGGCCGCCCGCTACGGGATCCCGAAGGCGTTCACGGACTATCGGGAGATGCTGAAGGATCCCGAGATCGAGCTGATCACCATCACCGCTCCGAACAAGCTGCACTGCCAGATCACTGTCGACGCGGCGAACGCCGGCAAGAACGTCGTCGTCGAGAAGCCGATGGCCATGACTCTCGCCGAGTGCGACGAGATGATCGAGGCGTGCCGCCGCAACGGCGTCCACCTCTTCTACGCGGAGGAGCTGTTCTTCACTCCCAAGTACGTGAAGGCCAAGCAGATGGCGGATCAGGGTGCGTTCGGCAAGGTGTATCTCGTCAAGCAGTCCGAGATGCACTTCGGTCCGCACGCCGATTGGTTCTGGGACATCGACCGTTCCGGAGGCGGCGTGTTCATGGACATGGGATGCCATGGCCTGTCGTTCTGCCACTGGTTCCTCGGCCGGCCAGAGCCGCTGACCATCACGGCGCAGATGGGGACGTACGTGCACGGGGAGCGCACGCGGGGCGAGGATCACACCTTCGCGATCGTGGAGTTCGCCGGCGGAGCGGTGGGCCATGTGGAGGACAGCTGGGCACGACAGGGCGGGATGGACGATCGGGTCGAGGTCTACGGCGACCAGGGCCTGACCATCGCCAACCTGCACATGGGCAACGCCCTGCCGACGTTCTCGGCCACCGGCTTCGACTACGCCGTCGAGAAGGCGCCGACGACGGTGGGCTGGACCTACCCGGTGTTCGAGGAGCTCTGGAACTACGGCTTCCCCCAGGAGCTGGAGCACTTCTGTCGAGTGGTGCTGGGCAGGGAGGAGTCCGACGCGACAGGCGAGGACGGCCGGCTCGCCCTCCAGCTCCTGCTCGCGGGATACCACTCGGCGGGCACGGGGCGCCGCGTCGCGCTCCCGTTCGATGCGCCGGAGGTCGCCCGTCCCGTCGACCTGTGGCTCCATCCGCGAGCCGAATGAGCGGCCGCATCCGGCCAAGAAGGTCACGACCGTGACACGGTTTCCGGTCAAATGTCCGGACAACCGAACAGCCAGTATGGTGAAGTGACGGGCCTGTCCCGCCATCTCGTCCGGGCCCCCCGGGCCTCTGCAAAGGAGCAGCAATGAAGCAGTTCACGCGTACCAGGTCGGGCCGACTGCTCGCCCTGGGTGCACTCACCGCCACGTCCCTGATGGTCATCACCGGATGTGCTTCCGGCTCGAGCGGCGGCGGTTCGGGCGGCGGCGGTTCCAGCACCGGAACCGGCGGCTCCGAGGCCGCCGACTACGTCATCGGAGTGAGCAACACCCTCGCCGGCAACGGCTGGCGCGAAGAGATGATCTGTTCGGTCAAGGCGGAGGCGCTGGCCAGCGGCAAGGTCTCCAAGGTCATCGCGATCTCCAAGAACGGCGGACCGACCGAGCAGATCCAGGATCTGCAGAGCCTCATCTCGCAGGGTGTGAACGCGATCATCCTGAACCCGGCCGACCGCGAGAAGCTCAACCCGATCATCGCCGAGGCGGAGAAGAAGGGCATCGTGGTGGTCGCTGTCGACAGCCCGGTGACCGACCCGGACGCCTACATCGCGGTCAACGACCAGAAGGAGTGGGGCCGCATGAACGCGGAGTGGCTCTTCACGGCGATGGGCGGCAAGGGCAAGTTCCTCTACATGCGCGGCATCGAGGGAGTCCCGGCCGACACGGATCGTGACGCGGGCGTGCAGGAGGCGCTGAAGGACTTCCCGGACATCACCTACAAGGAGGTGTGGACCGGCTGGGACTACACCAAGGGCGGCGAGATCGCCGTGCAGGAGTTCTCCGCAGGCAAGTACCAGGGCGTCTGGACGAGCGGCACCGACTACACCGTGGTGAACGCCTTCGAGACCGCAGGCGTGGACCCGGTGCCTGTCACCGGCCAGGAGACGAACGCCTTCCTCGGCCAGCTGATCGATGGCGCTCCCGGCGCCTACATCACCAACCCGGCGATCATCGGCGGCGTCGGTGCGAACATCGCCATCCGGGCGCTCGCCGGGGAGACGGTCGACAAGCAGACCATCCTCACGCCCCGCGTGATCGACGCCAAGACCGGGATGGACGAGATGAAGGCCTCGTACGACCCCGACCAGGACGCGCTCTACAACGCGACGTTCCAGATCGAGGGTCAGACCACGTTCACGCCCGAGCAGCTGAAGAGCTGCAAGGGCCCGGGCGAGTGATCTGAGGCCGGGGTCCGAAACCCTTCGCTTCCCGTCCGAACGGATGCATCGGCTGCTGTCCCCCACACCGCGTGGGGGACAGCAGCCAACCCGCGTCGCTAGATCATCCGAGGAACCCATGGCACAACCCCTTCTGACCGCGACGGCGATCGCGAAGAGCTACGGCCCCGTGGTGGCGATCCGGTCGGCCGACCTCAGCGTCGCGCCCGGAGAGGCGCACGCCCTCCTGGGAGCGAACGGGGCCGGCAAGAGCACCTTCGTCAAGATCCTCACCGGAGTCATCCAGGCCTCGAGCGGCTCACTCGCTCTCGACGGCGCGCCTGTCCGGTTCTCCTCGCCGGAGCGGGCACGCCGCGCCGGGATCGCCTCGGTCTACCAGGACCCCTCTCTGCTTCCCGACCTCACTCTCCGCCAGAATCTCGTCCTCACACGCACGCCCATCGATCGCTTCACGGCGGCTCTCGACGAGATGGGGATGGCCGGTCTGGACCTCCGGGAGAACGCCGGGGACCTCCCGCTGCCCTTCCTGCGGATGATCGACCTGGCTCGCGCCCTCGCTCATGAGCCCCGCCTGCTGGTGCTCGACGAGATCACGGCGGCGCTGCCCACCGACCTGGCCCAGCGCGTGTTCGAAGTCATGCAGCGGCAGACCGCCGCCGGCGGCTCCGTCCTCTTCATCTCCCACCGCCTCGAGGAGGTGGTCACCCACTGCGACAAGTGCACCGTGTTCCGGGATGGACGCGATGTCGCGAGCTTCGTGCCCCGCGAGGGCGGGGAGGCGCGCATCGTCCAGTCCATGCTCGGCGAGGCAGCGGAGCTCGTGCGCGAAGAGGTGCGGCGGTCCCCGCGCGATCTCTCGGCGGTCGCCCCGCGGATCGAGGTGCGCGGGGTCGGAGCGGGCAGGCAGCTCGACGACGTCACCTTCGACGTGAAGCCCGGCGAGGTCGTCGGGGTGGTGGCGCTGGAGGGTCAAGGCCAGGACGTCCTGTTCGAGGCCCTCGCCGGCGACCGCAGGTTCGAATCGGGCGAGGTCCTGGTCGACGGCCGCCCCCTCTCCGCCTCCCACCCCGCGCACGCGATCGCCCGCGGAATCGCTCTGGTGCCCTCCGACCGCGCCCTCGCGCTCCTTCCCCAGCGCTCCATCGAGGAGAACCTCGGTCTCACCCTCTACCGGCGGCTCCGCTCGTGGGGCCCCATCCCGATGCGATCGGTCCGGGCGAAGACCCACGACGCGATCACCCGGATGTCGATCGACACGAGGGCCGCGGCACAGGCGAAGCGCCTGTCCGGCGGCAACCAGCAGAAGCTCACGATCGGCCGCTGGCTCACCGCCGGCTTCAGCACGCTGCTGCTCTTCGACCCCACCCGCGGCATCGACATCGGCACCAAGCACCAGATCTACGACCTCATCGCCGAACTGGCCGAGAGCGGTGCCGCCATCCTCATGTACACGAGCGAGCTCCGCGAGGTCGCTCTCGTCGCGGACCGCGTCGTCGTGCTCTACCGCGGCCGGATCGTCGCCGAGCTTCCCGCCGATGCCGGGGACGAAGCCCTGCTGTCGGCCGCGCACGGCCTCATCCCGGGCACGCCAGCAGTACCCGACTCCCAGGAGGCCGGACGATGACCGTGCTCACCCCCCTCCCGCGGCCCACCGGCGCGGCCACCCGGCTGCGCCGCAGGCACGGCTGGCTCGCCGGTGTTGTGGTGCTCCTCGCCGTGCTCTTCGTCGTCCGGATCGTGCAGATCCCGACCTTCGGCGGCTTCGAGCTGCGCACCATCATCGCGGGCAGCATGGCGCTCGCGTTCCTCGCCATGGCCCAGGGCGTCGTCGTCATCTCCGGCGGCATCAACATGTCGGTGGGGGCCCTGATGGTCTTCGCCAACTGCGTCTGCGCCAAGTTCATGCTGGGTCAGGATCTGCTGACCTGCGTGCTCATCGGCATCGCGGTGGTCGCCCTGTGCGCCGTGATCTCGGCCGTGATGGGCTACGTCATCACCGTGTCCGGGGTTCCGGACATCATCGTCACGCTCGCCATCAGCTTCGTCATCGCCGGATCGACCCTGGTCGTGCTGCCGGCGCCGGGCGGCGGCATCGCCGCGGATCTGCAGCCGCTGATCGTGGGAGGCTTCTCGGAGCCGCTGCCGGCCGTCATCTGGCTGACCCTGGCACTCGTGCTGATCTGGCTGCCGTTCAAGCGCTCCCGCTGGGGCATCGCCACCTATGCGATCGGGAGCCAGCGCGGTGCCGCCTACCTGTCCGGTGTCAGTGTGGCCGCGACCCGGATGCGCACCTACGCGCTCTCCGGGGTGTTCGTCGGCCTGGCCGGAATCGTCACGACCGCCTTCACGGGCAGCGGCGAGCCACGTGCATCCATCGGCCTCGCCGCACTGCTCAGCAGCGTCGCGGCGGTGGTGCTGGGCGGCGTCGCGCTGATCGGCGGAACCGGCGGGCTGCTCGGGCCCGTCCTCGCCGCGATGGTGCTGAGCCTCATCCCCGCGATCATGCTCGGCTTCGGCTGGGACCCGAATCTGTCGGAGATCGCGCGCGGCGTGATCCTCATCCTCGTCGTGATGCTCGGCGGGTACGTTCAGCTGAGGAGGCGCAGCGCATGACGGCAGCGACCATGGCCCCCACGGGGGAGAGCCGCGGACAGCGCACCGCCCGGATCATGGCGGAGAAGCCCGTGATCGCCCTCCTGGTCGTCCTGGCGATCCTCTACGTGATCACGGGAGTCCAGGACCCCACTCTCTTCGCGCCGCAGGGCATCCGTTCGGTGCTGCTGCTCGCCTGCCCCCTCGCGATCCTCGCCGCCGTGCAGACCGTGTGCATGCTCACCGGCGGGATCGACCTGTCCGCCGCCATGATCGCGAACTTCGCGGCCTACGTCTCGGCGAACAATGCGGGGCTCGGTCCGATCGCCTCGCTCGGCTTCGCGTTCCTGGTCGGCGGCGCGATCGGGCTCATCAACGGCATCGGCGTCGGGGTCTTCCGGGTCAATCCGCTGATCATGACCCTCGGCATGTCGAGCGTCCTGGTGGGCGTGATCACCGTGGGCATCGTGGGCGACGGATTCCTCTCCGGCTCCACGACCATCCTCTCGCTGGTCAAGTCGGTCGGCGGCGGCACCCTGTTCGGCCCGATCCCCCTCAACAGCATCGTGCTCGCCCTCGTCGCCGCGATCCTGATCCTCGGGCTCGGGCGGACCGGGCTCGGGCGCTCCATCTACGCGACCGGCGACAACGAGTCGGCCGGCCGACTTGCCGGCGTCCGCTCGTGGCAGGTGCTGATCGCCGTCTATGTGATCGCGGGGCTGCTCGCCGCGCTGGCGGGGCTGATGTTCTCCGGCATCAGCGGCTCGGTCGGTCCCGACCAGACCAACTCCTACCTGCTTCCCTCGGTGGCGGCGGCCGTCATCGGCGGCACGTCGATCCTCGGTGGGACAGGCGGCTTCGGCGGGACCATCGTCGGCGCACTGATCCTCACCGTCCTCAACCGGCTCCTGCTCGGACTGGAGACGAGCGACGCCGTGCGGCAGATCATCTACGGCGCGATCGTGCTCGCGCTGGCCTGGTTCTACGTCCGGGTGACGGGGCAGCGGGCGGACTGAACGGATCCGCATCGCGCGCAGCAACAGAGAGGGAATCGGATGGGCAAGACCTACCGGGTGGTGGGAGTCGGCTTCGACCACATGCACATCGGCGATGAGCTGGCCACCGCGATGGAGCACCCGCTCACCGATGTGGTGGGGGTACTCGACCGCTCCGAGGACCGGCCTCGGGCGGTGCTCGCCGACCTGCACCTGGACGTCCCCGTCGCGACGGAACTCGACCGGCTCCTCGAGGCGGAGCCGGACATCGCCTTCGTCTGCAGCACCACCGCCGAGCACGAGCAGTGGGTGGAGCGGCTCGCGGCCGCGGGGGTGCACATCATCCTCGAGAAGCCGATGGCCGACTCCCTCGAGGCGGCCGACCGCATGGTGGCCGCGGCCGAGCGGGCGGGCGTGGTCCTCGCCGTGAACTGGCCGCAGGCCTGGATCGCCTCGCACCGGACCGCGAAGCGGGTGGCTGCCGAGGGGACCATCGGGCGGATCGAGCAGGTCCACTACTACGGCGGGAACCGGGGCCCGCTCTATCACTCGCACGGCAAGATCGAGCTGACCCCGACGACGGCGGACAAGGCCGAGAGCTGGTGGTACTCGCGGGCGGCGGGCGGAGGCAGCCTCCGCGACTACTTCGGCTATGCGGCCACGCTCGGCACCTGGTACCGGGACGGGGAGATGCCGTGGGGTGTCACGGCCGCGGCCTGGGGGGCGGAGGGGCTCGAGGTGGACGAGCAGGCGGTGGTCATCGGCCACTACGACAGCGGTCTCTCGGTATCCCAGACGCGGTGGGGCACCTTCACCGACCCGTGGACGCAGCAGCCCCAGCCCTCCTGCGGCTTCGTGCTGAACGGCACAGAGGGCAGCATCAGCAGCTGGGACTACGACACCACGGTGACCGTCCACACGGCGGACGGCATCGCCACCGTGCCGGTGGACCAGCCCGCCCCGGAGGATCGCACGGCTCTTGCCAACCTCGTCGCGCACCTGCGCGACGGCCGCCCGCTCGACCCTCCTCTGACGGCAGGGATGTCGCGGGCCGGCCACGCGATCGTGGAGGCGGCCATCCGCAGCGTGGAGACCCACGCCCTCGTACGCCTCGCCGGCCAGCGGTGAGCGACGGGCGCCGGCGGGCCGGCTAGGCGAGGACCACGCAGGCGGGAGACCCTGTCGCCACCCGCTGCACCGGCTCTGGATCGAGCTGCCCGGTGGCCGGATCGGCGACCGCGAACACGGTCACCTCGTGGGAGCGCTGATTGGCCACGTACAGCCGCGCGCCGTGCAGTGCGAAGTGGCGGGGCCAGAGCCCCCCCGACGGCACCTCCTGCACCAGCGCCGGCGTGTCGCCGCGGTCCAGCGGCTCGAGGTCGAAGACGGCGATCGTGTCGCGGGCGCGGTTGGCGAGGTAGGCGACTCGGCCGTGCGGCGCCACCTCGAGATGCGACGGGTAGCTCTCGGTGCCGTCCTGGCCGAAGTGGGTGAGCACCGACCCCTCGTGCTTCAGCACTCCGCCCGCCCTGCGCAGGACGTGCAGCCGGGAGTCCAGCTCGCCACCCACGAGCAGCGCCCCGCGCGCCCAGGCCATGTGCCGCGGGCCCGAGCCGGGGGGCAGCGGGTGCTCTCCCAGGAGTTCCAGCGTTGACCCGGAGGAGCGGTACTCGAACAGCCGATCCCCGCCCAGATCGGCGACGAGCCAGGCGCCGCTCCCCGTCTCGGCCGGCACGAACTGGTGCGCGTGGGGCCCCTCCTGGCGCTCCGGCACAGGCCCGCGTCCGGGAGGGAACTCGATCACCTCGGCGGACCGGAGGGCGCCGAGGTCACCGATCCCCACGCTGGCGACGCTTCCCGAGCCGTAGTTGGTGACGAGCAGCCGCCCGCCGGCCGCGTCGTGCACGAGGTGGCACGGCTCCGCGCCTCCCGTCGGCACCGTCTGGAGCGCCGTGAGGCTTCCCCCGGAGCGCTCGAAGGCGGAGACCCCTCCGCGCAGCTCCTCATGGACCGCGAAGAGGCGATCGGGGGCGAGGGCCAGGAACGATGGGCTGGCCGCAGGCACGACCAGCGGGTCGCCGCTGAGCGCGCCGTCGTCGTCGAGACGATAGACCGCGATGCCGGTGCCGCGGCCCTCCTGCGTGCCCTCGGTGTAGCAGCCGAGGAAGAGATGCCGCGGGTTCGATCCCCGCACGGCGCCGGCCCTACCTCTCGACGACCGTGAGATGGAAGGAGTACAGGTCGGGCCGGTAGGAATGCAGACCGTACTCGACCGGGTGGCCCGAGTCGTCGTACAGCGTCCTCGCCATCGTGAGCAGAGGTGAGCCGGGCGGCACGTGGAGCAGCCCCGCTTCCTCCGCGGTGGCGGCGCGCGCGCCGATGGTCTGCTTCGCGACCCGCATCGTCGCCCCTCGCTCGCGCAGCAGCTGGTAGAGACCCGATTCGGTCAGCGCTTCCCGGCTGAGGTCGGCCAGTTCGGGGCTCAGGTGATTCGCCAGCAGGGCGAAGGGCACATCGTCCGCGTACCGCAGTCGCCGGATGTGCAGCACTTCGGTGCCGGGCTCGATGCCCAGCTGCTCCGCGGCTTCATCGCCTGCGGGGGTCAGCTCGTGCAGGAGGACGTCCGTCTTCGGTTGGCGGTTCCTCTTGACGAGGTCGTCGTGCAGGCTGGACAGCTCGACTTCCCGGGCGATCGGCCCCATCACCACCTGCGTGCCGACTCCGCGCCGCCGGACCAGGAGACCCTGGTCGACGAGTTCCTGGATCGCCCGTCGGATCGTCGGGCGGGACATGCCGAGGTCGTCGGCGAGCTTCACCTCGTTCTCGATCCGTGAGCCGGGCGGCAGGATGCCGCCGCGGATGGCGGCGCGCAGCTGCTCGGACACCTGGAAGTAGAGCGGTACGGGTCCGCCGCGGTCCAGGTTCCGGAACAGCTCGCGGGTGCTCACGGTCATCGTCGCGCCTTCCGGATTGTCAGGACAATGATACAAAAGCTGGTACTTTACCGGACACCAGAACCGGTCCAGGAGAGGATGCCCGAGTGTCTCACACAGGAGTGCTGATGCCGGCGGCGATGCTCGCCGTCCTCAAGGTCGGCCCCGGAGCGGAGGGCGTCGAGCTGGCATCGCTGCCCGTGCCTGCGGCTCTGCCGGGAACGGCTCTCGTGCAGGTGATCGCGACGGGCATCTGTGGGACCGACGTGCACATCGCGCACGACGAGTACGCCTACGAGGCGCCCGTCGTGATGGGGCACGAGATCCTCGGGACAGTGATCGAGGTCGGGGATGACGGTGACAGCGGGTGGCTGGGCGCCCGCGTGGCCTGCGAGACCTACTACTCCGCCTGCGAACGCTGCGACTGGTGCCGGGCCGGGCGCCGCAACCTCTGTCCGAATCGCCGCTCGCTCGGGTCCTTCGAGGACGGCGGCTTCGCGGCATTCGTGCGGGTGCCCGTGCTCAACCTGCACCGGCTGCCTGAGGGTCTCGGCGAACTCGACGGAGTGCTCGCGGAGCCGCTGGCGTGCGTCGCCCACTGCCTGCTCGACCCTGCTGTCGTGAGCGCAGGAGACGCCGTCCTCGTGACCGGTCCGGGGGCAATGGGACAGCTGGCGGCACAGGTGGCCAGGGCGGAGGGCGGGGATGTGCTCCTCACCGGCTTGCCGAAGGACGCCGAGCGGCTCGCGGTCGCCGAGAGCCTGGGCATCCGCACGACCACGGAGAGCGCGCCCGCCGAGGCGTTCGACGTGGTCATCGAATGCTCCGGCAGCGCTCCTGGGGCGGCCGCAGCGCTGCGCGCCGCCAAGCGCGGAGCGCGGTACGTTCAGGTCGGCATCTTCGGGCGGGATGTCTCCCTCCCGGTCGACCAGATCCTCTACAAGGAGCTCGTCGTCTCCAGTGGGTTCGCCTCCACGCCGGTGTCGTGGCGGCGGGCGATGCTCCTCCTCGAGCAGGGCCGCGTGCAGCTCGGGCCGCTCGTGACCCGGACCGTGCCCATCGAGGACTGGCAGCAGGCCTTCGCCGCCGCACAGGCGGGTGAGGGCATCAAGACCGCCGTGACTCAGGCCTAGCGAGGCCGGGCCGGTTCCAGGGCGTCTCCGCGATGCCGCGCACGCCCGCGTCCACGGCGTAGGCGCCGCCGGAGCCGGGGATGCGCTGCCGCTCCTCGTCGGACATGCCCTTCCAGGCGGTGGTGACGAAGAGGGTGCCGAGATCGGCGCCGCCGAAGGTGACGCTCGAGACGTTGAGCCCGGGGAGAGGGATCTCCCGCATCAGCTCACCCTCCGGGGAGTAGCGGGCCACCCGGGAACCGGACCAGATCGCGAGCCAGAGGCAGCCTTCGGCGTCCACGGTGAGCCCGTCGGGGTGCCCGTCCTGCACGGTGATGAGCGTGACCGGCTCGCCGACCTCGTCCCCCTCGAGCGGATAGGCGAGGACCCGCCGGGCGGCGGTGTCGTCGAAGTAGAGGGTGCAACCGTCGGGGCTGAAGGCCGGCCCGTTGCCCACCGCGAAGCCGGCGTCGATCACGCGGAGGTCGAAGCTGTCGGTGCCGGGCAGCGCGCGGTAGAGCGCGCCGAGCCCGCGGGTCTCGGCGTCGTCCGAGGTGCTCAGCCAGAGGCTGCCGTCCCGGTTCGTCTTGCCGTCATTCACGTGCACGCCGCGGGTGTGCTCGAGCGGTGACCCGACCAGCCGGGTCTCGCCCGTCGCGAGTTCCACGGCGTAGACGCCGTTCGGGTCCGTGGTGATGGCGCGGCCGGGCTCGGGAAGCGCGACGAGCGGGCCGAGCGGCGCATGCAGGCCGAGGGGGCGGGCCGACGGGCCCGCCGTCTCGCTCCAGGAGTGCAGCGTCGGCCGCAGCAGGTCGAGCCAGTAGAGAGTCTGGGTGTCTGCCGACCAGAGGGGGGACTCGCCCAGCTGGGCACGCTCGTCGCCCAGGCTGCGTACTGAGGTCTCGCTCGTCATCGGTCCGAGAGTAGGGGCGCCAGGAAGCTGCTGGTCAGCCCTTGCGCTCCGCGCGGGAGGTGCGCTTGTTCTTGGGGATCTGGCGCACGGTCTCGATGTCCGGGTCCTTCGGCCGCACGGCGTTGGCCGTGGCGGTCGCCGATCGCCTCGCCTCCGCGCTCGCCGGCTGCAGGGGCTGACGCGGCACCGGGCGAACCGGCTCGCCTCGGCGCTCCTGCCCGGGGATCGGCCGGCTGCGGCGGCCGTAGATGAGGTCGGAGGAGTCGAGCAGCCAGGGCACCAGGGCCACCGAGACGCCGTGCTGCAGCATCAGCTTCTGCCGGATGCGCCGCGCCTTGTGGTTGTGCAGGAGGTTCTCCCACCAGTGTCCGACGATGAAGATGGGCAGGTACACGGTGACGATCTCGCCGCCGTTGACCTCCTGGTGCTTGCGGATGTACTTGACCAGCGGCCAGCCGATGTCCCGGTAGGGGGAGCGCAGGATGCAGAGCGGGACCTTGATGTTCTGCTTGCGCCACTCCCGCTCGAGCCGGTCGGTGGCGTCGTCGTCGATGGAGATGTGCACCGCCTCGAGGCTCTCGTGCCGAGCGGCGATGGCGTAGTCGAGGGCCTTCAGCACCGGCTTCTGCATCCGGCCCACCAGCACGATGGCGTGGTCGCCCTGGGATCCGAAGGTGGTGACGGGGTCGACCTCGACCTCCTTCTCCACGTCCCGGTAGTAGCGGTTCACGCCGAGCATCAGAACGAACAGCACGGGCATGATGAGGAAGACGAGGTACGCCCCGTGGGTGAACTTGGTGATCGTCACGACCACCAGGACGATGGCGGTGAGCGCCGCGCCGAAGGCGTTGATGGAGAGCGACGAGAGGATCGATGCCACGTGCGCGCCGGGCCTGCGGAGCTCCCGCAGCCAGTGCCGCACCATGCCGCTCTGCCCCAGCGTGAACGACACGAACACGCCGATGATGTACAGCTGGATGAGCGCCGTCACGTTCGCCCGGTAGACCAGCAGGATGACCACGGCCGCGAGGGCCAGCGCCACCACTCCGTTGGAGAAGATGAGGCGGTCACCGCGGGTGTTGAGGGCCTTCGGCGCGTAGCCGTCCTTGGCGAGCACCGCACCGAGGAGGGGGAAGCCGTTGAACGCGGTGTTGGCGGCGAGGAGCAGGACGGCTGCGGTCGCCGCCTGGATGACATAGAACGCGATGGAGTTGTTGCCGAACACCGACGAGGCGATCTGGGCGATGAGGCTGCGTTGCGGCGCGGTCTCGCAGTCCTGGAAGCCCCGCAGGTTGCAGGGATCCTCCGCGTAGTGCACTCCCGAGATCAGCGCGAGGGTCACGAGGCCCGCGAACAGCACGATCGCGATGCCGCCCATCAGCACGAGCGTGGTCTGCGCGTTCTTGACCTTGGGTCGGCGGAAGGCGGGGACGCCGTTGGAGATCGCCTCCACGCCGGTGAGCGCCGAGCAGCCGCTGGAGAAGGCGCGCAGCAGCAGCAGGACGAAGGCCGCCTGGCTGACCTGTTCCGCACGAACGCTGAATTCCGCCGACTCCGCCACGGGTGCGTCCCCGGCGATCGTGCGGACGATCCCCACGACGACCATGAGGAACACGCTGGACACGAAGACGTAGGTGGGGATCGCGAAGGCCTTGCTCGACTCGCGGACGCCGCGGAGATTCACTGCCGCCAGCGCCAGCACGAAGATCACGGCGAGCTCGATCCGGATCGGGGCGAGCTGCGGGATCGCGGAGATGATGTTGTCCACGCCGCTGGCCACGGACACGGCCACGGTCATCACGTAGTCGACGAGGAGCGCGGAGCCGACCACGAGGCCCGCCTTCTCGCCGAGGTTCTTGCTCGCCACCTCGTAGTCGCCGCCGCCGGACGGGTACGCCTTGATCAGCTGCCGGTAGGAGGCGACCACCACGACCAGCAGCAGCACGACCGCCGCGGCCACCCACGGCGCGAAGCTGAGGAATGCGAGCCCGCCGATCAGCAGGATCATCAGCAGCTCCTGCGGCGCGTAGGCCACGGAGGAGAGCGGGTCGCTCGCGAAGATCGGCAGCGCCAGATGCTTGGGCAGGAGCTGGCCCTCGAGCTTGTCGCTCGGCAGCTTCTCGCCGACGAGCCACCGCTTGACGGAACTTCCCGTCTCGGCATCCTCGACAGGGGGCGGCTGAGTCACGGGGGACGATCGTACTCTCGGCGGGAGCACTGTCAAGGCACCCTTTCGGCCGGTCTTTTGCCCGGAATTCCGGGGAAGGCAGCCGTCCGGCGCCCCCGCTCGGGTCAGGGCAGGCGCGCGACGATCTCGGCCCGAACCTCGGTGAGCCGCTGTTCGAGGTGCGCGACCAGCTCGGCAGGGACCTCGCCCCGAGCGCTCGCGGCGCGGAGATCCCCGCGGAGCCGCTGGCGGAAGTCGGTGAGGGCGACATCGGCGTCGCGGAGGGCCCGTCCCGAGTCGCTCGGGCCGGACGAGGCCCGTCGCGGCTCCGCCTTGGCGGTGCTGGCCGCCGCCGCGAGTTCCGCGCGCAGGCTCCGCATGGCCTGATCGACTCCGGAGCGCACCTCGTCGGCGATGCGGCGCACCGAGTCGGTGAGCTCCTCCTCGATGGATCCCAGCTCCCCCCTGCGCCGGTCGAGCTCCTCGCGCCCGGCATCGGTGATCGAGTAGACGGTGCGGCGGCCGTCGGTGTCCCGGGCCACCAGGCCCTCCTCCTCGAGCTTGGCGAGGCGGGGATAGATGGTGCCGGCGCTGGGGGAGTAGGTGCCGCCGGAGCGCTCCTCGAGCGCCTGGATGAGCTCGTAGCCGTGGCGGGGGCGCTCCTCCAGCAGGGCGAGGAGGTACAGGCGGAAGCGGCCGTGCCCGAACACGGAGATCACGCCACTCCCTCCGTGCTCGGCACCGAGTGCACCACGATGATGTCGCCGGAGACCGAGTTGCAGCGCACATCGGTCCAGAGCCCGGAGAGGTCGCCCGACGTGACGTTCTGGCCGCGCCCGTGCAGTCCCCGGAACACCTGGTCGTCGAGCTGGGCCGTGCCGCTCACCGTGTTCACCGTGAAGCGTGCGGGAGCGCCGGCGGGCAGCCGGACCGTCGTGCGGCCGCTGACCGTGTTGGTCTCGACCCGCTCGGGCACGCCGGCCGTGTCGATGAAGACGTCCCCGGTGACGCCCTCGCAGGAGAAGGAGCGGAGATCGCCGCTCGCCGCGACCTCGCCCGAGACGGTGCGCACCGACACCCCGCCCCGGTGCCCACGCACGGAGAGAGCTCCGCTCACGCTGTTGAGCTCCACGTCGCCCTCGCTGGCGTCGAGCATCAGGTCGCCGGAGACGCTGTTGAGCCGGACGTCCGTGCGCATGCCGCTCACGAGTGCGTCAGCGCCGATCACTCCGAGGCGCACCGTCGCCGTGCGGGGGAGCAGGAGGCTCACCGTGGCGCTGGCCTTGCCGGCGTAGGAGCGGAACACGTCGAGGAAGTTGTCCCAGCGCAGCTGGGGGTGGTCGATCTCGAGCGACGTCCCCTCCAGCTTCACGAGGAGCTCCCGCCCGCTCACTCCCGAGACCTCGAGTCGTGCAGTGGGCTCGTCGGTGCCGATCACGTCGATCCGGCCCCCGATGAGGCTCACCTTGAGCGAGTGCACGACCGACAGGTCGAGCACCTTCGGCTCGGTGACGAGCCACTTCTCCTCGGCCATGGGCATTCCTCTCGGTCGCGATATATCGCGTTCTCGACGACACGTTATATCGTGTCTTCCCGGTCCGCAAGAGCGGAGCGAGGATGCCCGGCGGGCCGGCGCACGGACAGCGTCGGCGATAATCGCCAGGTGCATCTGCTGGCTCGCGCGAGCCTGACCAACCGCGCCCTCATCGCCCTCGTCACCATCGTTGCGGCCGTCTTCGGGGGCATCGCGCTCACCGCGCTCAAGCAGGAGCTGATCCCGTCGATCTCGTTCCCCCGGCTCGCTGTGGTGACCACCTATCAGGGGGCGTCGCCCGAGGTGGTGAACGG
>NZ_JAODMK010000020.1 GCF_025465545.1 Naasia sp. | reverse complement strand
GCTCGCCGAGCAGTTCAACTCGGCCGCGCCGACCGAGTTCTACTGGGCCACCACGCGGGGCGAGGACGAGGACTACTTCTTCCTGCCTGCCGACGTCAGCGTCAACTACGCGGAGGTGCACGACCAGACCGTGACCGGGATGTTCCTCGTCTGGGACTTCGAGCTGCCCGCGTGGGTGCAGGACCTGGCCGCAACGGGCTCTGCGGACGAGGTGGGCCAGGTTTTCGACGACCACATCAGCACGCTCGTGTCGCGCTATCGCGGAAAGGTCGACCGGTGGGTGGTCGTGAACGAGGGGATCTGGGGCCCCCAGGACACGGGAGGCAGCGATGCTGTGCTCGCATCGACGGTGTGGCGGAACGCCCTCGGCGGCGGCTACATCGAGCGGGCGTTCCGCGCCGCTCGGGCCGCCGACCCCGACGCGGAGCTGATCTACAACGAGACGGGCGCCGAGGAACTCGGACCGAAGTCGGACTTCCTCTATGCCATGGCCGAGGACTTCGTGGTCCGCGGCGTGCCGATCGACGGCATCGGACTGCAGTTCCATGTGGACGCGGCATTCCCCCCGGACGTGGAGTCCGTTCGAGCCAACATGCGCCGGTTCGCTGACCTGGGCCTCGATATCCACATCACCGAGCTCGACGTCGCGATCGCCGGCCCTTCCGAGGATCAGCTCGACCTCCAGGCCCAGCTCTACGGCGACGTCCTCCGCGCCTGCCTGGACGTGCCCGGCTGCCGCAGCACGACCGTCTTCGGGTTCAGCGATCGCTATTCCTGGGACGAGCTGGGCGAGGCAGCTCCCCTGCTGTTCGACAGGGACTACGCCCCCAAGCCGGCGTTCTCGGCCCTGCAGCAGATCCTGGGCTGACCGGGCTCGGTTCCGCCCCACACTCACCACTGCTGTGCCGCACCTCCAAGCAATTCGCGCAACTTTAGTGGCGTATCCGCCGATCAGGCAGGGCAGGCTTGGCAGGATGGACCGGTGATCGTCGTCGTCGCCCCTGGTCAGGGGTCCCAGACCCCCGGATTCCTCGGACCGTGGCTCGCCCAGCCGGGAGCCCGCGAGCTGGTCGGCCAGTTCGGAGCCGAATCGGGAGTCGATCTCCTGCTGCACGGCACCGAATCGGACGCGGACACCATCCGCGACACCAGCATCGCGCAGCCCCTCATCGTGGCGGCCGGACTGGTGACCCTGCACTCCCTCCTCGCCGACGGGCGCGACGCGCAGGTCGGCGGGATCGCCGGCCACTCCGTCGGTGAGATCACCGCCGCTGCAGGGGCCGGCATCCTCTCCTTCGCCGAGGCCATCCACCTGGTGGCCGAACGGGGCCGTGCGATGGCGGAGGCGGCGGCACAGGCCGACACCGGCATGAGCGCCGTCGTGGGCGGCGACGAGGCCACCGTCCTCGCCGCCCTCGAGCAGCACGGCCTCGCGCCCGCGAACTTCAATGGCGGCGGCCAGATCGTCGTCGCCGGCGCCAAGGAGGGCCTCGCCGCACTCGCCGCTACCCCGCCTGCCGGCAGCCGGGTGATCCCGCTCCAGGTCGCCGGCGCGTTCCACACCCGCTACATGGAGCCCGCCGTGGAGCGGATGCGCGCCGTGGCGGCGACCCTCGACCCTCAGGACCCACTGCTGCCGATCTGGACCAACACGGACGGCAGCACGGTCGACTCGGGCGCCGCCTTCGTCGAACTGCTCGTCGGTCAGGTCTCCTCCCCCGTGCGCTGGGACCTGTGCATGGCGGCGTTCGCGGAGGCGGGGGTGACCGGCATCATCGAGCTGGCTCCCGCTGGCGCGCTCACCGGCCTGGCCAAGCGCGGCCTCCGCGGAGTGCCGGCGGTCGCGATCAAGACACCTGACGACCTGGCCGCGGCGTGGGCGATGCTGGACGGAGACGCATGATCGAGCTCAAGCAGTCGACCGGAGCGCAGTACACGCGCATCCTCGGACTGGGTGCCGCACGTGGCGACCTGGTCGTCCCCAACAACGATCTGGTCGGCCCCATCAACTCCTCGGACGAGTGGATCCGGCAGCGGACGGGCATCATCACCCGCACCCGCGCCTCCGGGGGCGTCAGCGCCGTCGACCTGGCGACCGAGGCGTCGAAGGAGGCCATCGCCGCGGCGGGCATCGCCCCGGAGCAGGTGGACCTCGTGCTCGTCGCCACAGTGAGCAACACCCGGCAGACGCCGTCGCTGTCCGCGGTCCTGGCCGACCGGGTGGGCGCCAACCCGGCAGCGGCCTACGACATCAACGCCGCATGCGCCGGGTACACCTACGCGATAGCCCAGGCCGACGCCTTGATCCGCGCCGGCATGGGGCACTATGCGCTCGTCGTCGGCGCCGAGAAGC
The DNA here is from genome assembly GCF_025465545.1 of Naasia sp. Classification (GTDB taxonomy): domain Bacteria; phylum Actinomycetota; class Actinomycetes; order Actinomycetales; family Microbacteriaceae; genus Naasia. The sequence goes on along the minus strand of NZ_JAODMK010000020.1, from coordinate 34,179 downwards.
TGTCCGACCTCGTCGACCCGACCGACCGCAGCATCTCCTTCCTCCTCGGCGACGGCGCGGGCGCCGCGGTGATCGGGCCGAGCGAGACGCCCGGCATCTCCAAGACGGTGTGGGGTTCGGACGGCTCCAAGGCCGACGCCGTGGGCATGAACGGGACGCTCACCGACTTCCGCGACGGGGTCATCCCCTGGCCGACGCTCCGCCAGGAGGGACAGACCGTGTTCCGCTGGGCCGTGTGGGAGATGGCCAAGGTCGCGAAGGAGGCGCTGGTTGAGGCCGGCGTGACCGCCGACCAGCTGGCGGCCTTCATCCCCCATCAGGCGAACATGCGCATCATCGACGAGTTCGCGAAGCAGCTGGGCCTTCCCGAGAGCGTCGCGATCGCGCGGGACATCGCCACCACCGGCAACACCTCCGCCGCATCGATCCCGCTCGCCACGCACCGGCTCCTGCAGGAGCACCCGGAGCTCTCCGGCGGGCTCGCCCTGCAGATCGGCTTCGGCGCAGGTCTGGTCTACGGCGCCCAGGTCGTCGTCCTGCCCTGACCGCACGGCGATACCCCTCCCGATAAGCTCGAAGCCGCCTCGAACCACACCCCCTCAAGGAGAACAAATGGCACTGTCCACTGAAGAAGTCCTCGCCGGCCTCGCCGAGCTCGTCAGCGATGAGACCGGGATCGCGACCGACACGGTCGAGATGGACAAGTCCTTCACGGACGACCTCGACATCGACTCCATCTCGATGATGACCATCGTGGTCAACGCCGAGGAGAAGTTCGACGTGAAGATCCCCGATGAGGAAGTGAAGAACCTCAAGACCGTCGGCGACGCCGTCAACTACATCGTGAAGGCCCAGGGCTGACGCCTTGACGCCTGCCTGACCTCGGGAGCACCACTGCCATGCCGAAGAAGATCGTCGTCACCGGGATCGGCGCCACGTCGCCGCTCGGCGGGACCGCGCGGGAGACCTGGACGGCTCTGCTCGCCGGCGAGTCCGGCGCCCGCCCGCTGACGGAGGATTGGGTCGCTCAGTACGAGCTGCCGGTCACCTTCGCGGCGTCGGCAAAGGTCCCCCAGGAGGAGCAGCTCGAACGGGTCGAGGCCAAGCGCCTCGACCCGGGGAGCCAGTTCGCCCTGATCGCCGCGCGCGAGGCGTGGGCGGACGCCGGCATCGAGCAGATGGACCCGGAGCGCCTGGGCGTCGACTGGTCCACCGGCATCGGCGGGGTCTGGACGCTGCTGAGTGCGTGGGACACCCTGCGCGAGCGTGGACCCCGGCGCGTGCTGCCGATGACCGTCCCGATGCTCATGCCCAACGCGCCGGCGGCCGCCATCGAGATGAGCCTCGGCGCTCGAGCGTTCGCCCGAACGGTCGTCTCCGCCTGCGCCTCCAGCACGGAGTCCATCGCCAACGCCTTCGACCACATCCAGCAGGGCTTCGCGGATGTGGTCATCGCGGGCGGATCAGAGGCGGCCATCCACCCGCTTCCGCTTGCCTCGTTCGCGTCCATGCAGGCGCTCTCGAGGCGCAACGACGACCCGGCGACCGCCTCCCGGCCCTACGACAGGACCCGCGACGGCTTCGTGCTCGGCGAGGGCGGGGCGGCGATCATCCTCGAGACCGAGGAGCACGCACTCGCCCGCGGGGCGCGCATCTACGCGGAGCTGATCGGCGGGGCGGTGACCAGCGACTCGTACCACATCACCGCTCCCGACCCGGAGGGGTCCGCGGCCGCCCGCGCCATGATCGCCGCGATCGAGACGCACGGCTACAGCCGGGCCGATGTGCGTCACATCAACGCGCACGCGACCAGCACCCCGGTCGGCGACATCGCCGAATACCACGCGCTGCACCACGTGTTCGGCGACCGGCTCAGCGAGATCCCCGTGTCTGCCACCAAGGCTTCCACCGGCCACCTCCTCGGGGGCGCCGGCGGCATCGAGGCGATCTTCACGGTGCTGGCCCTCGCGGAGAGGACAGCTCCCCCCACCATCAACCTCAACGAGATGGACCCGGAGATCGACCTCGACGTCGTCCGTCAGCCGCGCGCCCTGCCGGAGGGCGACCTGCTGGCGATCAGCAACTCGTTCGGCTTCGGCGGCCACAACGCGGTCGTCGCCTTCGCGACGGTCTAGGCGCCTCCCGGCCTCAACGGGGCGGTGGGGACCTCGGCTCAGACCGGGGTCCTGCGCGCCGCGAAGGACGCAGGCTCTCGTCGGCGAGGACCGCCCCCGGCGACCGGCCGAGGGGCGAGGAGGCCCGCGATGCCGCCGCCAGATGCGCGCCGGGCGGCGAGCTCGCCCCGGGCGGTCCGGAGGAGACCAGGCGAGCCGGACCCGGACGCCTCCCTCTCAGCCGACTCCGCGCGACAGCGAGTACACTAACTGTTCGTGGGCAGAGGCAATCCGACCAATCCGTACATCGGGCTCAAGGGCTTCTGGAACCGCTGGAACCGCTTCACCTACACCTTCTCCGGAGCGGCCGACGTGGGCATCGGCCGGGGCAAGGTCGAGGCGCCGTACGCGCCTCCCTTGGAGCCCCGCTGCCCCGTCTGCGACCGACTGATGAGCGAGCACCAGATCGAGCGAGGAACGGCAACCGTCCCTACCCGACTGCACTGCCCCGGCTGAGTCCGCGCGGGTCCGCTCCCGCCTCCGAAAAAGAGGCATGACCAGGCCTTAAAGGGGTGAAGAGCCCCCGGCCGGTACCCATCCGACCAGGGGCTCTTCTGTCGCTTTCGCTAAGTTCGAGGGCCGTTACCCAAACAGCCCGAACGGGTTAGAGCGCGATGCGAACAACCTCAGAGTAGAGCCCCGCGGCACTTCCGCGGGCGAGTCGCCCGGCGTGTCGCGGCAGGTTCATCCGGCGCGGTGCAGCCAGACCACGGGGCTGTTCTCTCCGGCGTGGCGGAAGGACTCCAACTCTTCGTCCCAGGCCTGTCCCAGCGCCAGCCGCAGCTCCTTGTGGAGTTCCAGCGCGTTCACGCCGGCGATGTCCATCGCGTACCTGATGCGGTCCTCGGGAATCACCACGTTGCCCGCGGTGTCCGTCTGGGCATAGAAGATTCCGAGGTCAGGCGTGTGCATCCAGCGGGCGCCGTCGGTCCCCGCGCCGGCATCCTCACTGACCTCATAGCGGAGGTGCTCCCACCCGCGCAGGGCGGACGCGATGGCCGCGCCGGTCCCCTGCGGACCCTCCCAGTAGAAGTCGGTGCGCTGAGCACCCTTCAGCACGGGCTGGTCGATCCAGGTGAAGTTCACGGCACGACCGAGTGCGCGTCCGGCCGCCCATTCGACGTGGGGGCAGAGCGCGCGAGGCGAGGAGTGCACGTAGAGCACACCCCTGGCAATGGATGCAGCCATGGTTGTTTCTCCGTTCAGCTAGGTGCGTCTTCCCCTACGACCTGGTGAACGAATTCCGATGTTGCACCGTTATGAAATTAACAGCCCGGCATCTCCGGTTCTTGAATTATGCAGGACGACACGCCGGAATGACAACCTTGTAAGAGCCGCAGTGCGCGTGCCGTCGGCTTTCGCCGAAATAGCATGATGCCGGAGGGAGGGCAGCCCATGTCGGTTCGCAGCGGGATCCTCGCCATCCTCACCCTGGGACCGGCCTACGGGCTGCAGCTGCACACCGAATTCCTCGCCCGCGCCGCGCATCGGGAACGCGTGAACGTCGGACAGATCTACGGAACACTCGACCGGCTCGCCACCCAGGGACTCATCGAGCGTGCCGGTCTCACTGACGATGCGCTCCCCTTGTACCGACTCACCGGGCCCGGTGCGGCGGAGGCGTCCGACTGGCTGCACGGCCGTGAGCCGGTCGACCGCGACTGGACCGAGATGCTCGATCGCGTGCTCCTCTCCTGCTCGCTGGTGACGGCGGATCCGGTGGCCGTGGTCGACGCGTACCTCGAGAACTGGTCGACCTCGGCCGCGCCGCCGGACCCGGCGGACCCCGCCGCCTTCGCCGCCGCGGCGGCGAATCACCTGGCCCACGCGGCTCGCCGATGGCTGGCGTCCATCTCCGACGCGGCGCAGCACGGCACCCTGCTTCGCGGAATGTCCGAGGAGCGGCCCCGCCGCGGCCGACGCCCCGCTCCCCTCGTCTGACGGCCGTCAGCCGGCAGCGGGTCTGGCGATCGCCTGGAAGGCAGTGAAGGCGCCGGTCCGATGACGGCGGAGCACGCCCGAACTGTCGCGGACCAGGTCCACCAGTCCCATATGCACGAACCACTCGTCGGCGGGCGTGGAACCGGTTCGGTACAGCCAGTCGACGATGGTGAGGAAGGGGAACCAGGTGTACGCCGCGATGGGGATCCCCTCCGCCCGCAGGGCGTCCACCGCGTCCAGCGATTCGAGGAGCCACTCGGCACGCAGCTCTGGCTCTCCGGCGCGGGACGTCTCGGTGACCGCAAGGGGGATGCCGTAGCGGTCCCAGTACTCCCCCAGCACGAGCCGAAGCCCGTCGACGCCCGCCTCCACCGGCTCGTACGTCTCCCCGGCGAGGAAGCGCTGGGTGCTGAACGCCGGGTAGTAGTTGACGCCGATCAGATCGGGCACGACCGGGTTCGCCAGGAACCAGGCCAGCTCGGCTGCATGGACGCCGTGCGCCGCGAGGTAGCCGCGCAGCGGATGCTTCTCGTCGACGCGGCCCATGATGAGGTCGAGCGGCAGGAAGCGCCGTTCCCTCAGCACCTCGAGCGGGATCGGGCCGGACTCGCCGTCCCAGAGGAAGGCCGCATCAACGTGCACGAATCGCGCGGCGGGATTGACCTCGGCGATGCTCTGCTGGGTTCGCACGATGCCGCGCGCCAGGGCGACGGCCACCTTGAGGAAGCCGTCCTGGCCGTGCAGCGCGGGCGGCCACATGCCGATCTCGCCTGCCCACACCGCGTTGATGACCGGCTCGTTGAGCGGGGTGAAGTCGTCCCAGATGCCGGCGTAGCGCTCCGCAACCGCGCGGGCGTAGGACGCCACCCGCTCCGGGTAGGACGGGTCGAGGAAGGAGTCCTCGAGCCAGAGCGGGGTGCCGTAGTGCACGAGGTCGACGATGCACCGCAGCCCCAGGCGCTGCATCTCTTCGACGACCTGATCGAGCCAGGTCCAGTCGAACTCGCCCGGACGCGGCTCCAGCCGGTACCAGGGCACCCCCCAGCGGATCAGCTCGGCACCGGACTCGGCGGCCAGCGCCAGATCCTCCTGCCAGCGGTCGTAGTGCTGAGTCAGCTCGTACTCGTCCAGGCTGCGGTATCCCGGGATCTCCTGGGGCACGAAGGTGTCCTCGATCCCGACGCCGAAGTGCAGCTTCCCGTCGGCGGACCAGTGTCGTTCCGTCATCGGGCGGCTCAGTGCAGCAGCTCGCCGCTCTTGGCGACCACGTTCTTCTCGCCGGCCTCGACGGGGAAGGGAAAGCGGTTCTGCTTCGGCGGCATGGGGCAGTTGAAGTTGTAGCTGAATGCGCAGGGGGGCAGCACGGCCGTGTTGAAGTCGAGCGTGATGGTGCCGTCCGGGTTCGGCGCGACGAAGAGGAAGCGACCGACGCTGTAGGTGGAGTCGCCGCTCGTGGCGTCGGAGAACACGAGCTGCAGGGCGCGCCCCTCCTTGAAGGCGAGGACGGCGTACTCCGTGCCGTCGTGCTCGAAGGTGATCTCGCCCGGGATCACCATCTCCCGCGTGTGCTCGTCCTTCAGGTGCGCGAAGCCGGCGGTGGTCCCGTCGGGATTGGGTGCGAACCGCCCGGAGACGACCCAGGAGGGGTCGTAGTCGAAGGCGTCGATGCCGCCGAACTGCTGGATGGCGTCCGAAGCGGAGTCCCAGACCCGGAGCCCGTAGCTGCCGTCGTGCCCGGCGATGACCGTCCCGCTGACCGTGTCGCTGAAGACGATCTCCGACGGCGCCGGGGAGTCGCGCCCGCGAGCGATCGCCTCGCCGTCCACGAGCCGGCCGTCTACCGTGATCCCGTCTGCCGCGGTCGCGGTGACCTTGAGCCCCGACTCCCCCTCGGGAAGCGGCGCCCAGATGCCCGGCACTCCCCAGATGGGCTGCTCGGAGTCGATCCACTGGGTGTTGACGAGGGCGAGGAAGCCCTTGGGCTGGACCACCGCCTCATCCCGCCGCGAGCGGAAGCGCGAGTAGCGCTCCTCGGCGGTCGGCGTCGGTGCAGCCTGGGTCGTCGTGGTGTCGGTCATCCGTCCATCCTTTCGCCCGAACCGGATGCAGCCAACCTCGACACGCGTTATCGGGGGTCGGCCGCCGCCGGCCGCCAGAGCGGGAGGACGGGGATCCCCGGCGGGGTGAAGCCGAGCGCCTGCCCGTAGAAGGAGAGGCAGGCCTCCCGCACCCTGATGCGGGTCTCCATCTTCCGGAACCCGTGCCCTTCCCCGGGGAACACCAGGTAGGCGTGCGGGATCCCCTTGGCCAGGAGGCCGTCCCGAAAGCGCTCCGACTGGGCGGGAGGGACGACGCGGTCGTCGAGTCCCTGCAGCAGCAGCACCGGGCAGTCGAGTCCGTCCAGGTGATTCAGCGGCGACCGCTCGTCGTAGAGCGCCTGCGCCTCGGGCAGCGGCCCCACGAGGCCGTCGGTGTAGCGGGCCTCGAAGTCGTGGGTTTCCGCCGCCAGGGCGGTGAGGTCTGCGACTCCGTAGAGCGAGACGCCGCAGGCGAACTCGTCACTCCGGGTGAGCGCGGAGAGGACCGTCCAGCCGCCCGCCGATCCGCCTTCGATCGCCAGCCGGGAACGGTCCGCGAGGCCGGCGTCGGCGAGGCCCGTCACCGCGGCGATCACGTCCTCCACGTCGACGACGCCCCACTGGCCGAGCAGCCGGTCGCGGTACTCCCGTCCGTAGCCGGTGGATCCGCCGTAGTTGACGTCCACCACACCGATGCCGCGACTCGTGTAGTAGGCGAAGACGAGGTTGACGCCTGCCTTCGACTGGGCCGTTGGGCCGCCGTGCACGAACGCGACGTAGGGCGGGAGCTCCCCCTCCGGCCCTCTGAATGCGGGATTGCGAGGGGGGTACACGAGAGTGTGCACGTCCCGCGCTCCGTCGAAGGTGCGCTCCTCAGCCAGCGGAAGGTAGTCCGATTCGGGCAGCGCGTCGTAGGCCAGCCGGATGTCTCGGAGCCGCCCCGTGCGGAGATCGAGCTCACGCAGGCCGTCGACGAGCAGGGCGCTGCCACCCTCGAGGAGGATGCGCCCCGGAGCCGCGTCGGCGAGTTCGATGCCGGTGAGTTCGAGGGGCGCCTGCTCGGCCGTGCCGGTGGCGGGGCTCAGGAGCTCCAGCCGATCGCTGCCGCGGGTCGACACCGCGGCGATGCGGCCGTCGGAGAGCGGCAGGAACCAGCGGAGCCCGAGGTTCCACAGCGGGCCTCCGGTCTCCCGCTCCTGGTCGAGCTGGGGCGCGACGGTACCGTCGAGACCGACCCGGACGAGGTTCCACCATCCGGTCCGGTCGGTGATCGCGTAGAGCGCGTCCAGCCCGTCCCACTCGGGCTGCAGGACGGACTCGGTCTCCCCGCCGATCAGGCTGTACCAGCCGGTGACGCGATCGCCCTCGAGCTCGCCGACCCGCAGCTCGGTGCCGTCCCAGGGCATCCGGGGGTGGTCCCACGCGATCCAGGCGAGCCGGGTGCCGTCGGCCGAGAAGCGCGGATAGGCCACGAAGTCGCTGCCGGCGACGACGGACACGATCCGTCCCGGATCCTCCGCCGCGCTGCCGTCGAGCGGGATCAGCACGATGTCCCGTTCGACCCCCGCGTCGGTCTGCACCTCGCGGACCGCGACGACGCGGTCGCCGGCGAAGCTCAGGTCGCCGTACGCGGTGCCTGGCGCGTCGGGGGTGAGGACCTCCGGCTCGTCGCCCGGGGCGAGCCGGTAGATGCGCTGGTCCGAGAACTCCACGAACACGAGCCCCGAGTCGGAATCCGCGGTCCAGGCCCCTCCCCCGTACTCGTGAACGCGGCTGCGGGCGTTCCACGGCGAGGGAAGGAGCACGACCGGATCGCCCTCGTCCCCGGCGCGGTAGACGCCGGACCTGCCGCCCTCTGTGGCGCGGACCTCCGACCACCAGATCTGGTCGCCGACATAGCGGGCACCCGAGACCGGGTGCGACCCGCCCGCCACATCGGCCGCGCTGAGGGGCGAGGTCCAGGAGCCGAACGGGGCGACGACGGTGTCGGTCATCGCTCCAGCGTAGGGTCCGGATCCGGGCGCCTTCGGGCCTTGATTTCGAGGCGCCCTTCCGCGGCTCTTCGCTCAGCCGTGGCCATGGTCCCCGGAGTTCTCGTCCGACTACGCCTGGCCGTAGTCGTCGACGATGACCACGTCCAGCGGGAAGTCGATGGGGAACTCGCCGAAGAGCAGCCGTCCGGCGGCCCGAGCGGCGGCCCGCACCGCGTCCGCCACCGCATCCACCTGCTCCGCCGGGGCGTGCACGAGGACCTCGTCGTGCAGGAAGTAGACGAGCTCGGGGCGCGCGCCGTCCTCGGCGGTGAGGGGAACGAGGCGGCGGCGCAGCTCGGCAAGCCAGCACAGCGCCCACTCGGCCGCGGTGCCCTGCACCACGAAGTTGCGCGCGAACCGGCCCCGCTCCCGCGCGGCGGAACGGGCCCGGCGCTGCTCGGGCGACTCCAGGCCGGAGTCGACCGCCAAGGTCTGCGCATCACGCCACCCGGGGCCTGCGGCGGGCGCGCTGCGCCCGAGCCGGGTGGAGACCGCCTCTCCCTTCTCCCCTGCGCGCGCCGCCGTCTCGACCAGCCCGATCGCGAGGGGGAAGGCCTGCGCGAGCTTCGGCAGCAGTCGGCCGCCCTCGCCCGCGGTGGCACCGTAGATCGCCCCGAGCATCGCGTACTTCGCCGAGTTGCGGTCCGGCACCGCGCCGGTCGCCACGATGCCCTCGTAGAGGTCGCCGGCACGCCCCGCCCCCGCCATGGCGGTGTCCCCCGACATCGCCGCGAGCACCCGGGGCTCCAGCTGGGCGGCGTCCGCCACGACGAGCTTCCACCCCGGGTCGGCGAGCACGGCGGACCGGATCTGCTTGGGCAGCTGCAGGGCTCCCCCACCGCGGGCGGCCCACCTTCCGCTCGGCACGCCGCCGGGGAGGAAGTCGGATGAGAAACGGCCGCCGACCACCCAGGTGTCGAGCCAGTTCCAGCCGTTGGCGGTGAGCAGCCGAGACCGCTTCTTGTAGTCGAGGAGCGGCGGGATGGCGGGGTGCTCGATCCGCCGGAGCTCGGCCGACCTCGTCGTCTGCACGTTGAGGCCTGCGCCGCGGAGGGCGGCGAGGACCTCCTGGGGCGAGTCAGGGTTGAGCTGCGGCGCGTCGAGCGCCCGTCGGATCTCCCCCGCCAGCGCCTCCAGTCGTGCGGGGCGAACCCCGGGCGGAACACGGGGTCCCAGTTGCTCCTCGAGCAGCGCCTCGTGCCGATCGACGTTCCACGGCAGCCCTGCGTGCCGCATCTCGGCGGCGGCGAGCGCACCTGCGGACTCCGCGGCGAGCAGCAGTCGAAGCCGGTTGGGCTCGGCGCAGGCGGCGACCGCGGCCAGCTGTCTCTGCAGCTCGGCGACGGGGTCCCCCGCCGTGCCGGCCGGCAGCACGTCGAACAGGGTCTGCGCCGATGCGGACCCGGCCGACGGGGTCTCCCCGTCCAACTCGTCCCGCGGCGCGGTCGCCACCTCGCTGCCCGCGGTCAGCGTGGAGTTTCGGAGGATCGCCCGGCACAGCCGGAGGTCGTGGCAGCGCTCGATCCGCACGCCTGCGTCGAGCAGCGGCGGATAGGCCACCGCGGTGTCGGTCCACGTCCACCGGGGAGACTCGACCGAGAGCCTGCGGACGAAGTCCTCGAGCTCCCCGTTCCCCACCTCGGTCGGCGATCCTGCCACGCGACCGGAGGGATCGACGCGAGTCACCGTCGAGCCGGACGGCGACGGAGTGAGGACGACGTACACCGAGTCAGTCTGCCTGGTGCCACCGACGGTGTGCGGGAAGGGCCGGCCGCGACGGGCCCGCCCTTCCCGCCCCGGTCACTTCTTCTTGGGCTGGCGGGCCGCCGCGTCCTCACGGATGCGCTTGCCGTCTGCCACGTCCTTCTCCTCCTTGTCGGCCGCCTTCTCGCTCTTCTTGGTGTCGCGCGGCGGCAGCTGGATGGTCTCCTCCGCCGCGATTCCCCCCTGCAGCTGACGGCCGCGCTCGAGCTCGGCATCGAACTCCGCACCGAAGAGCAGTGCGATGTTCGCGATCCAGAGCCAGAGGAGGAAGACGATGACGCCCGCGAGCGACCCGTAGTTCTTGGCGTAGTTCGAGAAGTTGGTGACGTAGAGCCCGAACAGCACCGAGGCCACGATGAGCACGACGATCGCGAGCAGCGCGCCGAGGCTCATCCAGCGGAACTTCGGCTGCTTGGAGTTGGGGGTCGCGTAGTACAGGATCGCGACCATCAGCACGAGGATGAGGAGGATCACCGGCCACTTGGCGATGTCCCACACCGTCTGGAACGTGTTGCCCACTCCGATGGCGTTTCCGACCGCCTGGGTCACCGGGCCCGAGATGATGAGCATCACCACGATCGCGAAGATCATCAGCACGCCGATCAGCGTCACGAGGAGCTGCACCGGCTTGAGCTTCCAGAACGGCCGGCCCTCGTCGATCTCGTAGATGCGGTTCATGGCCCGGGTGAACGCGCCGACGTAGCCGGACGCGGACCAGATGGCGAGCACGATGCCGGAGATCAGCGCGAAGCCCGCGGCCGGCGAGTTCGCGAAGCCCTCGATCGGCCCCTTCAGGACCTTCACGGCGTCGCCGGGAGCGACCTGTCCGAGGATCTGGAGCAGCGTCTGCGTCGCCTGCGGGCCTTGACCGGTCACTCCGAGCAGGGAGACGAGCGCGATCAGCGCGGGGAACAGCGCGAGCACCGAGTAGTAGACGAGCGACGCCGCGATGTCGGTGCACTGGTCCGAGGTGAACTCCCGCATCGTCTTGCGCAGCACGTAGGTCCACGACCGCTTGTGCAGGTCCTTGGCGGAGTCGGGCTTGCGTGGATCCTCGGGGTCGGGGGCGTTGGCCAGCCGCTCGCTGGCTCCGACGTCGGTCATGCTGGGTGCCTCTTCTCGTGGGAATGGTGCAGGGGGAAAAGCAAGGGGCCGCGGTTGCAGCCGCGGCCCCTTGTCATGCAGAAGGGTCAGGCGCTCCGGACCGAGTCCTTCGCGTCCATCGCCGAGCCCTTCACGTCCTGACCGGCGGACCCGGCCTCGGACTTGACGGTGCTCGCGGCGTCGGTCGTGGTCGACTTGACGCTGTCGGCTGCGTCGGTCGCGGTGGACTTGACGCTGTCGGCGGCCTCTGTTGCCGTCGACTTCACGCTGTCCACGGCTTCCGTGGCGGTCTCCTTGAGGGCGTTGGCGGCCTGCTGGGCCGGCTCCTTCAGGTTGCTCGCGAGCTCCTTGGCAGCCTCGGAGAGGATCGGCTGTGCCGCCTCCTTGGCCTTGCTGGCCGCTTCCTTCTCCGCCGTGCTGGCGGGGATGAGAGAAGCAGCGAGCATGCCGACGCCGAAGGCGATGAGGCCGACCGCGAGCGGGTTCCCCTTCGCCTTGTCGACGACGGCGCCCGGTGCGCTGCTCAGCGAGGATCCGACGGAGCCGACTCCGTCGGAGATGCCCCCTTTGGTGCTGCGGGCGGCTCCTTTGACGTGGTCGGCGGCGCCGGACGCCGTGCCCGTCACCTTGTCCTTCACGTCGGACGCGGTGCCCATGACCTTCTCCTTGACGGAGCCCAGGGCGTCCTTCACCTTGTCCGTCTGGCGGTGCACGACCTTCGACGGGGTGACCTTGTCGGCCAGCGCGTCGACGTCGCTGCTCAGCTCCTGACGGGTGGCTTCGATATTGGCGCGGATGACGGCGGGATCGTCGCTCATCGGTTCTCCTCATTCCTCTTGAACGTTTCGGGCAGCTTCTTCAGCGAGTCGGCCGTGCGGGGGATGCCCTGGACTTCCTTCAGCCGCTTGCGGCCGATGGAGTACAGGATCGCGCCGATGATTCCCCAGATGATGGCGACCACCACCGCGGACCAGCCGTTGTCGATCAGGTGTCCGAGGCCCCACCAGAGGGCGATGGACAGGAACAGGACCGCCATGAGAGCCGCGTAGCCCGCGCCTCCCAGGAGGCCCGCTCCGGCGCCGGCGCGAGTGGCCGACTGCTTGAGCTCGGCCTTGGCGAGTTCGACCTCCTGACGGATCAGGGTCGACATGTCCTTCGTGACCTGGCCGAACAGTTCACCGAAGGAGGTCGTCGCCGCCCTCTCCTCGGAGGGCGTGGGGAGGTCGGTCACCGGCGCACATCCCCGACGGTCGATCCGCCGACACCCGTGCCGAGTCCCGTGCCGTACTCGTTCTGGCCGTAGACCGGGTCGAACTGGCCGGCACCCTCACCCACGACGGGCGGGCTGTCGAGATCGCCCACGTAGGTCGAGGACGTCGGGTACGTCGCGGTGGCGTCGTACGAGGTGGTGGCGTCGTAGGTCGGCACCACGGAGGTCTCCGCGGCGGCGTCCTCCTTGGCGTCGGCGGCCGCACCGACGACGGACTTCGTGAGGCGTCCTGCGACGACTCCCGCCACGGCGGCGATCGCGATGAACGTGCCGGGCCTGCGGGCCGCGAAGTTCCGCACCTCCTGAAGGAGGTCGCCGGGCTCGCGCTCCTCGATCCAGGACGCGACGCCCTGGAGTCGGGTGGCTGCCTGCTCGATCAGGTCCTTGGCCATGCCGGCCTCGGGCGTGCCGGTGCCGGACGCCATTCCGCTCAGCTGGTCCCCGATGGTGCGGATGCCGGTCGCGGCCTTCTTCTGCTGCGACGACGCCTGCTCGGTGACCTGGCTTCTGGCCTGGGAGAGCAGATCCCGTGCCTGGTACTTCGCCTCGGAGGCGACGTTGCTCACCTGCGCCTTGGCCTCGGACGCGACGTTGCTCACCTGCGCCTTGGTCTCGTCGGCCACGTTGCCCGCCTGGGCCTTGGCCTCGGAGGCGACGGTGCTCGCCTGATCCTTCGCCACGCCCGCGACGTGCTTGCCGGCATCGGCCGCGCCCTGCGCGACCTGGCCGGCCTGCTGCTTCGCCGCTCCGGTCTTGCCGGTCGGCTGGGTCCCCGCCGGGTCGACCTCGTATACGACGAGCTCTTCCTCAACCGCGACGACGTCTTCCGAGGTCGCCCCTGCGGACGGGGGGTTCACTGGGTAACTGTTCGACATTGTCTTCCCTTCCAGTGCTGGTGCGGCGCGGGACGGTCCCGGAGCGCATCGCTGTGGATTCCTCCACGGTTCCACCGGGCCGGGGTGCCCAACAAGCCCGTCGCGTAAGGGCCACTCGGGGCGTATAGTTTCCGCCCCGCGAGCCCTTTTCCCGAGAAGGAGACAGGTGAGGACCGCGAGTTCCCTGAGAGTCGCCCGACTGTCCGCGCCGGCGCTTCGGCGGCGCCCAGCAGATGCGGTAATGCGGTTTCCCGTGAGCAGTTCTCAGGAACGGGGCAGCGCTTCGCTCAGCACGGGACCCGGGCTCGGACGGAGTCCGACGCAGGAGGGGCACCCGCTCCCGGAAAGGAAGAAGGCCGAGCCCCTGTGTCGAGACTCGACCTTCGTTCGGCCTGCGTCAGCCGCGGGGCTGAGGACCTTCCTGCGGAGGCTCGGGAACGAGCTGGAGGCCGCCGGTGCTGTTGGCGGACTGCAGGAGCGCCTCGATCCACGCGCGATTGAGGATGGGCTGCCGGCTGCCGTCGAAGCGGAAGCGCAGAGGGATGGAGGGGTGCACCCAGATGGTGCTGCGACCTCCGCCGCCCTCCACGCCGTGCGACCAGGAGAAGGTGAACTTCTCGTCGCGGCGCAGCTTGGCGACGATCGCCATCTTCACGTGTGCGAGAAGACGATCGTCCATCTCGATGCCGAAGTCGTCATCGCCGTAAAAAAGCTTGCCCATGGCCACCTTGCTCGTGAATCAAACGTTCCGACCCTAGCGCATTGCGCCCCCCGCAGGGGGCGCCCCCGCCCGGGGGTTTCCGCCCCAAAACGGGCGACGAAGGTGCTGCGCCCGGTGTCGGCCGGCTTGGAGACAATGGATGAATGTGCGGACGCTACGTCGTGACCAAGGCCGTCACCGATCTCCTCCCCGACCTGCTCGGCGATTTCGCGGACCTGCCCGACGACTACAACGTGGCACCGACCGATCTCGCGCCCATCGTGCGGCTCCGGCATGGCGAGCGGACGGCGCCGCTCGCGTCCTGGGGATTCCGCGCCTCCTGGATGACCGAGAAGCAGAAGCGCCCGATCAACGCGCGCATCGAGACGGTGGCGACCGCAGGCATGTGGCGCCGGCCGTTCGCGCAGGCGCGCTGCATCGTCCCTGCGCTCGGCTACTACGAGTGGACGGTCACCCCCACCGGCAAGCAGCCGCACTTCATCTCGGATCCCGGATCTGCACTGGCGATGGCCGGCCTGGTCGGAGCCTGGCTCGATCCGTCCAAGGACGAGGACGATCCGGATCGCTGGCAGCTGTCCATGGCGGTGATCACCAGAGACGCCCACGTCTCACCCGGCGAGGTGCACGACCGCATGCCGGCGTGCCTCACGCCGGACGCCTACGACGACTGGCTGGGCGACGAGCTGACGCCGGACGAGCTGGTCGCACTGCTCGATCGGTCGTCCCTCGACGTGGCCCATGAGCTCACCCACTACGAGGTCAGCAAGGCGGTCAACTCGGTGCGCAACGACGGACCGGAGCTCATCCGGCCGCTCTAGGCGATGCGCCTGCGTCGCGCCGCGATGCCGGACTCAGACCGGAACGACTCGCGGCTGCTTGGCCAGCTCCAGCAGGAGCACGTGCACGAGATCCGGAACGAGATCGGGGTCGGCGCTGCTCTCGCGGAGCAGATGCGAGATCAGGTCGCGGAACTCCATCGAGAACCGGTCGGCCGCGAAGGGGCTCTCCGGACGCTCGCGCATGTCCCGACCGAGCTCGACGAGCTTCTGCAGCACAGGACCGAGCGTGCTCGGCAGGACTGCGGGCGAGGTGCGGACGTAGAGGCCGGCGCTCCCGTCGATCATCGTTCGTCCCGCTGAGCGAGAGGCGAGCTGCTGAGTGCCACTGGACCCCCTGACCTGGATTGGTGAGGGAAGGGTACGACCGAGCGGCCGTCGCGCCGCGCGCGACAGGCGGCCGACGCGCAATGCGTTACCTGCCGGAAATGCCGCTGCCGGTCGTCAGGATCCGCGAAGGATGTCCGCCCTGGCGGTGGCGTACTCCTCGGCGGTGATGACTCCGCGGTCGCGGAGGCCCTGGAGCTCCCGAAGCCGGTCCTCCACGCTGCGGGAAGGCGCGAGGAGACCGCTGTCGAGCGCCCGGGTCGCGAGGTCCGTCTCGAGGGTGAACGGGTTGTGGCCGGCATCGCGGACGCGCCGGAAGTTGATCACGGCGAGCACGATCGTGGCGACGAAGCCCAGCCCGATCACGACGGCTGCGACGCCGAAGACCAGGGTGAATGCGCCCTCGCCGGGAAGATCTCCGAACATGCCGCCCCTCTCCGCCGCCGACTCTAGTTGGTCCGGATGTCCGGGCTGGCGCACCGGCGCAGTCGTCCGGGACGACCGACTTCCGCCGGCGAGGCGGCGCCGCTAGCGTCGGAGGAGAGCGAGGGGAAGTCCGGATGCAGACTGTGACCAGGGAGCCGACCGACATGGAGGAGCTCTTCGCCCGCGCCGTGGCCGACGCGGAGCACGCGGGGCCGCAGTCGATGCCACTCTGGCTGCAGGGCGGGCTCCTGATCGGCTCACTCGCGGTGGTGCTCTGCTACGCAGCCCTCGTATCGGTGGTCGCGCTCTACGTCGCCCTCGTGCTCGGTCCACAGCTCGTCTCGCCGTTCCTTCCCGCCGCGCGCTGACCGCCGGGCGTTCCGGGGCCCCGGGCGGGGGCGCCGCTGCCACCAGCCTTCCCCCATGAGGCCCTTCCCTCACTCCCTGGTGCTCGCTGCGGGGCTCGCCATCGCCCTGGCCGGCACCGCGGCTCCGGCGGCGGCTCAGCCGAGCTGCTCGGCGCCGGTCGCCGGCGGCTCCAGTTCGGGAGACCCCTACTTCCCCGGGCTGGGAAACACCGGCTACGACGCCCTCAGCTATGACCTCGCTCTCCGCTACCGGCCCGAGACGCAGGCGCTGCGGGGGACGGCGGTCATCCGGATCCGGACCACTCGGGCGCTCTCCTCGTTCAACCTCGACCTGCGGGACCTCACGGTCTCGCAGTGACGGTGAAGGTGTAGAGCGCCTTGTCCGCGGGCGAGTCGTTCACCGGATACCAGGTGGGGGCGGAAGGCCGTTGGCGACCGCCGTCGTGCCCTTCGGCACTCGGCAGGCCCACCACCACTCGCGGCTGGACCACCTTCCGCTGGGCGGAGCCCAAGCCGATGTCGAGCTACCTGGCGACGGTCGACATTCGGTGACTACGACATCACCAGCTCGAGGTCCGCGTCTGGGCTGCGCATCCTCAACGCCGTGGATCGCGACCTCTCCGGGGATGCGCGGGCCGCGGCGGAACACTCGCTGGCCAAGCAGGCGGCGATGATCTCGTTCTTCTCCCACCGGTTCGGGCGGTACCCGTTCAGCTCGAGCGGCGCGATCGTGGACGACGACGACCTGGGGTATGCGCTCGAGACCCAGTCGCGTCCGCTCCACGCCGGCTTCGTCGATGACGCCACGGTCGCCCACGAGCTGTCTCACCAGTGGTTCGGCGACAGCGTGACGCCGAAGCTGTGGAAGGACATCTGGCTCAACGAGGGCTTCGCGACCTACGCGGAGTGGCTGTGGGGAGAGCATGACGGCGGGAGGTCCGTGGCCGAGCAGGCCGAGGACATCCGGAGCATCCCTGCCGATGACGAGTTCTGGAGCGTCGCCCCGGGCGACCCCGGGGCCGAGGGACTCTACGACGCGGGGGTGTACTACCGAGGCGCTCTCACGCTCGTGCAGCTGCGCTCAGAGATCGGCGCGAAAGACTTCTCCACGCTCCTCCGCACCTGGGCGTCGCAGTACGCCTACTCGACCGTGACGACGGCCGGCTTCGAGCGGCTCGCAGAGAAGGTGTCGGGCCAGCAGCTCGACGCCTTCTTCGACGCCTGGATCTACGCTCCGGAGAAGCCGCAGGACTGAGCGGGGTTCCGGCCGGTGCCCACTAGCCCGGCTGTCGGACGAGGTCGTGCACGAACGCCAGCTTGTGCGCGATCGCCGGAGTGATCACGAAGGGGTAGAGGTCGGGCTCCCCCATCGATCGGTTCACCGCATTCATGGCCAGCGAGAAGCCGTGCCACTCGGCGAGCACCTGCAGCATCGACTTCGCCGCGATGTCGGCGAGGCCCGCCGAGCGGATGCTCCCGGCCAGAGGCTGGGCAACCCCGGTCGGCCCGTTCACGGAGACTCCGACGGCCGCCGTGGTCTCCAGGGCGTCGGCGATGTGCAGGTAGTGGGCGAACGTCTCCGCGAAGTCCTCCCAAGGATGCATGGTGGCGTACTGGGAGATGTGTTCCGCCGCCCAGTCCGTGGAGCCCTCGCCGCCGTAGTGCGACGCGAGGGCGGAGCCGTAATCCTGCCGCTCGTCGCCGAAGAGGTCGCGGAACCCCGGGGAACGGTGGGTGCCGTCGACGAGGACCTGCCAGTAGTAGTGCCCGATCTCGTGGCGCGCGTGTCCCAGCATGGTGCGGTACCGCTCCCCCAGTCGGATCCGCAGCTCCTCGCGCCGGGCGTCGTTCGCCTCCATGAGGTTGATGGTGATCACACCGTTCGCGTGGCCCGTCCGCACCTGTTCCCCGCCGGCCGGTGACTTCAGCACGAACGCGAGCCCGTCGTCTCCCTCCCGGCGCTCCACCGGCAGACCGAGGTGCACGAGCTGCCGCACCAGACGGCGCTTCGCGTACTCGGCCACAGCCAGCTGACTGATCGCGACCGGATCGTCGCCGTCCGGCCGCTCCGTGCTGAGCCTGCAGGAGAGGCACTCGTGCTCGGATCCCCCGGGCCAGGCGATCCAGTTGCAGGAGATCCTGTCCCGCAGCCGGCAGAGGACCTGACCGTCCGAGGCGAGCATCTCGTCGAGCGAGGGGGTGTACGCCAGCGCGGTCCCGCAGAGGAGGCACACGAGATCCTCGAATTCCACCCAGGCGGCGCAGCGGGGGCAGGCGAAGACGCGCACGCGAACTCCTCGGGTCCGACACATTCGCCGCCTGCCGGCCGACGACCCACAGGGAAGGGCAGCGGCGACGCCGAGTGCTCATGCTCGCACGAGGGAAGAGCGCCCCGAGCGGGGTTGCCGTGCGGGTGTCAGTCTGCTTCAGCACTGCGCCCCAGGCTCACCTGTCGGACGCGGGAACGATGATCCACAGCGCCAGATAGACGAGGATCTGCGGTCCCGGCAGCAGCATGGACAGCAGGAACAGCCCCCGGACCAGGAACGGCGAGAGGCCGAACCGATGGGCGATGCCGGCACACACTCCGGCGATGAGCCGGCCGGACCGCGGACGCGTGAGAGTAGTAGCCATGCGGCGATGATGGCACTGCCCGACCCCGGGCTCCAGCCGTGCTCGTCACGCCGCGGCGAACCCGCGAAGCTGGGAAACGCCGAGCAGCCCGTCCGCGGGATCCAGACGACAGTCAAGCCCCTGAGAGCCCCCCAGCTCCCCACCTAGCGTTGCCCGAATGAAACTCGCTGCCGTCTGTCCATGGGACGAGCAGTGACGGACGCGGAGCTCTTCGACCGCATCGACGATGCCCTCTCCGCGGTCTCCGCCGATTGGGCGAAGCTGAAGCTCACCTACGGCGAGATCAGCCCGACCGCCGAGATGATCGCGCAGCTCGGAGCGCTCGTCGCCGAGCGCAGCGTCTCCTTCGCGAGCGTCCGGGTGGAGGACCCCGACGCGCTCGAGGACCTCTCGGTCGACATCGTCGTCTTCACCGACACGCTCGTGGTGCGCGGCAAGGTGCGGCCGGGAAAGCGCCCGTCGGTCACCTGCTATCGGCGCAACGACCTCACCTGGCTCACCGTGCAGCAGGCACCGGATCCGAGCCGCCGCACACTCGGGCGGCGCCTCCAAGTGGAGCTGCAGTATCCGAGCGAAGTGCTCTCCCTGCCGTTTCAGCGCACGAGCGCCCAGGGCCATCGCCGTTTCGCGCTGTTCCTGCCGTCGCTCGTGCTCGATCTGGAGAGACCGCGCGGGCACCCCTGAGGGAATCTCGAAAACCCTGCCGATGCTACGCCGGTCCGGGCTTGCGCGATACCCCTGCCGCCGCCGGGGCAGCAGTCCTACCTTGGACTCGGGTGGCAAAGAGGGAGCACCGGCGACGCATACCTGATGCTTCTGTCCTTCTCTGCCTGGAGCCCCGGCCGGCCGTCGTGTCGCCCGGGGCTCCGTGCAGTCCGCCTGCCATGCGCGACAGCAGGCAGACTGGGCGACCATGACTGAAGGAAGCATCGTCCCCGGCACCTACCGCCACTACAAGGGGAACCTCTACGAGGTGCTCGGCGTCGCCCGCCACTCCGAGACGGAGGAGCAGCTCGTCGTCTATCGGGCCCGCTACGGCGAGCGCGGACTCTGGGTGCGGCCGCTGGCGATGTTCGAGGAGAGGGTTCGCGTCGCCGAGCGCGAGGTGCCTCGCTTCGCCCGCCAGCAGTCGATGCCCGCGCACCCGTATTCTCAGGCTGATCAGGAATAACACCGTTGTTAGCGCGGTTGTATCCGAGGTAGGAGGAGGACACATGAAGGGTGACCGGGTCGAGGTCGTCGTCGATGCAGGCGGCACCACACGGATGTACGAGATCGCGGCGACGAGAGCGGGCCGCCGCCTTGACGTGACCCACGGTCGCGGGCTGGTCGAGGTCACGGAGGTGACGCGGGGCGGCACTCCAGTCCGCACCGCGCGGTTCATGGCCAACCGGGTGATCGCACTGGTGGAGCACCCGGCATCGCAGCAGCTCACGAACGATGAGGTCGCGGCACTGCATCAAGTGGCGTGACGGCTCCGGTTGCGGAGGCCGTGATCGTCCTGATCGGAGCACCCGCGTCCGGCAAGTCCACGCTGCGGCGACGACTCGCCGGAGAGAACGGATCGGCTCTCGCGGTCCTGAGCCCGGACGACGAGCGGGCCGAACTGCGTGCGCGCGACATCGCCGCAGGCCTTGAGCCGCGGGCCTTGCAGGACTACTCGTTCGCGGCGATCCGACGATGCGAGGAGCGCGCGAACGAGCTGGTCGCGAGCGGCCGGGGCTACCTCGCCGACGCGACACACCTGCGCCGGCGCGAGCGGGTCGCTCACGTGCGCCGCGCCCACGCCGCCGGCCTGCCTGCGGTGGCGATGCTGCTCCCCGACCTTCCCCTCGCCGTCCTTACCGCGCGCAATGCCCGGCGCCTCCCTGAGCTGCGCGTGCCCGACGCCGTGCTCGGCCGGCACGCACACCGGCGCAGCCTGCTCAGCTCCGTCCTCCTGATCGATGAAGGCTTCGACGAGATCGTCGAGGTTCCCCCGCACGACGCCTGAACGACTTTCGTCAGCGGACGGCGCGGACATCCCGAGGACGACATCGGCGTGGTGCCCGCGGCGCAGTACCGGCAACTACGGCTGGAACGACCGGATCAGCTCCGCCACCGCCTACGCGGGCTGTGCGTCCCAGCACTACGTCGACAGCAGCTACGGCGGCGCGTCGCGGCTCTGCTCTCCCACCTGCTCCACCATGGGGACGCTCGACAACAGGACGACGTCGATCGTGTTCCGCCCGCGCTGATCGGCTGCTCCTGACCGGGCGACACGACATTCCCGAACCGAGATGGAACCTCCATCGCGCCGCCTGAAATTCCCTCAGTGAGGCGGCGCCCGAGCGCCTCTTCGTGGAGATGGATCCGCATGGGGGTTCCGGTCATGGACAGCACGACGCCCGCGACGAGCGTGACGGTTCTCGACGAGGAGCCCGCTCTGCTGGAGCTGCTCTATCTGCGGCACGCCTGGCGATTGCGCACCCGGACGACGGTGCCGGAGCTCGATCCGGTACCCGACCGCGGAGAGTCAGCCATGCCGGGGACCCTGTCCAAGGAGGCCTGGACCGCCCTCTGGGACGTGACCTGGGCGTCGGCGCGCGGCTTGGGCGGCGGAACCGCCCGCAGCTGGGCGGATGTGGGCGGCTGGAACGGCCTGGACCGGGAGGCCTGCCGCACATGGATGCTTTCGCTGCCCCGGGCGGACGGCGACGCGTTCGAGGCGCTGGTCACCGACGAGCTCGCTGCGGCCGCGGAGCGCGGTCTCCGGGTCCTGCGGGTGCTGCCCTATCGCGGCCACTTCGTGGAGCAGGACGACGAGAAGTCGCTGACGGTGTCGTGGAAGACCCGCGCCAGCCGCGCGGACTACGCCCAGGCGCTGCAGAGGTTCGAGGAAGAGGAGTAGCGCGCTCCGTTCGACATCCCGGCCTCTGCCAGATCGGAGGGAGCGCGCGTTGATGGGACCTTCGGCACTCGCGCGGCCGGAGAAGCGAGGCGAGGCTGACGGGATGACCATCGCGCCGTCGTCGCTCCCCCGAACCTCCGTTCCCGAACCCGGCCCCGCCGCGGACGCATCCCGGCGGCTCAGCAGCAGCGAGCTCGCTCAACTGGACGCGTGGTGGCGCACGGCCAACTACCTCTCCGTCGGCCAGATCTATCTGATGGACAACCCGCTGCTCAGGCGGCCCCTGGTGCGCGAGGACGTCAAGCCGCGACTGCTCGGGCATTGGGGCACCACACCTGGCCTGAACTTCCTCTACGCCCACCTCAACCGCGTCATCCGCCAGCGGAATCTGAACACCATCTACGTGATCGGGCCCGGGCACGGCGGACCGGGCATGGTCGCCAACGCCTACCTCGACGGCACCTACAGCGAGGTCTATCCGCACATCGGGAAGAACGAGGACGGGGTGCGCAGCCTCTTCCGCCAGTTCTCCTTTCCGGGAGGGATCCCGAGCCACGTCTCGCCAGAGACTCCGGGATCGATCCACGAAGGCGGCGAACTGGGGTACTCGCTGTCCCATGCCTACGGTGCCGCCTTCGACAACCCGGACCTCCTCGTCGCGGCCGTGGTCGGGGACGGAGAGGCGGAGACCGGTCCGCTTGCCACCAGCTGGCACTCCAACAAGTTCCTGGACCCTCTGCACGACGGCGTCGTGCTGCCGATCCTGCATCTCAACGGATACAAGATCGCGAACCCGACCGTTCTGGCACGCATCCCGGAGAGCGAGCTCCTCAGCCTGATGCGCGGCTACGGCCACACCCCGTACATCGTCGCCGGCGGCTTCGACGGCGAGGATCCGGCCGCGGTGCACCGTCGCATGGCGGAGACCATGGACCGGGTGCTCGACCAGATCGCAGAGATCAAGGCCTCGGCGGCGGCCGGCACTCTGGAGGGTCGGCCGGCCTGGCCGATGATCATCCTCCGGACGCCGAAGGGGTGGACGTGCCCGAAGGAGATCGACGGCCACCCGGCGGAGAACAACTGGCGCGCGCACCAGGTGCCCCTCGCGAACGCGCGTGACACCGACGAGCACCTGAGGATCCTCGAGGACTGGCTGCACTCCTACCGGCCGGAGGAGCTGTTCGACGACCGCGGCGCCGCCGTGGTCCTCGCGACCGCGCTCGCGCCGGTGGGCGAGCGCCGCATGAGCGCCAATCCCATCGCCAACGGCGGACTGGTCAAGCAGGACCTCGACCTCCCCGACTTCCGCGACTATGCCGTGGAGGTTCCGACCCCTGGCGGAGCAGTCCACGAGCCGACCCGAGTGCTGGGCGAGTGGCTCGCCGACGTGATCCGGCGCAATCCGCACAACTTCCGCATCTTCGGCCCCGACGAGACGGCATCGAACCGGCTCGGCGCCGTGCTCGAGGTGACCGACAAGCAGTGGAACGCCGAGATCCTCGCCTCCGACGAGCACCTCGCCCGCGCGGGCAGGGTCATGGAGATGCTGAGCGAGCATCAGTGCCAGGGCTGGCTCGAGGGTTACCTGCTCACCGGCCGGCACGGGCTCTTCAACAGCTACGAGGCCTTCATCCACATCGTGGACTCGATGCTGAACCAGCACGCCAAGTGGCTCAAGGTCTCGAAGGGGATCCCCTGGCGGCGTCCCGTCGCCTCGCTCAACTATCTGCTGTCCTCCCATGTCTGGCGGCAGGACCACAACGGCCTGTCCCATCAGGACCCCGGGTTCATCGATCACGTCGTCAACAAGAAGGCCGATGTCGTGCGGGTCTACCTGCCGTTCGACGCGAATACCCTGCTGTCGACCTACGACCACTGCCTGCGCTCGGTCGACTACGTGAACGTGGTGGTGGCCGGAAAGCAGCCGACGTTCAGCTGGCTGACCATGGACGAGGCGATCCTGCACATGACGCGCGGCATCGGGATCTTCGAATGGGCAGGGACCGAGGTCGCGGGCCGGCGGCCGGACGTCGTCCTGGCCTGCGCCGGCGACGTGCCCACCCTGGAGACCCTCGCCGCAGTCTCGATCCTCCGCGCCGAGGTGCCCGACCTGAAGATCCGGGTGGTCAACGTGGTCGACCTCATGCGCCTCCAGTCGGAGGGCGAGCACCCGCACGGACTCGGCGAATCGGCCTGGGAGTCGCTGTTCCCCGCCGGCACGCCGGTGGTCTTCGCCTACCACGGGTACCCGTGGCTGATCCACCGCCTCACCTACCGCCGCCCCGACAACGCCCTGATCCACGTGCGCGGCTACAAGGAGGAGGGCACCACGACGACGCCGTTCGACATGGTGATGCTCAACGACATGGACCGCTACCACCTGGTGATGGATGTCCTCGACCACGTGCCCGGGCTGGCCGGAACGAGCGGGCCGCTTCGCCAGCGCATGCAGGATGCCCGCCTGCTGGCACGCCAGTACACCCGCGAGAACGGCGAGGACATCCCCGCTGTCACCGAGTGGACGTGGACGGCTGCGGTTCGGGGCGACGTGCCGGAGGCGAACGCCGGCGTGGGCGCGGTGTCCATGGGAGCGACGACCGGCGGAGACAACGAGTAGCGGCTCAGAAGCTGTCGCACACGAGCCGGCCGCGGGAGGACTCCCCCGAGGCCGGCTCTCGTCCATCAGCGAGCGTCAGACCGGGAGCCGGCCGCCGTCACGCGGGAGAGCAGGCCGCGGCTCGCGCCGCAGTCGGCGCCCGGTCACGGTCATCGGCGCCACGCAGACGTAGACGAAGTCCGACATGGGCTGCCAGGACGAGAGGGCCAAGGAGTCTGCGTGAGCCAGCTCAGCCTTCCGCTCCAGCCGGGAGGCGATGCCGCGCAGGACGACGCTCCACGCCTCGTCGCCATCGATCCCGTCGATCTCGACGGCGACGTACTTGTTGATGGTCAGCTCGAGCAGCTTCGTGCCCGGTGACGTCCGGAACAGGAGCGTTCCCCGGTCGACGAGAAAGCTCACCGGGAAGATGTCCGGCACCCCCGCCACGCTGACGGCGAGGCGTCCGACTGCCGCTCGCCCGAGCATCGACCAGCACTCCGTCTCGGACAGCTGCGACGTCACAGGAGCCCCGGCAGCGGACGGGAAGGCGGCGTCACTCATGGGACTCGACCGGCATGCCGACGATCGCGACCGGGCATGGCGGCCGCGAGAGGACCGTTCGGCTGGTCGACCCGACGAAGTAGCGGTCGAGGAAGCCGAGCCGGTGGGATCCGACGACGAGCAGCTCCGCCCCCGCACCCTGCTCGGCCAGAAGCGCTGCCGCGGGCCCCTCGAGACTGAGACTCTCGATTCGCAGGTCCGCGTTCGCTGCCCGCAGCGGGTCCACGATGCTCCGGAGCAGCTGATCGTGGCTCCGGGCGATCTCCGAGACCGGCGGCACCAGAAGGGCTTCGCTGGCAAGCAGAGTGGGGAGCCGCCAGGTGTGGACGACGCGGAGCGTCCTGCCGGAGGCACGGGCTTCGCGAGCCGCGAAGCCGAGTGGCCCCTCGTCGCTCGCGTCGCCCTGGACCCCCACGACCACGGGGCCTTCGCCCGGTCGCCAGCTGCGGGGAACGACGATCGCCGGGCACCGTGCGGCTTCGGCGAGCTTCATCGCGAAGCCTCCGCCGAGCGGTCCCGCGAGCTGACCGGTCCTGTTCGTTCCGACGACGAGGAGATCCGCGGCTGCGGAGAGCTGTTCGAACCTCTCACGCGGGTCGGCCCAGGTCACGTTCCCATGGATCTCGGCGGCAGGCGCCTCCTGGCGAAGGTAGGTCACGGCCGCCTCGACCACCGCGTCGGCCGCCTTCTCGGCGTCGCCGAGGTGAAGGCCGCCGGACACCCAGTCCTGCTCGAGCACCAGGTCGACGCCGATGTGCAGCCCACCCCTCGTGGCGCGCCGCGCGATCCACGCCAAGGCGCCACTGCCGGCGGGTCCCCCATCGGTGGCGAAGGCTACTCGTTCGACAGTCGGTTCCGACCGGCCCTCGGCGGGGGTGCTGGCGGGCGCCTCTGTCGCATCGGGAATCAGGTGCATGGCTTCTTCTGCTTCTCTCAACGGACGACCACGACGGGGACGTTCGCGTTCATCAGGACCTCGTGAAGGGTCCCCCCGAGCACGTTCGGCTCGGGACGACGCGAGCGCCCGACCAGCAGGAGCGCCTTGTCCCTCGAAAGGTTGAGGATCGCCTCTGCCGGACGCCGGTGCGCCAGGAACGAGGTCACTTCGAGGTGAGGAGACTCCTGTGATGCGGCCGCGCGCCCCGCGGCCAGGGTGAGATCCGCGCAGGCGTGCCGCTCCGGGCCGCTCTCGAGCGGGATGGCGTGCACGAGGGAGAGTGAGGAGCGGCGCTGCACGGCCTCCCGTGCGCCCATGCGGGCCAGTTCGCCGGCCCGCTCCGGCTCCTGCAGGGCCACGACCACCCCCTCGCGAAGCCGGAGATCCACGGCGGGAATCACCGCGATGGTCCCGCCAGCCACTGCGGCCAGCTGGAGACTCCGAGACCCGTACACCCGCCCACGCGCGTATCCGGTCTTGTCGGAGCCGACCACGACGAGGTCCTCGTCGGAGCCGGCTCCCGCGAGCCCCACTGCCACCGAACCGCGGGCGAGGCGAGTGTCGACCAGCAGAGAAGGATGCTTCTCCGAGACGCGGTCCGCGGTCCTCGAGAGCAAGCGTGCCGCCTGCTCTGCGGCGAGATCGGCATAGTCCTGTCCCATGGCGCCCGAGTCGTCGTCGACCACGCCGACGAGGACGATCCTGCGGACGCCTCTCGTGGTCGCGCGCGCGACCGCCCAGGTCAGTGCCGACTCGCTTGCCGGTGACCCGTCGAAGCCGACGAGGATCTGGCCGCCCACTCCCACCAGCGGGTCGTCCGGGAGGGCGGTGGCTTCGTATCGATGCTGGTCCGCCTGGATGGTCATGGTGAGCTCCTCTGCAGTGGCGTGCTCCAATGGTCGCCCGATAGGGTTCGGGGCAATCAGGGCCATAGGTCCCCTCTTGGATCGGGTCTGGAAGGCGTTCGATGAGCAGCGAGTCCTCCATCGCCTTTCCCGACCTGCCCCGCTCGGAGCTCGAACGGGCGATCGGGGACCTCCTCGACAAGGCGAAGGACGTCCTCACCACCCAGGGCCGCCTGCGGAACCTCCTCTCCGCCACCCGGGCGATCGCGGAGGACCTGGACCTCTCGGTCATGCTCACGCGCATCACCCGAGCCGCCGTGGATCTGGTGGGTGCCCAATACGGAGCCCTCGGGGTGATCGCGCCCGATGGGTCTCTCGAGCAGTTCATCCACGTGGGGCTGTCTCCGGAGCAGGCGGATGCGATCGGGCACCTGCCGCGGGGACACGGCATCCTGGGCGCTGTCATCACGGATGCCAGCCCGGTGAGGCTCGAGCACCTGTCGGAGGACCCGCGATCGGTGGGCTTCCCCGAGCTGCACCCGCCGATGAGCTCCTTCGTGGGGGTACCGATCCGGGTGCGCGGCGAGGTCTACGGCAATCTCTACCTGACCAACCGCTCGGACGGGGCGTTCTCCTCGGAAGACGAAGAGCTCCTCACGGCCCTCGCCGCCGCGGCCGGCGTGGCGATCGACAATGCGCGCCTGTTCGGGGAGACCGAGCGCCGACAGCGGTGGGCGTTCGCCTCGGCCGATGTGAGCGGGGCACTGCTCAACGATGACGGCACCGATCCGCTCCGAGTCATCGCCGACTCGATCATCGGCCTGACGGACGCGTCCGCGGTGATCCTGATCACTCAGACTCCGGCCGGCGCGCTCGTCTCCGAGCGAGCGTGGGGAGAGGCCGCCGACGACTTCGCGGGCCGGGTGTTCCCCTTCGCCGACAGCGTCGCCGGTCAGGTGATCGCTTCGGGCAACCCTGTGCTCTCACTCGGCGTGAAGCACCCCGCGTCAGTGGACAGCAGCGTGTTCACCGGACCGGCGATGTTCGTTCCATTGGAGCGCTCGGCCGGACGTCGGGGCGCCCTAGCGCTCATCCGCGCGGCCGGCGCTTCCCGCTTTCTCGAGTCCGATCTCGACATGGTCACCGAATTCGCCGCACACGCCAGCGTGGCGCTGGAGCTGCGCGAAGCACGCGAGGTGCGCGAGCGGGTCGCCCTGCTCGAGGACCGGAGCCGCATCGCCCGGGACCTGCACGACAACGTGATCCAGCGGCTGTTCGCCGCCGGTCTGTCGCTCAACGGCATCGATGTCCAGGGGGTGCCGTCGGGAGCGCAACCCAAGATCGAGCTCGTGTCCGGGCTCCTCGACGAGGCCATCGCCGAGATCCGCAAGTCGGTCTTCGCCTTGCGCGCCGCGGAGCCGAGGGGCGGCTCAGCGCGGCATCGGCTCCTCAACGTGGTCGGTGAATCCGCGGCGATGTTCACCGCGGCACCCCGGCTCGTCTTCGAGGGAGACCTGGACGGCCTGGCTTCCGACGATGTTCTCGAGGATCTGGAGGCCGTGGTGCGGGAGGGCCTGTCGAACGCGGCCCGGCACGCCGACGCGACAGCGGTCACCGTGACCGTGCACGCGGCCGCCGACCTGGTGGGCGTTCGGGTGGCTGACGACGGCCGCGGGGTGCAGGGCCGAGTGCGGGCGAGCGGCACGGCCAATTTGGAGGACCGCGCACGACGCTGGGGCGGGCGCAGCAGCCTGCGGACTGCCGAGAGCGGCGGAGCGGTCCTGGAATGGGAGATCCCGACTCCCCGCCGGGACGAGGTGGGAGGGTGATCCGCGTGTTCCTTGTCGATGACCACGAGCTGGTGCGTCGCGGCATCGCGGACGTGATCGAGCGTGAGGCGGACCTCGAAGTCGTCGGCGAAGCCGGCTCTGTCCGCGCCGCGGTCGCCCGGGTCGACGCGACGTCCCCGGACGTCGTCGTTCTGGACGTCCGGCTGCCGGATGGCACAGGAATCGATGCGTGCCGCACCATCCGGTCCACCCGCCCCGACCTGCCCTGCCTCATGCTCACCGCCTTCGACGACGAGGAGGCACAGGAAGCCGCGCTCCTCGCCGGCGCTCAGGGCTGGCTGCTCAAGGACATCCGGGGCGCCGGCCTCGTCGACGCCATCCGGCGGGTCTGCGCCGGAGAGCAGCTCATCCGCCCCGACCTGCGCAGGCGGGCCGAGGAGCGCCTGCTGCGGCTGCAGGAGTCGAGCAGCGAGATCGAGCTGACCCTGCGTGAGCGGCAGATCCTCGACCTGATCACCGAGGGGATGACTAACCGGCAGATCGGGGAGCGCCTCAAGCTCGCCGAGAAGACGGTGAAGAACTACGTGTCGGGGCTCCTCGACAAACTGGGCATGGAGCGCCGCACCCAGGCGGCGGTGTACGGCTCCAAGCATCCACGGCAGCCCTGACGGATCGCGCAGCGTGAAGAAGGAGCCGTCGAGGGCCTCGACGGCTCCTTCCTCTCTTCCCGGCTAGAGAAGCCAGCGCCGCTGCCCGAGGAGGGGGATCCGCTTCCACTGACGCCCCAAGCCCCAGGTGTCCCCCGCGGACAGGGCCGCGAGGACGATCAGGGCCAGGGCGTAGATGAGGTGGTAGTCCACGATCGGGTTGGTGGAGCCCGCGTTCGGCGTGAAGGGCCACTCGGCCAGGTACATGAGGACCATGAGGGCCGTCCCGGCCGCCGCGCTCACGCGCAAGCCGACTCCCAGGAGAACCGCGAGCCCGATCCCGAGCATTCCGGCCATGAACAGGACGTCGGTGGCGGGAACGGCCAGCGCCGCGAAGAAGCCCTTGAGGGGACCGACGACGGCCGGGCTCGTGAGGAAGCCCTGAGCGGGCGCTCCCCCATTGATCCAGGCGCGCTCGAGGGGGGTCGAGAAGCCGAGACCGAACGTCTTGTCGAGGAAGGCCCACAGGAAGATGAAGCCGGTGGCGAAGCGGAGGACGGCGAGGCTGCGGCGCCCGAGCGCAGTCGAGACGAGTGCCGTCCGCGCCTCCGCCTGCCTGTCTGCGTTCGCGAGTCGGCGGGTGGCTGAGGCGCTGGGGGCGAGAGTGTGAGCGGTCATGTCCATCTTCCTGGTAGGTCTTCCTCTGACGCGGGATGCTGTTCCTGAGGCCGAGTCTGGTCAGCGCGGAACGGAGCTCACAGGGGCTTAGGTCCCTCGGGCGGCGGCGTTCGACACCCGGAAGCGCAGGCCCTATCGGGACCCGAGCACGACAGGTGAGGACTGCGGAGCCACGAGCACCCGCGGGTGCTCGCCGTGGGTGCGCCGCAGGTGGAGACGCTCCGCGGCGCGGAACAGCTCATCCGCCCCCCACACGATGGGCGGGAAGGACAGCAGAAGGAGAAGGACCCAGCCCGGCAGGGCAGCGGTCCCGAACGCCTGCTGCAGCGGAGGGAGGTAGCACAGAGCCGCGGTGAAGAGCACTGCCGCGAGCACGCTGGCGATCAGCGGCCGGTTCGTCCAGAAGCCGATGGAGCGCAGCGATGCCCGTTCGGTGCGAGCCGCGATCGCGGAGCCGATCTGGCACGCGACGATGGCCGCGAAGGTGGTCGTCGTGGCCTGGCGGTATGCCTCGGCAAGCGGGGTCCCTTCCCCCGTCGGGGCGCCGAGGGTCCAGCCTGCGCTCAGCAGCACCAGGAAGAACGCCCCCATCGAGAGGACCGCGGAGACAAGCCCCATGACGAGCCAGGCGCGCACAAGGAGGCGCCCGGTGATCAGCTGCTCGTTCCGCTGCCGTGGGGGTCTCGCCATGATGTCGGGCTCCGCCCTCTCCCGGCCGAGCGCGAGGGCGGGAAGGACCTCGGTGCCGAGGTCGATGGCGAGGATCTGGAACGCGGTCAGTGGGACGGGGACGAGGCCCCCGGTCAGCGCGAAGACCGCGAAGGGCACGACCTCCGGGACGAGGTGCACGAACGTGTAGAGCACGAACTTGCGGATGTTGTCATAGACGCGGCGGCCCTCCCTGACCGCGGTCACGATGGTCGAGAAGTCGTCGTCCGCCAGGATCATCGTCGCTGCCGCTCGCGCCACATCGGTTCCGGAGCGCCCCATCGCGACCCCGATGTCGGCGGCATGCAGCGCCGGCGCATCGTTGACGCCGTCTCCGGTCATCGCGACGACATGGCCCAGGTCGCGCAGCGCCTCGGCGATCCGAAGCTTGCCGTCGGGAGTGCTTCGTGCGAACACGACCTCGCCCGGCGCGGACAGGACGGCATCGAGCTGCTGCTCACTCATCGAGTCCAACTCCGCGCCCGAGACGAGGCGCGTCGGGACGATCCCCACCTGACGCGCGATCTCGAGCGCGGTCGCCCCGTTGTCCCCGGTGACCATGTGGATGCGAATGCCCGCGGAGTGGCTCGCCTCAACGGCTGCCGCGACCTGCGGCCGGGGCGGGTCGATGAGGGCGACGAGGCCGAGGAAGGTCAGATCCGTCTCCGCCTCCTCGACCGAGGCCGGCACCGCTGTCATGGTGCGTCGGGCGAGGCCGAGCACACGGAGCCCTCGGGCACCGAGCTCCGCAACGGCACCCTCGATGGCGGCGGCGTCCGCCTCCGTCAGCCGGCGAGCGCCGCCACCGGCCTGCACGGTGCGGCAGAGGGGCAGGACCTGCTCCGGTGCGCCCTTCATCTCGCAGCTGAAGGCCGGCCCCTCAGCCACCACGACGCTCATCCGCTTCCGCAGCGCATCGAACGCGAACACTGCGGCGCTCGGTCGCGGAGCCGCCCCGGCGCGGCGCGCCGCCTCGATCAGGGCCTTCTCCATGGGATCGGTCGTCAGTTCCAGCTGGTTGCAGTCCGCCATCACCTCGGCCATGCCCGCGGGCACCGGAGCTCCCGCAGAGAGCCGCACCGACCGGCCGTCGGCCCACAGCTCGGTGGCCGTCATCTGATTCGCGGTGATCGTCCCCGTCTTGTCGGTGCAGATCACCGTCGTGGAGCCCAGCGTCTCCACCGAGGACAGCCGGGTGACGAGCGCACCCGACCTGCCGAGCACCTTCACGCCGACCGCCAGAGCGAGGGTGATCGTCGGAAGCAGCCCCTCGGGGACGTTGGCGACAAGGAGCCCGATCGCGAAGATCCCGGACTCGGGCAGCGAGAGCCCTGCCAGCATCGCCAGTGGCAGGAAGACGGCGGCGATCCCCACGGCGACCGCGGCGATCAGCCACGTGACGCGCCGGATCTGGCGCTCGAGGGGACTCTCGTCGTTCTTCTTCTGCCGCCCGGCAAGGGCGGCGATCCGCCCGATCTCACTGTGCGCGCCGGTCGCGAAGACGACCGCCCTCGCCTGCCCCGATACGCATGCGGTTCCTGAGAACACCACGTCCGGCTCGTCGACCAGTCGCTCGACGGGAGAGGCATCGTCCGCGGAGCGCATCGCGGGCACCGACTCGCCGGTCAGCGGCGACAGGTCCATCTGGACGGCCCCGGATACCAGCCGGGCGTCCGCGGACACCCGATCGCCCTCGGTGATCAGCAGCACGTCGCCGGGAACGAGCTGCGAGGCGGGAACGGACTGAAGGGTGCCGTCCCGGATCACCTCGGCGACGGCCGGCAGGTAGGCCGCCAGCGCACTGACCGCCCTCGCCGCCCCGCGCTCCTGCACGACCGTGAGGATCGCGTTCACGAGGATCACTCCGACGACGGCGAGACTGAGGAGGAGCGTCTCCGTCAGGACGGCCATGGCGGCGGCGAGCCAGAGCAGCAGCGCGAACGGCTGCACGAGCTGGACCGCCAGCAGCCCCAGGACCGACCGGGTCGCTGCCGCGGGAAGAGTGTTCGGACCGTAGATGGACAGGCGTCGCTCCGCCTCCCGCCGCCCCAGCCCGTCCTTGCTCGTGCCGAGGTCGCGGAGCAGGGAGGGAAGCGGCGCGCTTCCCGGCGTCTCCCGGGGCCGCGGGGACGGTTCCCCGGGGCCTCCCCCGTCGAGTCGCGGTGCTCCAGGAGCGGCCATCTGGCTCATCGTTCCGCCTCGCTCTCGTGCTGCACACGGGTGCAGCAGAGCCCCAACCCTTCGGGAGACCTCCTCGCGCCGTTAGGGGCGTTGGTCCCGCGAGGCGGGTCTCGGCGCGGCTCGGCCGGTGGCGATGCCATCCGGTTCCGGGTCGCCGGCTCCTGACGGTGAGCGGACGATGCGCACCACCCGGGAAACCGCCCACCGGGAGCCGAACGTGGGGCCAGCGCGCCGGATACGCCTGGATCGACTCGGCGTAGCCGGCCTGCGGTGCGGTGGCGCCGGCGAAGATCACCGCCATGGGCGGGCCCACACAAGGGCATCCACTCCGATCTCCGGCGCCACCCGTGCGCATGCTCGGCTGGAGTGCTCGCACGCACACGCGCTCTCCACAATCGAACGGAGGGGAAAGCGCGGACGGGGGCCGCCTTCCGCTCAGGCGCGACGAGGAGCAGCCGGCTGCCCTCGGGCGCTACTGCCGCGCATCCTCGGGGACCGGCCGGACCACCGCAACGGGGCAGGGCGGGCGGGCGATGATGTCCCGGCTGATCGAGCCGATGAAGAAGCGCTCCATGACCCTCCAGCCGTGGCGGCCCACGACAAGGAGCTCGGCCCCCTCGGCCTCCCGGAGGAGTGCGCCGGCGGGATGTCCCTCGACGAGGATTCCTCGCACCAGCAGCTCGGGGTTCGCGGTGCGGATCCGATCGACGACCTCCGACAGCAGAGAACCCTGGGCGTCGAGACCGGCGGTGGCCGCACCTTCCACGAGTGCGTCCGGGACCATGGCGGGGAAGTCCCGCACGTGGATCACCCGGAGCTCGCGGTGGAGGAGTGTCGCCTCGTCGACGGCCAACCGAAGCGCCGCTTCGTCGCTCCCGTCACCGAGGACGCCGACGACCACCGCGCCGGTTCCAGGCCGCCAGGTCTTCGGCACGACGACCACCGGGCACTGCCCCGCCTCGACGAGCCGGGTGGAGAAGCTGGCTCCGAGCATGCCCGAGAGCGCTCCGGTCCGGTTGCTTCCGACCAGCAGGAGATCGGCGTTCGCTGAGGCGTTCGCGAATTCGGCCCGTGCGTCGCCGAAGAACATCGCCGTGCGGACTTCGGCGGAGGGGGCGGTCCGTGCGAGGTAGGCCTCGGCGGCATCCAGCACCTCCTCTGCCGCGTCGCGGAACACATCCTCGAGCAGTTGGATGGTCGTCCAGTCCCGCTCGACCACGGTGAGCACGTCGATATCGAGTCGGCGCTGCTCCGCACGACGGGCCAGCCACTCCAGAGCGCCTGTTCCGGCATCGCCGCCATCGGTGGCGAACAGCACGTGCTCGGGATCCGCGGAAGCAGCACGCTCCGCTCGGGCTGGGCCGACCTTCGCTCGGGTCTCGGTGGTGTGCATCTCAGTCTCCGTCCGCTGGGTTCGTCAACATGGTCCGCGCCCGTCGCGATCAAATGCAGTGCCGAAGGTCCCGCGAGAAACCACAGTGCGACGCGACCTGCCCCGCCTTACCAAGCGCGGTCGAGGTTCCGGAGCACCGCGGCGAGCGGAACGGTGGTCACCAGGGCAACTGCTGCGAAGACCGGAACCATGGCCATGGACGATCCGGAGGAGCCGGGGTCCGCGATCGAGCCGAACCACTGGCACGGCTCTGGCTGGGAGTCCCCACTATCGCTAGTGTCACCGCCATGAGCACCGGCACAACGACCAAGCGCCGAGCCGGTTGGTACCGCGCGGCAGCGCACCCCCACGATCTGCGGTGGTGGGACGGGAAACGGTGGCACGACCGCTACTGGCCCC
>NZ_JAODMK010000009.1 GCF_025465545.1 Naasia sp. | reverse complement strand
TTGTCGTCGGTGGTCGCCGTCGACTGGCTGCGCTGGGACGGCACGGTGGCGCCGGTCTCGTCGACCACGTGCGCGCCGGTCGGCTTGCCGCCGAACTGCAGGTCCACGTCGGTCTGCACGGGCCACGGGTGCGGGTTGAAGACGACCACCGGCTGGGTGGTGGGGTCGAGCGGGATGTCGATCTGCCGGGCGATCGTGTTGTGCGCCAGCGTCGTGATCCGCTTGGCGATCGCGACCGCCTCGCCCAGCTGGTCCCGGGCGTCGTCGTAGGAGGTCTCGATGGCGGAGCCGGGCAGGATGTCATGGAACTGGTTGAACAGGATCTGCTTCCAGGCCCGCTCCAGCTCGGTGCGGGGGTACTGCAGCCCCGCCTGGAGCGACGCGACGGCCGCCCAGCGCTCCGCGGTCAGTACCGCATGCTGCGCGCGGCGCTGCCAGGCCTTGATGCCGGAGTGCGCGGAGTAGCAGCCGGGCGAGTGATGCTGCAGATCGTCGCGCTGCACGGCGAGCCCGGAGAGGAAGGCGTCGCCTCGGGCGAGGACCTCGTCGAAGTAGCGTCGGGGCGAGGCCATCTGCATCCTTCCGAAGGAGCCCATGCGGTCGTAGCGGTAGATGGACTCGATGTTGGCCTTGGTGGGGCCGCCGCCGTGATTGCCGACGCCGTAGAACACCATGGCATCGCCGATGCTGCGGTCGAGCGCGCCGAGCGACTTGTCCGTCTGCCCGTCGACCGATCCGGCGGGGCTGCAGTACTCGAACGGGATCCGGTAGCCGAGCACGCGGCTGCCGTCGGGGGCCTCCCACCAGAAGAGCGTCTCCTCGAGCTCGCTCTCGTGCGGTCCCGGCCGCAGGAACATGTAGGAGTCCATGCCCTGGCCGCGGAGGATCTGCGGGAGCATCGCGTTGTGGCCGAACGGGTCGACGTTCATGCCCACCGTGGCGGTCTGTCCGAACCGGGACTGCAGGTAGCGCTGGCCGTAGAGGCCCTGCCGGGCGAATGATTCCCCCATCGGCATATTGCAGTCCGGCTCGACCCACCACCCGCCGGCGTTCACCCAGCGCCCCTCGGCGACCCGCTCCTGGATGCGCGCGAACAGCTGAGGGTCCTGCTCCTCCACCCAGCTGAGCAGCACGATCTGGTCGCAGGTGAAGACGAAGTCGGGGTACTCCTCCATGCGATCGATCACCGACCTGAAGGTGGCGCGCGCCTCCTGATAGCCCTCCTGCCACGGCCACAGCCACACCGGATCGAGGTGCGCGTTGCCGATCATGTAGAGGGTGCGGTCGGGGGTCGACAGCGGACGGGGCTGCGGCACGAGGTCGCGCGGCTGCGGCCCGGCCGGGGCGTTCGCCACCGGCGCGCGGCCCTCCCGGCCGGCACTGTCCCCGCCGGCGATGTCGGCGCTCGTAAGCGGGGCGCCGCCGTGCGGCCGTGCTCCTGCCGGAGCGCTCACTCGCTCTCCTCCGCCCACACGTCGACCGTCTCGCTGATCACGTGGAGCATGAAGGTGTGCATCTCCTGGATGCGCGGGGTCACCGTGGTGGGCACGAGCAGCCGGTGATCGGCGAACGCGGCCGCCGGGCCGCCATCGCCGCCGCTGAACAGCACGGTCGTCGCGCCTTGGGCACGGGCGGCCTGGAGCGCGGTCACGACGTTCGGCGACTTGCCGCTCGTGGTGAACCCGGCCACCACGTCGCCGGGCCGAGCCAGCGCGGTGACCTGCCGGGCGAACACGTCGTCGTAGGAGTAGTCGTTGCCGATGCACGTCATGACCGTGGGGTCGGTGCTCAGCGTCACCGCGGGCAGCGGCCGACGATCCCGCTTGTAGTGGCCGATCAGCTCGCCGGTGAAGTGCTGCGCGTCCGCGGCGCTGCCGCCGTTGCCGAAGGTGTAGAGGACGCCGCCGCTCTCATAGGCGGAGCAGAGCATCGCCGCCACCTCGCGCACCGCGGGCAGGAGGGCCTCCATCGCCTGCGCGGTGGCGACGTGGTCGCCCAGCTGCTCGTTCATCCAGTCGGACTGAGGGGAGGTGTCAGACATGCGGCTTCCAGGATCGGGGATGGGACAGCGGGAGGGAAAGCGAAGGGACGG
This sequence comes from Naasia sp., assembly GCF_025465545.1. Lineage (GTDB taxonomy): Bacteria > Actinomycetota > Actinomycetes > Actinomycetales > Microbacteriaceae > Naasia. The sequence goes on along the minus strand of NZ_JAODMK010000009.1, from coordinate 7,532 downwards.
TGCTCAGCGAGCGGGCGCGGAGGTGAGGGTCGACGGCGGGGAGGGTTCTGCGAGCTTGTCGAAGGCGATCGCGCCAGCGCCGACGACGCCGACCAGGTCGCCCAGCTGCGCCAACTCGATGCGCACCGCGGCAGCGGCAGGCGGCATCGCGGCGGAGAGCACCGCGGCTCGAAGCGGCACCAGGAGGAGGTCGCCCGCGCGGGTGACGCCGCCGCCGAGGACGACCAGGTCGGGTTCGAGGATGTCGACGAGGTCGGTCACCGCGCTGGCGAGGAGGTCGACCGTCTCGTCCCAGACCTCGCGGGCCAGCTCGTCCCCGTCGCGCGCGGCGGCGGAGACGTCCTCCGCGCGGATCTTCGAGAGGGCGCTCAGCACGCTCGAGCGGCCAGTGCCCCCGAGTGCCGCCACGGCCTCCGTCGCCCGCTCGGCGATCGCGGTGCCCGAGGCGTAGGCCTCCAGGGTTCCCGCGCGGTTGCCGAAGCCCGGTCTGCCGCCGGGCCGCACGGAGATCTGGCCGTACTCGCCGCCGTTGCCTGCGGCGCCGCGGTGCAGCTGCCCGTTGATGACGGCCCCCCCGCCCACGCCGGTCGAGAGGGTGAGGTAGACCATGGTCGAGGTGCCGCGCCCCGCGCCGAAGCGGTACTCGCCGTAGGCCGCCGCGGTGGCGTCGTTCTCGAGCGCGACCGGAAGACCGAACTCGTCGGTGCCCAGCTGGACGATCGGAACGTAGTCCCAGCCGGGCAGGTGCAGCGGGCCGGTCAGCACGCCGGCGCGGGCGTCCAGCGGGCCGCCGCAGGAGACTCCGACGGCGGCCACGTCTTCGCGGGCGCCGAGGGCGCCCTCCGCCCGCGCCGTCTCGATCGAGCGGCGACCGAGGTCGAAGAGCCGGCGGACGATCACCTCGTGGCCCTCCTCCCGGCGGGTGGGCTCGGCGAGGAAGCCGGATACCGTGCCGTCGGCGGAGACCACTCCGACGGCCAGTTTGGTGCCGCCGATGTCGAGCCCGAGGACCGGACGCCCCACTGCGACCATGCAGTCCTCCGAACAGCTCGCCGTCGATCCCACCGGCTCCTGTGGCATCGATCCCACAAAGGATAGAGCCGAACCGGAGAAGCGGTCAACAGCCTGAGGGGTGGGCGGGTCAGCCGACGGGAATGCCGGACTGCGCCGGTGCCGCCGCCGACCCCCGCACCTTGAGCGAGGCGGAGAGCACCACGGTCCGCGTGCCCGCCGCGGGATCGGCGATCCGCTCGAGCAGCGTCTGCACGGCGGTCCTGCCCATGGCGGCGGCGTCCTGCGCGATGGCGGTGACCCCGGGGGTGACCATGCTCATCCACGGCACGTCGTCGAAGGCGAGGAGCGAGAGCTCGCCCGGTATCGAGAGGCCCAGCTCGCGCGCCGCACGCCAGGCGCCCTCGGCGAGGAGGTTGTTCGCGGCGAAGATGGCGGTGGGCCGCTGCGACGAGCCGAGCAGGTCGTGCGCCACATCGCGGGCCGCGTCCACATCCCAGCCGGTCGGCACAACGAGGGCGGCGTCGTGCGAGACCCCCGCGCTCTCCAGGGCATCGGCGTAGCCCTCCCGGCGCTCCCGGCCGGTGGTCCAATCGTCCTCGTCGATGAGCAGGGCGATGCGCCGATGGCCGAGCTCGAGCAGGTGCCGGGTGCCGGCCCGGGCCGCGCCGCGGTTGTCGACGACGACGGCATCGCAGGCGCCGTCGCTGAAGCGACGGTCCACCTCGACGACCGGCACGCGCTGGCGGAGCAGGAAGCTGGTGGCCTCGGCGGAGACGGGAGTGGCGACCACGCCGGCCACCCGGAGCGCGACGAACGCCTCCGCCGCGGCGAGCTCGTCGTCGGCGAGGCCCTGGTCGTCGACCAGCATGGTCGTGTAGCCGAGGCGGGTCGCGTGCCTGCTCGCGCCTGCGGCGAGGTTGGCGTAGAACTCGTTGCGCAGGTCCGAGACGAGCACGCCGATGGAGCGGGTGGACTGCTGCTTGAGGCTGCGGGCCATCGCGTCGACCACGTAGCCCAGGTCGCTGGCGGCCTGGCGCACCCGCAGCCGGACACTCTCGGCGACGTAGCCGTTGCCGGTGAGGGCACGGGACGCGGTCGACCGGGAGACGCCTGCCGCTTCCGCGACCTCCTTGATGGTGGCGCGACGATCGGGCTGCACCGGCTCGGGGCTGCCCTGGCGCATGGTCCCTCTATTCGATGTCGACGAGTGCCTCGGTGTGCTGCCCGAGGCGAAGCGAGCCAATTGTGACATCAACGGCCACTCTGGCGCGCCGCACCGGGCCAGCACCGGCGGCGAAGCGCATCTCCACCTCCCGCTCCTCCCCCGGCTGGAGCCGAACCGTGCCCGGTTCGACGACGGGCCGCCAGTCCGCGGGGATGACCGCCTCGAGCACGGCGTCGGCGACCGAGCTGTGCGGATTGCGCACCGACACCGTCAGGGTGAGCTCCTCGCCCGCCGCCACCCGGGACCGATACGGCACGATGCGGGCCAGCACGCCGTCGGCCCCCAGGTCGAACTCGTCGAGCGGCAGCAGCGCATGATGCATCTCGATGAGGTCCTCGCCCGCATAGCCGAGGTACTCGAGGTAGCCGGGCTCCACCCAGCGCGGCTCCCAGTGGCCGCCCGCGAGCAGCCCCGGCCCGACCCGCTTGTAGAGGGCAGCGCTCTTGCGGTAGTCCTCGATGCGGAAGCGGTTGCGGTACTGGTAGTTGAGGATCTCGTGCCGGTCGTCCCGGATGCCGAGGCCCTCCTGCTGGTCGCCCGTGAACAGGACGGGCACGCCGTCGACGACGACCTCATAGGCGACGGCGTAGAGCGTGTGCCCCGGCTGTTCGTGCGCGGTGATCGTGTACTCGTTCCACCGGAACGGCTCGCCCAGCGGCAGCACCCGATCCGCCACGATCGGCTCGAACCACTGGCAGGGCAGGTCGTACTTCCAGGGGTCCTCGAGGATGGGCGCCACGTTCGCGGGCGCCCAGATCTCGGTGCCCTCCACGTCGCGCAGCAGTGGCATGCCGGCGATGTGATCGTCGTGGTAGTGGGTCGGCAGGGCCGCGGTGATCTTCGTGACGCCGAACTGCTCCTTCAGCGCGGGCAGCGAGGCGAGCCACGGGCGCCGTGAGGCCCGGTCGGTGCCGGTGGGCATGCCGGTGGTCATGTCGTAGCCGTAGTCGATGAAGAGCGCCTCGTGGGTCTTCGACAGCAGCACGTAGCCGTACGAGAGCGAGGAGGAGTTGAAGAGCAGATGCTTCGTGAGCCGCCGGAAGGGATTGCGCAGCCGGTCCTCCAGGTCCCAGGGATACCAGCGCCGGGAGTCCACGTAGTACTGCATCCGGTCGGCCAGCAGCCGCAGCGCCGACCCGGGCGCGGTCATCGGACGGCCATGGGAGGGCAGCATGCGGTCGAGCTGCTGATCCATCAGCTGCAGGCAGGACATCACGGTCATGGCCGGACCCTCGTGGGCTGTGTAGGACCACTGGCTGGCCGCCATCGACCACACCTTGCCCGCCGCGTAGATGAAGTCGCCGGTGAAGCCGATCCGCTCGCCGTCGCGCTCGAGGATGTAGCTGACCGACCCGATCGTGTGGCCCGGCGTGGGCATCACCCAGAGCCGCACGCCGCCGTAGGTGCCCACCCGGTACTCGGGCACGGTGGACGCGACCGGGACCGGCTCGAGGAGCGAGAAGCGGTCCTGCCGCACGTTGTAGTCGTTGTCGAGCTGACGGGTGCGCCACATCTCGTCGACGCCCGCGAACAGGTCCACCTCCACCGGCGGGACGTGGATGGGGATGCCCAGAGCCACCGCGCGGGGCAGGCCCTGGCCCTGGTCGCGATGGTGGTGGGTCATCACCACGTCGGAGAGGCGGTCGATGCCCAGCTCATCCAGGTGGTCGAGCACCATGCCGGAGCCGAAGTCGATGGCGACGCCGGTGCGCTCGGGGCCGTCCGCCACGATCACATAGACGTTGCAGGTGTCGTGCACGCAGTAGACGCCTCGAGCGATCTGCTCGACGACGCCGGAGGAGGCGGTCACGAGCGGCTCGACCGCCTCTGCTCGAGGGCGCGCCGGTACTCCCGCCAGGTGCCGGCGACGACCGCGAGGTGCTCGGGGCCGATGGGCTCACCTGACCGGTCGATCGACTCCGCGTAGTAGAGGGCCGGAACGCCCAGCCGGTGCTGGACGTCCACGTAGGACAGCCACTCCGCGCGGTTCGGCATCGGCCACTGGTCGGTGTCGATCACGTGGCCGGGCAGCGCTCGTCGGGCGATCTCGTTGCGCAGGGTGACCTGGTCGGCGACCGGCACGGGATGCCCGGCCGCGTCGTTCTTCAGGACGTCGTTGAGCCGCACCATGTCGCCCACATCGCCGAAGGACGGGTGCACTGCGTGGGTGACGACGAGGGCGTCCGGCTTCACGGCCTTCGCGGCAGAGCGGAGGGTGCGCAGCAGGGTGTGCAGTGCCGCGATCCCCCACACGCCGGGCGCCGGGCGCAGCGAGCGGCCGCTCGGAGCGCGCTGGGTGAAGTCGACCTTGAAGCCGTCGGCGTCGAGGCCCTCGGGCGAGAGGAGCTCGGCCACGATCCTCTCCAGGTGGGCGAGGTACTTGGGGTTGGCGGGGTCCGCGGACAGTGGCCGGCCGCCGGCGTCGAGCACGCACTCGTCGGCGGGCAGGCCGGAGGGGTCCCATGCCTTCCACCAGAGCAGCACCTTCTGGCCGCGGGCGTGCCGGTCGGCGATCCAGCCCTTGAGGTCGGGCCAGTGCTCGAGGTCGGGGGTGGCCGTGCCGTACTGCGCCTGCCAGCGGTCGTCGATCACGATCGTGCCGGGAACGAGTCCGCTCTGCTCGAGCGTGGCGAGGAACTCCTCGTAGGCGCTCTCGCGCGCCAGCTGGGGTGCCATCAGCACCACGAAGCTCTCCTCCAGGGCCGTCTCGGGCTCGGTCGGCTCACTCGGGTTGGCGGTGCCGTGCAGCTCATGCGCTGACCGGGCGCACTGCGCACCCCAGCCGCAGAACATCGGCTCCTCCCACCAGTCGGCGGCGGCGGCGGCGTCTGCAACGGCGGACGCGAAGCCGTGGGCGACGAGGTCGGCCCGATGGTCCTCGATCACGCCGAGGGCGTCGCGCGACGGCCGCAGCACGAGCACCGGCGAGGTCCACTCGCCCGCGACCCTCGTGTGGCCCTCATAGGAGAAGCGGAGCCAGTAGCCGGCGTCCAGCGGCTCGTAGCGGACGGTGGTGAAGGTGAGGTCCTCGACCGCAGCGCGCACGGAGAGCCCGAGCCAGTCGCCGCCGGGCAGGTCGGTGGCACCCGCTGCGTCCCGGCGGCCCCACCCGAAGACCAGCGGCGGCGGCGAGAAGATGCCGTTCAGCCGGCCGGGCTCGGCGTCGCCGACCACCCCGAGGGCGGCGGAGGCGCGGGCCGGTCGGACGAAGGCGACCGGCTCGGTCGGAACGGGCACGAAGACGCTGCGGAAGCCGATCGCGGATCGGAACGCGCCGCAGGCCCCCGAGCGAAGGGTGGCGGAGCCGCCGAGGAGCACGACATCGTCCAGGGCGCCGTCGCCGCGCACCACGACCGAGACCTCGACGGTCTCCCGAGTGCAGCGCACGCGGGTCTCTCGGCTCTCCCACACAGTGGAGCGCTGGGCGACCGCGACCGTCACGACTCCGCCCTCATCCGTGACGACCGGCGCGCTGAGGCCGTAGGTCTCGTCCACCCCGTCGAGGCGGTGCACGGAGGCGAGCAGGTTGAGGTCGGTCCAGTTGTTGCCGTCCTCGCTCAGGAGCACGCCGTAGGGCGACCGGTTGACGGAGCTCTCGTCGGCGGGGAAGGACAGCGAGTACCAGCGGCCCGACACGGTGAGCCAGGACTCATGGCGGACGACCGTGACCCCCTCTGCCGCGGGGTGCAGCGGGGGCGACGGCTCGAATCGGGAGGGGATGGGAAGAGGGTCGAGAACGGCGCGATCCACCGGATCGACGCTGGTCGGAAGCATGCGAAAAAGCGTATCTGGTAACGTTCCCAGGTGGGTACTTCTCCCCTCCCCGCGGCGTCGCTCCCGAGCCTGTGATCCTCGATCTGCTCTCTCCCGTTCCGCGTTTCGCGCGCATCGACGGACCGCCGCTTCCGCTCGATCCCGCGGTGGTCACCGGCAGCTCGGCCGACAGTCCGGCATGGCGGGCCCTCGCGGATCTGGAGCCGGAACTGCTCGGACCCGGGGGGCACGGGTTGCGCATCCGGGAAGCGGGAGGCAGAGCGGCGGTCACGGTCGCCGCCGCCGATCGGGCGGGCGTACTGCATGCTCAGGCCACCCTCGATGCGCTTCTGGCCGCCGCCGCCCTGACCGGCCAGACGGGACTTCCCCAGCTGTCCATCCGCGACGAGCCGGCCCTGCCGTGGCGGGGCACGATCGAGGGCTTCTACGGTCCGCCGTGGAGCCACGAGGAGCGGCTCGATCACCTGAGGTTCTGCGCCAGGAACAAGCTGAACAGCTACTCCTACGCGCCCAAGGACGACCCGTATCACCGGGAGCGGTGGCGGGAGCCCTACCCGCCTGCCGAGCTCGCGCGACTGGCCGAGCTGGTCCGCCTCGCCGAGGACCTCGGCGTGCGGTTCACCTACACGATCGCGCCGGGGCTGTCGATGATCTACTCCTCCCCGGACGAGCAGCGGCTGCTGTTCGCGAAGGCCGAGCAGCTGTGGGCTGTGGGCGTGCGCTCCTTCGCGCTCCTCTTCGACGACATCCCGGCCGCCCTGCAGCATCCGGCGGACGTCGCCGAGTTCGGGGCCGAGGAGGGGGCGGCCGGTGCGGCGCACGGCCGCGTCTGTGCCGAGTTCCGCGACCGCTTCCTCGTCCCGCGGGGCGGAGACCGGCTCGCCATGGCGCCCACCGAGTACGCGGGCATCGAGCGCTCGCCCTATCGAACCCGGCTCGCGGAGACGCTCCCCCAGGATGCCCTCGTCTGGTGGACCGGCTGCGACATCGTGGTCGGCACCGTGAGCCGGGCGGACATCGACGGGGCTGCGGCCGCCTTCGGCCGCGACCTGCTGCTCTGGGACAACTTCCCCGTCAACGACTTCGACGCGACCCGGCTCTTCCTCGGGCCCCTGCTGGGACGGTCCACCGACCTCGATGGATCGCGGCTGCACGGCATCAGTGCCAACCCGATGGTGCAGGCGTCCGCCTCCCGGCTCGCGCTCGCGACCGTCGCCGACTGGGCGTGGAATCCCGCCGCCTACGACCCCACCGCGTCCGCTCGGCGTGCGGCCCTGGCGGTCGCCGGCTCACTCGCATCGGCGCTCCTCCCCCTGCTGGCGGTCACGAGCGGGTGGCCACCCAGCGCCGACCGGGCGCCGCACCTGTCGCCCCTGCTCGCCCCGGCGCTGCGCCGCGAGCCGGAGGCGCTGGAGCGGGTCGACGCTGCACTCGCGTCACTGGCAGACCTGCCGACGGCCGTCGGCGAGGGGTCCTCACCCGTGGTGGATCAGCTCCGCCCGTGGCTCGCCGCGGCCGC
>NZ_JAODMK010000004.1 GCF_025465545.1 Naasia sp. | reverse complement strand
GCCTGGCCGCGCTGGGCTTCGCGCCCGAGAGGTTCGAGCCCGATCCGGTGATCGGTGCCGTCCGTGAGGTCTGCGCGCTGGCCGGCGTGGACGGCGGAGCGGCCGAGATGGAGCTGCTGGAGCAGGGGACGTGACCGGTCGTGCGGGGAGGGCGGGGCAGCAGGGGCGAGCGGCGCAGCTCGCACAGGGCACGGCGCACGTGCAACTCGAGGGGAAGGCAACGGGATGAAGATCGCGGTGATCGGCGGCGGCTCGACCTACACGCCGGAGCTCGTCTCGGGACTGTGGCGGCAGCGGGACCGCCTGGCCGTCGAGGAGCTGTGGCTGATGGACCCGGACGTCCCCCGACTCGAGGTGGTCGGCGGGATGGCCCGCCGGATGCTCGCGCGCCAGGGTTCCGACGTCGCCGTGCACCTCACCGGGAACCGCAGCGAGGCGCTCGATGGTGCGGACGCCGTGCTCATCCAGCTCAGGGTGGGAGGGCAGGCTGCACGGCTCGGCGATGAGACCTTCCCACTGCAGTGCGACTGCCTCGGTCAGGAGACCACCGGAGCCGGCGGTCTGGCCAAGGCGCTGCGAACCGTCCCTGTTGTGCTCGACATCGCCGAGGAGACGGCCCGACGGGCCGCGCCCGGAGCGCACCTCGTCGACTTCACCAACCCGGTCGGCATCAACACCCGCGCCCTCCGTGACGCCGGGCATCCTGCGCTCGGGCTGTGCAACTTCGCGATCGGCATCCAGCGGTGGATCGCCACCGAGCACGAGGTGGACCCCTGGCGGGTCGAGGTCGACCCGGTCGGCCTCAACCACCTGTCCTGGGTGCGCGCCATCAGGGTCGACGGGGAGGACGTCCTGCCGGGGATGATCGAGCGGGACTGGGAGCGCCTCGGCCGGCGCAGCGGAGTCGCGGGCGAGCTCGTGCGCGAGCTGGGGATGCTGCCCTCCTATTACCTGCACTACTACTACGAGCACGACGCGACGGTCGCCGCGCAGAAGCGGGAGAAGCCGCGCGCCCAGGTGGTGGCGGAGACCGAGGCGGAGCTCCTCGAGATCTACCGGGACGAGACCGTGGACGAGAAGCCCGCGCAGCTCGATCGCCGCGGCGGCGCCTGGTACAGCGAGGCCGCGACCGCACTGCTCGCCTCGCTCGTGCAGGGGACGGGCGACAAGCACGTCGTGAACGTGCGCAACGACGGCACGCTGCCCGGCCTCGCCGACGACGACGTGATCGAGGTCCTCTGCCGCATCGACGCCGACGGGGCCACCCCGATCCCGCAGGCGCCCATGCCGCCGGAACTCCTGGGCCTCGTCCAGCACGTGTCCGCCTACGAGCGGCTCGCAGTGCGAGCGGCCGTCACCGGCGATCGCGCGACCCTCCGGAAGGCGCTGCTCACCCATCCGCTGATCGGCCAGTGGTCGCTCGCGGTGGGGCTCGAGGAGCTCCTGCTGAGCACCGGCGCCGAGCACCTTCCGCGGTTCGCCGACACGACAGCCGGGTGAGAGCCATGTCGAGCAGCTTTCCCGTGGGCTTCCTCTTCGGCGCTCCGACCCTGGTGCGCGCCGGCTCGCTCGACGCGCAGCTGCCGCAGCGGGACCCGTTCCGATGAGCCAGGCCGAGGTCCTCGTCTATGCGGCCACCTCGGCGGGAGTATGCGCGGCGGTCGCCGCGGCGGAGGCAGGCGCGTCGGTCGTGCTCGTCGAGCCGGGGAGGCACGTGGGCGGCATGACGTCGGGCGGCCTCGGCTACACCGATGTGGGCGACTCGCGGGTGCTCGGCGGCATGGCGACCCGCTTCCGCAACGCGATCGCCGAGCACTACGGGGTGGCGCCCGGCGCCTATGCCGGCCCGGAGCCGCACATCGCCGAGCAGATCTTCCTCCGCTGGCTGCAGGAAGCCGGCGTCGACGTGGTCTTCGACGCTCGCGTCGCCGCTGCCGAGACACGCGGCGGCCGGATCACGGGCATCTCCACGTCGGATGGGCGGGCATTCTCCGCGGGCGTCTTCATCGACGCCAGCTACGAGGGCGACCTGCTGGCCCTCGCCGGCGTTCCCGCCTCGGTCGGCCGCGAGGACCGCACCCTGCACGACGAGCGCTTCGCGGGCCGCCGGGAGGTCATGCCCGGGATGCACGTGTTCCCGCCCTGGGTCTCGCCGTTCGCCGGCGATGAGAGCGGGCATGCCGAGGGGCCGCTCCTGCCCCAGCTCAAGCCAGGGCCGATGGCTCCTGTCGGGTCCGGTGACGGTGGGGTGATGTCCTACGGGTACCGGATGTGCCTCAGCACGGCCGAGGACCGCATCCCGTTCCGCCGGCGCGATGGCTACGACGAGGCGCACTGGGAGCTCGGCCGGCGACTCTTCCGGCATTGGGAGCAGAACGGCGGCGTTCCTCCCGCGGGCCGGATGATCGGGCTCGAGCAGAACCTGCCGAATGGGAAGGCGGACGGCAACTCCCTCGGGCCCTTCTCGCTGAGCGTGCTGGACGGAGCGGCCTGGGAGTATCCGCTCGCCGAGCCCGCCCGCCGGGAGGAGCTGCGGCGGCACCACCTCCACCACGCGGCCGACTTCCTCTGGTTCCTGTCCACAGACTCGGCGGTGCCGCAGCCGATCCGCGCCGAGCTCTCCCGCTGGGGGCTGCCGGCGGACGAGTTCGCCGACACCGACCACTTCCCGCACCAGCTCTATGTGCGCGAGGCGCGGCGCATGCACGGCGAGCATGTGCTGACCGAGCACGACCTGATGTCCGGCGTGGTCCCCGACGACACGGTGGCGCTCGGCTCCTACCACCTCGACATCCGGGAGGTGCAGCGCACCTGGCGCTGGGTCTACGAGCATCCGGCGCCGAC
>NZ_JAODMK010000002.1 GCF_025465545.1 Naasia sp. | reverse complement strand
CATCTCGCCACGGACCATGCCGGCCTGGAGTTCAGCCGGCAGCTCGTGGAGCATCTGGAGGGCGCGGGGCACGAGGTGATCGACCACGGGCCGTCCTCGTACGACCCGCTCGACGACTATCCGGCGTTCATCATCGCGGCCGCCGAAGCGGTGGTGCTGGACCAGAGCGACGGTGTCGAGGCTCTCGGCGTGGTCTTCGGCGGATCGGGCAACGGCGAGCAGATCGCTGCCAACAAGGTGCGCGGCGTCCGTGCCGCCCTCGCCTGGAACCTCTCGACGGCTCAGCTGGCGCGTCAGCACAACGACGCCAACGTGATCTCCATTGGGGCCCGCCAGCACACCCTTCAGGAGGCGACCGCCCTGATCGACGCGTTCCTCGCCGAGCCCTTCTCGTTCGATCCGCGGCATGAGCGCCGGATCGCGCAACTCGCCGAGTTCGAGCGCACCGGTGCCATCGCGGCGGGGGAGCACAATCCGGCGGTCGCACGAGGCGGAGATGCCTGAAGGCCACTCGATCCACCGGATCGCCCTGCAGTTCCGCACCAACTTCGTCGGCAAGCGGATCGCCGCGTCGAGCCCTCAGGGACGGTTCGCCACGGGGGCCGAGCAGCTGGACGGCCGGGTGATGCTCGCCGCCACCGCGGTCGGCAAGCAGTTGTTCGTCGAGTTCGAGGAGGAGCGGATCCTCCGGGTGCACCTGGGGCTCTACGGGTCATGGGACTTCGCCGGCCAGATCAGCTCGGACGCCACGGTCGCCTCCGCGGGCGGGCGCATGGGCCAGACCAACCAGCGGGGCACGAGCCTCGAGGACTACGCCGAGGCGGAGTCGCTCGACTTCGCCACCAGCATCGGGGCGCCCCGCCGCCTTCGGATGGCGGAGCAGGAGCAGGAGAGGGCGCAGGGACTCGAGGGGTTCCCGCCCCCGCCGGTCGGCGCCGTGCGAGTGCGGCTGCTCACCGACACGGCCGTCGCCGACCTCCGCGGTCCGACGGCCTGCGAGGTCCTCGATCCGCAGCAGGCGAAGGCCGTGCTCGCCAAGTTGGGGCCGGACCCTCTCGTGCACACCGGCAAGGAGGCGGAGGACGCGTTCGTGGCTGCGGTGCGCAAGAAGCCGACCCCGATCGGTCTGCTCCTCATGGACCAGAGCGTCGTGAGCGGCATCGGCAACGTCTACCGGGCCGAACTCCTGTTCCGCGCCCGCCTCGACCCGCACACGCCCGGGCGTGAGGTGCCCGAGCGCAAGGTGCGGGAGCTGTGGCGCGACTGGGCCAACCTGCTCGAGATCGGCGTGCGAACCGGTCAGATGATGACCAAGGACGAGCTCACCGAGGAGGAGTGGGCGAAGGCCATGGCCTCCCAGCAGGACCGCCACTACGTCTACAAGCGGCAGGGACTGCCCAGTCCGCGGGGCAGGGGCAACGTGGTCATCGAGGAGATGGGCGGCCGCAACCTCTACTGGGCGCCCGGCTGGCAGAAGCGGCCGCGGCTCCCTGCGAAGAAGGACTGATGCGCCAGAACCCCAGCTTCACCCTCCAGGACCCGGAGGAGCTGAAGCGCCTCATCCGGCAGAACCCCTGGGCGACCCTGGTGAGCATGACGGGGAACGGGCTCGTCGCGTCGCACTACCCGGTCGTCCTCGATGAGAACCGGGACGACCTGTCGATCCTCAGCCATGTCGGCAGGCCGGACGAGGAGCTGCACGAGCTCGGACGCCATGAGGTGCTGCTGATCATCCAGGGGCCGCACGGCTATATCTCGCCCGGCTGGTACGACGCGAAGCCGGCCGTGCCCACCTGGAACTTCGTGGTCGCCCATCTCTACGGGGTGCCCGAGCTGCTGTCTGCTGAGGAGAACTACCAGGTGCTCGGCGACCTGGTCAACGTGTTCGAGCGGGTGCTGCCCGAACCCCGCCTGATGGAGTCGACGCCCGCGAACGCGGAGTACGCGCAGAGGATCAGCTCGGGCACCGTCGGACTCCGCCTCACGCCGACCCGGGTGGTCGCCAAGTCCAAGCTGAGCCAGAACAAGCCGGCCGACGTGGTCGACACCATTCTCGACCAGCTCGAGGGGGATGGTCCCTACGCGCAGCCCGCGCTCGCCGCCGAGATGCGCCGCGCCCACGAGCGACTGCGGAACGCGCGACGTGGCTGAGGCGGCGCCCCTCGTCCTGACCGGCGCACGACTTCCGGGGCAGCCCGGCACCTGGGACATCCGCCTCGCCTCCGGGCGCATCGCCGGAATCAGCCCCGCAGCCAGCGCGGCCAGCGGTGGAGCCGTCAGCGGATCGGATGCGGGGGAGCGGATCGACCTCGACGGGCGGTTCGTGCTGCCCGGGCTCTGGGACGAGCACGTGCACTTCACCCTGTGGAGCCTGCACCGGCGCCGCCTCGACCTCTCCCGTACTCGCTCCGCCGCCGAGGCGGCGGCGGTTGTGCGCGCCCACATCGACGACTACGGACTCCCCACCGCGGGATTTCTGGTCGGAGTAGGCTTCCGAGACGCGGTCTGGAACGACACGCCGACCCGGCGGCTGCTCGACGAGGCGGCCCCCACCTATCCGGTGGTGCTGCTCAGCTCCGATCTGCACTGCGCCTGGCTCAACTCCGTGGCGGCGCGCTCCCTCGGGATCCAGACCGGACCCGACGGGCTGCTCCGCGAGGAGGCCGCCTTCCGCGTGACGGCCGCCCTTGACGAGCTGCCCGACGCGGTCGTGGACTCCTGGGCGGCGGAGGCTCAGGCGGCCGCGGCGTCTCGCGGAGTGGTCGGCATCGTCGACCTCGAGATGAACTGGAACCGCGACGTCTGGCGGCGCCGGGCGGCGGCCGGTCAGGACCTGCTCCGGGTGGAGTTCGGGATCTATCCCCGCGACCTCGAGCGCGCCATCGAGGAGGGACTGCGATCGGGCGACGTGGTCGACCAGCAGGGGCTCGTCACGGTCGGCTGCCTGAAGGTGCTGATCGATGGCTCGCTCAACACCCGCACCGCCTACTGCGTGTCCCCGTACCTCGACCCCTCGGGACTGCCGGACCCGCACGGCCTCCTCACGGTCCCGCCAGAGGCCCTCGAGCAGATGCTGGTCCGTTCCTCGGCCAACGGGATCGCGCCAACGGTGCACGCGATCGGCGACGCCGCCAACAGGGTCGCCCTCGACACCTTCGAGAGGGTGGGCATCGGCGGGCGCATCGAGCACGCCCAGCTGCTCGAGGACGAGGATCTCGCCCGCTTCGCCGCCCAGGGCATCGTCGCGAGTGTGCAGCCGCGGCATGCGCCCGACGACCGCGATGTGGCCGACCGGCACTGGGCCGGCCGCACCGAGCGGGCGTTCCGCTACCGCTCCCTGCTGGAAGCGGGCACCACGCTGGCCTTCGGCTCCGACGCGCCGGTCTCGCCGCTCGACCCGTGGCTCGGCATCTCGGCGGCGGTCTTCCGCACGGCCGACGAGCGGGGACCCTGGCACCCGGAGGAAGCGGTGCCCGTGGCCGACGCGCTCGCCTCGTCGGCGCGCGGCCGTCGCGGCATCCAGGTCGGAGAGGTGGCCGACCTCGCGATCGCCGAGCTGGACCCCCTGACAGTCGCCGATCCGGTGGTGCTCGGAACGCTGCCGATCGCCGCGACCCTGCTCGGCGGCAGGTTCACGCACCGCACCTTCTGAATCCTCCAGCACGGGGCCGCCGGATCCGACGGCCCCTTCAGCTCCGACCCGGCCTAGTCGTCGGCGATGTGCGCCTGGAGGAACCAGCGGTCCTTCACGAGCCCGCGCTCGATCTCGATGAGCACGTCCTGGCTGCCGGGGTCGATCTCCTCGATCTCCTCGATGCTCGTGTGCAGAACCTCGAGGGTCGCGTCGATCTGGGTGACCACCGCGGCGATCGTGTCCGGCACGTTCTGGAAGCCCTCGGGAAACTCCGGCGTCGTCGTGGCCGAGGCGACAGTCGCGATCCGGCCGTCCACGGGCAGCCCAAGGGCGACCACCCGCTCAGCCACCTCGTCCGCCCATTCCCGGACATGCTCGACGTAGAGGTCCAGCAGCTCGTGGACGTCGATGAAGTCGCGTCCGCGAACGTGCCAGTGCGCCTGCTTGCCGTCCACATGCAGGGCGGTCAGGTGAACGAGGACCGGCTGGAGCAGCTCCGCGACCCCGGACGCGACCTCGGATCCCCAGACGTAGTCCGCGTTCTCGGCCTTCGCCCTGGTCTTCGCCTTCGACTTGGTGGGGCTGTCGGTCATGATGATCTTCCCTTCGTTGTGCGACTCGGCGCCGTGGCGCCGCGGGCGACAGGAGCCTCTATCCACCCTGCCCGGAATGCGCCAGGGACGGGAGGGGTTGTGCAGAGAGATGAGCGTTCCCCTCTCCGTCCTCGACCTCGCCTCCGTCGCCGAAGGCATGACTCACTCGGAGGCTCTGGCGGACACCCTCTCGCTGGCCCGCACCGCTGACGAGCTCGGCTACCGCCGGTTCTGGGTGGCAGAGCACCACGGCATGCCCGGAGTCGCGAGCTCCTCCCCACCGGTCCTGATCGGCGCGATCGCCGCCGCCACGAAGCGCATCCGCGTGGGCTCTGGCGGCGTGATGCTGCCGAACCACTCATCGCTGATCGTCGCCGAGCAGTTCGGCACCCTCGTCGCCCTGCACGGCGACCGGATCGACCTGGGTCTCGGTCGGGCCCCCGGCACCGACCCGGTGACGACCGCGGCAGTGCGGCGCGGAGCGACCCGCGAGACGGTCGAGGACTTCCCGGACCAGGTGCTCGAGCTGCTCGCCTACTTCGGCACCATCCCGCCGCTCGCGGGCGGCCAGGGGAGCCGCATCCTCGCCATCCCGGGTCTCGGTGATGCGCCGCAGCTCTGGCTGCTCGGGTCCAGTGACTTCAGCGCCCGACTGGCCGGGATGATGGGCCTGCCTTTCGCGTTCGCCCATCACTTCGCCGGCGGCCGGAACACCCCGATCGCATTCGAGGTGTATCGCGGCAGCTTCACTCCATCGGCGGTCATGCAGGAGCCGCATGCGGCCGTCGCCGTCGCCGCGATCGTGGCGGAGAGCGACGCGGAGGCGCGCCGCCTGATGCTGCCCAACGCGCTCGCCATGGCGCGGCTGCGCAGCGGGCGCCCGGGCCGCACGCCCACCCTCGAGCAGGCGGAGGCGCACGACTGGTCCGGGCCGGAGCTCGCCTACCTCGACGACCGGATCGGAACGCAGGGGATCGGCAGCCTCGAGACCGTCACCGGGCGCATCGCGAGCCTCGTGGAGGAGACGGGGGCGAACGAAGTCATCGTGGTGCCTCAGGGGCCGGACCTCGGCACCCGCCAACGCACCCTCACCGCCCTCGCGCCCCGCGCCTGACGCGCGAGGGCTCCCGTCGATCCGCCTCGGACCAGGGGGATCCCAGCGCGCTTCCTTCGTGCCGGCGCTCTCCGACACCGGGCGACCGGCCACCAGGCGGTCGTCGGGACGCGCATCGCGGCCGGGCGGATACCCGTCGATGCCCGGTCTCGTCCCACCCGGTAGCCCATTTACCTCTTAACGGGCCGAAAGGGAACCCCTTGGCGTTCCACAGCGTCCGTCGGAGGCTCATGGTGTCGATCCCCGCGCCCCGGGGAACGATCACGCAGCAAAGGTGCACCACGCACGCAGTTCAAAGGAGATCCTGTGCAGAAATTCCGCAGTACCCAATCCTCCTGGCGTTCCCGCTCGCGGGTCCTCGCCACCGCCGCCTTCACGGTCTCGATCGCCGTCGCCCTCGGGGGCTGCGCGGGCCAGGGCGCCGGCGGAGGGACATCAAGCAACAAGGGCGACCCCAACGCGAAGGTCACCCTCGACTTCTGGAATCCCCTCAACGGCGCCGACAAGCCGGCCGTCGACCAGGTGATCTCCGACTTCAACGCCTCGCAGGACCGCGTGACGGTCAAGAACAACTCTCAGCCCTCGGACGTGATGTACCAGAAGGTCCTCACGGCAGTCAGCTCCTCCGATGGCCCGGACCTGATCGCCATGCACGTCGGGCGCATCCCGCAGTTCGCCGACAAGGGCGCCCTGCAGCCGGTCGACAGCTTCTACGACAACGCCGACTACGGCTCCGCCGACATCATCCCCAACCTCGTCTCGGCGTCCGAGTTCGACGGCCAGAACTACGGCGTCCCGCTCAACCAGGCCACCGTGCTCATGTACTGGAACAAGGACATGTTCAAGAAGGCCGGCCTCGACCCCGAGAAGCCGCCGACCACCTGGGACGAGTTCAAGGCGATGGTGCCGAAGCTCACCGTCGACGACAACGGTGACGGCAAGCCGGAGCAGTACGCGATCGCCCTGGCCGACCACGAGGGCATCCCCGTGTGGCAGCCGCTGATCTGGCAGAACGGCGGAGACATCGTCTCCGAGGACGGCAAGAAGTCCCTGCTCGACGACCCGAAGTCGCTCGAGGCGCTCCAGTACTGGACCGACCTGGTCAAGAACGAGAAGGCGTCGCCCATCGGGCTCGGCGGCGCGGATGCGGACAAGCTGTTCCAGACCCAGAAGACGGCGATCGAGATCGTCGGCCCGTGGATGACCACCGCGTTCGACGAGGCCGGGCTCAACTACGGCATCACCAAGCCGTTCGCCGGTCCCGCGGACGACACGATCCTCGCGGACGTCGTCTCCTTCACCGTGCCGGCCTCGGCCGACGCGACCACTCGGGACGCGGCGTACGAGTTCATCGCCTACTGGAACTCCAAGAAGGGGCAGACGACCTGGGCCACCGGTTCCGGCTTCCCTTCCACCCGCTCGGACCTCACCGCTGACGAGTTGAAGGAGAACCCGTACCCGGCCGTCTTCGGAGCCGAGGACGTGGTGGCGAACACCCGGGTGCTGATGCCGGGCATCGTCGCCGGCCCGACGATCACCGACTCGATCTTCAACCCGGCTCTGCAGCGGGTGCTGAACGGGGAGGGCTCGGTGAAGGAGGTCTTCACCCAGGCGTCGAAGGACATCCAGGCGGAGCTCGACAAGGCCAACAAGTAGGAACCGCCGTTCAGGGAGGACCCGTCGCGCAGTTCGCGGCGGGTTCCTCCCGTGGCTGAGGACGAAAGGCGACATCTATGACGACTCTTGCCAGCGGGTCCGTTCGCGCCCGCCCAGTCCGCCGGCGTCGGGGCGGAGTCGGAACACGACGGCGGCAGATCACCGCCTGGCTGTTCCTCGCACCCAGCATCCTCGCGCTCGTGGTGTTCACCCTGGTGCCGATGGCGCAGGCGGTGCAGCTCTCGTTCACCGACTACAACCTGCTGCAGGCCGCGCAGTGGGTGGGACTCGACAACTACACCGAGCTCTTCCAGGACCCCGGGGTGTGGAACGCGTTCTGGAACACGATTCTCTACGCCGTGGTCGTGACGCCCCTCACCGTGCTGATCGCGCTCGCCTTCGCGATCTTCCTCAACCAGAAGCTGCCGGGGCGCGCGTTCTTCCGCACCGCGATCTTCCTGCCGTTCATCCTCTCCCTCGGGGTGATCGCGATCGCCTGGGCGTTCCTCCTCGACCCCAACATCGGGCTGCTGTCCTATTGGCTGGGCGGCGTGGGGATCGCTTCGGGCAGGTCCTGGCTGAGTGATCCGTTCCTCGCGATGCCCGCCGTGATGATGGTGGGGATCTGGAAGAACGTCGGCTTCTACATGGTCATCTACCTCGCCGGCCTGCAGTCCATCCCCGCAGAGCTGTACGAGGCCGCGAAGCTGGACGGGGCAGGCGCATGGAAGCGCTTCCGTCGCATCACGCTCCCGCTGCTGTCCAACCAGACGCTGCTGGTCACGATCATGGCGACGGTGGCCTCGCTGCAGGCGTTCGACCAGATCTACGTGATGACGCACGGCGGTCCGTTCTTCCGGACCGAGACGCTCGTCATGCTCATCTACCGCGAGGGCTTCCAGCAGCTGCGGTTCGGCTACGGCTCCGCCATCTCCCTCGTGCTGCTCGCCTTCGTGTTCGTTCTCTCGATGATCCAGTTCGCCCTCTCTCGGCGCTCAACGGTGAGGTACTGATGGCCATCTCTGAACCGCTCGCCCGCACCGCGGCTCCGGCAGACCGCAACGATGTCCAGACGGAGGCGCGCTCGCGGAGTCGGCATCGCCCTGGCGCGGAGATGCCGAAGCTGGTGAAGGTGCTGCTGATCCTCGCCGGCGTCGTCATCTCGGCGGCGATGCTCCTGCCGGTGATCTGGATGTTCTTCACCGCTCTCAAGCCGGAGTCCGACATCGTGACCTACCCGCCGACGCTCTGGCCGCGGCAGCTCACCTTGGAGCACTTCGGCGAGATCTGGACGGCCATCCCGTTCGCGCGGCTCTACCTGAACACGCTCATCTTCGCCGGGTCGGTCACGGTGATCTCGCTGCTGTTCGACTCCATGGCGGCGTACGCGCTCGCTCGTCTGCCGTTCCGGGGGAGTGGCGTGGTGCTCGTGGTCATCCTGCTGCTGCTGATGCTCCCGTTCCAGGTCACGCTCATCCCCCTTTACGACATGTTGAGCGGCATGGGGCTCACGAACACGCTGCCGGGCCTCATCATCCCGAGGATCACGAACGCATTCGGGATCTTCTTCCTGCGGCAGTTCTTCCTGTCCCTGCCGAAGGATCTGGAGGAGGCGGCGCGCGTCGACGGCGCGTCCGAGTGGCGGATCTACTGGCAGGTGATCATGCCGCTCGCGCGGCCCGCCCTGCTCACGCTCGGGCTGTTCCACTTCCAGTACAACTGGAACGACCTGCTGTGGCCTCTGATCATGTCGAACGACACGTCGACCGCCACGCTCCCGACCGGGCTTGCGCTCTTCATGGGCCAGCACGTCACGGAGTACGGGATGCTCATGGCCGGGGCGGTCCTCTCGACGCTTCCCGTGATCGTGTTCTTCCTGCTCATCCAGCGCAGCTTCGTGACCGGCATCGCCACCACGGGCATGAAGTGAGTCGACGCACAGTGGGAGTGCGATGACGGGACCCGTCTACCCCGGGTACTTCGCCGACCCGTTCGTCCTCAAGCTCGACTCGGGCTATGTGGCCTACGGGACCGGCGAGGGCCCGGGGGAGCGGGCCTTCGAGGCACTCACCTCGCCGGACCTCCTCCGCTGGACCAGCATCGGCCGGGTGCTCGAGCGGCTGCCCGAGGAGGCGGGCGACGAGTACTGGGCACCCGAGGTGGCCCACGCCGACGACCGCTACTGGATGTACTACTCCGTCGGCCACGGCATTTCGGGCCACCACCTTCGGGTTGCCGTCTGCGACAGCGCACTGGGGCCGTTCGTCGACTGCGGCGTCAATCTGACCCCGGGGGAGCTGTTCGCCATCGACCCGCACCCGTTCCGCGACGTGGACGGCAGCTGGTACCTCTACTTCGCGCGGGATGTGCTGGAGGCGGAGCGGCCGGGAACCCATCTCGCCGTCGCGCCGCTCGCCTCGATGACGACGCTCGCGGCCGACGCCACGAGAGTGCTGTCGCCGAACGACGACTGGCAGATCTATGAGCGGCGCCGGGTGATGTACGGCGCGACGTACGACTGGCACACCCTGGAGGGCCCGTCGGTCGTACGCCGGCACGACCGGTACTGGATGACCTTCTCGGGCGGCGCCTGGACCGGTCCCGGCTACGGGGTCTCATGGGCGGTCTCGGACGCACCCCTCGGACCGTGGGAACATGCGCCGGTCGGCACGCCGCCCCTGCTCGCGAGCGGCCCGGGACTCGTCGGGCCGGGACACAACTCTCTCGTCGTCGCGCCCGACGGCAGCGACGCGATCGTCTTCCATGCCTGGAACGCGGATCGTACGGCGAGGCAGATGTGGGTCGGTCCGATCCGCTTCGGGCGCGGGGGACCGGCGCTGGAGTAGTCGCTCCGCGCCTCCCGCTGGGCCCTATTCCTGCCGGGCAAGCGCCTCTGAATCTGCGACCCACAGGCTGGCGCGTGTCAATCCCATAGGCGGTAGGGCCCTCCCGCGCCTACCGTCGGAGGATGAAGCACGTGACCTTTGCGGACAAGGACCTGCTCATCGGCGACGAGGCCGCCATGGTGCTGCTCGAGTACGCGGCAGCGCTGTCCCGCTCCGGCCAAGCGGACACGGTGACCCTGCAGGCTTACAGCGGCGACGGTGATGAGGTCGAGGCGTCGTTCCTGCTCACCCAAGGCACGCCCATCATGGCCGAGACGAGCCACAACAAGCTTCCCGAACCGGACAACGCCGGCGCGATCGAATACATGCAGCGCGGTCTCATGCGCCTCTCATCGCCGTCGCCCGTGATGCCGGAGCACGACGCGATGCCCGACAACTACGAGGATCTCGAGCTCTCCTGATCCGCCGCCGGGAACGCCCCCTGCTTCGGGCGCGCAGAAGAACCACTGGCCCACAGGAAGCACTCAGTCAAGCCCTATTGACGTCTCAGCGCGTTCCTTAACGTTGAACCGCAGCGTCCGTACGGCCACTGCCAACTCCTGAAAGGAATTTCGATGTCCTACACTCCCGGCACACCCGCGGCGCAGCCCGAGTACCGAGCACCTCGCCCGGCGACGGAGACCAAGCCGTCGTTCAAGACCACCGAGTTCTATGCCTGGATCATCGTGTCGCTCGCCATCCTCATCGCCTCCGCTCTGGTGGACAAGGGCGATGACGGGCAGGGCTTCGGCGCCGCCGACGCATGGTGGTACGTCGCATTCGTCACGGTGGGCTACATGATCAGCCGGGGCCTGGCCAAGGCCGGAAGCCGCAGCCACAACCACGACTGACCCCACACCCGAAAGCGGCTCCTGTTCCCCCGGAACAGGAGCCGCTTTTCGTTACGGTCGTGCGCGTCGGCATCAGTGACGAAGGCCCCGATTCGGTTTGAGCACGATGCCCGCGCCACGGTCGCGAAGGTCGTCACTCGCCCGCTCCGATCGCCTCTCGTCGATGTCGGCGGGTGCGATCCAGATAATCGTCGAGAGGTTCGATCTCGTACTCCTGCAGCAGCTGGTCAATTCCCAGGTCAGGTGATTCGGCGGTCTGGAGGACGTCTTCGAGCTTGAGCGCCGCTGGCCCAGCGCTGGGGCTCCTGGCCAGGAGGGGCCGTCCGGCTACCCGTGTCTGATTGCAGGGCTTCTACCCACGCAGGCGCCAACTCCTGGGAGCGAGTAGTGAAGCCGCCGAGAACGAGCGAGGGTTCCTCGTCAGGCGGAAGGCGTAGACGGACGTTTCCGCCGCGAGACCGAGAGGAGGACGACATGACAGAACGACATGCAATCGGCTACGTGCGGGTGTCGACGGAGGAGCAGGAGCGGTCGGGGTTGGGCATCGACGCGCAGCGCGCCGCGATCACCGCCGAGTGCGATCGGCGCGGCTGGACGCTGGAGTTGATCGAGGACCTGGGGTGCTCGGGCAAGCATGTGAACCCACAGCTGCGGCGAGCGCTGGACCTGCTGGATGCCGGGCAGGCGAACG